>NZ_JBFRFJ010000005.1:0-344261 GCF_052114765.1 Terriglobus sp. 2YAB30_2
AAACTCAGAACAAAGAGACACCCAACTCGCCCCTTGGACAGACTTCTACAACCAACAAAGACCTCATGCTAGCCTCAACCTACGCCCGCCCATCAGCAGGCTCCAGATGTCAACAACCTCTTGACCTCCTACAGGTGCCCCACCCTCACAACGTTAGGGTGGGTTCGGGATTACCCCAGAATTTCAGCAAACACGATTCGAGCTACGCTCGAACGGCCCATGTCCCCGAGGGGCACCACCCCAACGAACAAGTTCGTTGGGGACCCCGGACATGGGGCACCCGCTTTGTGGCTCAGCAGAACGAGTTAGCTGGCTCGCTGGGGACCTGAGGCGCTGGGAAGGATCTTCTTCTTTTTGCGGCTGAGGACGAAGGAGCGGCGCTTGCGGCGAATCTCGGACTTGGTATCGATCTTCTTCCAGAAGCCGACGAAGTAGTCCACGGCGGAGATGATCGAGACGATGGCCATCCAGTAGATTGCGGTGATGGCGACCAGGTGCCAGTCGAAGATGAAGCCGTAGATATTCCAGGTCTGCCAGCCATGGTTCATGATGGCGGCCGTAACGCTGACGATCTGGAGCACGGTCTTGAGCTTGCCGATCTCGCTGGCCTCGATGGTGAAACCCTCAGTGGAGGCGATGGAGCGCAGTCCGTTGACCAGAAATTCGCGGCCAATGACCAGGACGGCGATCCAGGCTTTCACGACGGAAGGCGTGTAGCTGACCAGACAGATGTATCCCGATGTGATCAGAAGTTTGTCTGCCAGAGGGTCGAGCAGTATGCCGAGCGTGGTGACCTGGCCTCGTCGCCGGGCGAGATAGCCGTCGACGCCATCGGTGATGGAGGCGAGGATGAAGATAATCGAGGCGGTGATCTCCTGCACACCAGGAAGGTCTTTCCAGGGAAAGACCGGAGACAACGCCCAGATGAGCAGCGGCACGCTGGCAATGCGGCTCATCGTGATGGAGTTCGGGAGATTCACGACAACCCTATTCTAGTCACTCGCCGGGGATTGCCGCCAAGCAAAACAGTGGATCGCAGGGTCCACTGTTTTGCCGGGAGAGACATCAGGCGTAGATGCCGCGCTGGCGGATGTTGTAGGCAACGCGATCGATAGCCAGCATGTAGGCTGCGAGGCGGTTGTTGACGTTGTGAGCCTGGGCATAGCGGACGACGTCCGCGAAGCTTTCGGCCATGGTTTTGTCGAGGCGGGCATTGACTTCTTCTTCCGTCCAGAAGAAGCCCATGCGGTCCTGGACCCATTCGAAGTAGCTGGTGGTGACACCGCCGGCATTGGCCATGATGTCAGGAATGACGAAGACTTTCTTGTCGGCGAGGATTTCGTCGGCGATGGGGGTGGTGGGGCCGTTGGCTCCCTCGCAGAGGATGCGGGCCTGGATCCGTTCGGCATTGCGGCTGGTGATGACGTTCTCGGTCGCTGCTGGAAGAAGGATGTCGGTCTTCCATGTGAGCAGTTCCAGAGGATCGATGGCTTCGGCCTCCTTGAATCCGACGACGGTGCCAGCCTGCTGCTTGTACTTCAGCAGGCCATGGATATCGATGCCGTTGGCGTTGTAGAGGCCGCCGTCGTGCTCGGCGATACCGATCACCTTGTAGCCCTTCTCAGAGAGCAGTTTGGCGGCGTTGGAGCCGACGTTGCCGAAACCCTGCACAATGACCTTGCAGCCTTCGCAGGCAATGCCAAGGTGCTTCAGCGCTTCATCGCAGACGACGCTGAGGCCGCGTCCGGTAGCGGCGGTGCGGCCGCGAGAGCCGCCGATGTTCACCGGCTTGCCGGTGACGACAGCGGTCACGGTCTGACGCATGTGCATAGAGTAGGTATCCATGATCCAGGCCATGGTCTGCTCGTTGGTGTTGATGTCCGGAGCGGGAATGTCCTTTTCAGGACCAATAAATTCGATCAGTTCCGCGGTAAAGCGTCGGGTGAGCCGTTCGAGCTCGCCCTGACTCATCTTGTGCGGGTCGCAGATAACGCCGCCTTTGGCGCCACCGAAGGGAATGTTGACGACGGCGCACTTCCAGGTCATCCAGCTTGCCAAGGCTCGCACCTCATCGAGAGAGACGTCCGGGGAGTAGCGGATACCGCCCTTGGCCGGGCCGCGGGCGACCGAGTGCTGTACACGGTAGCCGGTAAAGACTTCAATTTTCCCGTTGTCCATCAGAACGGGGAAATGGACGATGATCTCGCGGTTCGGCAGACGTAGAACTTTTTGTAGACCTTCTTCGAGCCCGAGTTTTTCTGCCGCTTCATTGAAGCGGGCTTCCTGCGCTGCCCAGGGGTTGGTTTCCTGGTCAAGCGTCAAAATTTCGTTCACCTGCATGTTTTTGTCCTTCATGGTTGTCGCTGTCAGCAGCGTCTCTCCGGCCGTCGTGCTGCCACGGTATAGGTCGGCAGCAGAACTGGTTTGACCAGACCGGTCGGTGGCCAAACCGCACGAGTATAGGACGCCAAAAACATGAACTGCAACACTACAAAGGTGGGATAAAAACGGTTGAATGGTTGGTTAGTTGAATAGTTGAATCGTGAGTTTCAGATCTTCCGGGCCGTTTGGGCTCACCATTCAACAATTCAACCATTCAACTTTTCTTCAATCCCCTCGTACCAGGTACTCGTCGGTGATGACGGCAACAAGGGCGGCGGTGGGGACGGCTACCAGGGCTCCGACGATGCCGGCGACGGCGGTGCCGCAGAGCAGCGCGACCAGGACGGTGATGCCCATCAGGTCGACGCTGGAGCGCATGATCCTAGGCACCAGCCAGGCATTCTCAACCTGGGAGTAGATGACGTAGAAGAGCAGGACGAGCAATGCCTTGGTCCAGGAATCGATCGCGGCAACGCAGAAGACAATGATGATGGTGATGAGATTGCCTGCCACCGGAATGATGTTGGTGATACCCATCAGGACACCCAGCAGCATGAAGTAGCGGACGTGCAGCGAGAAGAAGACGATGATGCTGTACACGCCCTGGATGGCCATGAGCGAGAGCTGGCCGATGAGCCAGCGGCTGACGCGCAACTCTGCTTTCTGCAGCGTCATATCCAGGCGAGTGCGGTAGATGGCCGGCACCATGGAGAGGAAGTAGCGGTAAACGGTATCGCCCTCAAGGATGAAGTACATCGTGAGGATGACCGCCATAATGATGTCGGCGATGCGGGCGATCCATTTCGGCAAGCCGGCGACGACATAACCCGCGGTCGCGGAGAGAACCTGCTCGACATGCTGCGTGACGGAGTCGATGCCAAGCCTGTCGGCCATGGGAATGCGCTTGACCTTGGCAATCGCTCCCGGAATCCGGGCCGGGAGATCCTCTGCGAACTGCTTCAGATCGGAGATGACCGGGGGAAGGCCGAGCCAGAAGAGCAGCGTCAGCAGGCCGAGGATGCCGATCATCAGAACGAGGACGGAGATGCCTTGGTTGGGGCTCCAGCTCCTGATCTTCCAGCGCATGATGGCGTGCACGACCGGCGTGAGCACGACAGCGAAGATGGCTGAGACGTAGAGAATCTCGAGCTGATGCATCAGCTTCCAGGCGAGGAAGCTGGCAAACATGACCAGGAAGGTAAAGAGAATATAGCCGCGAATCTCGCGGGAGCGGTCTTTCGGGGGATTGATGATGGGTGGTTCCACCAGGCGCAGGTCTCCGTGCTAACACAGTTTCGTCAAAGCATACGATGCGGAAACTGCGCCTGGCGCGTGAAGTTAGTGCCGGCGCAACTCCTCAATCAACCGTGCGACGGTCTCAGTCGGGGTGAGCGCCTCGGTTTCCACGATGATGTGGGCTGCGCGCTGGTATTGCGGACGACGCGCCTTGAAGCGGGCGGCGGCAGTATCTGGGTCCTTGAGGACAGGACGGATAGCAGCATCCGGCTGAAGCACGCAGCGATCGAAAAGGATCTCGAACGGCGCATCGAGGAAGACCGTGAGGGTGTTGGGCTTCTGTTCGAGGAGCAGGCGATTGGTGAGCGACTCCAACGCTCCACCACCAAGGGCGATGACAGCATTATGGCGGCCAAGTGCCGCGGCAAGAGCGCGGGTCTCAAGCTGCCGGAAGCCGGGCTCACCGTGCTGGGTGAAGAGCTCGGCGATGGTGGCGCCGTGCGTTGTTTCGATGATGTGATCGAGATCGCAGAACTCCCAGCCAAGCTCCTTGGCCAGGGCGCGGCCTACCGTCGATTTGCCGGCGCCCATATAGCCTGTCAGCACCACGCGCTCGGTCGTGGCGGCAATCCGTGATGGAGTTTGAGGTTGGGGTTTCTTTGCGCTTTCGACGGTCACCATTTCATTGTCCTCTTTTGTGGCTGGATTTGGAGTAAAACAAAAGCCGCGACCTTGGTGGGGTCGCGGCTCGGGTCTTGAAACTTGGGCTTTTCTGCTGGATTTAGGGTTCTATCCGTGGAACACGCGCCCGCGCTTCGCCTGAGCCGCTACTGGCCACCAGTAGCGGTAGGTAAAGCAAAAGCCGGGCTGGAATGCGCGCATCCGCATGTCAGTTGTAGAGAGTAGCCTCAGGCACGGGAAGTTGCAAGAAAAAGTTCCGGGTTCGGGGCAGATCCGGCCAAGGAAGATTTAACTGTTATGTTTTGTTTGAGTTAGAGGTGTTGAATGGTTCGTGCATAGCGCGAATGCCCACATCTCGGCGTAGCCGAGATATGGGGCACCCAGGTGGAGCTATCCCTAAATGGTTTCGCGGGGTTCGGTCATCTTTTGCGGGTCGAGGATCTCGGTGATCTGTTCGTCGGTCAGCAGTTCTTTTTCGCGGGCGAGGGAGAGGATGCCTTTGCCGCTTGCGATCGACTCCTTTACCAGTTCTGCCGCTTTGGCGTAGCCGATGTAGGGATTGAGCGCCGTCGCCAGTGAGACGGTGGACTCTGCATAGAAGGCGCAGCGATCTTCGTTGGCGGTGATGCCGGCGATACAGCGCTCATCGAACTCACGCAGCATATTAGTCAGGATCTGGATCGACTGCAGCGTGTTGTAGGTGATGGTGGGCATCATCACATTCAGTTCGAGCTGTCCTGCCTGTACGGCATAGCCAATGGCGGTGTCGTTCCCGATGACCTGAAAGGCGACCATGGCGGCAAGCTCTGCCAGTACCGGATTCACCTTGCCGGGCATGATGCTGGAGCCGGGCTGCAGTGCGGGAAGCTGAATCTCATTCAGGCCGGTGTTGGGGCCGCTGGCGAGCAGGCGCAGATCGTTGGAGATGCGGATGACCTCGAGAGCAAGCGTGCGCAGCGATCCCGAGAGGTCCGCCATCGGCGCACAGCTCTGCATGGCATAGCGCATATCGGGCGCGGGGCAGAGCGGCTGCCTGGTCAGTGTCGAGAGGTTCTGGATGGCCAGAGCGCGGTACTGCGGATGGGTGTTGAGCCCGGTGCCGACAGCCGAGCCTCCCAAACCAAGCTCCCGTAGGCTGGCCGAGGTGCGGCTGATCGTGCGGCAGGCGTGCGCGATAGCGAGACCATAGGCAGCGAACTCCTGTCCCAGACGGATCGGCGTTGCGTCCTGCATGTGCGTGCGGCCGGACTTGAGGACGTGATCAAACTGCTCTGCCTTCTTCGCAAAGGTGGCGGAGAGTGACTTCAGCACCGGGTAGATGTCCTCGAGAGCCAGCAGCGCGGAGAGGCGCATGGCCGTCGGAAAAACATCGTTGGTCGACTGGCCGTAATTGACGTGGTCGTTGGGATGCACCTTCTCGTAGCTGCCGAGCTTCGCGCCCAGGATCTGGTTGGCGCGGTTGGCGATCACCTCGTTGGTGTTCATGTGAAAGCTGACACCGGCACCGGCCTGGAAGACATCGATCACGAACTGGTCATGGTGTTTACCGTCGAGGATCTCCTTGGAGGCGGCCATGATGGCGTTGGCGCGTTCGGCGGTGACCGTGTTCAGGTCGCGATTGGCTTCAGCTGCTGCCATCTTGATGGCCGCGATGGCGCGGATCAGGGCGGGATGAGCGCGCATGCCGCTGATGGGAAAGTTGCGGATGGCGCGGGCAGTCTGCGCGCCGTAGAGGGCGTCGGCCGGAAGTTCGATGGCGCCGAGGGAGTCTTTTTCTGTACGGGTTTTCATGAGGGCTCAGCCGGTCCCTATTATCGCTTGCGGGCGTGCGAATACCCACATCTCGGCGCAGCCGAGGGACCACCCCAACGAGCGAGCTCGTTGGGGACCCCGGATATGGGGCACCCAGATCCGAGCCTCTACTTGGTGGAAAAGGCGTAGTCGAAGGTGTAGGAGTGTTTGCCGGCGCTGTCGATGGCGAGATGGAATGTGCCGTAGATCCCGGAGAGATCGCCGGTGCCTGAACCTGGGACGACGATGATCTTCAGGTCGTAAGGCTGGCCGGGGACCATGGTGCCGGAGTGCATGAGGGCGAAGCTGCCGATCCTGCCGCTGAGCTTGCCGGTGACGCGTTCAATGGCGACGTAACCGCCGACGCCGGCCTTCTGGTCTCCGGCGGCGAGCATCTCGCCCTTGGTGGTTGCCTCGAGATCGCCGTGGATTTGCTTGTCGATCGAGAGGGAGCTGATGGTAGGCTCCGGATCGTGTCCGGTGGGCGCGACCTTGACTTCGAAGGTGCCGGCGGCGTGATTCATGGCGGGAGATTGTCCTTGAACAAGAGTGGTGGAGAGCGAGAGGGCAGCGGCAAGCAGGAGTTTGCGCATAGTCAGTCCCTGGGAGATCCGGCGCAGCAGGTAACGGTTTCGCGGCTGCGCTGTGAGTACAACGATCTTATCCGAGCCGTAAAATGGATGCAGGAACCTATCCGATGGCCACGATCAAACAGGAAGACCTTATCCAGAGCGTTGCGGACGCGCTCCAGTACATCAGCTACTACCACCCGGTGGACTACATCAAGAACCTGGCTCGGGCGTATGAGTTGGAGGAGTCGGTTGCGGCCAAAGACGCAATGGCTCAGATCCTGATCAACAGCCGGATGTGCGCCGAGGGGCACCGTCCCATCTGCCAGGACACCGGCATTGTGACCGTTTTCCTGAAGATCGGTATGGGCGTGCAGTGGGAGGGCGCGACCATGGATGTGCAATCCATGTGCGACGAGGGTGTGCGCCGGGCTTATAACCATCCAGACAATCGCCTGCGCGCCAGCGTTCTCGCCGATCCGGCCTTTGGCCGCAAGAATACGAAGGACAACACGCCGGCGGTGGTGAATATCGAGCTGGTGCAGGGCGATAGTATCGACGTCATCGTTGCAGCCAAGGGCGGCGGCAGTGAGGCGAAGTCGAAGTTCGCCATGCTGAATCCGTCAGATTCGATTGTGGACTGGGTCGTGAAGACCGTGCCGTCGATGGGCGCTGGATGGTGCCCACCGGGCATGCTAGGTATCGGTATTGGCGGAACGGCGGAGAAGGCGATGCTGCTGGCCAAGCAGGCGCTGATGGAACCGATCGACATGCAGGAGCTGATCGCGCGCGGGCCGCAGGACAAGCTGGAAGAGATGCGTATCGAGCTTTACCGCAAGATCAATGCGCTGGGTATCGGTGCGCAGGGTCTGGGTGGCCTGACGACGGTGCTCGATATCAAGATCCTCGACTATCCGACGCACGCGGCCAATCTACCGGTGGCGATGATTCCCAACTGCGCAGCAACGCGCCATGCGCACTTTCATCTGGATGGCTCAGGACCGGCGCACATCGAGGCTCCATCGCTGGAAGACTGGCCGGAGCTGACGTACTCACCGGCGAATGCGCGCCGTGTCGATCTCGATACCGTGACCCGCGAAGAGGTCGCAACGTGGAAGCCGGGCGAAGTGCTGCTGCTGAACGGTAAGCTGCTGACCGGCCGCGATGCCGCACATAAGCGGATGATCGAGATGCTCAATAAGGGTGAGAAGCTGCCGGTCGACTTCACCGGACGCTTTATCTACTACGTTGGCCCGGTCGATCCCGTGCGCGAAGAGGTTGTCGGGCCGGCAGGTCCGACGACAGCGACGCGGATGGATAAGTTCACGCGCCAGATGCTGGAGCAGACAGGTCTGCTGGGCATGGTGGGTAAGAGCGAGCGTGGACCTGCGGCGATCGAGGCGATTCGCGATAACAAGGCTGTCTACCTGATGGCCGTTGGCGGAGCCGCGTATCTGGTCTCGAAGGCTATCAAGGCATCGCGTGTGCTGGCCTTTGAAGACCTGGGCATGGAGGCCATCTACGAGTTCACGGTGAGGGATATGCCGGTGACGGTGGCGGTGGATTCCAATGGTGTCAGTGTGCACGAGACCGGGCCGGCAGAGTGGAAGGCGAGGATTGCCGGGGAGTTTGAGGGAGTGGCGATTCTGCAGTAGGGGGTGTTGATCGGCGAATCATGGGTCTGTTCGACGCGTGGGGAGGCTCACAGCGACATTCCGTTCAGTTTTGCAGCTGATTTTCCCGATCCGGTTGCATCTTGCTCGCATGAAGAGTTCGAGAGCCGTGTGGTTGCCGGTTCTGACCAGTGCATTGTTGACGGCAAAGAGTTCTTCCTTCGTGGATTGATTGAGATCCCGATTCTTGGAGAGGAGGCTCCTTTCCTCTGGGGAGTTTGGGCGCTTCTCCGGGAAGGGGACTTCGATGAGATTTCGGACTGTTGGGAGGAAGAAGGCCGGGAGCATCGGCATGGGCCGTTCAAGGGAAGGCTCGCTAATAAGATGAGTATGGAACCCGATCCTTTCAACCTTCAGATCACGGTTCGCTTACAAGAAGTCGGTCAACGCCCTGTATTTTTTATTGATGACCCGGGTCATCCCTTGTTTCTTCAGCAAAAGAATGGGATATCGCTGCAAATGGCGAAGGAGATATCTTTCTTCGGTTTTGCATGGCCGAATCCTTACTTTTGACTAGGGGTACGAAATTCGAGGTGTCACCCTAGGTTCGCGCGTCGCGCGAATACCCATGTCCCTAAGGGGACATGGGGCACCCGGGATACGGGCTCACCGAGTTGTCATTACGGGTCCGGAAAGCGGTCCTTCGCCTGCGGCTCAGGATGACAACGGTTCAATGTGGTTTGTTAGAGAGGCCCGCCGGTGGCGGGCCTTTGTTGTTTTAGAACTTTGCCGGCTTGTCCCAGTCGGAGAAGACGTAGCTATCGAAGGGCTTGCGCTTGCGGGGAGAAAGCTCCTGATCCTTCATGCCGCCCTGCAGGGTATTCGCGTCGCCGAGGTAACCGAGGGCCCATACGGCGCCTACGTCGAAGTCCTCGGGGATTTGGAAGACCTCGCGGGCTTTCTTGTGGTCGAAGCCGCCCATACCGTGGGTGTGGATGCCGAGAGCGATGGCCTGCAGTGCTGCCGTGGCTGAGGCGGCGCCGGTGTCGTGCAGGTTGTGGTAGTCCGGATGGCCATTGGCGGTGAAGGTCTTCTTGGCGGCGGTGAGGTAGAGCACAGGAGCAGACTTTGCCCATCCCTGGTTGAACTCGACCAGCGTGGAATAGATCTTGTCGTAGGTGCTGTCGCCCTTGATGCCGACAATGAAGCGCCAGGGTTCTTCGCCGTAGGAGCTGGCCGCCCATCCGGCGGCGGTAAAGATCTTCTTCAGGTCTTCCGCGGCCACGGGCTTATCAGAGAAAGCGCGGGGGCTCCAGCGCTTGAGGATCAGGTCGAGAACCCCAGTCTCCGAGGGGCCGTGCTTGATGTGTTCGAGATCGGGCATTGTGCAGATGCTCCTTCGAGGTAGTGATGCCTTTGGGTTGGATGCGGCGGCTAATTCGACGTCGCAGCATCTTCTATAAGATTAAAGATATGGCCTCGACCGGGATTTTCGATGTACTGGTGATCGGAGCAGGTCCGACGGGTATGGCATGCGCGATTGAAGCGCAGCGTGCCGGCCTGAAGGCTGTGCTGGTGGACAAGGGTTGCCTGTGCAACTCGCTCTTTAACTATCCGGCACACATGACGTTCTTTACAACGCCGGAGCTGCTGGAGATCGGCAATATACCCTTCTCGAGTCCGAACCAGAAGCCGACGCGGAGCGAGGCACTGGAGTACTACCGCAAGGTCGCCGAGAACTATCGGTTGGACGTGCGGCAGTACGAGCGTGTCGACAAGGTAACCGGAAGCGATGGGCAGTTTGTCGTTCATACCGAAGATCGCTTTGGCCGTGTGTTGCAGCATCAGGCGAAGAAGATTGTGGTGGCCACCGGGTACTACGATCTGCCGAACTATCTCGGTCTCCCCGGGGAAGACCTTCCCAAGACCATGCACTATTACAACGAGCCGCATCCGTACTTCGGTCTCGATGTGGTGGTAATCGGCGGAAAGAACTCCGCGGCGATTGCCGCGCTGGATCTATGGCGTCACGGAGCACGTGTCACCCTGGTGCATCGCGGACCTGCGATGCATAGCCACGTGAAGTATTGGATTCTGCCTGACATCAACAACCGCATCAAGAACGGAGAGATCAAGGCGTACTTTTCGAGCGTGGTGAAGCAGATCGCAGAGGACACGGTGACCTTGACGACTCCTGAGGGCGAGACCACGATTGCGAATCACTTTGTCTTCGCTCTGACGGGGTATAGACCTGACTTCGAGTTTTTGGAGGCATTAGGTGTCAGGCTGGATGAGAACAACAGCCGATGCCCGGTGTGCGATCCGCAATCGTTGGAGTCGAACGTTCCGGGAGTCTATCTGGCCGGAGTCATTATCGCTGGTGAGCGCACCAACGAAGTGTTTATCGAAAACGGGCGTTTCCACGGAGCGCAGATTGCCCGAGATTTAACAAGCAAGCTCTCGTGAGGGAAAAGCTTTCCACGAAACCCGGACGGGTTTAGCCTTGGAACCATCTCATGCGCCGCATTTTGCCAAGAACGATCCAGGGGCAACTGATCTTTGGCACCATTGTGGTGCAGACTCTGCTGCTTGCCATCTTTTTGACCTATACGGTCTCCGCGCAGCGCTCTGTTACGCGGGAACGGGCTCGTCAGCGGCTGTTGCAGCAGGCGGAGCGTCTGGCAGGAGCGTGCAGTGTTCCGCTGAGCCAGGATCACATGGACGCGTTGAAGGAGATCCTGGAGACGGCGCGCATTACACCGACCATCGACGGAGCGCGTGTCACGGATCTGAGTGGCAGGACTCTGGCGGTATCCGAGTCGAACGCTGATGCGCCATTAAGCGCCGAAGAGCGACGCGAGTTGATGGGACCAGTGAAGGCGCGGCTGTTTATCACGGCCCAGGGGCGAACCGAGAGTGTTGCTCCGATCTTCGTCAGCGGGAAACCTGCAGGTCTGATCTGGCTGGAACCGAGCTCTTCCGCGCTTGCGAGCAATATCAGCATCATCGTCACGGGAGCGCTCTGGTACGGCGGTCTGGCGCTGCTCTCAAACCTTTTGCCGATCCTGCTGATTGTGCGCGGCGTGAGCCGGCCGCTGCGGAAGCTGCGTGAGGCGACCCAGCAGATCATCCGCGATCCTGAATCGAATGCAGGTTTTCCGTTGGTGGTGACCGCGTCCAACGAAGTAGGTGAGCTGACTCGCAGCTTCAACACCATGGTGCGTGAGCTGGAAGATCAGCGCTCGGGCTTATACGAGACGCTGGCGCTGCTGGATTCCATGCTGGGGAATGCGCCCATCGGTTTCGCGTTCTTCGACCAGAAGCTGCGATACGTGCGGTTGAACCAGTTTCTTGCGGATATCAATGGACTTCCGATCAATCGCCATCTCGGCCGAAGGATGACGGAAGTCTTTCCCGGACCGCTCTCCGAGCGGGTCGAGATGCTTCTCTCAACGGTTTTCGACTCGGGAGAGCCGGTGCGGGATATCGAGATGAAGGGAGAGCTGCCTAGCCTGCCGGGTGTGCAACGTTCCTGGATCTGCAACTGGTATCCCGTACGTACGCAGCAGGGTGTCGTGCGGTGGGTTGGTGTTGTGGTGATGGAGATCACGCAACGTCTGCAGTCAGAGGAGGCGCTGCGCAAGACAGAGAAGCTGGCCGCGGCAGGACGGCTTGCCGCAAGCATCGCACACGAGATCAACAATCCTCTGGAATCTGTGACGAATCTCCTGTACCTGCTGCAGACGCATCCGGAGCTTGATTCGATGGCGCGCGAGTATGTGTCCACGGCACAGGCTGAACTGGCGCGCGTCTCAGAGATCACGCAACAGACGCTGCGTTTCTACCGGCAGTCGACCTTTCCGGTGCAGACGCAGGTGGGTGAGGTGCTGGATTCAGTGCTGGCTCTGCATCACTCCAGGCTTGGCAGCGCGCGTATTACGGTGGAGCGCCAGTATGATCCCGCGGTGGCGCTCTTTGGTTTCAGCGGAGAGCTGCGTCAGTTGTTTGCCAACCTGATAGGGAATGCGATTGATGCGATGGTCGGTGGCGGCAGACTGATCGTGCGTGCCCGCTATGGCACGGGCCGTTCTCTCCGCGGCGGCTGGTGTGATGGCGTGCGCGTGACGGTGAGCGATACCGGAACGGGGATGAGTGAGGAGACGCAGCGTCGTCTCTTCGAGCCGTTCTACACTACCAAGGACGCTACCGGCACGGGACTCGGCCTGTGGGTGAGCGATGAGATTATCCGCAAGCACTCCGGCACCGCGCGCGTGAAGAGCCGGCAGGGTGAACAAGCAGGGACAACCTTCGCGATCTTCTTTCCGAAGGACGGACTCAACGGCGTACGGGCAACGCTATCCAATGACGCGGCGAAGGAAGCCGCGAATGCCTAACCACGTCAGCAGAACCAGGAAGAAGCACAGCATGCCCAGGATGGCAGCCGGATGCATGTGGGGCAGTGCAGGCGTAAGCGATGCGCGCAGACCTTCGCTCATATAGACGATCGGGTTGAAAAGCACGCCGTACTGCAGCCAGTGGATATGAGTGAGTGCAGCCCAGGGATAGTAGACACAGCCCAGGAAGGTGATGGGCATGACGACGACGCCGAAGATCAGACCGATCTGCTGCGGTTTCACGGTGGTGCCAATGGTGAGGCCCAGGGCTCCGGCGGTGAGCGAGGCGAGGATCAGCACCAGGATCAGCAGCGGCCAACTGGTAACGTGCGCCGAGACTGGTGTGCTGGGGATGTAGTAGGCCAGCGGGAAGACGATGCAGGCGGCAATGATGCTCTGCATGGCTGAGAAGACGATCTTCTCTATGGCAACCGCGCCGACCGGCAGCGGGCACATCACGCGATCGTCAATCTCACGCGTAACGCCGAACTCCTGCGCCAGCGGAAGAGCCACGGCAGCAATGCCGGAGAACATGATGGCCACAGCCATCAAGCCTGGGAGCAGTACGGTTGAAAAGCTGACACCCGTCCCCTCAGCCATGCCGGCGGTCGGGTTCATGGAGGAACCGCCGGCCATGTGCGGCATGATGTAGGTAAACACGAACAGGAAGAGGATCGGGTTCATACAGATGCGGATGAGGAAGGGAAACATCTCACGCCGCAGCACATGCAGGTCGCGGAGGAAGAGCCCGCGAAAGGCGTGAACGTATTGGGCAACATTGCTCGGCATGATTAATCTCTCAAATCGCGGCCCGTCAGGCGGATGAAGACGGTCTCGAGTGTGGGCTCGGTGATGGAGAGATCACGAAGACCGAAGGGATTGGCGGCGGTGACGATCTCCGGCAGAAGGCCATCGGAGGCTTTGGCAAGCACACGTATGCCGTTGGACGTGGTCTCGACGCTGGCGACGCCATTGAACGAACGAAGTTGTGTAGCGAGCGACTGTGCCTGTTCGACCTCACGCAGGTCGAGCTGATAGATCGTCTCTGCGCCGATGGAGCTCTTCAGGGCGGCAGGCGTGTTCTGCACGAGGATCTTCCCGTGGTCGATGATGGCGACTCGTCCGCAGAGCGCATCGGCTTCTTCCATGTAGTGCGTGGTGAGCACAACCGTGATGCCTTCGGTGTGCAGGCGGCGAACGATATCCCACATGGCGATACGCGATTGCGGATCGAGGCCGGCAGACGGCTCATCGAGGAAGAGCACCTTGGGGTGGTGTGCGATGGCACGGGCGATCTGCAGGCGCTGCGCCAGTCCTCCGGAGAGCTGCTGAGGATAAGCTTTGGTGCGTTCGCTCAGGTGGAACTGTTCCAGCAACTGGGAGGTGCGAGCTTTGGCTTCTGAGGAGGAAGCACCGAAGTAGCGGCAATGAAAGTAGATATTCTCGAAGACAGTGCAGGCCCGGTCGAGCGTGTTGTACTGCGGCACCACACCGATGTAGCGGCGAGCCTCGGAGGGATTGGCCACCACATCGATTCCGGCGATGCGGACGCTGCCTGCGGTCGGCAGGGCACGCGTCGTGCAGATGGAGATGGTGGTGGTTTTGCCGGCTCCATTGGGGCCGAGCAGGCCATAAATCTCTCCGGGACGGACGGAAAGGTCAATCCCATCGACGGCAGTGACGGCTTGCTTGCCGTCATATACCTTGCGCAGCGATTGAATCTCTACGATCACCACTACAAGTCTATTGCAGCACCTTTGTGCTCACGTGAACCCCATCCACGACCATATCGGTCGGATTGATGACAACGTTTTCGCCGGGCTTCAGGCCGGAGACGATCTCCACAGCGTTCCCCATATCGCGTCCCAGAACAAGGCTGCGCAGGCGAACGACATTGTCCTCCCCAACGACGAAGGTCTGTGGACCGGCGGTGCGGACAAAGAGAGCATTGGTGGGCAGCACGGTGGGTGGCTCGGCGCGTGGAGCGTCGAACTGAATGGTGGCGTACATACCCGGCAGAATCTTGCCATCATTCTTCAGGTCGATCTCGACCAGGATGGTGCGCGAGGTCGGATCGATGCTGGCGCTGGTGCGTGAGATGGAGCCAGGATACGGATGGCTCGGCAGCTCGCGGAAGGCGACACTTGCCGTCTTTGAGTTCATGACGGAGACGGCCTCAGCCTGCGGTACAGAGCTGAAGACGCGCACCGTATCGGAGCGGCCGACGGTAAACATCTGTGTCGTGTTAGTAGAGGAGCCGGAGGTGATCAGGGATCCATTGTCTATATTGCGCGAGAGGATAACGCCCTCGAACGGCGCGGTAACGCGTGAGAAGCTGAGCTGCTGCTGCAGGCTAAGCACGGTCGCTTCTGCGGCGGCGATGCTGGCTTTGGCTGCCTCCACGGTGGCCTGGTTGGCGGAGGCGGTGGCTCCGCGGGTATCGGCATCGAGTTTGCTGACGACGCCCTGGGCGAAGAGATCGCGCCAGCGGGCATCGTTAGCGTCCGCGAGCTTGGCGTTGGCCTCGGCGAGGGCAAGCTGTGCCTTGAGTTGCATGACGTTGGCCTGTGCCTGGCGCAGTGATTGCTCGGTGGTGGGGTCCTCGATCAGGGCGAGTAACTGGCCCTGGCGGACGTGGTCGCCGATGTCGACATAGCGGGCTTTGACATAGCCGTTGGTCCGAGCGAAGATCGCGGCCTGTTCAAAGGCCTGTACGGTGCCGGGAAGCTCCAGCTTGGTATCTTTGGCGCCGGTTTTGACCTTGGTGACGACCACGACTGGGGGGCCGGTGACAGCGTCGGCTTCGACCTTCAGAGCTTCGTTATGGCGCAGCCGGGGAAGGAAAACAACGACGGCTATGATGCCAAGCAGCAGGAAGAGTCCTATGACGGCGATATAGGGGCCGCGGGAGGAGCGTTCAGTCTGGGTATTCGCATTCATCTGCTTTGTTGTCTTCCTTACTCGGGAATCTCTTCGGCGTGCAGCTCTTTGATCTCCTGCTTGCGCAGCAGGCTATAGAAGATGGGAACGATCAGCAAGGTGGTGAAGGTGGCCACCAGCAGACCGCCGATAACGGCGCGGCCGAGCGGTGCATTCTGTTCGCCGCCCTCACCCATACCCAGCGACATGGGCAGCATGCCGATGATCATGGCCAGAGCGGTCATCATAACGGGACGAAGGCGGGTGAAGCCCGCGGAGCTTGCAGCCTGGATAGCGTTCATGCCGGCACGGCGTTGATCGTTGGCAAAGGTCACCATCAGGATGGAGTTGGCGGTCGCCACACCGACGCACATGATAGCGCCCATCAGCGATGGGACGCTGAAGGTGGTGCCGGTGACGAAGAGCATCCAGAGAATGCCGCAGGCGGCTCCGGGCAGCGCCATCAGGATGATGAAGGGATCAAGCCAGCTCTGGAAGTTGACAACCATCAGCAGATAGACCAGAAGCACGGCAAAGAACATGCCCAGGCCGAGTCCGACGAAGGAGTCGCGCATGCTCTTAACCTGCCCCCGGACGGTGATAGTGGCTCCCGGCGGCGCGAGCTTCTGGTACTTCTCGATGATCTTGTCGATCTCTTTCTCTACGCCGCCGAGATCGCGGCCCTCTGTTGTAGCGAATACGTCAAAGACCGGCTGCACGTTGTAGTGGTTGGTGATGGCCGGACTGGACCCATGCTGGAAGGTCGCAAGGTTCGAGAGTAGCTGAGGAGCAACGGTGCCGGAGCCGGAGGTGATGGGCATGCGTTGCAGCGTGTCGACTGAATCGAGTTGGTGTTGTGGAACCTGTACCTGGACGATGTAGTTCACGCCATTCTGCGGGTTCAGCCAGTAATTCGGCTGTGCGGTGCCGGAACCGGAGAGGGCGAAGAGCATGCTGTTGGCGACGTTCGCTTCAGTCATGCCCAGGTTCTGCGCACGCGTGCGATCGACGTTGACCAGCAACTGAGGAGAATAAAGAACCTGGTGGACGTGGACATCCACCGCGCCGGGAATCTTCGCGATCTCGGCGCGCATCTTCTGCGCGATCTCATAGTTGGGCAGCGTCTGGCGGCCGCTGATCTGTACATCGATCGGGGCAGGAAGACCGAAGTTCAGGATCTGGTTGACGATATCGGAGGCCTGAAAGTAGAAGACGGTGTCGGGGAAGCGCTCACGCAGTACCTTACGAAGCTTCTGCCGGTACTCTGCCGTGGGCCGGTGGTCTTCCTTCATCGAGACGATGACCTCGCCGTCCTGCACATCGGTCAGCGAGCTGTCGCCGAAGGCGAGATTGAAGCCGCCGCTGGGGATACCGATGTCATCGAGCACGGTATTCAGCTCGTCGGGAGGAATCACCTCACGAATCGTGCTTTCTACCTTGGCGAAGACCTGCTCCACCTCTTCAATGCGGGTTCCGGGAGCGGCACGGACGTGCAGGCGGAAGGTGCCGGCATCGACCTGCGGGAAGAAGTCTTCCCCGATGAAGGGGATAAGACAGAGGGTTCCGGCGATGAAGAGAGCGAACGATCCCAGCGTGAACTTCGGGTGGGTCAGCGTCCAGTCCAGCAGTGCATGGTAGCGGGAGCGCAGGCGCTCGAAGGAGGCGTTGAAGCGGAAGTGAATGCGCCAGATCGTGCCTGCGTTTGCCGGGGCTTCATGATGGCCGCCCTCTTCCATCTGCTGGTACATATCCACCTCGGAGGCGAGGAGGAACTTCACCATGGTCGGAACCAGCGTTCGCGAAAGCAGGTAAGAGGCCATCATGGCGAAGACCACGGCCATGCCCAGCGGCGTGAACAGCGACTTGGCCGCGCCGGAGAGGAAGGCTACGGGAACGAAGACGATGCAGATTGCTAGGGTGGAGACGAAGGCGGGCACAGCAATCTGCGCGGCGCCGTCCAGGATGGCGGGCTCGATCTCCTTGCCCAGGCCTAGGTTGCGATGGATGTTCTCAATCTCGACGGTGGCATCATCGACCAGGATGCCGACGGCAAGGCCAAGGCCGCCGAGGGTCATGGTGTTCAGGGTCTCGCCGAACATGTTGAGGATGATGATGGAGACCAGGATCGAGAGAGGGATCGAGATCGCGACGATGACGGTGGAGCGCCAACTTCCAAGGAAGAGCAGGATCATCAGCGCGGTCAGGCTGGCGGCGATGGCGGCTTCCTTGACGACACCCTCAAGGGCCGCCCGTACAAAGAGGGACTGATCGAGCAGCGGAATCACGTCCGGCGGAGGCGGTGGAAGGTTGGCGATGATGCGCGGCAGGGTCTCCTTCACGCGCTTGATGATGTCGAGCGTGGAGGCGTTGGTGGACTTCAGCACGGTGATCAGCGCGGCGCGTTTACCGTTAAGCCGAACGATGTTCTGCTGAATGGGCGATCCATTGTGGACAAAGGCCACATCGCGCATGTGCACCGTGGCTCCGTTGACCTGACGGATGGGGATGTCATTCAACTGATCCAAAATCAGAGGGCTGGCGTTGGTGCGCACGATGTAGTCGGTGGTGCCCACTTTGACGTCGCCTGCGGGCAGAATCAGGTTTTGTGCGGTGAGTGAGTTGACGACGTCGGTCGGTGAGAGGCCCTTGGAGAAGAGAGCCTGCAGGTCCAGGTCGACCATGATGCTGCGGGCTTTTCCGCCGTAGGGCGCGGGCACCTGGGCGCCCTGTACTGTGGCAAGCTGCGTACGCAGGAAGTTCAGGCCGATATCGTTCAGGTCGGCTTCCGTGAGGCGATCAGAGGAGAGGCCAAGCTGAAGAATGGGAACATTTGAGGCCGAGTAGCGCAGGATGAACGGAGCCTGGGTTCCCGGCGGCATGATGCGGAGGATGGCCTGGCTGCCGGCGGCGATCTGCGCCACGGCGGACTCAATCTTCGCTCCCGGCTGGAAGAAGATCTTGATGATGGAGATGCCGTTTACCGATTGCGACTCGATGTGTTCGATGTCATTGACGGTAGTGGTCATACTGCGCTCAGAGACGGTGGTGAAGCGTTTTTCCATCTCGTCTGGACTGGTGCCGTTGTACTGCCAGATGACCGTCACGACCGGGATATCGATCGTGGGAAAGATATCGATGCTCATGGTCGCGATGCTGACGATGCCCAGCACGAGGATCAAGACAGACATCACCACGAAGGTGTAGGGGCGACGCAGGGCTAGACGGACAATCCACATGGGAACACTTCAGCCTTAAACGAGCTTTTCGATATATTTTCCGGGACACTCCCATTGTAGAGCGCGCACGGTTCCGATTTCTGGATGATGTCTAGACGTTTTGGAGAGGCTAAGGGTCGCAGTTTCAGGGGGCCTAAATATCGGATATCCGAGCTGTATCCGAGCTGTATCCGAACTAGGACAAACGCCATAAATAATTCGAGTTACACGCTACGGGGCTAGAATGAGATATGGCGCGAGGGTGGGAGAGTAAATCCGTGGAAGATCAGCAGGCACAGACCGAAGCACCTAAACCGCAGGACCGGAAGATCGAAAAGGCGGCAGAAGCTGAGAAGGCCCGCCGGCGGAAGGAACTGGAGCTGCAACGCGAGCATATTCTGTCGCAACGCACATCCAGTCCCCACCGCAGAACCGCTCTGGAGACAGCTCTGGCCGATATCGAAGAGAAGCTGACCGAGCTTGGCTGGGCCATTCACCTCTAAGGCGGTAGCCGTCTACCTGGCGGCGGCGCCGGTGTGACGGTGGAAGTAGTAGGCGTTGCCTTGGTCGATGGTGGTCAGCACGATGGTATGAATGTTGACGTGTGCCGGCCGAGTGACCGCCCACAAAATGGCGTCGGCGATATCCTCGCCGGTGAGCGGCGTGATGTTCTGGTAGACCTTGGCCGCCGTTGCTTCATCCCCATGGAAACGCACCTTGCTGAACTCGGTTTCCACCATGCCAGGATCGATGGTGGTCACGCGGACCGGGGTTCCCAGCAGATCAATCTTCAATCCTTCTGAGATCGACTTTTCGGCCGCCTTGCTGGCGCAGTACACGCCGCCGTTGGCATAGGTGTTGTAGGAAGCGGTCGACCCTATATTGACGACGTGGCCGCGCTTCCGTGCCACCATGCCGGGGACGATCGCCCGGGTGACGTAGAGAAGGCCCTTCACGTTGGTATCGATCATCTCGTCCCAGTCGTCGGGGTTATTCTCGTACATCTTTCCCATGCCACGGGCGAGGCCGGCGTTGTTGACCAGGATGTCGATCGCGGTCCACTCGTCGGGCAGGTCAGCGATTGCCTGGTTGACGGCGGCGCGGTCGCTGACATCGAGCTGAAAGAGATGAATCGCTTCGGCTCCGGCGGAGAGCAGCTCTTCGCGCATGGCTTCCAGACGCTGGATACGGCGGGCGCAGAGCAGCAGGCGCGCTCCCTGCTGGGCGAAGGTAAGGGCGGTGGCTGCGCCGATGCCGGAGCTGGCGCCGGTAATGAAGACAATATTTCCGCGAACGGGCTGCATACTTTCACGCTAGCACGTCCGGAGACGGCATAGGCCACCCGAAGGCAGCCTATGCTTGTGTCGTTGTTTGAGTTACGGCCCAGGGCGTGTCATCCAATTCGTGTCAGTCAGCGCCGGGAGCAGATTTTTCTGAGATCGAGGAATGAGGAGAGAACTGTAGCTGGCCTACTGGAACGACGAGTGACAAAGAGATCGGGAAAATCTGCCCCGGCCCTTCGGGTTGCGGCGAAAAATTGGTCCATACTTCGTTGTCGGCCTCGACTGTGGACCCGCCACAGCCTTCGGCCTCCGCCTTGCCTGGACCAATTTTCGCTCGCAACGCTGACGACAGGAATTGGATGGCACGCCCTAGTGCTGGTTGGCCGGAGGAGTAGAGGTTCCAGTAGTTTGCGTGGGGGCGGAGGTACCGGTGTTGGTAGCAACACCGGCGCCGGAGTTCTCGGAATCCTTCACGCCGATGGCTGCGCCGGAGACGACCAGCTCTACGCGCCGGTTCTGTTGGCGGCCCTGGGCGGTTGTGTTCTCCGCCACAGGGCGAGTCTTACCAAAGCCCTTGGCGGTGACGTTGTCCTGCGGAACACCTTCAGTGGTCAGGAAGCCGGCGACGGTGCCGGCGCGGTTTTCGCTGAGCTTCTGGTTGTAGTCATCGCCGCCGACGGAGTCGGTGTGGCCTTCGACCTGAACCTTCAGCGATGGATAGGCCATCAGGATGCCGGAGACCTTTGCGAGGGCCACCTTGGTGTCAGGCTTCAACGTGTACTTGCCGGTGTCAAAGAGGACATCGGACATGTTGACGATCAAACCACGGGCGGATTCCTGGGTTGTGAGGACCGAGTTCAACTGCTGACGTAGCTTTTCGCGCGCCTCGGCCGCGGACTGTTGTGCGCTTGCTGCAGCCTGCTGTGCGCTTGCAGCAGCCTGGGCGGCCTCAGCCTCGCGGGCGCGGGCTTTGGCGGCTTCCGCTTCAGCACGAGCACGCTGAGCTGCTTCAGCTTCTGCGGCTGCCTGAGAGTTCGCTGCCTGTAACTCGGCTGCCTTCCGGGCATCGATCTCAGCCTGCTGCTGTTCGGCTGCAATCTTTCGCAGCGTGCTGACACGAGCATCTTCCGAGCGTTGGACCGCTTCACGGGCAAAGGTCACTTCCTGTTTGCGGTCGCCGTGTTTGTTCTGATCGAACGAGTCGGCATTGTCGAGGTTCTGCTTCACCTGTCCCATGATCTGGGGTTCGTATTTGTCAGCGCCGGCGTTGATGGCGATGCGATAAGCATTGTGCGCTTCATATAGCTCCAGAGGGCTCTTCTCATCGCGAGTGATCGGCTTCATCACGGTCTTCGATCCGTTGGTCTGAGAGACGTACTGGCCGCGCGGCAGCAGCGTGTAGTGGGCGTTCACCTTTTCCGTAACGCCGTTGGTCTTGTTTTCGATGATGTGATTTTCGAGGACAACCACGTCCGAGGGCACTCTGACGGCAAAGTAAGGTTCTGCAGTGATCATCAGGCCGAAGCTCTGCAGGCCGGTAGTGACGGAGATGTTGACGTCATTGCCCGAGGGCAGAAGTTCGCCGAGGTTCTCCGGATGGCCGTCGGGTGTAATGGCCCAAAGCACATAGGTCAGGTATTCCGGACCGAAGCCATTCGCGGGGGGAAGGTGATCCATTTTCGCGTCGATGGTCATGCGGCCCTTGTCACTCTTCACGACGGCTTTGCCTTTGGCATTGGCCAGAAGCGGTGTGCCCATCAGCTCAAGCGTTGTGGAGCCGCTACGGTGCATGTAATTGACGGCATCGAGGTCACGCTGGACGACGCTAACGCGATAGAGGGGAACGCCGTTGTATTCGCCGTCGAGGTGTGCGCCGCCCGTTCGTGACTGAGCGGCAGGCGTATTCGTGGGGTTGGGCTCCTGTGCTGCGGCAAGAGGCAGACCGGCCGCGGCGAGCAGGGTTGCATAGAATGTGTACCGGGAAATGACGTACATGGTCTCGCTCCTTCATTGCTCTCTGTGCCGCCTTCCTGAACGCGGTGTTGATGAGGGGCCTCAGAGCACCGGGGCGCTACGAAACTCCGGTGTGCACTGATGGGATGCGGTGAAAAATGCGAAGGCTGTCCATTTGTGAAGCTGGGAATGGATCCAGGTTTTTTATTGAATTGAGGCAACCTTAGAGCGAGCCACTATTCTTGTTGCCCCATTCTTTGCGAAGCAAAGGGTGGGGTATCGCGCTCCGCGCCACCGTTTTCGCGCGGCTCAAGAATGAGATCGTCTCGGGACCTGAAGATTGATGCCCAAACAGTGAAGGCCGGGCCCATGTCCCCTAGGGACATGGGGCACCCGATGCATGGGTATCTCGAGTTTGGTGATATGTCCTAGTTGTCGGCCTGAACCAGCTTGTGCGAGATCGCGAAGAGAGCGAGCTCCAGGCGCGTGGAGACACCGGTCTTATCGAAGACATTCGATAGATGGCGCTTTACGGTCTCTTCGCTGATGGAGAACTGCTTCGCGATGTCCTTGTTGCTGCAGCCTTCGACGATACAGGAGACAACCTCGAGTTCACGCGGTGTCAGGCCATAGGTCTTGCGTTCCGGCTGGGCGGCGGCTTTCTGCATCAGGTCATGGAGTGCCTTGACGAGGTTGACGACCCGTTCGCCGCCGATCCAGTAGTCGCCTCCGGCGACCGCACGAACGGCCTGCGACAGATCTCCGGCAACAGAGTCTTTAAGGACGATGCCGCGTGCCCCGATCTGCAACGCTTCAATGAGCTGCTGCGTGGTGATAGCGCTGGTGAGAAGGACGATCTTGACGCCGGGCGAACGGCTCATGATCGCTCGCATGGTCTCCAGGCCGGGAAGCCGCGGCATCTGCAGATCAAGCAGAAGGATGTCAGGCTCGTGTTCCAGCGTCTGGGTGATGGCGATGTCTCCATCTTCCGCCTCGCCCACAACGTCAAATCCATGTTCGGGTGCGAGCATGTTGCGGACGCCGAAGCGCACGACTGGATGATCGTCGGCGATTACGATACGGACCGGAAGTCCGGAGTGCCCGATACTGTGCGCCCCAGACTTCGAGGTAACTGCTTTCATCTGTAATTCCTCCGGTCTGGAGAGGGATTGATACGGCGATTGGCCCGTCAAAACCGCGATTCCAGCATACGACGCAGACGGTCTACTGCAAGCTCGAATTCGTCTAATTCGGTACCAACTTGCTTCCCTGAGATGCCGTTGCGCTCAAAGATCGAGGCCAGAGAAGCGAGTTCTACAGCTCCGACCATGGCGCAGCCTCCCTTGATGGCATGGGCCTGGCGGCGAAACGAGGAGTTGTCGTTCTCGTGGAAGGCCGTGCGCATGGCTGTAATGCGTGTGAGGGCATCGTCCATGGCAAAGGTATACGTCGCTTTTAACTGGGCAGCCGGCATGGCAGCGGTCATGCGGCGATAGATGGTTTCGTCGAGGAGGTGAGACTCCTGCGGCGCAGCGCCGTGATGCACGCCGGAACCATGCGTGAGCGAGAGAAAACGCTCCATGGAGAGCGGTTTAAGCAGGAAGGCATCGAAACCCGGCAGCCGGTGCTCCGGCGCCGTGGCGCTCATGGCGAAGATGCGCAGCGGGGTGGTGGTGGCCTTCCGCATGGCAGTGGCCAGGGCGGGGCCGCGCAGGCCGGGTATCTGCAGGTCCGTCAGCACGAGACCGATCTCCGGGTTCTTCGTGATGGCAGCTACCGCATCTTCGCCCGAACCGCAGCCAGTGACGGTGAAACCCTCCTGGGTGAGCAACACATCAAGCAGCTCCAGGCTCATGGGGTCGTCTTCAACAACGAGAATCTGGTTGGTGGCCATCTCGCTGACAGGGTATAACAGCCTGCATATGGACGGTAGCCCGGAAAATCTCGCGGAGCAATTGTTGTTGCTACGAAAACGCGTTGAAGCGTTGGAGGAAGAGGTTGCGACGCTTCGCGGGCGGCGCGTCGTCCAGTCGATAATGCCCAGAGCCCAAGCCGGGCCAACGCCGCCTGTGCCGGCCATTCCGGCTCCAGCCAATCCGCGTTTTGCTGTAGAAGAGCGGCAGAACCTGGAATCGCGGCTGGGATCGCAGGTCTTCAATCGTATCGGTGTCCTGGCACTATTGATCGGAGCGGCATGGGCGCTGAAGCTGGCGATCGATAATCAGTGGATCGGCCCGGCTGGACGCATTCTGGTGGGTTTGATTGCAGGCGCCGGGCTTGTGCTGTGGTCGGAACGTTTCCGCAGCAAAGGTTTCCCGGCCTTTTCCTATTCGTTGAAGGCAGTCGGAACCGGTGTTTTGTATCTGTCTCTATGGGCCTCCTTGCAGATCTATCACTTGCTGCCGGTAGGTGTTGTCTTCACGGCCATGCTGGCGGTGACTGCGTGGAATGCCTGGATGGCCTGGGCACAGGATGCCGAGCTGCTTGCTGCCTACGCTCTTGCTGGAGGGTTTGCAACACCAGGGCTCCTGTCGACCGGGCAGAACCATGTGGTTTTTCTCTTCAGCTATCTCATTCTGTTGAGTGGCTCTGTGGCGGTTCTGCTGGTGTTCAAGGTATGGCCTCGTCTGTTGCTGGGAGCACTGGCGATGTCTTCGATCTACACCATTGGCTGGTATACGCGTTTTTTTACAGCGGATCAGTTCGGTCTGGTCAGCTTTTTCGTCCTGGTGCTCTTTCTTTTATTTGCGCTGGTGCCGTTCATCCAATCGTCGGAAGGGAACGCTGTGCTGTCGGTATGGCTGCCGCTGGCTGCAAGCGCCTATGGTTCGCTGACCTTTTATTCGTTGCTGCAGGATAGTGGGCGGCACGCATGGTTGAGCTGGGGAGCGGTTGCGTTCGCCGCCCTGTATCTCTTGCTGATGCGGCTGCAGATCCGACTGCGGCCGAACGCGGTTACCGAGGCAATTCACCTGTCGCTTGCGATCGTCTTCCTGACCATCGCGATTCCGCTGAAAGCGTCGGGGCGCTGGATCACCATCGGATGGCTGGCCGAGGGTGTTGCTTTGTACTGGATCGCAGCCGAGAAGATGAAGCACCAGGCAAGCAGCCTGCAGTCCAGCGTGCGCTGGCTTTCGTTGGGAGCGCTTGTTCTGGGGTACGTTGGAGCTATCACGTTGCCCTGGTGGACCCACAGCGGGCCAACTCCGTTTGCGAATGCTGGTTTCGTAGCCGAGGTTTGTGCCATCGCCGCGTTGGCGGTTGTGATCTGGATCGATCTCAAGCGTGGTCAGATGCAGATTCCCGCGATCGCTTCCGTAGCGTTAAATTTGCTTTTGCTTGTCACCGTACGCCGCGAGATCTTTGCGTTTTTAACCGTTCGGGCAACATTGGATGATTCGATTGCGTTGGAGTTCACTTTCTCGGCGTTCATGATGCTGCACGGTGCGGCACTGCTGGCGGTCGGCTTCTGGAAGCGTACAGCCTTCGTGCGCTGGCAGGGGCTGGTGCTGCTGGTCGCTACCATAGGGAAGGTCTTCCTGTACGACATGCGCAGCCTGTCACAGGGATACCGGGTTCTCAGCTTTATCGGCCTTGGTGCGTTGTTGATGGCCGTAAGCTTCGTCTATCAGAAGGACTGGCTCGGCCTGAAGGCCGTGTCCCGTTCAGAGGAGTAGTTTGTTGTGAAGTGGTTTGCCGCAGGGCTGGCGTTGCTGGTGGCAGCGACGGCTCCTTCCCCCCAACCTTCGGATTTCCGCTACCAGCGCCAACTGACCGCGCCTTCCGCAGGCGGTGCGGACCAGGCATGCGCCGTGCTGGACTCTGACGTATTTGCCCATGCTGCGCCGGCGTTGCGTGATCTGCGGCTCTTTGCCGGCGGACATGAGGTGCCATATGCCACCACGGTCTCCGAACCGGCCACGCCGGAGGCCGAGTCCGCACGGGTGCTGAATCTTGCAACCCAGGGCAATTCTCTCGTTTTCGATCTTGTGATGCCGGGACATCCGTATACCGAGATCGAGCTGAATCTGGCGGCAAAGGACTTTCTGGCGGCAGCGAAGGTCTCGGCGGGCAGTGAAGAGCTTGGCAGCTATACGATCTTTGATCTCTCAAGCCAGCATCTCGGCCGCAACACGACGCTGCATCTGCAGGAGAGCACCTTTCCCATCCTGCACGTCGAACTCATGCCGATTCCGTCGCAGGGGAATCCACATGCTCTTACGACAGGGAGTGTACGAGGAGCGACGATTCCGCCAAGCCGCGAGGAACAGACGCTCTACACCATCGTGGCTCACAGTACGAACTTCACCCAACAGGGGCGGCAGACGGTGATAACGATTGCGTTGCCGCCGCAGGTGCCGGTGGAGCGTGTCCGGTTCCAGATGCAGACAGAGAAGACTGTGAATTTTGCGCGCACGGTCAGGGTGACGGCGCGTGCGTCCGAGGAAGGCAGCCGCAGCGAGTCGGCTACGGGAGAGATTCTGCATGTGAAGATCACGCGCGGCGGGCGCGAGATTGAAGACGAGGATCTGACGATTCCGTTCACCATTGGAGCGAATCTACAGTCGCCGGCAACCGTGGAGATTGCCGTCGAGAACGGTGACGACCAGCCCTTGCCGATTGCCGCCGTCAACCTGGAGATGCGCCAGCGAAAGCTATGCTGGCAGGCGAACGTCGCCAGTTCGCCGGTGCTGTACTACGGCGATAAGACACTGCCGGCCCCGGTCTATGACTATGCGCGGATCTTTCCGGTAAGCGGACGACAGGCTGAGGCGACGATACGGGCGGAGGAGGGCAATGAGCTCTTTCACCAGGCACAGGCGAAGCGTCCACTGACCGACCGCTATCCGCAGTTGCTGTGGCTGGCGCTGATCGGTGTCGTAGGGACGCTGGGCCTGGTGGCGCTGCGGTCGGCGATGAAGCTCCCGAAATAGCGATGCCCGGCACGAGGCCGGGCATTTTTATTTTGGTGATGGCTGAGGTCTAGATGCGTCCGAAGGCGATCTCCATCAGCAGCTTCTCTTCGATCTCGTGCGCCTTGGCCGACCCGGTGGCTGGGCTGGCGGCTGCGGCACGGTTGACAGTGCGTACCGGAATGTCGCCGGCGGCGTAGCGCAGCTTCGGGTTGATGTAGGTAAGCGGGCCCATGTTGGCTGGCTCTTCCTGCACCCAGACAAGCTCTTCGACATTCGGATGCTGTGCGATGGCGGCCTGCAGTGCAGCTTCCGGCCAGGGGAAGAGCTGTTCGATGAAGATAATGCCGGTCTCGGTGTCCTTGCGCTTGGCGCGCTCGACGCGGAGATTGTGTCCGACCTTGCCGCTGCAGATGAGCAGGCGCCTGGCGTTCTTGACCTCGCCCTCGGGCAGCACCGTCTGGAAGTGCTCGTGGCTGAAGTCAGCAATGGGAGAGATCGCATCCGGATGACGCAGCATGCTCTTGGGCGTGAAGACGACCAGCGGCTTGCGATAGGGCGACAGAGCCTGGCGGCGCAGCAGATGGAAGTACTGTGCTGCGTTGGAAGGTTGTGCCACGATCATGTTGTCCTGCGCGCACAGCTGCAGATAACGCTCCATACGGGCGGAGGAGTGCTCCGGACCCTGGCCTTCGTAGCCGTGCGGCAGCAGCAATACAACGCCGGAGAGCAGGTGCCATTTGGTCTCTGCTGCGGAGATGAACTGGTCAATGACCATCTGTGCGCCGTTGGAGAAGTCACCGAACTGCGCCTCCCAGAGAACGAGAGCTTCAGGGAAGTCACGCGAGAAGCCGTACTCAAAGCCAAGTACAGCGGCTTCGGAGAGCATGGAGTTATAGGCTTCGAAGTTCCCCTGCTTGTCGCTGAGGTGCTGCAGCGGCGACCAGCGGAACTCCGTCTCGGTATCGGTATAGAAGCTGTGGCGCTGGTTGAAGGTGCCGCGCTGCGAGTCCTGTCCGGAGAGGCGAACCGGTGTGCCGGACTCAAGCAGGGAGGCATAGGCGACCAGCTCAGCCATACCGTAGTCGAACGGACGCTTGCCCTCTCCCATCTCTTTGCGCTGAGCGAGAAGTGCCTTCACCTTGGGATGGATATTGAAGTCCGCCGGATAGGTAGTGAGCTTGTTGACCAGTTCCGCGATGCGTTCGGCGGGCAGGCCGGTGACGGTGTCGTCGTTGACCGGAAGATAGCCGCCCTTGTAGTTATCCCAGTACGCAGGCGCGTCGGCCATATGCGGGATCTCGGTGGCCTGCGTCGCTTGCTTCTGCGCGTTGAGCAACTCTTCCTGAACAGCCTTAGCTTCTGCTGACGGATCGATGCCGATCTTCTGCGCATAGGCCTGGTAGATAGCCGGACGGTCCTTGATCAGGGCATAGCGGCGCGGCTGGGTGACTGTCGGATCGTCTACTTCGGAGTGGCCGTGCTTGCGATACCCGATCAGATCGACCACAACATCAGAGCCGAAGGTCGCACGGTAGTCAGCGGCGATCTCCGCAACACGGACGACCGCGTCGACATCTTCCGCGTTGACGTGGAAGATGGGGATCGGCAGACGCTTGGCAAGGTCAGTGGCGTAGCGCGACGAGTTGGACTCTTGCGGCATGGCTGTGAAGCCGAGCAGGTTGTTGGTGAGTACCTGGATGGTTCCGCCGACGTTGTAGCCGTTGATTGTAGCCAGATTCAGCGTCTCGGCGGTCACGCCCTGTCCGGCGAAAGCTGCATCGCCGTGGATGACCATGGGAAGAACCTTCTTCCAACCGTCTGCGCCGATACGCATCTGCTTAGCGCGTACGCGGCCGATGACCACCGGATTCACCACTTCGAGGTGCGAAGGGTTGGAGGCCAGGTGCAGCGCTATCTTCTTGCCCTCGGGCGAGGTGTAGCCACCGGTGGCTCCTAAGTGATACTTCACGTCGCCGCCGCCCAACGTGGAGCGGGGATCGACATCTTCAAACTTGGTAAAGAGCTCCACAGCCGCGCGGCCGACGGTGTTGGTCATCACGTTCAGACGTCCGCGGTGAGCCATGCCAAAGACGCACGTCTCAACGCCTTGTGCGGCGCTGGTGGCGAAAAGCTGGTCGAGGAAAGGAATGAAAGAGCAGAGGCCTTCGAGGGAGAAGCGCTTCGTTCCGAGATAGCGGGCCTGGATAACCTGCTCGAAGATATCCGCTCGGATCAGCTGAGAGAGGATGCGCTTCTGGTCGTACTTTGGCGCCGGCCGCTCTATGCGATCCTGCAGCCACTGGCGTCGCTCAGGCGACGGAATATGCATGAACTCCGCTGCGATAGTGCCGCAGTAGTAGCTGCGAGCCTCCTGCGCGATTTCGCTGGAAAGCTCGTCTTCGGGCACATCGACCGGGAAGGGCTCCGGCGGAAGGTGCTGGCCCAGCGGATCAAGCTGTGCCTGCAGATAACCCCAGCGACGAAATACATCGAACACAACGTCGCGCGTCATTCCGGGTGCCGTTCCATTCTTTTGTGGGGTTGTGGTTTTCTTCCGTTCGACAGGAGCCTTTGTCGCCATTGCACCATCTTCTCCAAAAGGCGAATTTTTCCTCGAAAATCCGCCACACCTATGCTAAGCCTGCGCAGGTACTTTCGGCAGGGGTTTCAAGGTGTCCCGTATCGATTTTCGCATATTCTGTGCGCTAATCGGACGCGGCACAAAAATGGCGCGGCAACGGCCGCGCCATCTGTTTGAGTTATCGGCTACTTAGAAAGCCAGCTTGAGACCGAACTGTAACTGTCGGGAGGTAGTCGAGGTTGCGGTGATAGCGCCTGCCGTGGGCGAGGCCACCGCAGCGGTGGTCTGATTGGCGGCAGTGCCCTGCGTCGGGCCTGAGCTGAAGACGGTGGGGTTGGGAAGGGCGAAGTTGGTGTGGTTCAGGAAGTTGAAGGCCTCGGCGCGGAACTGCGCATTTACCCGTTCACCGACCTTGAAGCGCTTGAGCAGCGACAGATCGACGTTAAGGAGATGCGGTCCGGTAAGAGTGTCACGTCCCAGGTTTCCCACAGCGCCATAGTGAGGAGCGCTGAAGGCGGCAGGATTGAACCACTGGTTGACGGTATGCGGATAGAGGCTGCCGTTGAAGTTCGGATTGACGTCGGGACGTACGGGGTTGCGGGTGTCTCCGCTGCCGGTCGGGTTATAGCCAAGCTGAGGTGTGAAGGGGAAGCCTGACTGCAGGTTGGCGATACTGCTGACCGTCCAGCCATCGAGAGTCTGACGCGCAATGCCGGAACTGAGCCGGTGTGCGAAGGGGATCTCCCAGGTGCCGTTGATTGCAGCGTTGTGTTTGATGTCCGTAGCGGCACGGCCCCAGTCAAGCTTGGGGAAGTAAGGAACGCTGACGAAGGCAGGCGTGTTGGCACTGACGCTGGTGTTCCATGCGGAGCCGTTGTCGAGATTGCGTGCAAAGGTGTAGTTGCCGCGAATCTGCAGACCGTGCGAGAACTGCCGGCGGACGTCCACCTGCAACGCACTGTAGAAGGTGTTTGCCGCAGACCACCAGGAGGTGGTGTTGGCGACATTCGGATTCAGCTTGGTGGTCGTCGGATAGTAGACGGTGCCGGCGGCCAGTGATGCGGGGCAGGAGGGATTCGGGCAGACGACTGCAGCCGGCTCGTTGAGGTCGCCGGAGACGATCTGGTGGTAGCCGCGCGATCCTGCATAGCCGACGGTAAGGGAGGTATTGCTAGCGATCTGCTGTTCGACGCGCAACGACCATGCAATGACCGTTGGAGTGCGGATGTCGGGCTGTACGTTCGAGGGCGAGATCAGCGAACCGGCTGCTGCGGTTGTGGAAGGTGTAATTGCCAGACTGGATACCGGGACATTCTTGAAGGCCAGGGTGGTATTGAAGGGGGCGACCTGGGTCAGGCGGTAGTCGAGGTTATCCAGCAGTGCGCGATGAATACCCGCGCCGAGACGGATCGCGGTCTTGCCGCTGGCAAAGGGTGACCAGGAGAGGCCCAGGCGAGGCTCTGGGAGGAACTTGGCCTTGTTGTCGGAAAGCGCATACTTGCCGACTGTCGGGTTGGTGTCGATGACCCAGTTGTTGAGGTTGTAGTTGGCGGCGCGATTTTGCGTCTCGCTCCAGTTGCTGGCTGACTCGAAACGGAAGCCCGCGCGGATTTCGAGTCGCGGAGTGACGCGAAAAGTATCTTCGACGAAGCCCGCACCGAAGAGAGCGCGGAAGCCAAGCGCTGTCGGAGCTGGAACGACGCTGAAGGTGGCGGCTGTGCCTTGCAGGAAGGTGGTGAGCGTGGAGAAGGAGGCCTGGCCGTACTGGTTCTGCGCCAAAAGGTCGTTGGCCTGCAGCCGCTGCAGCCATACGCCGGCCTCGATCTGATGACGGCCCACGGTATAGAAGATGTGGTCGTCGAAGGTGAAGAGGTTGCGCACGGCGCGGTTGTTCGAACCCACGTTGGCGCCTGCGGTTGAGACCTGGGATACGCCGTTCGATGCAGTTGAGCCCGCGATCACGATGGCTCCGACGGGTTTGCCGACGACGAACGGTGTAACGCCATCCACTGGAACTTCGCCGGAGAAGAAGAAGGCCGCGCGCGAGTAGCCGAAGCGGGCAGTGTTCAACAGACGCGGTGAGAAGACGTGCTGTTCCTGCAGGCTGGTGACCTGTTCGCGCACATTTTCGTTGATCCACGTAAGCGGATTCACTGTCGGTGTGTGTGCGGTTGAGTCATCGACGGTGTAGACGGAGAAGAACTGGTCCTTGCTGCCGAGGTTCCAATCGAAGCGCGTGGTCCCGAAGTCTTCGCGGATACGCTGTACAGGATTGGAGTAGGCGTACGCCAGGCCTGAGCCGAGATCGGGGCCGTTGGCCTGCGGCCACAGCTTCAGCAGATTAGCAACGCCGGGCGCCACGCCGACGTAGGTCTCTCCGGTCCCGCTGCTGTTGGGGACGTATCCCTGGCGCGCGCGATCGTTGGGAACGATGGCCTTGTTGGAGAGGCCAAGATTCTGGCGATAGCCCTCGTAGTTGGCAAAGAGCAGCAGCTTGTCCTTGCGGATAGGTCCGCCGACAGAGCCGCCGAAGTTGTTGCGCTGGAACTGCGGGAGGCGCTTGCCGTTGGCTCCTGGCTGATCGAAGTAGTTGCGGGCGTCGAGCGAGGAGTTGCGCAGGAACTCGTAGACGTTGCCGTGGTACTGGTTGGTGCCGCTGGCGGTAACGATAGAGATCTGCGCACCCTGGCGCTTACCGTAGTTGGCGCCGTAAGTGTCGGTGATGACGTTGAACTCGCGCACCGCATCGACGCCGAGAAGCTGTCCGCTGGCGCCGCCGGGCGTGACGTTGATCAGCGAGGCGCCGGTGTATTCAATACCGTTCAGAAGGAAGATGTTGTCCTGCGGCCGGCGGCCTGCAACGGAGAACATGGCGCCGACCGATGAGTTCGAAGTGCCGACTGAACCGGAGCGCTGACCGGTGTAGTTGACCACGCCGGGATTGAGAGTCAGCAACTGATCGTAGGAACGGCCGTTGAGGGGAAGCTCTTTTACGGCACGCTCATCGACAAGGCCGGCGGTCTGCTGGGTGGACAGGTTGACGACCGGCGGTGTGTCGACCACGGAGACCGCCTGCGAGATCTCGCCGACAGTAAGCCGGATGTCAGCAGTGACAGCCTGTCCGACGACGACCGGCACGGCGGTAAGAGTCTGGCGGGCAAAGCCGTCCTTCTCGGCACTGACAGACCAGCGCCCGATGGTGACGGAGGGTGCGGAGTAGCGGCCCTGTGCGTCAGTGGTCAGGTGGCGTTCGGTGCCCGTCTCTTCGTTACGGACAATGACGGTTGCATCGGAGATGGCGGCTCCGCTGGCATCGGTAACCGTGCCGGAGATGGAGCCGCCCACCATCTGGGCGTGGGCTCGGAGGAGGGCGAAGCTGGCGAATAGGAGCAGGAATGCAGCGAAATATGCGATACGGCGCATGGAGTCAATCTCCTTGTGGTTCTTGGGTGCGCGTCTGCAGGGTGCAGCGCGGCTTAGATGTGAAGTGAAAACTGGCCAGAAGATGCAGGAAGGTGCGCAATACCCGAACGGGTCAGCGACAACAACAACAGGATTCTGCGGAGGCGCGGCGTGACATTAACGAATGTCTCCGCGGATGAAGGTCCAGTAGACCAGTCCAAGTGTGACCAGGGCGATGAAGATCTCGCCGAGAATGCCGACCACGATGGGCCGCCAGCCTTGCCCGGTCAGGTCGCGCAGGTTGGTGCGCAGGCCAACTCCGGCAAATGCCGGAAGAAACGCCCAGCGCGAAAGATTGCTCAGGCTGGAAAGCTGCGAGGTATTGAAGAAGCTCGAAGAAGCGAGCACCGAGATGACGAGAAAGCCGAGGATGAACTTGGGGAACTTTTGCCAGAGGAACAGCGCCTTATTCGGTACATCGGGCGCCTGTCCCTTGGAAGCCCAGTAGACGGCGTAACCGAGAACGACAAAGCCGATGAAGGCAGAGCGAGCTGTCTTGGCGAGGATAGCGAAGCGTCCGGCAACATCGCCGTAGAGCGCGCCGGTCACGGTAGCCTCGGCAGTGTTGTCAACGGCCAGGCCGGTCCAGATGCCGTAGCTCTCCTGGCTTAGATGGAGCAGGTGGCCGATCGCCGGGAAGGTGAAGAGAGCGATTGCGCCCAGCGTGAGAATCGCGGCGATCGAGGTGGAGACGTCTTCTTCCTCGGGCTCGATCGCTCCGCGCGCTGCCATGATGGCGGTGACGCCGCAGATAGAGGAGCCGATGGCGAGCAGCGAGGTCAGCTTCGGACGCAGGCCGAAGATGCGGCCCAGCAGCGTCATGACAGTGAGTGACAGCGCCAGCTCGATAAATACGAGCAGCAGGGAGACGGTGCCGATGCGCAAGACATCGGAGAAGACAAAGCGTGCGCCGACCAGAACGATACCGAGCTTCAGCCAGAGCTCATAGGTAGCGACACCGGGACGGAAGATGGGTTTGACGCCGATGGAGTTGGAGACGATGAGGCCGAGGATGATGGCCCAGAGCACATACTCGATCTGCGGCAGGCGCAGATGGTACTCGGTGCGAAGGTGGGTAAATTCGTGCTCGATCAGTTTGCCGAGGAACCCGATACCGAAGAGCAGCGCGATGCCCGGTAGCAGACGCAAAAGTCCCCTGTAGACAGACGCGGAACTCCGCGCGGAGGTATCCGGGGATGCGAGTACAGTAGACACGGTTCAGCGAGACTGCAAAGTGCTAGAAGCTGATATGCGGAACAACGTTGAGACGGACCAGTACGGCCAGTGCCAGGGCAATACCGATGGCCAGCATGTCAATGACGGCTGTGTTGTGCTTGACGGCGACCTTGGTTTGATTCGGTGACATCGTTGCGAAACTCCTTACCGGGGTGGTTCGTTGTTTCGCGATGCGCCGGAAAGAGAAAACCCACGCATCGCGCTTTGGCTGATGCGTGGGTCTCTGAATCTTGGGAGCGTTTTTACGCTTTGGCTAGGCCAGGTCAGAAACCGCGCAGCAGCATACGCTGTTGCAACAAACGCAACAGGTACAAGCGGCGATGCGGTTCATAACCATTAGTGAGAGGTTAGATGTTCCCGGGCCTCACGTCAAGGGCGGCGGGCTCTAAAATGGGGGCGGCGTCCGACCCCCCAAAGGGCGCCCGGAAAGCTGCAGGGTTGCGCATGAAAGCTCTCGTCAAGAGCCGAGCCGAAAGAGGGCTGTGGCTGGAAGATGTTCCTGAGCCGGAGATCGGCATCAACGACGTCAAGATCAAGGTTCTGGCAACAGGGATCTGCGGCACAGATCTTCATATCTATCAATGGGATGAATGGGCCCAGAAGACGATTCCGGTGCCGATGACCATTGGCCACGAATTTGTCGGTCAGATCGTTGAGGTTGGTTCTAATGTCACCGACTTCCATCCGGGAGACCGGGTCAGCGGTGAGGGACACGTGGTCTGCGGCCGCTGCCGCAACTGCCTGGCGGGGCGACGCCACCTTTGTGCTCATACGCTGGGTGTCGGTGTGAACCGCTCTGGAGCCTTTGCCGAATATGTGGTGCTGCCGATGACCAATATCTGGCGGCATGCCGACAATATCCCCACAGATGTTGCGGCGATCTTCGATCCCTTTGGCAATGCCGTGCATACGGCGCTAGCCTTCCCGGTACTGGGAGAGGATGTGCTGGTAACGGGAGCAGGTCCCATCGGCATTATGGCCGCTGCTGTCGCGAAGCATGCCGGAGCGAGGCATGTCGTGATTACAGACCTGAATCCGGTCCGGCTGGAGCTGGCACGCAAAGCTGCGGGTGTCTCGTTGGCGGTGAATCCGAAGGAGACGAGCCTCACGGATGTGATGCAGCAGCTCGATATGCATGAGGGTTTCGATGTAGGGCTGGAGATGAGCGGCAATCAGAACGCTTTCCGAGACATGATCGCGACCATGTCGCACGGTGGCAAGATTGCGATGCTGGGTATCCCGTCGCCCTCGGAGATTGCCATCGACTGGAACCACGTGATCTTCGATCAGCTCACCATTCGTGGTATCTATGGCCGCGAGATGTATGAGACCTGGTACAAGATGACGGTGATGCTGCAGTCGGGTCTCGATATCAGCAAGGTGATCACGCATCGCTACCAGTGGAACGAGTTCGAAAAGGGCTTCGACGCAATGCGGGAAGGAAGCTCAGGGAAGGTCATCCTGGATTGGAGCACGATATAACGCATGAGCCAGACACGTCCTCAACTTGCACATCTGACCGCTGCCCTGAATGAGCTGAAGGAGCGCGGGACCTATTTCAAGCTGCGTGTACTCGATGGAGAACAGGGGCCGGTCAGCATCTACGACGGCCGCGAGGTGATCAACCTTGCCTCCAACAACTACCTCGGCCTGTGTGATCACCCAAAGCTGAAGGAAGCCGCACTGAAGGCGACTGAGCAGTATGGTGTCGGCTCCGGTGCGGTGCGGACGATCGCCGGCACAATGAAAATCCACCTTGAGCTCGAAGAAAAAATTGCGGCTTTTAAGAACGTGGAAGCCTGCGTCGTCTTCCAGTCGGGCTTTGCCGCAAATGCGGGAACGGTCTCATCGATCCTCGGCAAGGAAGATTTCATTCTCTCTGATGAGCTGAACCACGCTTCCATCATCGATGGGGCGCGGCTCTCGCGGGCGAAGATCAAGGTCTTTCGCCATAAGGATGCCGCTCACTGCGAAGAGCTGCTGAAGGAAGTACAGAATGAACCCGGCCGCAAGTTAGTCATCACGGACGGTGTCTTCTCGATGGATGGTGATATCGGTCCCGTAGACAAACTCGCCGATCTGGCGGAGCAGTACGGCGCCATCATGATGGTGGACGATGCTCATGCATCCGGCGTGCTGGGCCGCAACGGGCGCGGTTCGGTCGATCACTTCCACTGTCATGGACGTGTGGATGTGCAGGTAGGCACGCTGTCGAAGGCGATTGGTGCTTTGGGCGGGTATGTGTGCGGATCGCGCGACCTGATTGAGTATCTCTACCATCGTGCGCGACCGTTTCTGTTCTCGACATCGCATCCACCGTCGGTGGCGGCGACCTGCATTGCGGCCTTCGATCTTCTGGAGAATGAGCCGGAGCGGATCGACCGGCTGTGGGAGAACACGCGCTACTTCAAACAGCAGCTAACGAATGCTGGGTTTGATGTGGGCGGAAAGACGACGCCCGCCAGCGAGACTCCGATTACGCCGATCATCGTCGGTGAGGGAAAACTGACGATGGAGTTCAGCAAGGCATTGTTCGAAGCTGGGTTGCTGGCGACAGGGATTGCATTTCCGACGGTTCCGGAAGGAAAGGCGCGTGTACGGACGATTGTTTCAAGTGAGCACACGAAGGCTCAGTTGGATCGGGCGCTGGAGATTCTGACTGAGTCGGCGAAGAGGATGGGGATTTTGTAGGTGCTGGAAACGTGTTATGCTTCGGTAGGAATAATTCCTACCGGAGGGCACGATGGCTTCTATTGAAAAGATTTCGATCGCTCTTCCTCCTGAGATGGTTTCTCAGGTCCGTCAGGCTGTTGATAGCGGGGAGTATGCCTCTTCGAGCGAGGTCATTCGTGATGCCTTACGCGACTGGACGTATAAACGCCAATTGCAGCAAAACGGCGTCACTGAGTTGCGTCAGCTATGGCAACAAGCGCGTGCCGACAAAAGTCCAGGTCTTGATCCGGATGAAGTGTTCGATGAGCTTGAGGCTAAGTATCAGGCAATCGCGAACGCAAGAGGCGTCACTCGCTAGTGCGCTACACACTCTCACCGATTCTCAAGGACGACCTTGAAGACATCGCAAATTGGATAGCTCAGGACAATCCGCGCCGTGCCGTCACTTTTGTGCGTGAGATGCGCGAAGAGATACGGAGGATTTCACAGAATCCTTCGCACTACCAGTTAAGGCCTGAGATTGGGGAAGAAGCGCGGCTTGCTGTATTTGGCCGGTATGTCATTCTCTTTTCGATTGACGGTGACTCGGTGAGGTTCGAACGTGTAGTTTTTGGCGGCCGTAATTTGCCTGCACTTTATCAACAGTGATTGACGTCTATGTTCCTAAAGATGTCTTGTGTCAGATAGAAAAGGCCCGGAATTATCCGGGCCTTTTTCGTTTGAAAGCCGCTTACGGCAGGCTGCGCTTGAAGCGGTAGGCAAGTTCCAGGTCAATCTTGTTTTCGACGCTGGCCAGGCGGCCGATCTTTGGCGGATTGAGGCCAAACTGGTCGAAGGTCAGGATCGTCTTGGCGCGGCCGGCGACCATGTTGTCGCGCGGATTGAAAGTGGCGATGCCCTGGAAGGTGACCTCTTTGGTCACGCCGTGGATGGTGAGGTTGCCGGTGAGGGCAATGCCTGTCTGTCCGGCGGAGGGAATCAGCTTATCCAGGCCAGTCACCTTGGTGGGAACGAACTCCGCTGTGGGGAACTTTGCGGTCTCCAGGGTGCGGTTCTGGACAAAGCCGTCGCGCTGGTCCTGGTCGCTCTTCAGGCCGCGCAGGTCAACGGTGATCTTGGAGCCGGGATCGACGGTTCCATCGGCCTTGATGGTCAGGGTGCCAGAGACCAGGTTCGTCGTACCGATGGCTTCATTGGTAAAAGCCACGCCGACAAACTGTTCGGTCACACGATAGCTGGCAGACGAACCATCGGAGATGACGTCCAGTTTGGCGCCGGGAGTCGGGGGCGGCGGTGGCTGCTGCGGTCCACCGGGGCCGCCGGGACCGGGCATCTGAGCATTGGCAGCGGCGCTGGCAAAAATCAGCAGACCTGCCAGAAGCAGAGTGGGCTTGTGAGACATACAACCTCCACAAAGGAAAACAGATGTGATTGCGTAGTGGAGGTTTGACGGGACGGGTGCGAAAAAAGCCGCAGGAAAAACGGTTACAGCCCGTTTCTCCTGCGTTCTTTACTGTTGATTACTGTTCTTTACGGCTGATAGTGGCCGTTGTATTCGACGAAGAGTTCCGGGAACTGCGCCTTCAGAGCTGCGATCTTCGGAAGGTCACACACCTGGATGTAGGAATTGCCCGGGTTTTTGAGCGCATAGTCCTGGTGATAGTCCTCTCCGGGGTAAAAAGCCTGCAGAGGAGAGAGCTTGGTGACAATCTTCCCGTGGAAGACATGGGCCGCATCCAGCTGGGTGATGTAATCGGTGGCCAGCTTGCGCTGTTCTTCATTGGCGTAAAAGATAGCCGAGCGGTAAGAGTAGCCGATGTCGTTCTCCTGGCGGTTGAGCTGTGTGGGATCGTGCGCTACGGAGAAGAAGATGCGCAGCAGCGTGCCGTAGGTGATGCGCGCAGGATCGTAGACGACTTCAACCGACTCGGCGTGATCGGTGGTCTCCGTGACAACCTGGCCGTAGTTTGCCGTCTCTTTGGTGCCGCCGGAGTATCCGGCCGTGGTGTGCAGCACACCCTTCAGACGCTGAAAGACAGCCTGTGTGCCCCAGAAGCATCCACCGGCAAAGACGGCTGTCTGGCGGCCATGGGTCGTAGCGAGGGCGGCATCGTGAGCCGGAGCGGGAACCGGCTGCTTCGTCGCGGCTCCTCCTGGGAGTGTGAGCATGGCAAGTATGCCCGCGAATACTGCTGAAAGTTTGCGCATGGCAGTTAACCCTCCTCGCATTGGACTCCGGACCCGCTGGCAGGTTACAGGCGTTGTTCGGACATCTCAGGAAAAGCTACTTCGACTCCTGCTTGATGGGAAAGCTGACGGTAAACTCCGTTTTGCCGGGCTCCGAGGTGAAGCTGATGGCGCCGCCCGCCTGTTCGGCGATGCGTTGTGCGATGCCGAGTCCGAGTCCCGTGCCGACACCCATGGGCTTGGTCGTGAAGAAGGTTTCGAAGATCTTGCCCTGGTCTTCGGGTGCGATACCGGCTCCGTTGTCTCCGATGGTGACGAAGATCCGGCCATCGTTCGTTCCGGTCTTTACGCTGATCTCGCCGCCCTGGGCGGGCGCTGCATCAATCGCGTTGTCGAGGAGGTTGGTCCAGATCTGGTTCAGGCCCGCGGCGTGGACAGAGAGAGGAGGAAGGCCGCCGGCAAAGCTCTTTTTGATGCTGAGCTGTTTCTCGTAGATCTTATGTTTCAAAAGAATGAGCGTGGCATGCACGCTCTCATTCAGGTCTATGGATTGTCCGCTCTTGCCTTCGTAGGTGTACGTCTTTACTGCTTTGACGAGGCCGGTGATGCGGGTGATGCTTTCTTCGATGGTGCCTACCAGTTGCATGGAGCTGACCATGGAGGCGAGCCAGGCGATGATGTTTTCGACCGAATGTTTACCATCCTGGAGTGTTTCAGCCTTCAGGCAATCCAGATCGTGGGTAGTGATGCCGATGGAGGTCAAAACGGGAGCCAGGCCCCAGGAGTTGGAAACGTTATTGGTTTCCAGCCACTCGGCCAGCGCCTCTTCAGCGTCGGCCTCTTCCAGGGAGCTCATGCACTGTGGCCGCTCTGTGGAGAAGGCACGTTCCTGCAACGACCACACACAGTTGAACTCCATCATGTCGTGTTCTTTAGAGAACGCCTTGCCCAGCTCATGCATCAGGCGAAGATTGCTTCGGAGCTGGCTGGCGGCGCGACTGGCGGCTGCGCCCGGGTTATTCAGCTCGTGCATCAGACCGGCAGTCAGAGTACCGAGGGCAGCCAGCTTCTCTTCCTGAATGGAGCGGTGCTGTGCGCCGCGCAACCGCTCATTCAACTGGCCCAGGATAAAGGCGCGCATAGAAGGGCAGCGCGCCATCAGGCCCCAGAATTCTTCTACGGAGTAGGAGAGGATCAGGCAGTCTTCTAATGCCTCTGCGGTGACAGGGATTGCCTGCTGGGTGATGAGGGCGTACTCGCCCATGACCGCCCCAGGCTCGAGAGTGGAGACCGTCTGTACCTGCTTGGTGCCGTAGTAGTAATAACCACGGACTGACCCCTGCAGCAGTATGCCAAACAGGGTCAGCTTCTCTCCCTGTTGGGCAAGAATCTGCCCTGCAGGGACATGCACGACAGGAGCTGACGAGATACAGGTCAGCTCCTCTTCGGAGAGGTTGGAGAAGACAGGCAGCGCACGAAGTTTTTCAGTAACTTCGGCGGGTGTGAGCGACACGGTCTGGGTTAGGTCAATCATCATCTGGAAAGGTTTGCGAGATATTGGTGAACGAACTGTACGGCGATTGAGCCTTCGCCAACGGCGGAGGCACAGCGCTTGACGGAGCCATGGCGGACATCACCGGCGACAAAGATGCCGGGGACACTGCTCTCCAGCAGATATGGATCGCGATCGATCTTGAGTTTTGCTCTCAGGTCAGAAGGGAGGTCCGGACCTGCAAGGATGAAGCCGCGAGCGTCAGTCAAAACGGTGGAGGGCAGCCAATCGGTCTTGGGTGCGGCACCGATGAAGATGAAGACAGAAGAGGTGGAGCGCTTCTCTTCGCCCTTCGGAGTGTTCACGGTAATGCACTCAAGATGAGTATCGCCATCGAAGCCGACGATCTCAGTCTGAGTTTCGACCGTGATGTTCGGACGGGAGGCGATCTGATCGATCAGGTATTTCGACATCGACTTCTCAAGACCAACGCCGCGGACCAACATCCGCACGGAAGCGGCGTAGTTGGAGAAGTGCATGGCGGCCTGGCCGGCAGAGTTCGCTCCACCTACGATGTAGACCTCTTCATTGGCGCAGGAGATGGCCTCGCTCATGGAAGCGCCATAGTACACGCCTGCACCGGTGAAGCGGTCGGCTCCGGAGACGTCAAGCTTGCAGTAGGAGACGCCGGTGGCGACCAGGCAGACATGGCAGGAGACCTCATTGCCATCGGCCATCGTGATGATGTGGTAGTTGTTTTCGCCGCGAACGCAGGTAGCACGCTGGGTGAGGAACTCGGCTCCGAGACGGTTGGCCTGTAAGGTGGCGCGCTTGGCCAGCTCTTCGCCGGAGAGGCCCTGGGGGAAGCCAAGGTAGTTCTCGATGCGGGAGGAGGAGCCTGCCTGTCCACCAGGTGCCTCAGGCTCCACGATCAGGGTGCGAAGGCCCTCGGAGGCTCCGTAGACGCCGGCGGCCAGGCCGGCGGGACCTGCCCCGATGACAACCAGATCGTAGAACTGTTGTTCCGCCTGGGTACGGAGGCCAATCTTCTGGGCGAGTTCGAGCTGCGACGGCTGCACCAGAACGTCTCCGTTCCCGAAGCAGACCACCGGCAGGTTTTTGGCATCGAGCTTGTGCTCTTCCAGCAGCTTGGTGGCTTCGGGGTGCTGTTCCAGGTTAAGCCACTGATACTGCACATGGTTGCGGCCGAGAAAGTCCCGGGTTGCGTGGTCCTGGGGCGACCAGCGGGTGCCGATAACCCGAAGTCCCTCGAAGGCAGGTTTGTAACCCTGCTGCCAGGCTTCCAGAAGATCATCCAGCACCGGGTAAAGCTTCTCCTCGGGCGGATCCCAGGGCTTGTTCAGGTAGTAGTGGATCTTGGCGGAGTTGATCGCCCGAATGGCTGCTTCGGTGTCCGCATAGGCGGTCAGAAGGGCTCGCTTCGCCTCTGGATAGAGGGGGATAACATTTTCCAGCAGTTCCACACCGGTCATACCGGGCATGCGCTGGTCTGAGAGGAAGAGTGCGACCTGTTCACCGCGTTCTTTGAGCTGTTCAGCCGTATCGAGCGCTGCTTTGCCACTGGCGGCCCGGAGGATACGGTATTGCTGCCCGTAATGGCGGCGAAGGTCCTGGACTACCGCTTCCAGAACGCTGGTATCGTCGTCGACTGCGAGGATGATTGGTTTGGGCATACCGTGAGTCTAGCTTCGCGACGGCTTTTAGATTCGTTCCACAGCCGCCGGGACGCAAAATTTAGGTTGCAACTCGAGATGTGCCGAGCGCAAGATGTGTTCCGTTTCCAGACACCGCTTGCGAGGGCGGCAAGCGTGCCGATAAGCCGTGACGAGAGAGTTATCGAGAGGTATCGACTGATGGTCCGGCTGATTCTGGGAGACAACGAGGCAATTTTCCGCGCGGGAATGGCGAGGGTTTTAGTCCGCGATGACGAGACGCGCATCGTGGCGCAGTGTGGCGATGAACAACGGCTGATGGAGTCCGTGCGTACGTTCCGGGCATCGATCGTTTTGGTGGGCCGGTCTATGTGCAGCGACCTTCCGGCACTGTTCGCCGCAGTCCATGAGTCGGGTAGCCGACTCATCCTGGTCCTGGAAAAGAGTGAAGAACCGACCCAGGAGACACGGGCCAAGGCCTTTGGCGTGGTCAACCGGGATGTGGACGGACAGGCGCTGGTGGAGTGTGTACGCCGGGTAACCCGCGGGCAGCGGGTTTTTCCGGAGACGAGGCAGTCCGCCGGAACGAAGGATGATATGGGTCACCTCGTCCGCGAGAAGCTTACGCCGCGCGAGATGCAGGTCGTGGGGCTGATCGTCCGGGGATGCCGCAACAAGGACATTGCCAACCAGTTAGGCACCAAGGAGCAGGTTGTCAAAAACTACCTGCGCAGTGTTTACGGTAAAGTCGGCGTCTCGGATCGCCTGGAGCTGGCGCTGTTCGCCATCCACCACCATGTGGTCGAGGGCGTGGCCGTCACCTAAACACGCCTAGCTGGCAAGCGGGGCTGCGTTCCCTGACGGGCGGAGGAGTGTTTCCAGAATCGTGACCAGCTCCGAGGGATCGACTGGCTTTTCGAGATAGATGTCGGCTGTCGGTTCCGAAGACTGAAAGGCCCGGGAGACATAGCCGGAGACGACGATGACGGGAGCTGCAGAGAGCTGTTTGATCTGCTGCAGCAGAAGGTGACCGTCTTCTGTGCCAAGCTGCCAGTCCATCACAATGGCGTCGCAGGGCGTCGTCCGCAGATGTGCCAGCGCCTGGGTAACAGATGGAGCCGGGATCGCCGTATGACCGGCCCGATCCAGAATTGCGCATTTCAGAAGCAGAGCATCCGACTCATCATCTACGCAGAGAATGCGGGCCACGGTCCCTCCTCGCTCGCGGGAATTTTCCGTTAGAGCATTTCTCCTAAAGGTGTAGGGCGGAGTTTTGGCTGTTTGCGCCGTTTTCCTACGAAGAAAACGGCATTCGCAGATTTATCCAAAGCCACCGTATTAGGAGAATTGCTCTAGACAGCGGTGAGTGTCAATGCACGCCAGAGCATTTTCCCAGTTGCCGGGTGGCCCGGCAGGGTGTGCAGCGGCGTTTTCATTGCGGAAAAACGCCCATAGATACGGAAGCCCTACACCACAATCTACAGGGAAGAGGCTCTACTGCACTTTTTCAGCGATGGACTTCGCCTGCGTGAAGAGTAGCAGATAGTCTGCTCCGCCCGCCTTGGAGTCCGTACCACTCATATTGAAGCCGCCGAAGGGATGCGCTCCGACCATAGCGCCGGTGCACTTGCGGTTGAAGTACAAGTTGCCGACGTGGAACTCCACGCGGGCACGGTCGAGTTTGGCGGCGGAGTTGGAATAAAGGGCTCCGGTCAAACCGTACTCGGTGTTGTTGGCAATCGAGAGCGCATCGTCGAAGTCCTGCGACTTGATTACGGCGAGCACCGGGCCGAAGATCTCTTCCTGAGCAATGCGAGCCGTTGGTGCAACATCGGTAAATATTGTGGGCTCAATGTAATAGCCGTTTTCTTTGGTAGGGATAGCGTTACCGCCCAGAAGCAGCTTGCCTTCCGTTTTCCCTAGAGCCAGATAACTCATCACACGGTCGAAGGCGCGCTGGCTGCTCACCGGACCGGTATAGACGTTCTCCACGGGATCGCCCGTCTTGAGGGCAGAGACCTTGTCGCGGAGTTTGTCGGTGAAGGTGTCATAGATCGCCTTGTTGACGATGACGCGCGAGCAGGCGGAGCACTTCTGACCATTGAATCCGAAGGCTGAGGCGACCACGCCTTCAACCGCAGCATCGAGATCGCAGTCCGCTTCGACGATGATGGAGTCTTTCCCACCCAGCTCGAGGATGGTGCGCTTGATAAACTTCTGTCCGGGCTGGGTCTTGGCAGCGCGCTCATGAATCTCCAGACCGACCGCCTTCGAACCGGTGAAGGAGATGAAGCGGGTCTGGGGATGGTCGACGAGAGCGCGGCCGACTTCGGGGCCCTCGCCCTGCAGCAGGTTTACAACTCCGTCAGGCAGACCCGCTTCTTCCAATACGGCAACGAAGCGTGCGGCGATGGTCGGCGCATCGGCAGATGGCTTAAGAACGACAGTGTTGCCGCAGACGATGGCGGCAACCGTCATGCCCGCCATGATGGCGAGGGGAAAGTTCCACGGGGGAATCACGGCGCCGACACCCAAAGGCATGTAGCGGAGCCGGTTGCGCTCACCGGGATACTGGATCGGTGTTGTGGACTGGTCGAGCTTCAGAGCTTCGCGAGCGTAGAACTCGAGGAAGTCAATGGTCTCGCCCACGTCAGCATCTGCTTCGGCCCAGTTTTTGCCGACCTCGTAGGTCAGCCAGGCGCAGAACTCGAACTTACGTGCCCGTACAAGCTGAGCCGTGCGAACCAGAACTTTGACGCGATCTTCCATGGGAAGGCGGGACCAGGTCTGGAAGGCCGTCTGCGCTGCCTGCATCGCCCGCTCGGCATGCTCTTCGGTGGCGCGCTGATGAATGCCGACAACCTGCCCCGTGCGCGCGGGATTGACGGAGACGATCTTTTCGGAGGCGGCGACGCGTCTGCCGCCAATGATGAGGTCGTACTCTTTGCCGAGGAGCCCTGCGACCGTATCCAGGCCTTCGCGCATGGATTGCGCTGCGGCCGGGTCGTTGAAATTGACAAAGGGTTCGTTCTCAAACGGAGGCAGGTCAAGGGTCGGCATATCAGGTTAAGTTTATCGCTAAAGTTAGGCGGGGCCAGATGGCCCCGATAGTTGATTTATTGAATGGTTGAATAGTTGCCTTCGGCTCTCAGGACTACGTCTTGGTCAGCTGTTCCGTTTCGACCGACATCTGTGCCGTGCGTTCCAGCTTGTCCCAGTTGAAGGGTTTGCCGTCGATCGCGCGCTTGATGGTCTTCAGTAACACGACCGAGAAGACCTGGCGGTAGCTGAAGCGCTGAATCCAGATGTGCGCCAGCAGCCATCCATCACCTTTGCTCGCTGGATGCTTACGTTCAAGCGCGAAAGCGAGCGCTGACGCGGCAAAGTCCACCACCATGAAGGTGACGAAGAATGCCAGTAGCTTCAGGAAGCTGGCATTGGAGGCTGCTTCCGGATGGAAGTGTTTGTCCAGCAGATAGTGCACGATGCTGGCGATGAACATCAGATCGATCAGCGGCGAGAGCAGCGGCAGGATGATCTGGAAGATGATGATGTTGGGCAGGGCGAAAAGACCCATGGCCCGATGGTGTCTGACGGCTCCGATGTGCTTGAAGACAGCCTGCAGGATGCCGAAGGACCAGCGGAATCGCTGCCGCATCAGGCCGCGCATATTCTCAGGTGCCTCGGTAAACGCGAGCGCCTGGTCTTCATAGATCACCGAATAGCCCTGTTCGAGCAGGTTCATGGTGAGATCGGCGTCTTCGGCGACAGTGTTGGCGTGATAGCCGCCGAGGTCCTGTACGGCACGGGTGCGCCATGCGCCGATGGCTCCGGGAACCACCATGACAACATCGAACAGATCCAACGCGCGGCGCTCGAAGTTCTGGCTGGTGATGTACTCAAGCGCCTGCCAGCGCGTCCAGAGGTTCACGCGATTGCCGACCTTGGCGTTGCCGGCGACGGCGCCGATCTTCGGATTGGCGAAGTGTGGCACCAGGCGTGAGATGGCATCGTGAGCGATGACGCCGTCGGCGTCGATACCGATATAGATCTCTTCGTCGATCTGTTGCAGCGCGTAATTGAGAGCCTCGGCCTTGCCGGCATTCGGCTTGGTCAGCAGCGTGAGGCGGCCACTCTCGATCTCCTTCGGATAGGTCTCGCGGACGACAGCGGAGGTGCGGTCTTTGGAACCATCGTCGATGACCACAATACGGAGGTTCTTGTAGTTCGACATCATCACCGAGCGGATAGTGCGGGCGATGACCTTCTCTTCGTTATATGCCGGAATCAGAACCGCGACACGCGGCATGTAGTCCTCGCCGGCCATCGACCTGCGTTTGCGGAGACGATCAATCAGGGCAAAGAGGCCGATGATGATGAGCCGCGCGGTCATCAGGACGTCGCCGGCAAAGAAGACCGCGACGACAAAGTGATTGAAGAAGCCGAAGAGCGAGAACATCACCGAATCGACAAAAGCCTGCCAGCGCTGCCGGAAGCCGGTGATGGGCGGCATCACTTCGTTACGGCTCTTACTCAGCAGTTGGGAGACAGGGACAATCTCATAGCCGCGCTGTCGCAGGGCCTTGATGAGAACGGGAAGGGCATCGATAGTGGGCTGGCGGTTTCCGCCGCCATCATGCATCAGGATGATGGAGCCGCGCATCCACGGCTTTTGTTCCATCATGTCGATCTGGTCCCAGACGCTTTCGGTGATCTCGGCCGGCGTCTTGCGCGGATGCTCGTCCCAGTCGTTGGTGTCGATCTTGTTGCCGACGATCACATAGCCGAGCTTCTGCACGTGTTCCACAGGAGCGGCCTGATCGTTGGTATCCGGTTCCTGGTCGATGGAGTAAGGCGGACGGAAGTAGAGAGGCTGCACGCCGACTTTACTGGCGAAGAGACGGGTGGTGAGCGTGAGCTCCAGGTCGAGCTGGCTCTTCGAGATTTCACTGATGTCGGGGTGCGTGAAGGTGTGATTACCGATCTCGTGGCCTTCACGGTAGATGCGTTTGACCAGACCGACATTTTCCTGTGCTTCCTCTCCGATCAGGAAGAAGGTGGCAGGTACTTTGTACTTCTTAAGAATGTCGAGGATCTTTGGAGTCCAGTCCGGATCGGGACCGTCGTCAAAGGTGATCGCGACCCGCTTCGGGTGATAGCCGTATAGCTGGACGGTATAGGAGAGCGGGTATTTCTGGAATGTCTCTTCGGCGATGAACTTGTTGTCATCGTCCATCTTCACCGTACGCAGACCGTTCTGCATAGGGCGGGTGACCTTGAGGACATCGCCGTCTCCCTCGGTATCGATACCGTTGCCCGGGGGGACGTCGGCCAGCTCTTTGACTGGATTAGAACGACCGGGCTGGTCCCAGATCTTCCACATCGATGGGTCTTCAGTTCCCAGGCGCCAGAGAGCATACGTCTGCAGGCCGAGCTCACGAGCGGCCCGCATCTCATTGACTACCGTGACGGCATCGAGGAACCAGACCTCGTGGCGAATCTTTGCATCGACATCGTCATAGGCGAAGTGCGGGTTCAGCGTGTCTGGATCCAGGACGACCTCTGCCTCTGAGTCGACCGCCTCCTGCCAGGCTTCCTGCGTTGCCAGATTGATCGTGTTTACGACTTTCGGCACCGGTGGCTTGCGGTGCGGGCGCCTCTTGTCCACGGGCTCCGGCATGGTCGTAGACCAGTCATAGCCATAGGAACCGAGGGCGCAGATGAGCTTTTCTTTCGGGACCTTCTTCAGGATGTCCTGCAGGTTCTGCACAAACCATTCCTGCGAAGCGATGGGACCGGGCTTGCTCTCGGTCTGGTGCTCGTCATAATTCATCAGCAGCAGACCGTCTGAGTGCGCGGCCAGATAGGCCATGTCGAAGTCGTCGTCACCGACCGGCACATTGATATAGAGCCGCAGGTTGTGTGGATGGAAGTCCGCGTAGAGGGCGGCTATCAGAGCCCGGAAGCCGGGCTGGGCGTCGCTGGGAATCTCTTCGAAGTCGAGCGAGATGCCACGGTAACGCGGATTGGCGGCAAGAAAGGTGTGAATCTGCTGGACGAGATTTGCCGAGGCGTCCGGGTTGTTAAGGATTTGCCCGATGTCGGACGTGAAGTTGCCGCGCTTGATGTCGTAGTTGTTCAGCAAGGGAAAGATTTCGGTATCTTCCCGTGCCTGGGTGATGGTGCGGACGACCTTGTTTTCATGATCGACGCCATGAACCGCGCCCGCTTTATCAACGACAGAGAACGGACGGTTATCGATGGTGTAGGCGGTGAGTGCACCGTCGGGACTGATGGCGTGCAGCCACTCAGGAAAGAGCAGATCGATCTGGTGGATGTGCTGCTTCAGCGAGGAGTAGCTGGCTGGATCGTCGTCGACGTAATAGGCCGCACGTAGACCTTCGCCGGAGTTGAAGGCGATATCAGAGGGCTTGCGCGTGGTGCGGCGATGGGCATTGAGCTGGGCGCGCTCTCTGGGCGTCAGCTCAGGAACCGGCGGATTGGACAGCGACTTGTAATTCCGCTTGGGAACTTCGATGAGCAGTTGCGGCAGGGGGCGGATGCGCACCAGGCCGATGATGAAGAACACGATGAGTATGCTGCCAATGACCGCGCAGACGTCAAAGATGCGGCGCAGCCGTTTCCAGCGGCGTCGTTGCGGATCGTAAAAGACAGGTTTCGTCATCGTAAGTACGTTCTATGCCTCATCTTAGAACTGAATTGCGAACCTGGCACAGTATGATGCGTTTGATGACACACAGAGGGTGTGTCATCAAACTCCTGACGGTCGGCGCCGGGAGCGGATTTTTTCAAGATCGAGGAGTGAGGAGAGAACTGTAGCTGGTCTACTGGAACGACGAGGGACGAAGAGATCGGGAAAATCCGCCCCGGCCCGGAGGGTTGCGGAGAAAATTGCCCCATACTTCGTTGTCGGCCTCGACTGTGGGCCCGCCACAGCCTTCGGCCTCCGCCTCGTCTGCGCCAATTTTCTCTCGCAACGCTGTCCGCCAGGAGTTTGATGACACACCCTAGGGCCCGAGTTCTGTTTTGGTCCATCGTCGCCCTCTTTGCCGGCGCCCTGTTGCGGGCGTACTGTATCCGACATTACCCACAGTTGCAGGGCGACCCGCAGCTCTATGCAGAGGTGATTCGTAACTGGATAACCCACGGCGTCTATGGGTTTACTCAGGAAGCAGGGGTTCGGCCAACCCTGATCCGGCTACCCGGATATCCCATCTTCCTCGGGGTCTGCTTCCGGCTCTTCGGTATGGCTAACCTGCAGGCGGCGCTGTGGGTGCAGGTGGCGGTCGATCTGCTGACCTGCGGTTTACTGGCTCTGCTCGCCCGGCGCTTTGCAGGCGAGAGGGCGGCGATAACGGCGTTGTGGCTGGCTGTGTTGTGTCCCTTCCTGGCAGAGTTTACGGCTGCCGGATTAACGGAGACGTTAACGCTCTTCTGTACGGTTCTGGCCTTCTGGGCGTTACAGCAGTGGCTGGATGCCCCGCAGTGGCGTTGGGTCGTCGTACTGGGTACGGCGCTGGCATATGCCATTTTGTTACGGCCTGATCAAGGTCTGCTGGCGGCAGCAGTCTTGCCGGCGATGCTGCTGGGGCACGGATTCGGGCTGTCGAAGGTAAAAGAGACGATTGTTCCCGCGGCGGTGTGTGCCCTGCTGGCGGTGCTTCCCCTGGCTCCGTGGACCGTTCGGAACTACCGGGTCTTCCATGTGCTGCAGCCGCTGGCGCCGCGCTACGCGAACGATCCGGGAGAGCCGAACCCGTATGGCTTCCAGCGATGGTATCGGACATGGGCGATCGACTACGCGTCGACAGAAGATATCTATTGGGACTACGACGGCGATGCCATGGACTTTGCGACGCTGCCGAAGCGGGCGTTCGATTCGCCGGAGCAATATCGAGAGACGGCAGCCGTCTTCGCTCTCTACAACGAGACCAAACGGAACTCGCCTGAGGTGGATGCCCGCTTTGCAGCGATTGCGCAGGCGCGGGTGCAAGCCCATCCGCTACGCTACTACGTGCTGCTGCCAGTGGCGCGGCTCGGAAATATGCTGCTGCGTCCGCGCGTGGACTGGCTTCCCGGGCCACTGCAGTGGTGGCGATGGAGTGAGTCGTCGCCGCTTCAATTTAGCCGTGCGCTATTCCTGGGCGCGTTGAATCTGGCGTTGATTGTGTTCGCAGTGATAGGGGCGTGGAGGCTGAAAGGCCGGCCCGACCTGCGTCCAATACTGCTTGCCATGCTGGCGTATGGTGTTCTGCGGTGTGCGCTGTTGTTAACAGTCGATAACTCCGAGCCGCGTTATACGGTGGAGTTCGTTCCTTTTTGGATTGTGTTGAGCGCTGTGGCGCTGACAAAGCCGCGGGCTGCAGAATCAGAGAATAGGGCGGCGCCTTAGTCCGTGGTTCGAGCTCCGCTCGAATCTCCCGCTCATGCTTCGCATGAATGGGGCACCCAGATTCGCCTTACCTCAGAATTGGGTGCCCCATCCATCGCATCGCGATGGGTGGGATGTGATTCGGAGTTCCCGGTGCTGGCAGGGGTGGGATCAGCAGGCAGAAGCCCGCTGATAAAAGCCCACGGTTCCCATTCGTGCGCGTTTCGTGACTATGCCTTCAGCAGCTCTTTGATATAGGTTGAGCGCAGCGGAAGGCGGCGGATCGACTTTCCGGTCGCGTCGAAGACGGCCGCTGCAATTGCCGGCGACGCAAGAGCGTTGGCCGCTTCCGAGCCCTGTCCGTAGCTGCCGACTGCTGGGTTATGGAGAAGAACGACCTTGATCTCCGGAATCTCGTTCATCTTCAGGATGGGGTAAGAGATCCAGTCGGCGGCGGTGATGGCTCCTTCATCGAAGGCTACCTCTTCGTGGAGTGCCTGGCTGATGCCCATTACGGTTCCGCCTTCGATCTGCCGTTTGAGTTGCTCCGGGTTCACCACGATGCCGGGATCCACGGCGATGGTGTACTTTTCGACCCTCACGTCTCCGGTTGCCGGGGTGACGGCGATCTGGCAGGCGCAGGCCCAGTAGACTCCACCGCGAAACATGACGGAGACGCCTTGTCCGCGAACAGGAGTTGAGCTTGTGGATACGGCCGTAGATTGCGGCGATGGACGTGTCTGCCATCCGGACTCTTCGCGCAGCCGCTGCAGCACGTGAATCAGGCGCTCTTCTTTCGCATGGTCGATACGGAATTGGAGGGGATCGGTTCCGGCAAGCGCTGCCGCGTCGCTGATGGCAAGCTCGCGCGGGAAGTTCTGCTGGTATTGCGTGGGCGTCCGCATGCTGTGGTCACGCAGGCCAATGGCGAGAGGAGAGGCTTTCTGGCCGACCTGGAAGGTGCCGTGGTAACGCTCTTCGAGATTGGGGACGGCATCGTACTGCCACGGATCGGCGCTGCCGTTGGCAATGCTGGTGAGCATGCCGCCCTTTTCCGAAGGAGCCGGCATGGTGGGAAGCCCGGCAAGCACGGCTCCTATCGGACGGTCGTCCTGGCCGGCGGGCTGGTGGTGGTCGGCTTCGTACGCGACGATGCGGCCGTTGGCGTCAAGCCCGATCCTGATATCGGTGAAGGCTGCGGGAGATTGTGTGGACCACTGAATATCATCGTTGCGCATCCACTGAACGCGCACGGGCTTGCCGAGCTCTTTGGAGAGAAGGACAGCTTCATCCTCGGCTCCGGCGTTGCCTCCGTTTGAGCGGCCGTAGTGACCGGCGCCGGCGTAGGTCTTGACGATGACCTTGTCGGGGCCGACGCCCAGCATCATGGCGAGCTCGCCGCGCAACGCCTGTGCGTTCTGCGTGTGCGTGTGCACGGTAACGACGCCGTCTGGACGGTAATCTGCAACAGCGACCGTGGGACCGATGGGTGCGTGTTTCATGTAAGGCAGTTCGTAAGTGGCGTTGAGCACCTTTGCCGCGGACTTCATGCTGGAGGCGACGTCGCCTGTGCTCTTGCGGCTCTTCTGGACGGGGGTGGCGTTCCAGTCAGCCTCGTTGCGCAGATGCTGGTAGAGCTTCTCTTTGCCGGGAAGCCCCTTCCATTCAGTCCATTTGGTGGTAGAGGCAACCTGCCCCGATGCCTGGATCGCCTCCCACTCGGTGGGTGCAACAACGGCGACCAGATTGCCTTTCACGATGACCTGCGCGTTGGGATATTTCTTGTCGACTTTACCGGCGGAGACCAGGCGTGATCCCAGCGTGGCTGGATGAATGGTGCGTGCATGCAGCATGCCCGGAAGCTTGATGTTGGTGACCCACGGTTCCTGGTGCTTCACCTTTTGGGCGATGACGCTGTTCTTATACGACTTGCCAATCACCTTGTAGCTGCTGACCGGCTTCATCGGTGGATTACCGCCGACCGCAAGCCCAAAGATGCTGGTGAGGTCGCCGCTGACCGGGATGGTGAGCTTGAGATCCTTGCCTTTCACCAGATCGCCGTAGCGAACCTGTTTTCCGCCTCCGGAGACCATGCCGTCATGGGTCGAGAGTTGTTCGGCAGGAACTCCAAGATGTTCTGAGGCGAGTTGCAAGATTGCCTGACGGGTATACGCAGCGGCTTTGCGGATATTGGGTGAGCCGTTACCAAGAAGGTCGAAGGTGCCTCCGCCGTCCGCGGTGACATCGGTATCGCCGGTGACAATGGTGGTGATCGCCTCAAAGGGAAGATCCAGCTCTTCGGCCACGATCTGACGGTACGCGGTATAGATGGTGCCCTGGCCGAAGTCGCTTTTGCCGGTACGGAAGAGGACGGTATTGTCAGGCCGGATCTCGATCCACGAGCCCGGCAGGGAAGCGTCAAAGGCGCGAAGGCTGGTGTTGGCGGCGGCCGCTTCGGCTGCGCTGGAACGCAGCATGCGGAAGCCGACCATCAGCGCTCCGCCGGCTTTCATAAATCCGCGGCGGCTGAGCTGTGCGCCATAGATATCGGTGGTCTGTTCTGTAAATCCGATCATTGCGCGCCTCCTTTCGCCATGAGGGTCGAAGCAAAGCGGACGGCTTCGATGATGGCGACGTAGCTACCGCAGCGGCACAGATGTGGTGACGGTCCTGAGTTGGTAAAGGTGTCCTTGATCTCTTCGACGGAGGGGTTCTGCTTGCCTTCCAGCAGCTCAGTGGCTTTGATCATCATGCCGTTCTGGCAGAAGCCGCAGAGGTGAACCTGCTGTTCGATCCAGGCCTCCTGCACCGGGTGCAATGTCTTTGCTGCCTGTGCGGCGGAGAGATGTTGCTGTTTCGCCCAGCGGTCAGGCAGGCCCTCAAGGGTTGTGATTTCCTTGCCTGCTGCAGCCGTGGCGGGTGTAATGCAGGAACGAACCTCTTTGCCGTCGAGTAGTACGGAACAGGCTCCGCATTGCGCCAGGCCGCAGCCAAACTGGGGACTGGTGACATCCAACTCGTCGCGAAGAACGTAGAGAAGCGGCGTATCTTCCGCGGAGTGAACCTCGCGCTTCTTTCCATTGACTGTGATCGTCAGCATCGACCCACCTCCAGGCTTGAGCTCCGGCTTCGTCTCGGTGGCGAGCAGTAATGATAGTGTTTGCCGCGCAGCGAGGGGTCCGCGGAGCCTGCCACAGAAGAGTAGCCCATTCCGCCTGACTGGGCCACCGTGCGGCCGGCAAAATCGGCTTTTGGCGCGATCGGCATATTTTTGACGGGATCAGTTTGCGAAGGCGACCTACGATAGTTGCTTAAAGCAACTATTTTAATTTAAGGTCGAATGCATGAGTGATGCCGCCCAGATCTTTGCCATTCGCGACTTCAATCGCTTCTATACGGCCCGGCTGGGTCTGCTGCGGAAGCGGCATCTGGACGGCGAGTTTTCGCTCACCGAAGCGCGCATGCTGTATGAGATCTGGGCGAATCCGCGGCTGACGGCATCGAACCTTCGGGGAGTCCTGGGGCTGGATGCGGGTTATATCAGCCGGCTGCTGGCTTCATTGACGAAGCGGAAGCTTGTACGGCAGACGGTGTCAAAGGCCGACAGCAGGGAGCGTCTGCTCTCACTGACCGCGGCCGGAGAGAAGAAGGTGGCAGGGCTCAACCGGCAATCGGAGCAGCAGATCGAGGAGATGCTGCAGGGGCTGAGCGGAGAGGAGCGGGAGAAACTGGTCAGCTCGCTCTCCGTCGTACGTTCTCTGCTGACCGCGCAGAAGAACTCTGAGGTGCAGGTCGAGCGCCTGAGCGAGGTCACTGGCGAAGTGCTTGATCTGCTGCAGGAGTATTACGAGGCGGTGGGCGTGATGGTGCGGGATACGCCTGAGTCTGTGCGCGAGATCGTGGACGATCCCGATGCGGGTGTGTGGATCGCCACGCTGAACGGAAAGATTGTGGGATGCGCCTATCTTCACAGTCTGCCATCGATGCCGGGAGCGACGGAGTGTAAGCGGCTTTACGTCAGGCCGAGTGCTCGCGGCAAGGGTGTCGCGCATGCTCTGCTCGATGCGCAGGAGTCCTTTGCAAAGAGCCGGGGATTTAAGCGGATTTATCTCGACAGTAAGGATGATCTGCGCGTTGCCATCAATCTTTATCAGCGGAGAGGCTTTGTGGCTTGTGAACGTTACAACGACAACCCACAGGCGACGGTGTTTCTGATGAAAGAGATTGCGGAGACGCCGAAGAAGGTTATTCGAAGATCTTGAAGGCGGACAAGGGAGCGGGTTAAGGCCTATCGCCTGCCCATGAGATGGGCTAGCGCCTTTCACGTCATAGCGCTTCGATACGATCGCCCTGCGCACAATTACCCCGCAAATACGAGACGTCTCAATTTATTTGGGGCGATTTAGCACGCCTAAATCAAAACGATTTTTCTTGACGATCGATATTTAGTTCAAATACCGTCTCGTCCATCTCGAAACTATTTTTCTATCGAAACGGGCCTGCCGGTCTTTTCAATCTCCGCAGAGAGGGTTTCTGTCCGATGCTTCGTATTTTTGTGCGTTTTCTAACGTTGTTTGTGCTGTTCAGTAGTTCCCTGGGGGCTGCCTTCGCCCAGGGTGGTGAGGGTGCCATCTCCGGAGCGGTGACGGATCCAACGGGTGCCATTGTCCCGAGCGCGACGGTCGTCGCCCATAACACCGCTACTGGTGTGGACACGACGCGAACCACGACCGGCGACGGTGTCTATAACGTCGCCCCACTGGTACCGGGCACCTATACGCTGACGGTTACCGCCACCGGTTTCAGCACCTTCCGGCAAGAGAATATTCAGGTTAATGCACTGGCAAACATCGGTCTGAATGTTGCGCTCAAGGTCGGTAATCAAGGTGAGACGGTGACGATCACCGATGCGCCCCCAATGATTGAAACGACCAATGCCACGATCGGCGGAACTATCGACAACAAGCTGTATACCGCACTGCCGATCATGATTACCGGCCTGCAGCAGCGGGATATCACCCAGTTCTCAAACCTGCTGCCCGGCGCGCAGGTTCCTGCAGGAGGCCGCTCCTCGATCATCGGCGGAACAGGACAGCGGCTGGGCGAGCTGTACGTCGATGGCTTGCCGATTACGACGCTGTCACAACAGGGCGACAACCGGCCAGTCTTTAATATCGTGCCCCTGGAGGCCATCGACCAGGTAAAAGTTGTGACGTCCGGATTCTCCGCGGAGTATCAAGGCGCGGGCCTTGAGAACTACAACACCAAGAGTGGCGGCAACAAGTACCACGGATCGATCTTTGGCTACTTTCGCAACACGGTCTTCGATGCCTGGACCTTCAGCACCAAGCCAGGATCTCCTGGTAACCAGCAGACTGTCGTGGTGAATGGAGTTGCCACGAAGGTGGATGGGCCGAAGACGCCGGAGCATCAGGTTGAGACAGGCTTTGCAGTGGGTGGTCCCATCAAGATTCCGCATCTCATCGATGGCCATGACAAGTTGTTCTTCTTTGCCACGTATGACAAGTTCCATTCCAGCCAGGGAGTAAATCCCAGCGCGAGCACGATTCCGACCACGTTGATGCGCCAGGGCAACTTTCAGGAACTGCTGGCTGCAAATGCCGCTACAGGCGGCAAAGGCAACACTGCCGGAGTTAACTATCCTGTTTACGATCCGACGACGCAGGCAAGCTGCACCGCGCACAGCACGAGTGGACCCTGCCGGTATCAGTACGGGTATGGCCCAGGAACCGCGAATGGAGCCGCGGGAAATCCGGTGCTCGTCACACCTGGCGGGGCGAACATTATTCCGGCCAGCCAGCTTTCGCCCATCACACAATTCATGCAGAAGTATCTGCCCGCTCCCACTGTTGATACGACGGGCACCATTACCAATAACTATCTCGGAGGTGTCCCTGCGGGGTATGACAACTGGATGTACTCAGGGCGTATTGATTACATTGTTTCTCCGAAGCAAACGCTGATCATGGTGGTTACTGGCGGTAACCGGCATGCGGTTCCATACACCTCCACCACTGCGAATCTACCAGTTCCTTATCTGGCCACCACTATGTCGACCGTTGCCGGGCACTGGGCCTCGCTTGAGGACAACTACGTCATTACCGGCAACTTGGTGAATCAGTTCAAGTATGGCTTCATGAACTTCGGTGGCCCTCCTGTACGCAATATCACTCAGGGGAACCCACTCTATTCCGCGACGGCTGCAGGGATCAGTGGCCTGCCGGCAGGCCAGGCCTCGGAGAACTTCCCAAACACCAGCTTCGCCGGCACCAATGCGCCGGCCGCGTGGGTAGGCAATACACCGACGACGACGAATGTCTCGGAGACCTATACCCTCAAGGACAACCTGTCCTGGTTGCACAGCGCACACTCCTTCAACTTCGGTTTCCAGTATCAGTGGCTTGAGAACAACTCCAGCGTTGCGGACGGAGCTTCTCAACCGATGACACTGAACTGGAGCACAAATGAGACGGCAAATCTGTCGGGCAGCAGCTATGCGACAAATACGGGATACTCCTACTCCAGCTTCATGATCGGTGCGGTGGGAAGCTCCTCAATCACGCAACAGGCCTTCAGTGTTGTGGGCGGACGTTTCCATCCCTGGGCGGCCTATGGACAAGATGACTGGAGAATTCGCAAAGATCTTACGCTCAATATCGGTCTGCGGTATGACTATCTGCCCACCTACCGCGAGGTAATGGACCGTTGGTCGTTCCTGAATCCGAATATCCAGAACCCCGTCACGGGAAATATGGGAGCACTGCAGTTCGCGGGAAACCGTGCGGGCGGATTGCCTGTGAGCTGCAACTGCAGCACGCCCGTAGATACACATAAAACGAACTTCGGACCGCGCTTCGGTCTGGCATGGACGATCAATGACAAGACCGTAGTGCGTGGAGGCTTCGGCCTACTGTACTCCCATGCAGGCGGTACCGGTGGAGCCGGTGGCGCTGGCACCGGAACGGGCCAGCTCGGTTTCACCTCCGCGGTCTCGCTTACGGATAGCACTGCCGGGCCGGCCTTCTATCTCAATCGCGCCAACTCAAACTGGGGTGGACAGGGATATGTTCTTCCCGCTCCCGCAACGATTACGGCGACGAGCCAGACCCTGGGCACGGGGTATTACGTTTGTTCGGGACAGAACTTCACACCTTGCAATGGTGCTTCGGGCACCTCAGCGGGCAACGGCAGCGGTATCTCTTATCCGGATAGGTATCTGGGAGGACGTGCTCCCGTCTTCAACTTCTGGAACTTCGGTCTGCAGCGGGAGATTACCTCAAGCATCACCGTTACTGCGAACTACGTCGGCAGCCAGAGCCACTTCCTGGCGGGCGCCAGCAATATTCGTGGTCTGCAATCAGGCCAGGTGCCGGCATCGTATCTCGCCTCGGTCGGCGCGGCGGACTGCAGCCAGACACCAGGGACAACTGCTTTCAACTCCTGCCTCAACCTGCCTGCAACGACAGCAAATCTTGCATTAGCACAGACCCGTAGTGGTGTAGCCCTGGCGGCGCCATACTCCGGATATACCGCTGCAGCGGCAGTCAACTCCAATGCAACCATCGCTCATATGCTCACCTGGATGCCGCAGTATTCCGGTACCTCGGACCCTTGGGGCAATGTAGCGAATGCCAACTATCATGCCTTTCAGCTCAGTGTGAGTCATCGCGCGGCACACGGTCTGACGTTGAATGTGAACTACACCTACTCGAAGAATATTGACGATGCCGGAACCGCCCGATCCGGTTGGGATCTTCCTGCCGCAGTGACATCGACGGGCAAGGCGTGGAAGCAGAACGCGATCGATCGCTCACTCTCGATCAATTCACAACCGCAGAACCTGAGCGTCTTCGGTGTTTATGAGTTGCCGTTCGGTAAAGGCAAGATCGGTGGGAATAACTTCTTGGTTCGGGCACTGCTTGGCGGATGGCAGACGGGAGATATCTTCCAGTACTCCTCCGGTATCGCGTTGCCAATTGTTGGTTCCTGCAATACGCAACAGAATATCGGCCAGGGTACCTGCATGCCCGACTACAACCCGGCATTCAGTGGGTCAGTACGCACCAGCGATGGTTGGGGTAAGGGCGTGACGGCGGCGACGCTGGGAACCAAGTCCTATTTGAACGGCTACATCTCCACCACGAACTCAGGTGTGGGCGCCGGCAGTATTGCCTGCGCTTCGTCGAACGGTGCGTTCTGCAACGCTGGAAACGCGAAGATTGGAAACCTGACTCGCGTCGGAGCCTACGGCCTCCGTGGTCCCAGCATCTACCGTCTCACCTCAAATGTTCGTCGCACGTTTGACTTCAATGATCGGGTGAAATTCATCTTTGGAGTCGATTGCCAGAATGTCACCAATCACACGACCTTCGGCAATAATGCTGCGAACAGCCAGATTGGTGTAAACGTCAACAGCTCGACCTTCGGTACGTTGAACTTCGCCAGCGCGGATTCCCGAGCCTTCCAGTTCTCCGGCCGGTTGACCTTCTAAACTCTCTATACTCTCAATGCAGCGGACGGCCTTCATGGGCAGTCCGCTGCACTCATTTTTATGATTTTGCCCGTTGAGCGCGGGTCATGCATTCGGCGCGAATCGTCTCGTACCGCTTATGCAGTTCACTCAGCTCGTCATCGCTGAGTGATTCAATATCCATCATCTCGTTTTCGGCTTTGTCGATGGAATGGATCAATTCATCGAGCTTGAGATTGATGGCTCTCGCGTCGCGATTCTGTGTATTTTGAATCAGGAAAACCATGATGAAGGTGACGATCGTTGTGCCGGTATTGATGACGAGCTGCCAGGTGTCGGAGTAGTGGAAGAGGGGACCGGTGGCCGCCCAACCGGCAATCACGAGTACCGCCGCCAAAAAGGCCCATTTCGATCCCACCCAAGCGGATGCCTTCGCCGAGAACTGCCCAAAGGCATCGCCGGTTGCTGAAGGTTTAACATTCGTCGATTCGCGAACGGCAGCGTTTACCTTTTGAACTGTCTGATCTACCGACATGCACTGCTCCCACCAAAAGCTACAAGCAAAGACGTGAGAGACGTATGTACGGGTTGGCTGGCGGTGGTACTGACAGGACGTCACGACTGTCGGCCGTCAAGCTCCTCGATCTTCAAACTGAGGATGTCAGTAGCGAATAGAAGGCGAAAATGTCACAATAGCGGAGATGCCGGAGAACTTATCCGCGATCGAGGCCCTGGGAACGCGCAAGATCGTGCACGTCGATATGGATGCGTTCTATGCCTCGGTGGAGCAGAGGGACGATCCTTCATTACGTGGACGGCCTGTTGTCGTGGCGTGGAAGGGCAAGCGGTCGGTAGTGTGCGCGGCTTCGTATGAGGCGCGGCGATTCGGTGTGCGATCGGCGATGGCTGCGGTGCATGCGGAGCGTCTGTGCCCGGAGGCGGTCTTCATCCCGCCGGACTTCACTCGCTATAAGGCCGTCTCGACGGCGGTGCGCGAGATTTTTCAGCGTCACACCGACCTGATTGAACCCTTGTCGCTGGATGAAGCCTATCTCGATGTGACGGTGAACAAGATGGGGCTGCCGACAGCGACATTGGTGGCGAAAACGATCCGGCGTCAGATTCGTGAAGAACTGAATCTGACGGCCTCAGCCGGGGTTGCTCCGAATAAGTTCCTGGCGAAGATTGCCTCCGACTGGAAGAAGCCCGATGGACTCTTCGTGATTCAACCGCATGAGGTCCAGGCATTTCTGCTTTCACTGCCGATCGGGCGAATTCCCGGCGTAGGCAAAGTGACGGAGGCGCGGATGACGGAGCTTGGAGTGAAGACCGTCGGCGACGTTCATGCGATGGAGATCGCGACGCTGGAGGCGTACTTCGGCCGCTGGGGTGCGCGCCTGTATGAGCTCTCTCGCGGTATCGATCACAACCCTGTCATGCCGAACCGGGTCCGCAAGCAGATCTCTGCTGAAGACACCTTTCCGGACGATGTTCCTCTGGCGGAGTGCGACGCGCACATTCGCAGGCTGGCAGAGAAGGTGTGGATTGCCTCGCGGGAAAATGTGCGTGGGGCAAAGACCGTCGTCTTGAAGCTGAAGACCAAAGAGTTCAACACTCTGACCCGGAGCCTGACCTCGCAGATACCTCCGGCATCGTGCGAAGAGGTGACGAGCATCGCACTGCGATTATGCGAACGTGTCGCGCTCCCGCCACAACAGCTCTATCGCCTGGTTGGAGTAGGTCTCAGCAACTTTCAGGACGAAATGATGGAAGTGGAGTCTCCTCTGTTCTCCGGGATCGAGGAGTAACTATTCGGTTGCCTGTTTCATCAGGTCGAGTGCTGTCTGAACAATCTTGTTCTCGGCGCAGCCGGGTTTGAGACGGGAGTCGATCACCTGGAAGGAGAGATGGCTGTAGGCATCGTCCGAATAGATATAGCCGGAGTTTGCCCTGCCGTTGGTCAGTGTGGAGACGATGAGATTGTTGACCGGAGCGGTCTCTTTCAGCTTGAGGCCGATGTTGGTGTAAACCTCGCCGTCCACTCCGGTGATATAGATATCGCCGATGCGGAGCAGGCTTACCGTCATGCTGACGTCTGGTCCGTCTTTATAAGGTGGCATGGCATTTTCGCGGACGGGGTTGTCGATATCGGTGCGGTCGCGGCCTGGGCAGGAGATGAGTTGTTGACCGCCCCAGAGGCGGGCCTCCGGGACAGGCTTGATCTCGTGCCGCATCAAATAGAGAGTCTTCTCGGCGAGCAGAACTCCCATCATGGTGACATTGGCTCCGGTGCGGGCAACTGCTTTGCGGTACGCCGACACATTCTGATCAGGAACTGCTTTGAGATTCGCAACGGCGTTTGCCTGATTGAAGTTGGGTGTCGGGGCCGGAGGCGGCGGAGGTGCACCGATGGTCTCGGTTCCCGGAGCGTTGTCTCGGCGGAAGGCGGTGAGCTGGGTTTCACGCAGCAGCGGGTTCTGATCGCCCGAGGTTCCCTGGGTAAAGATCGCAACGGTTTTATGGTCGAAGTGTTCTTCGATGGCGCGTGAAGCTTCGCCGGGAAAGTCGGCGCTGACGACGCCGGAGAGATAGAAGTTGATGGGATGCATCCCGTAGTTCATGTACACGCCGATGGGGATGTAGTCGGGCCCGATGAACTCAATGACGGAGAGCGTTTTATCGGAGACGCCCTGCGGATTCGGTTCCTGCCGCCATTCCAGCTTGCTGTTGAAGAGATCGCGATTGATGTTCAGATCAACGGTGGAGCGGGCATAGCCGACCGTAGCGGGAGCGAGCTTTAACTTTGCTTCGGTTACGGCTTTGACGATACCTGCGGTGACGATCTCGGGCGAGGGCGATCCACCGGAGAGACTGGTAGACCCGCTATGGGTGTGAGTGGCCGCGATGAGGATGTTCTGCTTTGGGCATCCCGTGATCGAGACGATCTGCGGCAGGGAAGCATCGTAGACGTCTTTGCGCATGTTGATCTGATCGATGCCAACCAGCACGGCGCAACTGTTGCCGGATGTGACCATGATGGCGCGGGCAAAGAGAGGGTCGCGGATGATGTCGCTCTTGAAAAGCAGCTCGCCGGGCTTCGGCGTGATGTCTGCCACGGCGGCGCCGGCACGCAGCGTATGTGGCTGCGCCTGAGCCATGCCCGCGATGGTTGAAACACAAGGAATCGCTATTGCTCCAAGGAGGAGCAGCTTCTGCGCAGCTTGGCTTCTGGACGGCATCCCTTCTCCAATCTGGTTCTCAGGTGAAACGTACAGCGACACTTATAGACCCGGCAGACCGAGGCCGATCCGTACTGACAGGAATGATTCCGGACGCGAGAAGGCTATAGCACGGGGAGGACGTTACACAACCGGCATCTCTCCGCCCGTTGCTACTGCTGAGCTCTGTGAAACTCCATGAACCAGTTTGTCTCCCAGGTCTCGCCGCCGTCCTCGGAGAATGCCTGTTGCCATTTTGCGGAGTTCTCAGAGATGTCAAACCAGCGGAAGCGGATGACAATCGGCCGGCCCTCGAAGGCGTCGTTCGCAAAAAACGTTCCGACGCCGTTCTGAAAGCTGCCCACGACCGGAACATCCAGGTGTCCTGGATTACGGTCGTCGAGCCACCATATGCTCCATGTCTTCTTTTTCGGATCGAAGGATCGCAGAGTCACAGCCTTGTAGGGAGCACCGGGCACGTGCATCACATTCTCGTCGACGTTGGCATGCCCGGAAAGAAGAGACTGCATCACGCAGGTTCCGGAGAAGACCTGCCAGGTGTCATCGTTGGCAAGCCGGTGTACCAGCTTGCGGTGTTGTACCTTCCAGCTTCCGATCAGGAAATCGAAGTCGTGTTCGGAAGAGGTGCCTTGCGTGGCTGCGTCCTGCACTGCTGGCTGCGATTGTGGCGTCATCATGAGAGCGGTTCCGGCCAACAACCTACCAAATTGCTCCTGACATTGTGAAATACTCTAAAGCATTTTCCCTGTTGCTTGGTATCCCGGAAGGGGCGTGCAGGGGCGTTTTCATTGCGGAAAACGCCCCTAGATGCGGAAGCCCTACACCACACTTACAGAGAAAATGCTCTATCGCAAGGGAGGCGGCTCCGGGATGTCTTCGACCGTGTAGCCGGCGGGAACCTGGAAGAGCTTTTCACTGGGCTCTGTGGCTGAGATCTTCACCAGGGCATACTTTGTTTCGCCGAACCGAGGATCGTTTTGAGTGCTTTCGAGAATCAGTTTGAGATCCGGTGAGTACCAGGTCTCATGGGTGATCTCGATGGGAGAGTCATTGCCGATGGAGTTAGCCGGGATGACGACGCGCGTTCTTTTGCCTACAGCCTTGAAGCCGTCGATCTGGCGCTCTCCCAGTTGTTCTGCCTCGGGTTCCTTCGCGGGAGTGCCAGGAGCGGTCAGCACTCGGGTTTGTGTTGAGAAGCCCACAGCGCCAACGGCCGGTTCTCCGGTAACGTAGGCGATGTTGGGACCGCCTCCCGCAACGGATGCCGTAAAAACCGGACCGCCCATTCCGCCGAGGGGAATGATATGGGCTCGCTTTGGATTGTCGGTGTAGTCGATATGGGTTTTGTTTACAGGATCAAAGATCGTCGTCAGCGTCGGCGCCGTTTCATTCTGTCCACCTGCTGAAGCTGGTCCGCCGATGGAGGTCCATGGACCGATGGAATTCATCGTCTGGACGCGAAAGGTGCGTCCTTTGCTGTCGCGGCCGACGGATGCCTCGCTCTTCTGCGTAATGTGCGCGCCATTGCCAAGGGTCTGCTTGAGCTCGGTGACTGCCTGCGCGGTATAGGGGCGCCCAGTCACCACCTCCGCATGCCCCTGCACCCGCATCGGTCCCCCGACAGAGAGAATGCCGACCTCGGCGGGCATGCCCGCAGCCGCTACCGTGCACGGCCCGCTGGAATCATCCGCAGGCTCGCAATGGATGGAGTGGGCAACCTGCGTTTGTGCGAAGGCGCAGAGGGACACGGCGAAGGGGAGTGCGACGGCATAACGGAGGGTTGCGGCGTGCTTCATGTCAGTTCTCCTTTACAACCTGAAGTGGAAGGGGCAAGCTGATTGATTTCGGCAATCCATCATCGCCGAGCGTGACGTCTGCGATGATCCTGGAGTCCGCGGCTACTGCAGGCAGGGGCAGGCCCAATGCCGCCAGTTGCATCTGCGGCATGGCTACGCGGACGACGGTGGAGGTGCCGGTCGAGATATCCGGATTGGAGTAGGGCAGAGAGACAGTAAGCCTGTCCATCGGCTTTGGTTTGGGTGCCGCATGCGGCACGTGCGTGGTCTTCTTTGTGCTGGCTACCGGGACAGAGGTTTCAGGGACCCGAGGGTGGGAAGGATACGAGTTAGAGCCAAGCGACGGCGGCACTCCCGGTGGCGCCTGCAGATCCAACGCAGCAATTTGAGGACGGGTTGGTAAGAACATGACGACCACTACAATCGCAAGCGCGGCGACCGGAAGCGCCCACAGCCAATGATGCTGGAGAGCCTGCCGCCAACGGAGGAATGGTGTGCTGTCGAATTGCAGGGATCCCATAGCCTCCAGTTGTTCGCGGATATGGGGAGAGGGCTCTTGCGGAGAGGCCTCTCGCAACAGGCGCAGCAACTCGTCGGTATGAGAGAGGCGTTTGTCAGCCATTCGCAACGGATGCTTTGGCATGGAGACCTCCTTCCCTGAGTTTGCGATGATTCTTCCTGCTTCGATCACCGGCGGTTAGCTTCGCAGTGAGCAGAACCTTGGCGCGGTTCAACCGGGAGGCTACGGTGCCTTCGGAGCACTGCAGCATTGCCGCAACATCGCGATAGCTCTTCTCCTGCAGTGCGCAGAGAACGACGACGGTACGGTAGTGTTCCGGCAGCTCGAGAATGAAGCGATGGAGCAGCTTGATCTCGGTTTGTGTTGTCAGCGCCGCAAGATACTCCCAGGACCCTGAGGTCTGCTGGATCTTGTTGAACAGTCTGCTCCAGTCCATCTTCCCCTGCATCTCGTCCAGCGAAAGCAGCCGCAGGTTTCTGCGATGCTCCTGCTTGGCAAGATTACGCGCGATACCGAGCAGATAGCCTTCCAGGGTCCCTTTGGCGGAATCGAAGGAACGCATCGGCTCGGGGGTGGCCATTGCATCCAGAATCACGATGAAGACCTCCTGCGTAAGCTCTTCCGCCGCCGAGATGGAACCCGTCATATGCATTAGATAGCGGTATACAGTTCTGCCGTAACGGTCATACAGCTCAAGAAACGAGTCCTTGTCTCTCCGCTTCAGGCGGAGTGCAAGGTCTTTGTCAGGGCCGCTTTTACGGACTGACGATGTCGCTTTAGCTGGAGCTTCAAACCAGCGCACTTGCTTTGTCCCTCGTAACGTATTGGACGGACGGCGCGCAAGCTTCCACAGAAAGCGGATATTTTTCAGGGGGCGCTGGAGTATTTTTCCCTGCGGGTGTGATGTGGGGCTTCTGCATCTATGGGCGTTTTCCGCAATGAAAACGCCACTGCACGCCCTTTCCGGGATACCCAGCAACAGGGAAAGGCTGTAAGCCGGCTGAGAATCAGTGGGTTGGGAGAAGAAAGACGGTACCCGCAGATTTGTCGTGCGCCATGCGCACGATATGCGGTGTCACCATCAGGATGATCTCCATGACGTCATGTTCGGCATTCCGATGGGGTTCGGCATTGAGCGGCAAACCTGTCAATGCCGCTGAAGCCTGCTTCTCAAGCAGGCTTACCAGCAGGACACTTTGCCCGGAACGCAGCACCGCTTCGCCGATGTACTGCCGGTTCGAGAGTATCGGCAGATCGCCGATGCCTGTTCCGGTAAGAGCTGCGACGGTGAGATCCAGATTCAGGGCGATATGTTCCGATTCGTTGATGCGAGGAGTGACCTTCAGGGTGACGCCGAGATCCTGGTATTGAAACTGTGGAACGGTTGAACCTGAAGAGGAGGAGCCAACGTTGGAGGTCTTTGCGATGAGGATGGGATATCGCGATCCAATGCGGATGCTTCCTTGCTCCTGATCCAGAAGGCGAAGCTGCATTTGTTTAAGAGAGCGGGCCTCCGACGAGTTGAGGGCAAGGTCCGCGGCGACGTCGCCGATATTGAGCCCCAACTCCGTCAGGCCTCCTCCAAAGACAACAAAAGGGCTATTGAAGACACTGTCCTTTACCAGGCCCGAGGCGATGAGAATCGCGACGATTTTTTTGTAGTCGCTTGCATCAGCGAGGCCGCTGGCAACGATCTGTTTAACGGCATCGGCGTTCGCCGAGAGAATCTGGCTGATCTCCGTAGCCACATGAAAGAGATTGGTCGATCCCGGCAAAGTCAGGCCGATGTTGCGGGTTTTGCTCTTGTCGAGCTCATAGAGCTCAACATCCAGCAGAATGACGCTGCGTCCGTTCAGCAGCTCATGAAGAAGCGCATCCAGCGGAAGCAGCTCTCGCTGTGGGGCGCGGATCGTAACGCTGTTGGCATTTGCCTCCAGCGCATAGGAGCCGGTCTCCAGGATGGACCGCATCAGACCCGCGATGTCATTCATCTCGGCAGCAGACATGCCGAGCAAGCGAATCGTTCCCATCTGCAGATACTCATATCGCCTGCGGTTTTCTACCGTGTCTTCATAAAAGTGAGCCTGCGTTGCCTCCCAGGGAATGGCAAAGGTTCCGGTAACAAGTTCCAGGGCTTCGAGTGCCTGTTGCAGTGAGGCATCGTCGATCTGCAGCGATACCTGCCGTTGCGGCACGGTAACRTCGATCGACGCCTCCAGATCGTATGCACCAAGCACCTGGCGAATGAGTGTCTGCGTATCGGTTCTCGTGTGAAATGAGCAGTGTTTCCCCGAAGGTTTAAGTTCGATCGCTGATTTCAGCTCATACGATGGCGCGGATTCCTGTGCACCGCAGGCCACGATGCAGCTCGCGATCAATGCAGAGAAGACTCCCATCCGTCCGCCCGGGCGATGGTGTATGCAGAGCCACATCGTCATTTATTCCGTGTGCGATTTCCGTAGCTGGATCGACTCGCCCGTCCCGATATCCACCTGCTTGAGACTTGCAGGATCGACCTGCATGGTACGGACGAGGTGCGGTGTGATGAGAAAAACGATCTCGTCATGTTCCAGCGTCTGTTTCTGGGTACTGAAGAGATATTTGATGAGGGGGACCTCTCCCAGGCCGGGTGTTCCACTGACATCCTTGTTGTTCTGGTCTTCAAGAAGACCTCCGATCAGGTTGCTCTCTCCCTCTTTCAGGCGGATGACCTCATCGACCGCCTGTTGGCTGATGATTGGCTCGGTGACGCCGCTAATAGTTGTTTCACCGGTCTTCGCGCTGATCTCTACCTTTACCTTCAGCGTTACATCGCCGTTGTAGTGAATCACCGGCTGCATCTCCATAGTGACGCCCACATCGATATAGGTGAACTGCGTCTGCACGGCAGCAGAGCTGGCTGCCGTAGGAGTGCTGTAAGAACCAGTGGCGACGGGAATTCTTGAGCCGATCTTGAGCGTGGATTTCTGGCCGTCGGTCGCCCGCAGTCTCGGGTTCTGCAGAATACGGGTCTCGCTATCGGTCATCAGAACCTGCGCCGCGGCGGAACCGACCGTAAGCTGAATGTTCTTCGCGTTCAGATGCGCCAGGTCGTTCAGGTTGAATTTGGCATCGGAGTCGCTGCTGGTGCTTTGCAGTGCAGCCGCGATGCTTTGCGGGAGCTGCAGACCAAGGTTGCGCACTTTGTCTTTGCTTACGGTCATCACGGCCACATCGATCACTACCTCCGCATGTGCCCGGTCCAGATCGTCAATCACCTTCTGGGCCAGGAGAAGCTGGTCAGGCGTACCCCGCATGACGATTGCGTTCTGGCTGGGGACAAGGAAGGTTCGTACACTCTGGTCCATCACATTCCGCAGGGCCGTAATGAGTTCATTGGCATCGCTCTGTTGCGTGGTGTTGGCGAGATAGAAGGTCTGCAGCGCCTGTGTCTCCAGGCTGGTTCGCTTCGCGCGGGTATCGGCTACAACAAAGATGGTGTTTGGGGTGATCGGCCTCCAGAATGTTCCGGTGAGCGTGCCGATGACCTGCAGCGCATCCGCGAGCGGGATCTTCGTGATGTCGACGGCGACCCGTTTGGTGATGAGGTCAGGATCGAACAACACATTGACTCCCGCGGTTTTGCCGATGGCCTGATAGATCACCTTGGTGTCTTCGATCATGTGCAGCGTGATGGCATCGTCTGAGAGCGTTTTCAGCTCGACCGGTTTTGCCATGGCCGCAACCTTACGGTTGGTCTCAGGGGATTGCGGCAGATCACTCTTCTCGGGTTGAGGAGGGATGATACCGGCAAGCCCGGCGATCGCCTGCTGGACAGCTGCATTGGATGGATCGACAGAGGAGGCGCGAAGGTACTCCGCCAGGGCATCGGTGGTCTTACCTGCCTGCCTGTATTCATTGCCCCTTTTCAAATGAACGGCCGACGATAGCAGCCGTACGCGCTCGCAGGCAGTGCGGTAGCGAAGATCGGTGGGCGACTTCTGCAGGGCTGTGCGATATGCGAGGAAAGCCTCTTCATATTGCTGCCGGGCCTCTGCAGCCTGTCCTTGCTTGTATAGAGAACGCGCCGAAGGTTCTGCCCATCCTGATACGGGCAACAGGCATAGCAAGGTCATGGCCAGAAAGGGAAGAGTATAAGTTCGGTTCAGCGGCACAGCGAAACACCCCCACGGGTATTTGTGCGGAAGCGAGAAAACTTCCGGATAATCTCAGCCTTTTTGTGGGAGAAGCATTAGGGAATGCAGGCTTACAGGCAAGGTCAAACGATGTCGCACGGGCGACATAGGCGCCGGCATATTTGCGATGTAATCGGTAGACGCAACAGGAACGAATGACGTTAGCAAGATGAATGCTGGATCGGTTACTGCTGCATGGATACGATGAGCCGTTCCCACATGGGGGGATGCGAGTCTTGGTGAGGCGGCCGGCATTGCATCAGTAGTAACTTCACTGCAATGATGACGTCTTCGCCAATTCTTCGAAATACGCTTGCCATTTACAGCGCAGTGGCATGACACTTCAGATATGAATCCATTGTGGTTCTGTACGACCGCCAGCCTTATCGTGCTGTGTGCCATCTGCCTTGTTACTAAGGTATATAAGGAGCTGCGTTTTTACTCCGGCATGCAGGCTCTGTTTGCGCTGCTGGCGCTGGTGTTCATCTGGGCCTATTACTCTCCCCGGGTTTCACAAGCTTCCTACGAAGAGCTGTTCTGGTGGAAGCAGCACTTTACCCAGGCTAGTGAGATTGTGCTCTGCGTATATCTACTGAATGAGGAGATTCAACGTCCGTCCCGGTTGAAGAAGCTGCTGGCTTACATGAATGGCGGATATGCGCTGATCAAGTATCTGCCTTCGATTGTCAGCGATGTGCCGCAGGAGGTTGCGAAAAGTTTCTTGTATCAAGTGCAGCAATGGACGAACTTTGCTGTCATAATCTGCTCGGGGATTGCCATCCTATGGCTCTATCCCAAGGAGAAAGTGAATGCCGGAAGAGTTGAAGGAAACGACGGAGACGGGTTTTACGCAGGAGCCGACCGAGGCAGTGTTTAGCGTAACTGAAGTGGCCGCGCTGAGCGAAGATGATGGTTCAGACGGTGGCGAGCCCCCGACGAAGCCCAGCAATGGTTAAGAAAGAGCCCCTCGCGATGAGGGGCTTTTTCACTGTTCTGGGGAAAAGATTTCAGTCGTCGCCCTACCAGAAATAAACATCCACAATTTTGGGAGAGCTGGTCGTTGTTCCTACCAGATTGGTCTCCAGGACCACTTGCAGATTCTTCTTCTCCCAGCCGGCGGGCGCCCGCGCGGCCACTTCATTCCAGGACGACTCCTGCGAGACAAATTCTCCCGCGATCTGATTGCCGAAGCTGTGCAGTCCGGCAAGGGACAGGAAGGGTTCATGCGTTACCGGATCGAAGGTCCGGGTCACGATGGCATAGTCTTTCGCCTGCGGCTCCGGATAGGTGCGGAGCAATGACCATGACCGTTGTGGGTTGAAGGCGTCCCGGATGCGCGGCGGCCCGCTGTCAGAGTCGCCGCGGTCGAAGGTAAAGCGCAGCCCAGCAACATTCTGCTGGGTCCAGGGATTGGAGAATGAGCCGATCGCAATGATCGGGTGGCCGCGAAGCTCGTCCATCTTCAGGTCGGTACCCTGGCGAACCAGGGGAGTCTTGCCCTTCCGTTCCAACGCAAGCGTAACCGACAGTGTTGCCTGAAGGACCGGTAACGAGACGTGCCAGTTGTGAAAGATCTGAACGTCCGCCAGGCCAAGACTTACTGACTCGCCCGGTTTCAGCCGGGAGAACTGCTGCATGGTGTTGGGTTGGAACTGAAATGTATCGGTCGTCGGCAGGCTGACGACCGGCGAGGACGGTGCGTCCAGAATGGGCTGCCAGAAACGATCGAAGTTGGTCGTATGGGGGCGAAGGGCAAGCGTCATCCAGACAGCTACGGCGATAAGGGCAACGGCGCCGCTCCCCCAGAACAGCCCGGCGCGTGCCGGCACCTTCGCGTGCTGACCGACCGACTCTTCTGATGTTGCGATATGCGGCTGGTCTTCGTGGACGCCGGAGACCGGTGGATGATCGATCGGGCTGGGCAGGGCTGAGTTGAGCTGGGCCGGTGCCTCCTGAAGCTTCCAATGAAACTCCGGAATGTATCCTCCGGCCATCAGGTCGATCCGAACCGGCGTCGCAGATCGCTGACTGGAGTAGTACTGCGCCAGTCGCCGGCGGACATCATTCGCTCTTACCCGGACGATGGAATCGGTTGCGGTCTCATAGTCAACTGCCCGGCCAAAGAGCTCCACACCGAGGAACCGTTCGGTCAGGCCGTCGGAATCTCCTGCAAGGGCTCGCTTGACGACAAACTCAAGAAAATCTCTGCACCGTTTACTGCTGGAAAAGCTGTCACTGGTCAAAATTCTCGCCAGCTCATCCAGGGCCGCGTCCACCTGTTCCCGGGAAGGGAGCGACGCGTGCGCTGACGATTGCGCTAAAGAGGAAGTCATTGTCTTCTCGTTTGGGAAACCAAGCATATCACGCTCGTAACGTGCTCGTAACGTTCTTTCTGAAGGCGCGCAAGTCATTGACGAGATTCATGATGCGCTCGTTCCGGGCGGCTGAACTGTTCCAAACGTTGACACTCCGATTTCAGGAAAAGAGACTCGGCGACGTTCAGGAACAGGGTGCTTGACGAGTAGATGCCTCTGTCTGACGGATGGGCATTAGGAGGCTTTCAGTGAAAGCACGTATAGCAAGTCATCAACGATATGTTTGGAATCTGGCAGTCAGGTCGTTCGCAGTCGGTATACTCTGCCTTCTGTTTGCCGGAGCAATCGATTCCTTACAGGCACAGGTCTTACAGCGGCTTCTCGGGAGGGTTAGCGACCCCTCGGGCGCGGTTGTTCCCGAAGCGACCGTAACGATTACGAATGAAGAGACGGGGGTAGTGACGACAACACAAACCTCCAAAACAGGAGATTGGGTGGCCCCCTATCTCTCCCCCGGCCGTTACACCGTCTCGGCCGCAAGGCCGGGGTTTACCACCGCTATTGAGACCGGAGTCACTCTGAATGTGGGACAACTTCGCTCGGTTGATCTTGAACTGAAGATTGGGGCGACCATGGAGTCCATCACCACAACGGCTCATACCCTGGCGCTCGACACGGTCTCGGCGGATAGGCAGACAGTGGTCGAAGGCACGGCTGTCTCCGATCTGCCCTTCAATGCCAGGAACGTAATGGTCAGCACCATCGCGGTTCCAGGAGTAGGCAGCAAGAATGGCCTCAACAATCAGCTTCCCTATGGCAATATCACCAGCGGCCTGGTGGTGAACAGCTCGGCTCTGTCGATCAACATGGACGGCGTGAATAACATGTCCACCGGCTTCCAGACGATGTCGTACCTTCCATTGGTCGATACCGTTCAGGAGATGGTGGTCGATACTACGCCGTATGACGCGGGCGCGGTCGGGTTCGCCACCGCGGGCAATCTCGACGTGCATCTGAAGAGCGGAACCAATACCCTGCACGGAACCGTGTACGAGTACTACAAGAGCACAGGGCTGGATGCGAACAGCTACCAGAACAACTACTTCGGAAGACCGCGGGGAAGCCACAAGAGCAACCAATACGGTTTTGAGCTCGACGGTCCGGTCCGTATTCCCCTGCTCTATAACGGCATAGACAGAACCTTCTTCACGATTGCGTTTGAGAACTTCCGCAATCTGACACCAAATCCGATTACGACCTCGGTTCCCGGAGTCTTCGGCGGAGCGTCATGGTTTACGCCGATCAATGGCTATTACCAGTTCAATGGTCTGGTGCAGGGAAATGGAGCGGCTATTACGCTCTACGATCCCGCATCTCCGAATGCCGCGGCGCGTAAGTCGTTTCTCAGCGAGGGCGCGCCAAACAGCTATTCCATTCCCGTGTCGCGCGTGAATGCGGCGGCTCTCAATATCCTTAAGTACTTCCCCGCACCTAATATTGCTGCGCCGGCAGGCTCGGCTCCCTGGCAGAACAATTACTACTTCAACGGATCAGTTCCGAGCATCTACCGGAACTTCATGATTAAGCTCGATCACAATCTCAGTCCGAACGATCGTGTGTCGGCCCGGTGGGGGTGGTGGAACCAGTTCCAGACAACCAACTCAAACGGCTTTGCTCCGGACAATCCGGCGGTCTATGGCCAGTTCCCGAGCGGGCAGAAGTTCCAGACCTTCTTTGCCGACTGGGTTCATACCTTCAGCGCGCATGCCGTCTTCAACTTCAAGGCAAGCGTCAATATGGATGAGGCGGAGAATAAGGCGTCCATTCCCTTCAATACCAGTTCTCTTGGCCTTCCCAATGTATCTGCGGGTGTAACGCAGCAGAGCCTCCTTGGGTTCTTCCCACAGGTCGCCCTCAGCGGGTTTGCGCAGATGGGTTCTGCGCAAACCTCGATCGCCGTTCACAATCAGCTCAGCATTCTGCCGTCCATCACGCTGGTTCATGGTCCGCACGATATCCACATCGGCCTGGACAACCGCGAGTACCAGATCTCAACGAAACAGGCAGCCGGCGGCCTTACTCTTACCTCTAACCAACAGTGGACCCAGGCAAGCAATGCGAATACCGCGGATGCTGCCTCAGGGCTTTCGATCGCATCGTTTATGTTGGACCATGGATATCTTGCGGCATCCGTGGGCAATACCAACGGAGGCTTGGTTCAACCGGCACAGGAGTTCCGTTCGTTTCACTATTGGGGCGTCTTTTTCCAGGACAACTACAAAGTCAAACAGAACCTGACTCTCAATCTTGGCCTGCGTTATGACTTTCCGACGCAAGCCGTCGACCGGCACAATCGCTATACCAACACCTTCAACTCAACGGTCGTGAATCCCATCAGCGCGACGGCGGGAAGTGTCTACACGGGCGGACTTACCTTCTCCGGCGTGAACGGAGTTCCGCGGACCCAGATCCCACGGGCGTGGTATCTGTTTGAGCCGCGCTTCGGCTTCTCATACAGCCTGAATCAAAAGACCGTGATCAAGGGCGGCATTGGAGGCACCTTCAACTGGGCTGCATACACTGGCTCGCAGACTGGATTCAGCGCGACCACGCCGCTCGTCGCTTCGCCAACGACTCTCTACACAACGCCGACGTCAACGATCGATACGCCGTTCCCCGGTGGCTATGTCTCTGCCCCCGGAGCATCGCTGGGGTACCTTGCCGGTCTTGGCTCGAGCGTCAGTTACTACAATCCTGATACACGCTTTGGCGAGACCTGGAACTACTCTCTTGGCATTCAGCGGCAGTTGAGCCGAGGAGACATCCTTGATGTCAGCTACGAAGGGAAGTCCTTTACCAAAGGACCGACAGGTGATGACATCAACGTTGTACCGGCGAGCTGGTATGCGCAGTGCAATGCGGAGATCGGTGGCAATCCCGCTCTCTGCACTACTGCGGGTACAGCGAATCCTTTCAAGGGTGTCAATGGATTTCAGGGAACGAACTTTTACACCGCGTCCACCGTGCAGAGCGGAGTCTTCAAGCAAGCCTTCCCGCAATATACGGCCGTCTTTCAAAACGGAGCCCAGAACCATAATGGCCTATGGTTGAACTCGTTCCAGGTCTCCGAAACCCATCGCTTTGCCCACAGCCTTACCTCAACGGCGAGCTATGCCTATTCCAGAATCATGGATAACAATGGATGGCTCGACTACACCTATCGCATCAATGCGAGGATTCAGGATCAGAACGATCTGAATCATCGCATCACGTTCACGGGTGTCTACCAGCTACCGGTTGGAAGAGGACAATCCTTCCTCGGCCAGACAAACCGTCTGGTGGATGCGCTGATTGGTGGATGGAAGGTCGGCGGGCTCTTCCTCTTTGAGACCGGCAGACCATGGCAGCCGCAATGCGGCGGTGGACAGCACGCTGGTCTGGGTGGATCGACAGGCTGCCTGGAGACTCCCTTCGGCCTGAGCCCGATCAAGATGGCGCGCACTGTATCTGGTTCGGGGCCTCAGGTGATCCGCGGCGCCGCGCCATGCGTGGGTGACCGCAATGCAACCACCGGAGCCATCGTTCTTCGTGCATCAGCGATTGCTTACGGCTGCCAGCAGGCGAACTTTGTCTACAAGGCACTCTATGCGCCGGTGCAGCAGATCACATCCTTCGGTATCCGGCTTGGCAACACGTCGGAGTTTGACGCCAACCTTAGCAAGAGCTTCAAGATGTGGGAGAGCTACACCCTCATCTTCAAGGTCGATGCTTTCAACGCGCTCAATCACGCTACCTGGACTAACGGCTATCAAACCACGAATGATGTTAACTTCGGCGCCCTGTTGAAGGGACCGACAGGGCAGGGCAATCAACCACGGCAGGTCCAGTTGTCCGGTACTGTCCGCTGGTAGAGGCAGGGAGGCGCGTTATTTACGAACGCGCCTCCTTTGACGCAGGAATCCCGCTGCCAGCAGAATTGCTGCGACTGCTTCGCTGAGTGTGCTCGGGCAGATCTTACGCATTCATGGTTCGCGGAAAGGGTTTTGGAAGATGAAGAGGTCGAGGTGGCTGCTCACGTTGGTTTATAGCGTCTGTGGAGGCGTGATGCTGCAGCAGTCATGCAGCGCTCAGGAGAAGGTGATTCGGCCGGGAGAGGTATGGCTCGACGATCGTGGGCGTTCGATCGAAGCGCACGGTGGTGGAATCCTGAAGGTGAAGGATACCTATTTCTGGTTTGGGGAAGACCGCACTCCGACGAATGATCCCGATAAACGTTATGTCTCCTGCTACTCATCCACGGACCTGGTGCATTGGAAGTTTCGCAACCAGGTGCTGAAGCTGAGCAATCCTGAGAATCTGACCAACTGGATTCTGGAGCGGCCGAAGGTCTTCTACAACAAGCAGACGAAGAAGTTTGTCATGTACGCCCACCTGGATGCTTCTGGCTACAAGCTTGCACGCGTGGCCGTCGCGGTGAGCGACACCGTAGATGGCGACTACAAGTATGTGAAGAGCTTTCGTCCTCTCGATCAGGAGAGCCGCGATATCGGCCAGTTTATCGATGATGATGGCGCTGCGTACCTGATCTTCGAATCGCGTCCGACGCACGGCTTCTTTATCGCCAAACTCTCAAACGACTATCTGTCGGTCGAAAAGCAGGTCAGCTTCATTCAGGCTCCGCTCGAAGGCGGGGCGATTGTGCATTACAAGGGGCTGTACTACGTTCTTGGCTCGCATCTCACCGGCTGGAAGCCAAACCCCAATGTCTATGCCACGTCCAAGTCACTGGCGGGGCCATGGAGTGAGTTCAAGGATGTTGCTCCGCCGGAAGTGAATACCTATAACTCGCAGTCGAGCATGTTGGTCAGAGTTACTGGGACGAAAACTACAACCGTGATCTATATCGGAGACCGCTGGAAGCCGTCTGCGCTGACAGACAGCCGCTATATTTGGATGCCGCTTGAGATTGGCTCAGGAAGTATGAAGCTTCCTGAACCGAAGCCCTGGACTCTTGACGTTAAAAGCGGCGTAGCTGCGCTTCTTCCATAACAGCGAAGTTTGCCTGCACCACAACATACGAAGGAAGGTCGATGTCATCGAATCGGATTACGAGAAGAAGCTTGGCGAAACGTCTCCTGATGACGAGCGCTGTAGCCTCAGCGCCAGGAGTATTGTCTGCTCAGGAGAACGAGCAGTCATTACGGCAATTTGCGGACTGGACCGAGGTTCACCCGGGCGTATGGAGAGCACGCGTCGGAACTCCGGAGTCCTACACCCCGGTCTCAGGCCGGTTGGTGGATCCGCAGACCGGCGGATTTGATCGCCTGCCTCGTGTGGCCGAATCTCCACTTCCTTCTATCTCAGGCGCCACTTCTATCCGGGGAACAGTCGTTCAGTTGCCGCTCCGGCCCAATGAACTTGTCTTCGGTCTAGGGCTGCAGCTTCTTTCCTTCGATCAACGTGGAAAGAAGAAGACCATCCGAGTGAATGCCGATCCCAGATTTGATTCGGGAGACTCCCACGCTCCGGTACCGTTTTACGTCACGACCAAGGGCGTAGGCATTCTGGTTGATACCGCTCGTTACGCCACCTTCTTTGTCGGGAACGCACGGCCCAAGCCGGAGGAGCCGGCAACGAACGTCAGCAACGTCAATCCTGATCCGAATTACACACACAACATTAAGACGGACGATCAGGGGCAGGTTACGGTGGAGATCCCGAATGCCTCCGGTATTGATGTCTATCTCTTCGCCGGGCCGCGCATGCTCGATGCTGTTCGCCGCTATAACGTCTTTTCGGGCGGAGGCTTTGTGCCGCCGGAGTGGGGGTTGGGGTTCTGGTATCGGGCAGATGCGCGGGCGACATCGCAGAGAGTCGTGTCACTCATGAAGGAGTTCCGTGACCGCAAGATTCCTTGCGATGTCTTCGGGTTGGAGCCGGGCTGGCAGAGTCACTCGTACTCCTGCACTTTTGCGTGGGAGGGGCAGCGGTTTCCTGAGCCGACAGCATTTCTGTCAGAGATGAAGGCATTGAACTGCCGTGTCAATCTCTGGGAGCACGCTTTCGTCCATCCGGCATCGCCCGTGTTTCCTGCAATGAAGTCACTGTCGGGAGACTATGGCGTTTGGGGAGGTCTGACGCCGGACTTTGCGGATCCTGCGGCAAGGCGCGTCTTTGGCGAATACCATGGCAAGACTTTTGTCGATGCAGGTGTCAGTGGCTTCAAGCTGGACGAATGCGACAACTCCGACTACACCGGAGGCTGGTCGTTCCCTGAGCTCAGCCGTTTTCCCTCTGGACTCGACGGCGAGCAGATGCACAGCGTGTTTGGGCTTCGCTACCAATACACCATCTGGGATGAGTATCGTAAGCGGAATCTGAAGACCTACGGTCTGGTACGTTCCAGCGGCGCCCTGGCTGCGCCTTATCCCTTTGTTCTGTATAGCGATCTGTATAACCATCGCGACTTCATTCGCGGCTTGGCGAACTCCGGCTTTAGCGGTTTGCTATGGTGCCCGGAGGTGCGCGATGCCGCCAGCGAAGAGGATTTACTGCGACGCCTGCAAAGCGTCGTCTTCTCGCCGCTGGCACTTGTGAATGGTTGGTACATCAAGAGTCCGCCGTGGCGCCAACTGAATCGCAAGTTGAATAACGCCGGGCAGGATATGGCCAACTGGGAAGCAACCGAATCGCGTTGCCGCGAGATTGTTGGCTGGCGCATGAGCCTGGTCCCGTATCTGAAGAGCGCATTTCATCGCTATGCCGCCGATGGAACGCCTCCCTTCCGCGCACTGGTGATGGACTGGCCGAATGATGCCCGCCTGGCGAAGGTGGACGATCAATACATGATCGGTGACCGCATGATGGTGGCTCCGTTGTTCGCCGGAGAGGCAAAGAGGGAAGTTGTTTTCCCCAGCGGGAGCGACTGGCATGACTTCTGGACAGGAGAGCTGATCAAGGGCGGCGCGACAGTTACAGTTGATCGAGCTGCCGAAAAGATTCCTGTGTATGTGAAGGCCGGCAGCATTGTTCCCTGGGCCGATGTGGGAGCCCATACAGCCGCGCCGGAGTCCAGGCGTTTAACGGCGCGTGTGTACGGTAACGGATCGCTGAGCTTCAAGTTCGAAGGCGATGCCGGCGCGGAGATGCGGTGGTCTGGAGGACGGGGCGCAGTTGCTGGAGAGACCGACTATCGCGTTCACCACTGGCAACATCTGGGCTGAATACAGTGATTGGTAGAAATACAACGCGGAGCCATATGGCTCCGCGTTTGTCATTTACCGGGTGGACTTATGCGAAGGTCTCGCCGACCATCTCCTCACTCTTCTTCCAGAGTGCTGCCGCACTCGCGGGATCGAGAGCATAGCCACGAACGCCTTCACTGATGGCGCTGATGACTACGTCATCGGCAACGATGTGGCCTACGTGGCAGTTCTCGCAGTACTGACCGCCGACCTCGTCGCTGCCGGCGACCACAGCTGCCCAGACAGACGTTGAGGAGCCCTGCGGAATGGTCTTGAACTCGAAGCCGCTCTTGCCTTCGTTGGCGAGCTGCTCATTGATCGCGTCAACCATCTTTTCGATGGCTCCGGGATCCATGTGACGCGCCAGCTCAGTCATGATTCCGCCAGGATGCACCGCGGCCGCTCGTACGCCGCGTCCGCGATGGCGGCGGTCGAACTCCATAGCGAACAGAATGTTCGCCGTCTTCGAACGTCCATAGGCAACGAAGGGTTCATACGGCGTGGTCTCGAAGTTAGGATCGTTCAAATCGATATTGGAGAAACGATGACCGGAGGAGGCAAGGTTCACCAAACGGCCTCCATCCTTGATGAGCGATGCAATGCGGTTGATGAAGACAAAGTGGCCAAGATGGTTGGTGCCGAACTGTGTCTCGAATCCGTCTTCGGTTTTGCTCAAGGGAGTTGCCATTACGCCTGCGTTCGCGATGATCACATCGAAAGGCTTGCCTGCGGCGACCAGCTTATCCGCGGCTGCACGGACGCTCTTAAGGCTGGCAAGGTCCAGCTCAATCAACTCAAAGCTACCGCCGCCGGCCTCAGCCGCTTTGGTGACCTCTGCGGTGGCACGCTTCGCCTTTTGCAGGTCACGCGCGGCTCCGACGACATCCGCTCCATGCGCCGCGAGAGCGCGAGCCGTTTCGACACCAAGTCCAGCGGAGACGCCGGTGACAAGAATCCGTTTGCCCTTCAGGTTGATACCGGCGAGAACCTCATCGGTGGTGGTTGTGTATCCAAACTGTGCTGCCATATTGCTTCCTCCGCATAGAACCTTTTGACCCGGAATGCCCCGGAGAGTAAAACGGAGAGTGTCTCCGCTCGGAAGATAGGATTACCGGAGACTCTCTCCGGTTACAAAAAATGATGGCCAGAAAATCCTCACCTCCTGTTGCCCGTAAACCGCGCGCCGATGCACTGCGGAATCGCGAGCGAATTCTTGCAGTTGCGAAGAAGGCGTTTACGCGCAGCGGGGCCAATGCCAGTCTGGATGAGATTGCCAAGCAAGCTGAAGTGGGGCCGGGGACGCTCTATCGTCACTTTCCGACTCGTGATGATCTGTTGGCCGCGGTCTACCGTTCGGAAGTGGAAAAGCTGGGTGAGGCACAAGCTCGGTTCTCGGCATCGATGCGGCCAATCGACGCGCTGCGGGAGTGGCTGCTGCTCTTTGTCGATTACATCGCGGCAAAGAAGATCATTGCGCCCGCTCTTGAAACAATTGTCGGAGGGCCGTCGCGGCTCTATGAAAACACGACAGGTGTTTTAACGGGAGCGATCAACACGCTGGTCCAGCGGGCCGTAGAGAGCGGCGATGTATTACCGAATACGGATCCTATGGATCTGCTCCGTGCAGTCTACGGAGTGAGCAGCGTGGCTCCGGACGTGGACTGGACGGCGAGCGCCAGGCGCATGGTGGACATTCTTATTCGCGGTGTGCGGCCCTAGAGCATTTCTCCTAAAGGTGTAGAGCGAAGCTTTGACTGTTTGCGCTGTTTCCTTCGAAGAAAACGGCATTCGCAGATTTATCCAACGCTACGGTATTAGGAGAATTGCTCCAGATCATCGATTTACAACAAAAATCAGGCCCACAAATTTCAATGGCAGGAAAACTATTTGCCGTAATTACGATAAATATCGTTGACATACGATAATCGTCGTACTAGTCTTCTGGCTATGAAGAAGAATGCTCTACTGCCGTTGCCCACAGAGGCCGAGCTCGAGATTCTGAATGTTCTCTGGAACGCCGGTCCTTCTACAGTTCGTGAAGTCCATGCTGCTCTTGGGCGTGATACCGGCTACACCACGGTGCTGAAACAGATGCAGGTGATGGCTGCAAAGGGATTGCTCACCCGCAGCGAACGTTTCCGTTCCCACGTGTACGAGGCGCGCCTGCCTAAGCAGGAGACGCAACAGCGGCTTGCGGGCAATCTGCTGAACCGTGCCTTTGAAGGCTCGGCTTCTCACCTGGTGCTGGGTGCTCTCTCTTCCAAGCCGGTCTCCGCGAAGGAACTCGCTGAGATCCGGCGCATCCTCGACGACTTTGAAAGGGGATCGAAATGACTACCGGCCAATATCTTGCTCATGTCTTCGGATGGACGCTGCTTCATTTCTGCTGGCAGGGAACGCTGATCGCGCTTCTGTTGGCCTGTGTCCTCGCGTTGCTCTCGAAGCATTCCCCGCAGCTTCGTTATGGTGTTTGCTGCGCGGCGCTCGCACTGAATCTTGTCACGCTTGCGTTTACATTCGAACGCGTCGCTGTGAATGACGCGGGTCGCCTGCGGCATGCCGTCATAAATGCAAATGGATTGTTCGGAGGCGCGCCGGAGGATCTGATCCAGGTTACCCCATCGCGGTTGGATGAGCTCGAACAGGCGCTTGATCATTCGTTGCCGGCAGTTGTCATGGTGTGGAGCCTCGGCTTTGCGCTCTGTCTCGCTCGTCTGAGCCTGGGACTTGCCGCAGCGAGACGTCTGAGGCTGACCGGGACGATGCCGGCATCCACGGAAGAGACGCATCTATTTCTTGCTCTCCGCGAACGTATCGGCATCGATCGTTCCGTCGGGCTACTTCGTTCGGTCGCGGTGCAGGCGCCGGCAGTCGTGGGTTGGCTACGTCCCGTCGTCCTGATTCCGGTGGGGGCGCTGGCCGGTCTCTCTCAGCTGCAGGTGGAGGCGATTTTTGCGCATGAGCTGGCGCATATTCGCCGTCACGACTATCTGGTCGGAATCCTGCAATCCATTGCTGAATCGCTGCTTTTCTATCATCCGGCCGTCTGGTGGATCTCGCACCACATCCGCAAAGAGCGTGAGCTCTGCTGCGACGATCTTGCGGTCTCCTGGACCGGCGATCCGGTCCTCTATGCACACGCGCTCTTTCAGCTTGCAGCACAGCGCTCCAATTCACCTGCAATCACACTCAGTGCCAACGGAGGCTCTCTCACGATGCGTATCCGCCGTCTGCTCAACCAAAACAACCCGCCTGCTGTTCAACCCTTTGCCGCACTCTCTGTGCTCGCACTCGCGTTTGTTGTAGCGGGTGTCTGCTTCAGCAGCGCACAAGCTCAGCACTCACCCACGGCAGTCGATCGGCTGAACATGATCCACGCCATCACCGGTGTGCATTCTGTCATCGACACTGCCTCCAAAGAGAGCAGCGATCTGATGGTTGCAAAGGTCGCTCAGCCCGCACAGCCGCTGCTTCCTACCGCTGACTTATCGATGCTCGCTGTGGCTGATCAGAAGGAACAGGAAAAGAAGAAACCGATTACCGTCTCAGCGGGAATTATGGCCGGGCAAATCATTACAAAGGTAAATCCCAAGTATCCCGAAGATGCCAGGCATGCGCGGATTCAGGGCACCGTTGTGTTGAGTGCGATCATCGGAAAGACCGGTGACGTCATGTCTCTGCAAGTGGTCAGCGGCCCTACGGAGCTAAGAAACAGCGCGATTGAAGCAGTGCAGCAGTGGAAGTACAAGCCCTATCTGCTCAACGGTCAGCCAATGGAAGTCACCACGACGATCAGTGTTACCTACTCGATGGGAGATGGATCCTCAGCCGTTGCTCCGTGCACAAGCCAGAGCTCAGGATGCACTATGCCGGTACTGCTCTGGGGGCCGGCGCCGGAATATCCTTCCGAGGCGCGCGATACGAAGACCGCTGGGGAAGTGATCGTGAGTCTCACCATCGACGAAAAAGGTAGTCCGCGGGATGTAGCCGTGCTAAGCCCCGTCGGGCATGGCTTTGACGAGAAGGCAATCGAAGCGGTCCGCAAATACAAGTTTCAGCCGGCAACAAGGTACGGCCTTCCAACGGTAGCCGAGCTGAGGGTGGCAGTGGACTTCCGATCCTACTAGAGTATTTTCCTTGTAGGTGTGGGCGTTTTTCGCAATGGAAACGCCGCTTCACGCCTCTTCCGGAATACCCGGTACCAGGGAAAATGCTTAGAAATCCTCTTGGCTTCGGGACGGCTTGTGCCGTCCCCTTTTCTTCTACCGCCAGTTAGTCTAAAAGAGCAGAATTTTTCCTTGAGAGCCGCCTCCATGCTCGGCCATGCGATGTGCTTCGGCTGTCTCGGTGAGTGGCAGTTCGGTACGGATAGGAAGTCGAAACTTCCCATCTCGAACGTCGTCAGCGAACTCCCGTACCTTGGATGGATCGGGAACGGCCATCATGGCATTGACGGTAATGGCTGGAAACTGTTGCGCATTTTTCGGCGGACCGACGACACTGCCGTACATCCCGCCACTTTTTATCTTTGCGATCAGCTTTGTGGCGACGTCTCCGCCAATGGTGTCGGCCACTGCATCGAGCGGCGGCAGGTTCCTGAGTGCGTTTTCATCATCGAGAGCGACGACACCGTTTGCGTTCAATCCCAGAGCCGCTTCGATCTGAACCTTGCGCACGCCTGCAAGAACGGTTGCTCCTGCCTTCCGGGCAGAGTGAATCGCGGCGCGTCCAACACTGCCAAGGGCGCCGGTGACGAGCACTGTTTTTCCGGCATGAATCTTTGCCGCACGACGGACCAACTGGTCTCCGGTGAGTGAGACTAACGGCAACGCCGCTGCCGCAACCGGGTCGACTCCATCGGGCAGGTGAGTCACATCATTTGCCTTAACGATGACCAACTCGGCATAGGTGTGCCAGGCTATCGCCAGCACCTTCTGGCCGGGTTCGAACTGTGTCACTCCCGGTCCAGTCGACTCGACGATTCCACTGAGATCTCGCCCCAGAATGGCAGGGAACTCCAGCGGGAAACGCTCTTTTGCTGCACCGCTTCGCATCTTGTAGTCGATTGGATTGACGCTGGTGGCGAGCAGTCGAACCAGAATCTCGCCTTCTCCGGGCACCGGATCAGGAACTTCCTCCAGAACAAGTTCCTCGGGACCGCCATACTTATGAATGCATACTGCCTGCATGTCGGCTGTTCTCCTTTCGATCGAATCGATGTTGTCGTACAAGTGCCAAAGATATAGAGCATTTTCCCTGTTGCCGGGTAGCCCGAAAAGGGGTGCAGCGGCGTTTTCATTGCGGAAAACGCCCATCGATGCGGAAGCCCTACTCTACCCCTACGGGGAAAATGCTCCAGGCGCGCTCCGGCGAACAACGATACTCCTTGCGACGTTGGTTGACGAGACTGGCGAAAGGGATGTGCACTCACCCAAGTGAAGCCAGATAAGGCGACCGCGCCAGCAAAGCATATTGACCGCCCAGCGGGACCTTTGCAAGCAAGCTCTCGAGAGAAGCCATACGAGAATAAAGGCGCTCCGGAAGATACAGGAAATAGTCAGAAAGAATTGGTGTAAAGCCGCAACCTCTCATCAGCGCTTGTGTGTCTCTCGCGGTAAGAAGTTCGGCGTCGACATCTACCGGGCATCGACTGACAATGGCTCGTGTGACCGGGTTCCAGGGATTGTGTTCGATAATGCAGGCCAGTCCCCCGGGCGACAGGACTCGTTTGATCTCATTCATCAACAGCTTTCTCGCTGCCAGTGGAACATGATGGTACACACACACTGCCGTCACGAAGTCTGCTGAGCTGGTATCAAACGGGAGCTCGATCTGCGATTGCTGCTGGCGCACCTCGAAGCGGGTGCCGGAATCAAGCATCGCGGCAGATGGATCGCAACCGCCTGCCCATGCAAAATGGCTTCCGGCTAACTCCAGCAACTCTCCTTTGCCGCAACCTACATCGAGCCAACGAAGCGAGCTTGTATTCAATCCTGCACGGTGCAGGAAATCCTGAATCAGGCCCCACTTTCTCTGGTGGAAATAGTGCGTCCCGCGCGCGAACCGGTTCCTGACAGGGTCTTCCAGCAACGCATCGTACGACGCCGCATACAGATCGAACTCTGGAGATAGTTTCTCGTTCGCCGCCATACTATTCCTTTTCATTTCAGCGTTCTATCCGTTCCATAATCCGGAAGCCGTCGACCACCTGTACAAGCCGGTAGTGCGATTCCAGATATGGCTCCACGATGAAATCACCAGGGGCCACATGAGTCGATGAAGGAAAGACCACCGAGGTTACCTGCTCCAGGTTCTTGTCCCAGATGACATATCGAACCTTGCGCTCCTCCAGAATTCGCACCGCCTCCTGAAACTGCGACGGGGTGTTGTAGTTGTAAACGAGGATGCTGTAAGGCGTAGGGTTGGTTGTAGCGCTCAGGAAGTAATACCTCGGCGCATATGGGTAGACGAAGATCTCTTCTCCGGGAGCGGCATACTTTTCCACGGCGGCGAAAACGCCGGTGTTTTTGAACGTCCTGATGGTGCCGGCGCGCGTTGTCATGGAGTGCGAGGCCAAAAGCAGACAAAGAAGATTGAAGATGCCGAGGCTGGCTGAACAGACCAGCAGGAGGCGCCGTGCCATGACTGCCAATGGTGCCCGGTACTCGTCGATAAAATGGACACCCAGAATCATTAGCAACGGCGATCCGAAGACGAGATGAGTGACATCCTTACGATGAATCTCCCCCAGCCATAGTGCGGCTCCGGCAAGCCAGTAGAGCAGGATCTCATTCCTGGCCAGGTTCCACCGAAACCGCGCACCCAATACCGCGAGTAAGCCCGGGAGCGCGATGACAAACAGCAAGGGCGTAATCAGAACAGCCGCCATTGGGATTGTCCATCCGAAGCCCTTTGCTCTGACAACCCAGTGATCCCAGAAGTTTGAAAGAATGTCGTGAGCGTAGGGGACGGCATTGACCGTCGAATAGTGCTGGGATGGCCAGATAAAGTTGACATAGATCAGATCCGACAGCGCCCCCTTGTGCCAGAAATAAAGTGCGACGGCTGCAAGCACGCTGACGTAGCTTCCGGTGAGTAACGCCATAGCAGACAGGGAAGCGGTACGGCGGAGTTTCAGCACAAAGAGCCAGACCAGAAACGCGCAGAATAAGAGGAGCCCCTTCGGTTGAAGAAAGCAGGTTGTGACGCCGGCAAGGCTACCGGCCAGGAGTAACAGGCTTCTGTTACCCCTTTCCCGCCACAGAACCATGCAGACAACCGCGGCCAATGCAAAGAAGTTGCTGTCTCCATGATGGCTGATGGCCGGCCAAAGGCCTCCGAAGCAGGTTGCCGCCAGGATGATGCTGGGAGTTATGGGGGACGTTCTGCATATGCGGAGCGATAAGAAATACATGGCGAGCGCCGTTCCTATCGACGTGAAGAATAGACATATGCGGCTTGCAAGAAAGGTCTCTCCGAACACCTTAAAGAAGCCTGCAAGCCAATAGAACGTCCCCGGCCCGATCACTTCGAAGAAGTCATGCGCAAAGACCTGGCCGTGCGCGACTCTAATTGCCCCATAATCCAGTGTTCCTTCATCGGAGCCAAGAAGGAAGAGGCGCATGAACGGCAAGATGTATAAGGAGGCCCAGAATGTAAATAAAACAAGGTCCTTAAGCTGTCTGCTGGAGCTCGCCTGGGCCGGCTTTTGCGTCCGGACTGGCTTTACTGCAGGCACGGACGTCAGCTCGCTATCCATGCTGCAATCAACGATGTCTTTGGAAGTGTCGACAGGCATTGTTATGCTCGCAGGCTCGTGAGTGCGTTCAACGTTGTCTCTGCCTCGATACTCTGATCGGGAGCTTCATCAGCGCCGATCACAACCGCCTTTCGCGGCTGAGGTTTTTCCAGAAGCACCGCACGCGTAAGCCCGTGCTGCGGCGAGGAGACGTTGGAAGTTTCGTTCACGACATAGAGAGGCCGGCCTTTGGTCTCTTCATAGGTGCGGGCGACATAGTCTCCGACGGCGCCCAGGGCGAGTAGAAGCATCCCTGAGAATGTGCACTGCATGGCGACAACCGATGCCCATCCAGGGATAAGTGTCTTCGTCCAAAGTGCTAGATACAGCACCCACAGGAGGTACAGAAAACCGGCTCCGCCAAGGAAGCTGCCGGCCGCGATGCTGATCCGCAGTGGAAATGCGGAGAACGATGAAATGCCTGTCCACGCAAAACGAAGCATCTTGGCGAGCGGATACTTAGTCTCGCCTGCTGCGCGGGCACAGCGCCGAAAGGGAAGAATGGCTTCTTTCATTCCCAGCCATGCAATCATGCCGCGCATGTACCGGTGTTCTTCCCGAAGAGAGCGGATGGCATTAACCGCTCGATGGCTGAAGAGTCGAAAATCTCCAACATCCTGGGCGAGCTGATGGTTGGAAATCCGCGAGAGGGTTCGATAAAACAAAGCCGCTGTCCACCGTTTGAACCAGGTCTCCGATTCACGGGAGATCCTCTGTGGCGAAACAACGTCATAGCCTTGCTCGTACAGTGCGAGCATCTCCGGCAGCAGCTCCGGTGGATCCTGCAGGTCTACATCCATGACCACTACGGCATCACCATCGGCGAAGTCCAGTCCCGCCGTGACGGCCGCCTGATGGCCAAAGTTACGAGTAAAACGGAGCACCTTTACACATGGATCGTTCGAGGCGAGTTCTCCAAGAATCTCCGATGTCGCATCGGTGCTTCCATCGTCCACGAAGATAACCTCCCAGAGCCGGCCGTGCAGTGCGGCGCGAAGACGCGGGAGAAACAACGGTATTGTTTCCGCTTCATTGAGTACTGGAACCACAACCGAAAGAAGCATGGCATTTCACCTAAGTGTTCTGCATGAGCCCGTTGACCTGAGGCAGAAAGATACAGCAAATAGACCCTACTGCAAGGAAAGGTGATGCCCTGGCCGAGAGCCGGCCAGGCGATCACCCCGTGTAAGTGGTAAGCGTCGTGCCGATGTTGTTGAACGCCTGATTGATATCAGCCGCCAGGGTCGACATTCCGGCAGTAGCGGCAAAGGCGATCAGTGCAACCACCAGAGCGTATTCGATAAGATCCTGCCCTTCGTCCCTCAGAAGGAAGGCCCGAACCGTAACAGCAATTTTTCTCAATTCGTTCATTGTGATGTTTCTCCTCTGAATGTTTAGTTTCAAACGTTCGGGATTTTGAGCATTTTGGAATCGAGTAGGGAGAGCACGGAAGGGCCACCTTAAGCGCCTCCCCCTCAGAATCCCGCAGTGAAAATCAGGTACAGCTAGCCCTGCAATACCTACCGCTACGAATCAGCCGGTATACGTGGTAAGCTTCGTGCCGATGTTGGTGAACGCGGTATTGATATCGGTTGCCAGGGTCGACATTCCGGCCGTAGCGGCGAAGGCGATCAGTGCTACCACCAGCGCGTACTCGATAAGATCCTGTCCGTCCTCGTTGCTCAGAACATCCTTTACCGTCAGGTACATCATCCACATTTTGTTCTTCATGATTAGTTCCTCCACTCTCTTGATTTTTCCCAGTCGAAGACTGGTTGACTTTATATCTTGTATCTAGCAACTGAGGTGCCATTCTCGCCAGGCGTAATATGCCGATAAATAGCCAGGAAATTGCGTGAAGCGGACTCCAGCGGGGCAATTAGGCAGGATATTGAGGCGGAATAATGCCGCTCTGGCGTTCTAAGTGTGCAAACAGTTGTCATTTCTCTGCTGACATCTACGACGGCATTTTTTGTAAGTGTAGTTGTCGGCGCTGAGGCGCAAATCTGCTCAATGAAATGCCACAAAGAGCAATAAAGACAGGCCGTTAACAGCTTAAACGGAAACAACAATGCGGAATTCGCAATGTTGTTTGTCGTGATGAGATCGTAAGTCATATTTGGACACATTTAGACGCTCTTGTTAGGCGCCAGGGGTAATTCAAGCCGGTCGCCGCGGCGCGTTCCGCTCCTGCGGACAGAGCCGGCTTCTAATTCCAGTACGGAGTGAGCGAGAAGGCATAATGAAATCCTCCAGGGAGGCACGTTATGTCTTATTTTTCTTACTCGCTTATCTCTACTTAGATAGACAAGGTCAATCGAGAATTGCATTCTGAACGTGTGAACCCCACCACAGGGCACGATCCACAGACCTTCTCCCGTAGATAATTGCTTTCGGCCAAGCAGGCCTTTTCTACGGGTCTTGCTTGTATCTGCCACGTCGATGCATCGAGCTAACTCAGTGTGACGTGTCGTATTTTTGACGATTAAATGGATCTCGGGCCTCTCCGCGTGTGAAGCGAAAATGCCCGAGATCCATTTGAGAAGAGCCATGGCGCTATGTTCCATCTTTATTGCTGTGGACTTGCTGGTTGTTGTGGATTGTCTGTCTCCCCGTTGTTCGTGAAGTTATACACGGCTACGGGAGACATACTTTCCGTTTGCAACGTACGCCCTGGCTTCATGCTCTCAACCAGTTTCTCAACTGCAATGGTTGCTGGCGGAGGGGTTGTTCCTGCGGGAGAGCTCGGGTTTTCCATTGGTGTGCCCGAGATCGAAGGCAGGAATTTATCCGGGAACTTGATCTCCGGCTTGGGTGCTCCAGCCGGAATCGGGTTCACGATTTCCGGAGTTATGATAACCACTAACTCCGTATTTGACTTAGTAACTGACATGGATTGGAAGAGCTTGCCAAGAACCGGGACATCCCCGATGAAAGGAATCTTCGACAGGTTCTTGGTTTCGCGATTATCGAGCAGTCCGCCGATTGCAAAGCTCTGACCCTGGCCAAGCTCAACTTCGGTTCTGACCTTGCGCGTGTTGATTGCCGGAATATTGTAGCCGGATAACCTTACTCCGTTTGCGAAGTCGAGAGAACTGACTTCGGGTGCAACCTGAAGCCGGATCGTCCCGCGAGGTGTAATTGTTGGGATGAAGTCCAGGCGGACGCCAAACTCCTTGAACTGGATCGTGATCGCTCCTGTTCCGGTTCCGGTGATGCCCTGGATAACGGGGTACGGGTACTGGCCACCGGCCAGAAAGCTTCCCTGTTTTCCATTGGCGGTCATGACATTAGGTTCCGCCAGGACCTGCAATACGCCCGTTGTCTGCAACGCCTGGAGAGTCGCGCCGAGATTCAAATCGGGACGGAAGATGAAGATATTCATCAGATCCGACAGGACTAACTTCTGTGTACCGTCCGGGTTGCTGACAAACGTCGGCGGTGCGAACTGCTGCGTCGTAACAGTACCAATACTATTCGTGGCGCCGGTGCTGAAGACGTTTATGCCAAGCTGCTGGCCGCGGGTTCTGTCGATGCTTGCGAAGCGCACCTTCAACAGAATCTGCGGTTCGGCTGCAGGCATGTCGACGTACAGCAGGTTAACCACTTTGCCGGCGGTGGATGCGATCTGAACGGCCCGCTTGGAGCTGTCGAGATCCTTCACCGTGCCGCGAAGGAAGATAGAGCCTCCTTCGGAGCTGACGCGCACTGCCTGGCCGGGAAACTCGGTTCTGAGTTCGCGGCGTAGGGCTTCCAACTTGTCACCAGCGTCGGAACGGCCGCTGTAGACCTTCACGTTGAAGAACTGCCGGGCGCCTCCTGCCTGCCAGACAATGAGCGTAGTCTCTCCAGGAGCCTTGCCATTGATCATGACCTCGGAAGGACTTACTGCGGTAGCTTCGGCGACGTCAGCGGAGCCAACTGCGACCCGCGTTACCGAACGAAGACTGTCAACCAGTACGGACTTGCCGACGGAGACTACCAGATCATTTGCAGAATCCTGCGTTGAGGCTCCGGTAGCAGCCGCGGGTGTTCCACTCGCCTGTGCATACGCAGGCGTTCCGGCACAGACGGCACAAGACAGAAAAGATAAGCAAGCGATAATAAAGGTGTCTCTCACTTTTTAACCTCATCTGAGACAAATTTTTCTTCCGTACGTTTTGATCCATTGAAGACTTGAACGAGATAGACCTGTGGGGCCGCTGTACGAACCACGCGGGGCGCTGATACTGTTCGCGGCTTCGGTGGCTCGGGGCTGTTCTTATCGGCGAAGAGGTTCGCCATCACCGTGCCCGGAGGCTGAGCGATCTGGGTGTCGAGAGGGTTTCTCAGGACCAACTGGATGTGGGTCTGGTTACTTGCCAGACTGAGGTTCTCTGCCTGCTCCGGAGTGACCAGAAGGTTGACGACCTGCACCGGCTTCGGCTTTCCTTCCTGATCTTTCTGGATGTCCGTGCCTGCGGATAAAACCTCGATGTTCTGTAGCAGTGTCTTCACCTTCGGGCCCTCAACCGGATTTGGTGTTCCCGGCGGGTTTCCTGAGATCAAAACGTCGACGCGCATGCCAGGTGTCACGAAGCCGGCAACGCCGACGACGTCATCCACCTTGACGGCGCATGCGCGCATACCGGGGCTGATGGTTGCAGCCAGTCCACCACCTGAGCCCGATGCGGCCAGGCGGCTATCGAGTACAGGCTCGTTCTGGTAGAGATTGGAGACTACTCCTCTACCGACTGCGTCCTTGAGATTGAGAATTGCTCCCTTGGGTGCAGGCGAGGCAATCTCAGAGAAAGTTACGTCGACGTCGCGAAGGACACTGCCCAGCTTGATATCTGTGGTTGCGACAACGACGCGCGTCATATTCGAGTGCGACGCCAAAACGCGTTTCCCAACCAGGCGAGATACAAGCAAGCTGCAGATAGCCGCGACGATGAATGCACTGAAGAGAATGACTACCACTCTTTTATTCATTGGGCTGAACCTATCCGAAGGCAGATTGTGAGTCGCTTGCCTTCGGAACCCAATGTCGCAATTGCTATGCCAAAAAAGTCATAGCTTGCCTGCCAAAAGGCGACGGAAGTGTGACCATCTGTATACCAATGGCAAAGCTGGTGTCATCGCGTAGATACAGGGTGTCCATTTTGCGTGATTTCAAAGAGGATCGGGTTGGTCTGGGAATTGCACTTGTTTGACACATTGCAGTTGTCCAAAATCGCGGAGCCAACCATCATGAGGCCGAGTACGCTTACGACGCTTTTCTCTGAACAGCCTTCTTCCAGCACTCCTCCATCTGCAGCTGTGATCTCGTTTCTGCTGCATGGGATTGGATTTGCCGTTCTCTTCACGGCTTCGCGGCATGTGCTTCGGCTTCCCTATGCGCCTGTTGCAGAACGCTATACCGTCCGGCTCCTGAAAAATACCCGGGTCGACGAGTTCCGACGGCTGACAATCAACGGCAGCGAGATGCAAACGGCTACACACGGCGAAGCTCACAAGCTGATGGCCGGCGGCGCCGCGCCGGTGATGTCGGCTCCGGTTCAGCCGGCGCAGCCATCGCAGTCTCAAATGCTGCTGCAGCCAGATGCTCCGCCACGTCTCGTCGTGAAAGAGCCTATGCCAATTCCGCTCGTCCGGTTGTGGTCTGCGGAGGAGACGCCGAACCGAATCCTTGTTGCTCCACCTTCGCAGGAGATTACTGTTGTGACGACGCGGCCCGCGCTGATCAAGCCGAATCGGGAGCCGAATCTGGCCGACGTCAGCATGACGATGACCCCTTTTCCTGTCCAGGCCCCGATCTTTCCTGCAGGCACAACATCCCCGATCATTGTGCGTAGTGCTGAACCGGCGCCACAACAGATTCCGATGACAGCCTCTACCCAGATGGAGCAGCCAACGCCTGCGCAGGTAATTTCGTTGTCGGCGTTGCAGAGCGATGGTCCGGTGGCTATTCCTCTGACGAATCAAGCCGTGGTGGCGAACGCTCACGATGGGCTTACACCCGGCCGTCCAGACAAGGCCATGGTCAGTGGTAGTGGCGGTGCCACCGGAGATCAAAATGGTAAGGGAGCAGGAGCCGCAGGCACGCCGACAATCGCGCAGGCCAGCACTCCTGGCGCTGCGGATCAGAACGGTGCAGTGGCTGGTTCAGGAGTAAATGACAAGCCGGCACTGACTCACATCACGCAGCCGAAAGACGGCAAGTTCGGTGTCATCGTTGTTGGATCGCCTTTGGCGGAGCGTTATCCGGAGATCGAAGGTGTTTGGCACGATCGCGTGGTGTACACAGCGTATCTTCGTGTTGGCGGGAGTAAGAGCTGGATCCTGCAGTACTCTCTTCCACCAGCAGGAGAGACTGCAGTCAACAGCACCGCACGGCCGGACGCGCCCTGGCCCTACGATATGCTGCGGCCTCATCTCGCTTCTACTGACTATGACGCAGACGCGATCCTCATTCACGGGTTCATTAACATGACGGGTCGTTTCGAAAAGCTGGCTCTTGTCTTTCCCGCAGGATTCCAGCAGGCGAAGTTCCTGCTGGATGCCCTGCAACAGTGGCAGTTCCGGCCTGCGCTGCAGGATGGACATGTTTCGATGGTCGAAGTCCTGTTGATCATTCCTGAGGAAGCAGAGTAGTGAGTAGGCAGAAACGATATCCTCTCGTTGCATCATTCTTCGTGTGAGTAAAGGCGGCGACTGGTTGGAGTTCTTTCCGAGTGTGAGATCTGGCGTATCGGTAAAGCGCCAAAGGCGCTTCGTTTCGCTTAAGGGCACGGCTCCACAGGCTGCGGAAAAAGGCCTTGGCCCGCGGGCAATTTTGTATAGGTGAAATGTTCGAGCCTCGCTCGAATCGGGTGGGAGCAGCGCCGTCCCCTTAAGTAATCACTTCGCACCTGCGATGCGAAGTGGTTGTACTATGCGCCGCGATCTACAGATCCTACCCAAGATGTCACGAACTTTAGAAACAGCACACTAGTAAAACGAGGGCGTATCGACAGATCTGTCGATACGCCCTCGCTTCGCGGTCACTACGTGTGCCAGCCTACTGCACCAGTGCGACCTCATTGACGTTATAGATTGCAAGGGAGCTGAGGTTCATCGTGATGGTGCCATTGCCACCCAGTTGCAAGGCTCCAACGATGATCTCTCCTTGAACCAGAGTGCCGCTTCCCGACCCGCCCTGTAGATTGAGCTGCTGGAACTGAGCTGCGTTACCCAGCATGGTAGTGCGGGTATTGGTCAGGTAGATGGTCCCAACCAGCGTCATCGCTCCACCGCCACCCAGTTTATGTGTAGCCGCGGCAGCGGTACGGTCCTGGAAGAAGAGAATGCCCTTATAGGCAGATCCAGATGGCGAACCGATCAGGTTGATGGTGCCATTGGCGCCAAGGTCAAAAATGCCGGTTCCTGTGTTGTAGACCATGATGCCGCCTCCGGCAGCCGTCCCATTCCAACCTGTATTGGTACCGGTAGATCCGTCAGTAAACCCGGTAGCCATGTACATGTCGCAGTTTGCCGAGCAGGCCATGCCTTTGCTCTGAATGTAGTAGATTCCCGGTTTCATCACGGGGGTAGAGTTCTTTCCATCAATTCCGGTCGGGTAGATGCCAGGCGAATAGAGCATGCAGGCCTTACCGGGAGATGCCGGGCATCCGCTGGTGCCATTTGCAAGCGCTGCCGGAGCCGGTGCAGTTGGAAGAGTCGCCACATTGGGAGGCGAGACGCCCGCGAGAGGATCCTGCATCCAGGAATCTGGTTCCACATAGTGCCCGGTGGTTCCGTAGCTTACGCTGGGAGATGTGGTTGGTCCGCCTGTTACTCCGAGGTCGGCTCCTGTTCCCGTGGTGCAGTTTCCGCTCGTATCGTTCGGGCCGGCGTGGGAGAGATCGATGGAGGAATTGCCTCCGGTGGAGGCTGCCGTCGTAGAGGTGGAGTTGACCTGAATGCTACGGCTGGGGCCACCGCAGATCTTGATCGAAGGCGTGCCTTGCAGGGACAGAGAGCTCGCCATCGTTGGATGCGTGACAAGGATGGGAACCGGGGAGACTACGCTAACGATGGCCGCCGTGGCCGTTGCCTGCACTGTTGTCGCCGTCTGCCCGATCATGGCTACCAGAAACGTATTCACGTTTCGGCTCACCGTGGCGCGAACAACGTTCACTGGATAGCCTGTCGCCAGGCTTACTCCCGGTGCGCCGCTGGCGCCAGGAAAGTCGATGGTCACAGTATCGCTGGCAGAACCGCCAAAGCCATTATTGCGCGCATAGACGCAAGGTGTTTTAGCGTCGCTTGTGCCACAGGTGAAAGAGCCTGATGTTGAAAACGCGGCCGCACCTGAGGTATTGGTGCTGTTGAAGACACTCATCATACCCGCGGTAACGGCAGCGTCTGCTGCCGTCTGCGCCATCTGGCGTTGCGAATACAGATGAGATCCATCTATTCCCAGCCCAATGGCGCCGATCAAAAAGATGCTCATTGCAAGCGCGACGATGATTACCGCTTGTCCATCTTCCTCTTTGAATCGCATAACGTAACTCCTCAGAAGGTAATAATTCCCTTGCTGGTGCTCCCCATGGTTACATTCAGAATCGTGCTGAAGTACGGAATGAGTGGGTCGTAGGGATAACTCACCGTAACCGTCACCGCCTTACCTGCAACGTTGCTTCCGTTGGGGTAGCCCACCGTGACTGTCAGTTTGGTGGTGTCGACCAGGCCGGCGCTGGCGAAGTTATTGACGATGGTTGTGACTTGCGTGCATGTGCATGGGCTTCCCGGTCCACTTGGTCCGTCAACGCCAGATCCTGTCCGATCTCCACCGTGAACGATGGCATACCGTGCGCCGGCTCGAGCCGCATTCGCCACGGTGGTGTATACGAGCACCATCCTTCCCATCTCCACGACACCCGCCAACACGATGATGAACATGAAGGTGACCAGGCTGAATTCGATGAGGGTGCTCCCCTCATCTTTTTGCAAACGCCGAATGGCTTGAATTCTCATTGGATCGTCCTCATGACCGCCCGGCGATGGATCGTCGTCGGAGGCAGCGTCGCGTAGATGTGAAGAGAAGGGAACTGGAACGCGGAGATAAACGGAACGTAGGTATAGGTCACATCAATGCTGGTCAGCACATAACTCGCCGCCTCCGGATCGGATGGGGGCGTGGTGCAGGATCCAGTAATCGTTCCATTTTTATTGGTGCAGACGCTTACACTCAGGCTTGCCGCATTAGGGAGCGAGGAAGCATCCTGCTGAATGAGCGTGGTGATCTGAGTCGTAGAAGGTACGCCAGGTGCTCCCACTGAGGCTCCGCCAAGGATGGCATAATCGGCGCCGGCGCGAGCGGCATTCGCTACCCCAATCCATGCGAAGAAGAAGCCGCCGAAATTAACCAGGTTGACGATGAGCAGGAAGACCAGGGGCAGGACCAGGGCATACTCGATCAATGCCTGTCCGCGGTTTTCTTGGAGACGCTTCAGAAAGCGGCGGAAGGTCTTTCTGTCCGCACCTCCGGGAAGAGCCTCTCTGGTGAGGTCACGCGGGTTCTTTTCCGGTAGTACAAGAGCGAAGGAGACTCCATTCTCGTCTGAGCCCACTACTTGTCCCTTGACCACAATCACGCGGTCCGGATCTGTTGCGGAAACGTCCTCTCTTTGCAACGACAGCATGACCAGCGTGCCGGGGTACCAGCGTTGGTCGGTCACCAGGTAGAGCCTGTCAGTGCTGATCTCCTGTACCTTATGCGCCATGGGGGCACCGCCGTCCCAGTAGTGAGCCACCAGCGGCACATCGTTCCGCCGCTCTGCCCTTCGGGTTTCTCGAAATGTTGGCCATACCAGCCACTCCAAAATCGCTCTCATATGCTGTCCGTTCTCAGGGAGGTTTTCTTGATTCACTCCCTACGAGCGCTGTGTTGCGCTTCTTCTTTAACCGGTGCCAGGTGTTCTCTCATCTCCTCGGCAACGCAGATCAACATCTGATCCCCGACCTGCGTATTGGAGGAATAGATTGTGTGAGTCGGCAGTTCCAGGACGCTTCCGGCCTGAGTTTTTATGGGTCCAATGCGAAAGGATGGGATGGATTCAACCAGGTGAATGACCCGGTTTTGTTCATCCAGATAGATCAGATCGAGCGGGAAGAATAGACCCAGGGTATGAACGCCTTGAGAAGGCACTACCCATATTCCCTCATCGGACCGGAGCCTCAGTCTCCCGATCAACCCTTTCAGGCGCATCAAGATGGTGTCCGCCGCCTGCACGTTCAGGCTGAGGAAACTCTCCCGCGTTAGGTTATAAACGCAATACGTCTTTTCCATCTCGCTTCAATGTCTCGCAGGCGAAGTGCCACACATAGCCTTTGCACACGAGTCTCCAATCTTTCCGTTTGCGAATCAAAGGTTCATGTTCCCCAACTCAAGCAGCGTGGCCGAGCACCTTTTCCCTCAGGGTTATGCATGCAACGGACAACTCGATACGACGACGAGATGTTGTCCTGCAGCGTCCTTGCGTGCATGAACCTCAAGAAGAAAGCGACGGCCCTTTTGCATGAAGCCAGGTTCTAGAGCATTTTTCCTGTGCTGGGTATCCCGGTAGAGGAGTGCAGCGGCGTTTTCATTGCGGAAAACGTCCATAGATGCGCAAGCTCTACACGACACCTACAGGAAAAAGTTCTAGTGGACCCGGGTGCGGCGACGATAGATGAGAAACATCAGCACTGCGATGAAAAGCACACCAGATACGATCCGAATCAGCGTTACGTTGTCCATGGGAGTTCTCCTTGTTCTTTCAGTTGTTGAAGTATTTAGCGAAGGACTCTGCCATGATGATTGCGGCAGGCCCCAGGGTGACGAGAAACAGTGAGGGGAAGATAAAGAAGACCAACGGAAAAACGAGCTTCACCGTGGTCTTGGCTGCCTGCTCCTCTACTCTTTGGCGGCGCTGGGTTCTCAGCGTGTCAGAATGCACGCGCAGCGTCTTGGCGACACTCGTACCCAACTGCTCGGACTGTACAAGTACCGAAACGAGGTTTCGTACGCTGTCGACCCCCGTGCGTTCTGCAAACTGTTTCCAGGCGTCGGAGCGGGCGCGGCCGGCGCGCTGCTCCAGAACAACAATGCCCAACTCGTCGCAGATGGCGGGGTGAGCGAGGTGCAGCTCTTCGCTTGAGCGGGCTGTCGCCTGATCCATGCTTAGTCCTGCTTCGATGCAGATGGTTAGCAGGTCAAGCACATCCGGAAGTCCTTGCCTGATCTGCGTCTGGCGGTTTGTGACCTTGCGTCCGAGCCAAAAGTCCGGCAGCAGGAATCCCAGTCCCAATGCGATTGCATACACAAAGAACTCATTTCCGTGTGCCAGTCCGCTGGCAAACGCCAGAGCGCACAGTGTGAGAGGAACCAGCACCTTTGCGCCATAGAACAGGCTCAATGCTGAGTCCTCGCGAAGGCCCGCCCGCATGAGGCGCTGCTGGATGACAGAGACCTCCGCCTGGCTTTTCGGGAGGACACGCTCGAGATGCCCCACCATTCCACCGAGCGAAGAACCCGTCATTTGAATGGTGCGCCGTAGAGCGTGCTCCTCCTTCGTATGGGGTGTTACGACCTCCCCGATTCGCTGGAGCATTGCTTCGCGATAGAACAGCAGAAGCCCGCCGCTGACAATCAAGACAAAGATGACGAAAAATGTAACCGTAACAAATCCCATAACCCACCTTCAAACCTTCATGTTGACGATCTTGCGAATAATCAAAGCGCCACTGATGGTCATGGCTGCCGATAGATACAGAAGCTTGACGCCTATGGGATTTGTCCACAGGATGCTCATGGTTTTTGGATTGACCAGATAGAGTGCAATACCCAATACGACTGGGAGGAAAGAAAGAATCCATCCCGTCAGGCGCCCCTGAGCGGTATGCACCCGGATCTGGCGCTTCAGGCGGAATCTCTCGCGGATGACGTGAGCTGCCTTTTCGAGAACTTCGGCGAGATTGCCGCCACTTTCCTTTTGGATCAGAATTGCCGTGACGACAATGCGAAGATCCTGCAGCGGCACGCGCTTCACCAGATTCTCCATCGCTGTTCTCAGCTCAAGTCCGTAGTTCTGTTCGTCGAAGCAGATCTTGAACTCGCTGCTGATTGGTTCTGGAGATTCATATGCCACAAGCCGCAACGTGGTTACCAGGCTGTGTCCCGCACGGAGGCCATTGACCATCAGGTCCAATGCCTCCGGTAGCTCCTGCTCTATCTGATCGAAGCGGCTAGAGCGCTTGTAGAGAACAAAGACCAGAGGCGCCAGGGCAAACAGAATGCCGAGCAAGAGGGAAAAGATGACGACGCCCGTCCGCCAGTAAAGCAGATACGCCGGAAAGACAAAACAGGCGGTTGACATCAAAAGCAGAGCGCCTACGGTCCATTTCAATCCGGATTGATAGAGCAACGTTCGAAGCTGCGGGGCCAATTCAAGTTGCAGCAGCCAGCGATTGATCCAGGGAACAGCGCTGAAGAGTTCCTTCTTGCGGATGTCGACAACTGAGTCAGTCGCCGACTGTCCACTGGCCAGGGCTGCATACAGATTCGCTCGTGCGCGCTCTGCCTGCTGCGATGCACCGGCTCCGCCGGCTGACAACAGCAGAGCACATGTGACGAATACGCCGAAGAATACCAATACCAGAATCAGCCCCATATTCGCCTCCTTAGTTGACTTCCATCTTTTGCTCGAACAACGCCGGCGACAGGAAGATGCCTGAGATGCGCAGCCGCTCAACGAACTTGGGACGGATCCCGCTCGGCTCAAAGACTCCAATCACCTTGCCGTCCGGGCCAACACCCTTTCTCCTGAAGGTGAAGATGTCCTGCATGCTGATCGTGTTCTCTTCCATGCCCGTGATCTCGGAGATGCTCACGACCTTACGGCTGCCGTCGCTCATGCGAGAGACCTGGACGACAATCGCGATCGCCGATACCATCTGCTGGCGTACACTCCTCTCCGGAAGGTTGAGGTTGGTCATCGCGACCATGGACTCGAGCCTGGTGAGAGCGTCTCTCGGAGTGTTCGCGTGAATTGTGGTCATTGACCCCTCGTGGCCGGTATTCATCGCCTGGAGCATGTCGAAGGCCTCTTCGCCGCGGACCTCGCCAATGATGATGCGGTCGGGACGCATACGCAGACTGTTGATCAACAGTTGGCGCTGACGTACGGCGCCATTGCCCTCTACGTTCGGCGGCCGTGTCTCCATGCGCACGATGTTCTCAAGGCCAAGGCGCAGTTCAGCGGCATCCTCAATCGTCACGATGCGTTCGGTCTTCGGAACGTACTGCGACAGGATGTTCAGGAAGGTCGTCTTGCCGGCGCCTGTTCCGCCTGAGATAAGGATGCTGATACGCGCCCTCACCGCGGCCGTGAGAAGCTCCATCATCTCCGGCGAGATGCTCTTCAGTTCCTGCAGTTGATTGGCAGCCAATGGGCCGGTGCCGAAGCGGCGGATAGACAAGGCCGGACCATCGAGCGCCAGCGGGGGAATGATGGCGTTCACACGGGAGCCGTCAGGCAGACGAGCGTCGACCATCGGAGAAGACTCATCAACTCTGCGTCCGACTCTGGAGACGATCCGGTCGATAATCTGCAGCAGGTGACGGTCATCGCGGAATGCCGTCTCGACACGCTGCAACATACCGCCGCGCTCGATAAAGACGTGGTTCTTGTCATTGACAAGGATGTCGGAGATGCTCGTGTCTGCAAGCAGCGGCTCCAACGGGCCAAGACCAAAGACTTCATCCAGCAGCTCCGCTTCGATCTTTGCCTCTTCTGCGAGACTCAGCGGTACAGATTGTCGCGAGATGATCTCATTCACCATTCCCGCTACAGCCTGTTTTGCCTGGGTGGTGTTGACGCGTGACAGCTTCTCCAGGTCAAGCTTGGAGATCAGCGTCCGGTGTATCTCGGCTTTGAAATTGTCAAAATTTACTCGATCCATACTGGCTTCATCCTTTTGAAGTTCTTATCTCTGTTATCCGAATAAACTGAACCGCTTTTTCTTTTCGGTCTTCTCTGCTGTGCCATGGGTCTCTCGCACCATCTCCCGGATGACTCTGGAAGCCGGCGAGTCCTTGAGCACCAGCGGAACTGCTGTGTTTTGCGCGCTCCGGGCGGATGCCTCGTCATTCGGAATCTTCCAGCGGGCGGCCATCGTGAGCGCCTTCGTGATGTTTTCTTCGTCGATCACCAGGGAGCGCGGGGTATACCGGTTCAGTACCACCTGGACCTTGGTTCCCGACTTCGATAGAAGCTCCGAGACGATACGGTTGGCATTACGCAGGTCGGGGATACCAACCTGCGTAACCAGAAACACACTCGCTCCGTCATCAACGAGTGCATGACCGGTAGCCCCTAGGTGGGAGCCCGCATCGACGACAACGTAGTCGAAGTTCTGCCGCGCAACCGACAACAATTGCTCGACTGCCTTACTCGATGGGTCGATCTCGACGTATTTGTCCGGAGCGGCCAGAACGGACAGGCCAGACTTATGTTTACTCACGAGCCTGGAAAGAAAATTGGCGTCCAGACGATGAGCTTCTTCCAGCGCATCCGCCGTTGAATATTGAGGAGTAATTCCGAGCTCAAGCGCAACGTCTCCGAGAGGGAGAGTCAGATCGATCAGTAAGACGCTCTGGTTGCTTGCCGCGCATTCCTGCGCCAGGGCCACTGCAAAGTTACTGGCGACGGTGGTGACACCCGATCCACCCTTCGCTCCAATAAAGACCATCGCTTTACCGGTGGTCTTGTTTACCGATCGAGAAGCGGTGCTTCGTGCCGTAGCACGGACCAAAGCTTCTGCGATCACGTTTGCGGCAATGGGCGGTGTCAGGAACTCGCGGGCTCCGGCCCGCATGCAGCGAACCAGCATCTCCGGCTGGACCATGGAAGAGTAGACCATGACCGTGGAGGCGCTATTTGCACAGATGGCCTCTACGAGCTCCAGTGCATACTCCGGGTCACTGTCCAGTTCAACAATGACAACGTCGTAGTCGCCACCTAACGGGGATGACTTATCACCGAGGTCGGGATAGAAACAAAACTCGTGGGTCGTATATCCCCAAAGCCCAGTCAGTGCATCTGCGACGAGCTGACGTTGTAACAGTTGGGGGAAAATGAGTGCAACAGATGTCACATTTCCTCCAAGCGCACTGGAAGCCTTAACTGAATCGGTCATTGCTCGCTGGCCATTTCTTGCTGCCAGTAACGTTTCGGACTGTCGAGATGAAGTCTGCATATTCATGACCTATAAGAAGGAGTCGCGTTACCTGGCAAAAAATGAAATGAGCGTTCCGATGGCAATCGCCGGAGCGTAAGGCATCTTCCGTGTCAGGGGATTATTGAGTACGAGCTCTGGGTGTGGAGTAAGTCCGCGTTTTCTAAAGCCGAAGATAAGGTCTCCTGTCCCCTGGAATATTTCAGCCGCAAATCCTCCAGCGATGGCCATGCCGACAGCGATGATTCCGCCCGCGATCCCGGTCATTACCAGAGCGACCAGCATCTGCGACGGTCCGACCCATGCGCCGATTGCACCGCAGAGCTTGACGTCACCCATCCCCATGCCGCCCATCAGGCAAAGAAGGCCGAACAGTGCGGCGCCTACGACCAGGCCGGCAGCGCTCTGCATAAGACCGTTGAGGCCATGCTGCAGGCCGGATACAGCAAACCCGGCGATAAGGAATGGAAGCACCAGCCAGTTCGGGATACGCCGGCTGCGAAGGTCAGTGACAGTTGCCACCGCGACTACGATCAATGTTGGCCACAAGGCGGCGGAATGCATATGAGCTAACTCTCCAAGGGAGATCAATAAAATCACTCGTGCCAGTTGCAATTGCTGATCCAAAATTTTGGGGCTGATTTCGCTCAAAGTGTTTACGGCTGTATACAGTTGCGCTTCAGGGTGGGTCCGGGACGATACACCAGGAGGGGCACGAGAAGGGGGCTGGAGCGTTTTCCCTGTGGGTGTAACGTAGGGCTTCCGCACCTATGGGGCGTTTCCGCAAACCCAGCGACAGGTAAACGCTCTAATGCGGACTAAATCAGTCTGTCTTGGCGGTCGTTCTCGCGCAAAACCGCATTTTGAATCCCGATCTGGGAAACAGCGCACTGGTAACTTACTTAAGTTGCAGTCGATTTATCTCGCGAATCCCGAAAATGTGGCTCAGAATACAAGCCAACATTTGAGCACTGTGATGCGCATAACGAACGTGCGCACATTGCCCGGATTGAGAATAGCTCGCACGATATGGGGCACTAGAAAACATGATTCGAATTGGACTCTTTTCAAATGACCCGACGCTGCCATCTCTTCTCTCATCGGCCCTCGGTAAGGAATTCGATGTCATCCAGGTCTCCGTCAAGGACGAGAACCCGAGGTATCCGGGAAAGCCTCGTTATGAGGTGATCCTGCTGGATCTGGACTCGCTGCCAGACTCTCTAACCTTCTTTCAGAAGGTGGTCGCGTCGAAGATTCCGGTTCTGATTCTCTCCAGCGATGGCCTGCGCTCCACCGCCATCGACCTTGTCAGGCAGGGAGCCTATGGCTATTGCCGCAGACCGCCATCGATTCGCGAACTGAAGACGATGCTGGTTCGCGCCCACGAGGGCTCTGCGCTGCGCCGGGAATTGTTAGATAGACAGCAGAGTGAAGAGACTGAGAGCCGGAGCCCTATTCTCGGCGCCAGTCCGCAGATTCAGCGTGTGCATGAACTGATACGGAGGGTATGCAATATTAACGCGTCCGTCCTTATTACCGGCGAAAGCGGCACGGGGAAAGAGCTGATCGCAAGCGGCATCCATAACCTGGGTTCCAGGGCAGACCAGCCATTCATTGCCGTTTCCTGTGGCGCCATCCCGGAGAACCTTATCGATACGGAGCTCTTCGGCTACGAAAACGACTCCTTTACGGGGACGACGGAATCATCGGTCGGCTATCTGGAGCTGGCAGGCGAAGGGACACTCTTTCTGGATGAGATCGGGGAGCTTAGTCCTGCTACCCAGGTAAAGCTCCTGCGCGTTCTTCAGCAACGCGAGTTCAGCCGTCAGGGCAGTACAGAACCTATTCCCCTGAAGGCGCGGCTCATCTTTGCAACCCATCAGAATCTTAGCGACATGGTGGCGCGGGGCGCGTTTCGCCAGGACCTCTATTACCGCATGAATGTTATTCGGATAGACACTCCGCCATTGCGAGAGCATTCGGATGATATTCCGCAGATCGCAGAGCATCTCCTAAGAAAGTACTCGAAGAGTTTCCGCAGCCCGGTTACCAGGATCGAGGATGATGCGATGTCTATGCTCCAGGCCTATTCCTGGCCTGGAAACGTTCGTGAGCTGGAAAATGTGATCCAGCAGGCGCTCATCGTCGCCAATGGGGAGAGTATCCACCTGGAAGATCTGGCTTCCAACATCCTTGAGGAAACTCTTGTCCATATGGACGACGACTATCATCCGGGGGGATCCTTCGAGCGACAGCTTCGAGACTACAAAGTTAAGCTAGCGACTACCGCCCTTCGTGAAAGCAACGGCAATAAGACGCTGGCGGCTCGTAGCCTGAATATCTCCAGGGCCTATCTCCATCGGCTGCTCCGAATTGGAGAGCCAGGTGCGCTTATTGATTCGGAGATCTCGACTGAAAGGGAGTCACCTGAAGCAGGCATGGCATGAGCGAAGGGACGGCCGTCGTTACGCAGATTGAGACCGCAAAGGTCTCCTATTTGCGGCGGGCGTTCTCCTTCCCTGTCATGCTGGCAGGCCTTCTGGTTGTTCTGGCTGTACTGACTGTAAGTGGCCGGTTCGACGACCCCGATATGTGGTGGCATCTAAAGATGGGGAATGTTATATGGGAGACCCATAGCATTCCACATACGGACCTCTTCTCCTACACGACAGCCCATCATGCTTATATCCCCCACGAATGGCTCTCGGAGCTTTTAATTTACGGGGCGTACCGCTGGGGAGGCTACTCAGGCCTGATGGTCTGGCTGTGTTTCTTCACCTCCGCTTTACTTGTCTCCGGCTACTGTTTGTGCTGGCTTTACTCGAAGAATGCCAAAATAGCCTTTCTTGGGCCGCTGATAATCTGGCTGTTCTCCACGACAGGCGTCGCAATTCGGCCGCAGATGGTTGGCTACTTATTCCTGGTTTTTGAGCTATTCCTCCTCCATGCCGGGCAAACCCGCAATCCGCGCTGGTTTTTTGCCCTGCCCGTGCTCTTTGCTATTTGGGTGAACGCCCATGGGTCTTTCTTTCTAGGTCTTCTGGTCGCAATCCTGGTACTAGCCAGCTCGTTTGTTGATTTCCAGGCAGGCTTGCTGACCTGTCGGCGTTGGGAGGCGAGCAGGCGGAGAGCACTCGCATTCGCGGTAGCTCTTTCGATCGCGGCGCTCTTCCTGAATCCAATTGGTCTGAACCAGATCCTGTATCCCGTTGACACGCTGCTTCATCAGCACATTGGTCTCAGCCAGGTCGAGGAGTGGCAGGCGCTGCAATTTTCCGAGGGCCGCGACTTCGCATTCCTGGGGATCATTGCTCTTATCCTGTTGCTCCCGGCTATCCGCCGGACAGAGCTGTGGTGTCAGGAACTGCTTTTATTAGCCCTGGGAGCATGGCTGGCCGCAAGCCATCATCGCATGCTCTTTGTCTTCGGTATCCTGACCGCTCCCATCCTGTCGCGTTTATTGGCGACCGCGTGGGACAACTACAACGCGTCACAGGACCTCCCGGGGGCCAACGCAATCCTGGTAGCGGTTGCCCTGGTTATCGTCTTCCGGACGTTTCCATCGCAACGGAACCTGGAAGCTCAGGTAGAGGCCAAGAGCCCGGTAAAGGCCGTAGAGTTCATCAGGAGCCATCATCTCGCAGGCCCGATGCTGAATGAGTACGTTTATGGCGGTTACCTCATCTGGGCGTCACCAGAGAACCCTGTCTTCGTGGACGGCCGGTCCGATGTCTTCGAGGCTACGGGTGTTCTTGCCGAATTTGCCGAATGGTCCGCGCTGCAGGCCGATCCGAACAAGCTTCTGGCAAAGTATCGAATCAATTTCTGTCTCATGGCGCGGCGCTCGCCGATGGTACCGGTACTTTCCCTCATGCGGTGGAAGATCGCCTATTCCGACGACATCTCCGTCGTGCTGGTTCGCGATGAACAGGGACAGTAAGGTAGAGGCGTCGCTGTTTAGCGTAAGCCGTTGCTCTCCATAAGCCAGAGGAATCCAGAGTGTAACCGCATACCGCGGATGCTGCCCTCGGGCATCGCTGATCGTGCAGCCTATTGCACAAAGTTAACAGAGGGACAAGGAAATCCTGGCCAGGCGAGGACTTCCACGTCACGTGCGGCGTGGCGCAGAGCCATTCGCAATGCCGGTTGATCCGAGGGAGCGTTTGGGTTGCGGGCCAGAGAGCTCTCTGAGAGTCGGCATCACCAGGGAACGAAACAATCCGTCGACTGCCTTCGGAGGGAGCGGACACTTATTTTCGACCCACCAGTTAAGAACCAGGATGAAGGTTGAATCGATATACCGAACCAGAAGATCCAACGGTATCTGGTCCGTCTTTCGGCTCGCATGAAAGTGCTTTTCAACATCTTCGGTGATCAACACGGCTAAGGCGTTCTGAAGGTGTCCGTGCAGAACAGCCCGCCCCTTTGGTCCGAGCTTGAGTTCGCCGATATGCCGAAGCCGATCGAGATGCTCGAAGATCGGAAGACTGAACCAGAGAAGTCTTTCATGCTGACTATCGCCCGATACCGGGCGTGATGAACGGACAGTCCCCAGTATGTCGTGAAAGGTATGGACCAGAAGCTCGTCTTTATCACGGAAATGCATGTAGAAGGCGGATCGGCCTACATTGGCGCGGTCGAGTATCTCCTTGATGACGATGGAGTCATAGTCCTGCTCGTGAATCAGGGAATGAAGAGCATCGCGGAGAGATTTCTGGGTCTTTGTAATCCGCCGGTCTAGTTTCCTAACATCCGGAGCTGGAGTCTTGCGGTTCTGCGGAGACATGGTTTCCTTTCTGCGAAACAAAACGCACAAAACATATTTTGTTGTCCGCTAACGCACAGTGCGATCGTTGCTGTTCTTCCGTGTGAACCAGGTTCAGTCTAGGCTCGATTTCGAACAGACGTCCATTTTCAGACTTATGTTCCGAAACATAAGCATCGAAAGAGAGGCTCAATGAAGACGGCGGAAGTACAACAGTTACCCAAGACCTCGGGTCTGCTCCTCCATAAGGCTGCGCAGTACGATCTCCTGCTCTGGCTGCTGACGCTGGGGAGAGAGCGAAATTTTCGGGAGCGCGCGTTAGGCCTGGCACGCCTGTCTGCCGGCGAGGCAGTCCTGGATATTGGTTGCGGAACCGGGACATTAGCGATCGCGGCAAAGCGGCAGGTAGGCCCGAATGGGCGCGTAGACGGGATAGACGCATCGAGTGAGATGATCCGCCGGGCGTCCAGAAAGGCGAGTAAGGCCGGAGCGGACGTCGCATTCCAAACTGCTTTGGTGGAATCTCTTCCGTTCTGCGATGGAACCTTCGATGTGGTGCTAAGCACCCTGATGCTGCACCACCTGCCCGGAGTATTACGCAGTCAGTGCGCTGCTCAGGTCCGAAGGGTATTGAAGCCGGGAGGCCGTTTGTTGGCCATCGACTTTGGAACCTCTCCCGGAGAGAAGGGCATCGTCGCCCACTTTCATCGTCATGGCCATATCAACCTTTCTGAGATGACCGCAATCTTTCGCGGGGCTGGATTGCAGATTTCAGAGAGCGGTACGGTTGGAATCGGTGATCTTGAATATTTGCTTGCGGTTTCGCCATGTTGCGACACATCTGCTGAACAAGGAGCACAGTGATGTTGGCTGCAAAATCTCCGAATCGGCTCTCCTTGCGGCCCTGGGGCTGGGGCGTAACGGCCATCCTGCTTCTCGCGGCCCATGGACTCGGTTTCTATTTTCTGCGGCATCTTGCACTGTCGGCCACACTCGTTTCAGGCCTGATCGTTCTCGCCGTCGTGAAACATCTGGGAATCCTCAGGTCGCTCTATGCCATGCTCCGAAGGCGATCTTCAAAGACTGGGTACCCCGGTAAGGGGAGGTTGCAGGAAGATCGGTACAAATGATCAGGCGGGCGGTCCCGTCTTTTCTTTATGATTCGTGCGAGGTGAGGAGCCTGGCGCCATGCATAACGAGGATGATCAGGGCACGGCAGATCGCCTTTCCGCCATCGTGGTGAACTCCCTGGACACACAGGCGAAGACTGAGGATCTGGCGCGTTTGGCCTACCAAAGCCGCACGCAGTTCCACAGGCTCTTCCGGGCAGTAGCGGAGGAGACCCCGGGAGCCATGCGGCGAAGGCTCCGGTTGGAAAGAGCAGCTTATCAGTTGGCGCATACCTGGATGTCGGTTACGGATGTCGCCCTGGATGCCAACTTCGGTTGGCTGGAGGCATTCTCTCGAGCTTTCCGAAGGGCTTTTCGGACCTCTCCCAGTCTTTACCGCCGCATGCGCGATCCGCACTTCCACCTGCCGTCATCCAACAAAATTCACTTTCTTGCACCGGGATCCCCGGAAAAAAGAGGAGGAGATATGGATCTATTCGATCGCTTTGCAGGTAATGATTCCTGGCATACGCGGCGTTTGCTGGAGTATGCGAGCACCTTAACAGAGGAACAACTGGACCGGCCGCTGCCCACAGTCGTAGAGCTGCTGCCGTGGCGGGAGTCGAACAAGACGCTGAGACAACTGCTGGAGAACATCATCTTCACCAAGGAGGCCTGGACCGCGGCTCTCTCCGGAGCCGAGATGGATATGCAGGGTCCTCCCCTGTCACAGCGCACTCCGCAGGCGATGTTGCAACGCCTCGAAAAGACCGATGTGGAACTGCATCGTATTTTGTGTGACGTCCGCAATCGCTCGGCATGGGACGATACGTTCGTCGATGCTCTGTGCGAGCCGGCAGAGACCTTTACGTTCGGCGGAGTCTTTGCCCATATCATGACCTTCAACGCGCATCGCCGCTTGATGGCTCTGGATGCTCTACGCCAACTCGGTGTGCAGACCGAGGGTTTTGGCGATCCCATGGAGTATGAGGAGAGCGTTGCGCCCTGGGACCGGCGAGTCGCTGTCAAAACCCCATGAAAGGATGTGGAAGCCTCGCTAGTGCGAAGGCGCCTCCGGGTAGGTGCGGTTCTTCCATCCGCCGCCACGACCCATATGGTGACGAAACGCAGAGGCAACAGTGGCGCCCAGATAGAACATTGCGACGCCCGGAAGCGCGCCTCCCCACAGAGGCGATCTGCCGTAGCGTCGAAGCGTCGGCTGAAAGGCGATGGCCATCATGAGCCACGTGGCCGAAGCAAACACTCTGGTCAGACCGTGCCCGAGCAGAGTCAGCAGCACCGGAGCCACGTACAGTAATCCCATGCCCGCAATGCAGCCAAGCAGCGTAAGCGGAGAATGGCCAAGCTGCACATAGGCAGTGCGCGCAATCATGTTCCATATCTCGCGCCAGTCCGCGTAGACACGCAATGACCGGGCGAGTTCGGCGTGTCCCAGCCAGATCTTCCCGCCTGAAGACTTGATCTGGCGAGCCAGAGCGCAGTCGTCGATCAGATGGTGCCGAATGCGGCGTACGCCGTCGACGCGCTCAAGAGCTGTGCGGCGAACCAGCATTGTGCCGCCGGCTGCACCGGCAACGGTGCGCCGTGGGTCTGCCACCCATGCAAAGGGGTACAGCATCTGAAAGAAGAAGATAAAGGCGGGAATCAGAGCCCGTTCCGCCGGCGCGCTGCAATGAAGGTGCACCATCTCCGAGACGAGGTCTCGACCGCTTGCTTCGGCTTCGCGCACCAGTGTCGCTACATGCGCGGACGCATGCTCGATGTCCGCATCGGTCAGCAGGATATAGTCTGCGTTTTGAGCCTCTGGCTGCATCAGCCCCTGGTGAACAGCCCATAGCTTGCCGCTCCATCCGGCCGGAAGAGGCTGGCCGGAGATGATCGTCAGCCGTTCCTGGTTCAACAGGGAAGCGGCGATCTCCGCCGTGCCGTCAGTACTGTTGTCATCGACGAGGATGACGGAGAACTCTCCTGGATACTCCTGCGCGAGAAGCGAGCTAAGGCTGTGACCGATGTTTTCAGCCTCGTCGCGAGCCGGCACAACCACCGCGACCTTCGCATCAGCGGAGAGCATCTTGCCCTCTCGCAAGACAGGACCGGAGTTCCAGAAACGGCCATGGAGTGCAAGCAAGTACAACCAGGCGGCGCAGCAGACAGCAGCAAGAAAAATGATCATCGGTTCGATTTATTGTCTCGCGAGCTGCCGCGGTGTGGCTGTGTGTAGAACGTTGTACACTCATCGGCAACGATCAAACAGGGAGGTTGCATATGCGTCGTACCTGGATGCGGACGGCTGTGATTGCTGCTTTTGTACTTGCCTTCGGTTGTGTCACCACCTCATGTTTTGCCCAACAAACTGCCGAGCGTCAGATTCTGTTCGTCTGCGAACACGGGAATGTGAAGAGCCTTATGGCGGCCTCTTACTTCAATCAAAATATCCGCGAGTTCAATCTCCCATACCGCGCAGTGGCGCGTGGAAGTGCTCCTGATTCGACGACGGTGCCCGCCGCCATTGTGCAGGGCCTGGGGCACGACGGGATTGATGTGAGCACCTTTCAGCCCGCAAAGGTAAGTGCATCCGACATTGCTTCCCCAGTCCGTATCATCCTGATCGGAACATCGTTACCAGCCAATCTGCGGGTGAGTTCGAAAGCCCGGATTGAACAGTGGAACGATGTTCCACCGGCAAGTGTTGATTTTGAGGCAGCACGGGAATCTCTCAGGAAACACGTCCGGGAACTGATCGTGCAACTGCCCAGGCATTAGAGCTTCTAGGGGGCTGGAGCGAATACCCGAATTTCCGCGGCTTGCGATCCTTGCTTGCGGACGGCGAGATAGAGCCGATCCAGCTCTGGGGAATAGAGCCCCGTTCGCGCGCCACTGACGGTTTTCACGCGCCCGAGCTCTTCGTAATGATCCGGATCTTTCTGATGGAATACCGAAATCTCACCATCCCCTCCAATTGCGTAAATCCGCTGACGGCGCTGGTCCAGGAAGACGTCGTCGCAGTCGCCGGCAATGGAGAGGCTCGCAATCCTTTGGCCATGGTCGCTATTAAGGACGATTAAGCGTGCTGGAAACCGCGTCACTACGAAGAGCCGGTGGTTCGCCTCATCCAGGGCCATGGGATAGTTGGCAAGCGGACCTCCTGTTCCCCAGGAACTCAGAACTGACCTCGATTTGCGATCGACGACCGAGATCTTTCGGGAACGCGGCAGGTTGACGAAGATCCGTGATCCATCTTTCTCAAGCTGAAACGACTCCGGATGATCGCCAAGCGGAATGTCAATGAGTTTGGCGCCGTTCTGGTCAAATTCGCCGAGTGCTCCGGAGCCGTAACCGGCCCATATATGGCCGCTCTCTGAGTCATAGCGAAGATTGTCGGCATCGTCTCCATACGAGATCGAAGTGAGCGGCTTCCAGGATGCTGCATCGAATGCCCGTACCGATCCATCTTTGCCGTTGGCGACGAAGACCCGGTTCGTTGCGGGAACGAAGGTGACACCTTGCGGCTCCGCCAATCCAGTGATGGTATGAAGCCGCTTCTTCTCTCGAAGATCGATGACCTCCAGAGAGTTATTCCCCAAAGCGGCGACAAACAGGCGGCGGCCCTGAAGATCGATCGCAAGATGATCGATACGGCCCTGGACATCTGCAATCGGAATAGTGGACTCGAGACGCAGAAGTTCGCTTGTATTTGTCTGAGCGGTGGAGGCTTGAAAGGCGGTCGAAAGCAGGAGGACGGCCAGGCTGCCGGTAATACGTGCCACCATTGTTCTTCTCTCGTTCGTGTTTCTCATTATGACCTCCGTGGGTTTGCCCGATGCATGGCGTTAGAGTATTTTTCCTGTTGCTGGGTATTCCGTGAGGCGCGTGCAGCGGCGTTTTCATTGCGGAAAACGCCCATAGACGCACAAGCCCCGGACTACACCTACAGGAAACATGCTCTAGCGAAAGATCAATATTCCGATAAGTCCGGCGGTGATCACCACCAGAGGCTCTGGAAGCTTCCATTTCCAGAGGACACCGTAGGTTGCGGCAGCGATGATTACTCCGAGATAGCTGGTCACTGACTGGCGTGCGATAACAAAAATCGCACCGGCGATGGCGCCTGTAGCCGCCGCGGTAACGCCTTTGACAAAGGAGCGTAGAACCGTGTTCGCCGATAGCCTCCGGTAGATCGGAGCAAACAGGATCACCGCCAGATATACCGGCAGAAATACTCCGAGTGCCGCGAGAATCGCACCTACCAGGCCATCGGCGAGATAGCCGATAAAGGCTACCGTAATGACGACCGGACCGGGTGTAATCATGGCGACGGCAATCGCATCCAGAAACTGTTGCTCGGTCAACCAGTGATGGACTTCCACGACGCCTCCGTGTAGGAACGGAATAATCGCGAGACCGCTCCCGAAGACAAAGAGGCTTGATTTGACGAAGTAACCGAGAACCTCCCAGTGTCTACCGGCAGGCGTGGCGAACAGGCCTCCGATGAGAGGAACGACCGCCAGGTTCCGGGAGCGACGTGGCCAGTTGTAAACCGCAACCGAAACGAGGCCGGCGACGAGGACCAGCCATACCGCCTCACGTCCTGTGAAGGCAGTGGTGGCGGCAAGAGTCGCGGCGATGACCCAAAGCAGCCGCTCCTTCTTGAGCGTGGTTTTCGCCAGCTTTGTCACGGAACGCACTATGATCGCGACCACAGCAGCGCCGACTCCATGGAAGGCAGCCTGCATCCAGGGCAAGCCATCGAACCGGATGTAGAGCAGCGAGATTATCAGTACCATCAGGAACGAAGGAGCGATGAACGCAACTCCGACGAGGCTGGCTCCCATGAATCCGGAGCGTACAAACCCCAGGTACATCGCCAGTTGTGCAGCCAACGGTCCAGGCAAAAGCTGAGATAGCGCGAGGCCTTCCAAATAGTCTTGCTGTTGGATGCCGTAACGCTCGCCGACCAGATCGCGCTCCATGCGAGCCGCAAGAGCGATCGGCCCCCCAAAACCTGCGGTCCCGAGTTGCAAGAAGTACAAAACGAACTTTGAAAGCGGTTGAACTTCAGTACTTTGTTCTTGCGTGCTCGGGGCCATGCGGTCATCTCCTTGTGCGTTGGGTGTTTGTCAGATCGAGTGCTGCCTTCAGGCCTTGCGCGAGGGTAACCGCGTCGGCATTGGCCCAGAAATGCATGAAGTAAAGATGGGGTTCATCGAAGAGCATGTGATTGTGCATCGCGGTCACTTCGATCCCATGTGTTCGCAGTGCCCGCAGCACGGGGTTCACTTCTTCTTTCAGAAGGACAAAATCTCCCGAGATCGCGGCTTTGCCTCCGCCGGTCGGCTGAAAGTTGATCGCAGTCGCCGTGCCCATTGCTGGAGGAATATCCATGCCGCTGTCCGAGATCTTTTCAGTCCTCGGAATGCTGAATTGAAGTATGCCGCCGCTGACTTTGCCCGCTACGCCAATGGATTGCTCAATCGCCTTCGTATCTAGCTCGATGGTAGGAGCAGAAGCTGAGGCGGGGCTTGCCGGTGCGGGCGCCGGTGTCTTCGTCAGTGCAAGAGCGGCATTCAGTGCGGTGGCAAGCTTAACCGGGTCGCCGTGTCCGGAGATGTGCATGTAGACGATATGGGGAGTTTCGCCCAGAAGATGGTTATGGATGGAGGTCTGCTCGATGCCATCCTGCTGCAGCTTGAGCATGACGGGTTCAATCTCATCTTCCGTAAGCACGAGATCTCCCATAACCATTGCTTCACTTCCCATCATCTTGAAAGCAGCCCACGATCCCAATGCGAGGCCGGGGGCGACCGTTGTGCCATCCTTGGTCACTTTCAAATCGCGCCGCGGCATCGAGTACTTGTAGACATCACCCGGTTGCATCTGCCCTGTGCGACCTCCCAGCGCTGCATCTACGGCCTTCCAATGGTCGGCCGGAGCCTGCGCCAGGAGCGGAGTACAAAGACATGCGATAGAGAAGACGATGTTGCGAGTGGTTTTCTTCATGGCTCCTTCTTTCCGGTTTGGTTTATGTCTTGCGCGAATCTTTCACGCGCACCTTGACCAAAATGGGTTGTGGCCACTTAACTCCCATTGGAGAGTTAGGTGACGTGGTACATCGCCTCAATCAGGTCCGCGCCGCGCCTGAGAAGCTCTTCATCGGAAAGCCCCTGCTTCGCCCATCCCTTGAGGACCTGGTTGATGGCGATGCCTTCCTGTCGGCCAAATTTAGGCTCTTCGAAGTCCGCATCATGAATGGCTTGTCCGATTCGCAGCACAGCCTTGTCACGAATCCCAAAGCGCACACAGAGAACTTCGAACGTGCAAAGCTCGCCTTCATGCGCGAATCCATGTCCCTGAAACATGTCGAATGGAATTGACTTCGGATGTGCCGCCGGATCAGGGCCAAAGATAAAACGAGCCTTTGGGTCAATGAATCGCTTGATGAGCCATGCTGAGGAGACACGGTCGATGCCTGGACGTGGCCTGGTCATCCATGTCTTAGATTGGAAGTCCGTCGCGGAAAGTTTTCCTGAGCTCAAGCGCGTCGTTTGTGGCCGCTCCAATAGATCAATCGCCTTTTCCGCATCCCCCTGCAGCGAAGACTGGAAGAAATCAATCTCTCGAATCTCTTCGAGGCGTCGCTTCAGACGGGCAAGCTGTGCTGTGGAGAGCTGACCTTTGCTCCTGCTCTCTTCGATATCTCCGAGCAGTGCTTCATAGTCTTTGTTTCGCTCATTCCGGAAGCTCTGCATTAACTCTTCCGGGCTAGGGTCATCGATCGCACCGACCTGAAGTACAGAAACCTCTCCCGCGACGGCACGGATGCTGGTTGCCAGCCAGGCGAATCGCTCCTGATTTTCGGGCGTGTTCGGCAACAGATAGCCTGAGTTGCGCAAGGAGAGTGCTCCCGTCGCCTGGAGCTTCCGCCAGACGCCCACTCGCTCGCTCGCTTTTTTCCCAGACAGATAAAAGATCAGCAGCAGCCAGCTTCCTTCTTTTGGCGTTTGTTTCTTTGCCATATCGATTCCGCGTTTGCCTCTTCAGAGCAATGGATTTTTTCCCGCATCTCATTGCGGATGCATTCCATCATATCGATGATATGAACATATCGTCGATTTGTTATGGTCTATCACTGACGATGAGGAGGTGTCAACTCGTTGCTGATTCATGAGCGGGCGCAGCGGGGCGCTGTTCACCGAGAAATGTTGTCATCCTGAACGTAGTGAAGGGCGCGGTCAGATCTGGCGTCGAGTACATAGGGAGTCACCACGATTACGAGCTGTGTGGTGCTCTTATCTAGCTTCGACTCTGTTGGCACAGCGGACGCCAGACCGCGAATGGCCCGTGTCTCCGATTGGCTGACATCAGAGATCAGCAGCGCGCTTCCGTTATGGGGGATGGACAGCGCTGTTGCAAATTCCTGGTTATCAAGTATAGGAATGTCGTTCGCTGTCTGTCCCTGGAGGCCCCGTATCGTCTGATGGAGCTCCAGGCAAGCGTCTCCCTCTGCCGACAGATGCACTTTGGCCTCCAGTGTGACTCCCAGGTCTTCATACTGAATGCTGGGAGTCGTTGTGTTGCTGCTTGAGGACGTGGATGAAGTTGTCACGCTTGTTCTGGAGGTTTCAATCGGATATCTCTGCCCGAAGCGGAGCTTCCCGCTACTTCCATCTGCAAGCAGCAGTGTCTGCTCCTGTAGACGCTCAAGCTTTGACCGCTGCAGGCTGGCTTGGACTGACGCGGAATCGAATTGAACTCCAGTGGCTGTGCGCCCGCCCCCGAAGTAGACAGAAGAGCTTCCCAGCACCGAGCTGCCGGCATATCCGCCGGCGATCAATAGTGATGCAATCGTCAGGACGTCACCTTCAGAGGCGAGGCCTTCGCTAATAATCTCCTCGACGACCGACGCATTGTCCTGGATCAGCTTGTTGGCTTCCGTAAGCACATTGAAGAGGGTGAATTTCGTCGGGAGCTCGATGCCGGTTTTATGAGTATTGGTCGACGTAACGAGGTAAGAACGCATTACGAGGCGAATGCGTGGAGCGGGGCGATAGAGGTGCTCTGTGGTCCTGGAGATCTGGTCCAGCATCTCGGGATCTCCACGGACGGTAAGAAGGTCATCATGAAGAGATGCTCCTGGCAGCTCGAAAACCGTAGCGGCCAAACGAGAGATCACTTCCGATTCCTTGCTGTCGACTAGATCGTTGATGGAAATTGTGGCGATGCTTTTCTTCGAAAAGGCTGATCGATTCTCGGGAGTATCGGCAACCACAAGAGCAAGGTGTTCGTTAATCGGTACAAAGAAAGAGTTGGTCATCAGGCCGAGGACATAGCCTGCCGTTGACAGGTCAGCCCCCTCCACATCAAACCGGATAGACCGCTGAAGCGGAATCGATGGATGTGCCCACACAACATCGACGCCATAGGCGTGCAGAACTTGTTTGAGGATGGTCGCAGCATCTCCCTCAAGATGAAAGCTATGACAGCCCTGACAGGCAGGGTCGCGGAGCGATGATGAAGTTTGTGCGGCCTCTTGCCCAAAGAGACTAAGCGAGAAAGAGGCAGCGAGTGCGAACACTCCCGTTGTGATTCCGTGATGTCTCACACTACTTTGACGACGTTTGTCGACCACCACGTACAGCTCGACATTTTTCGACAGGGCACCTACGACGAAATGTGTTGGAACCCGTCAAAGCCAGTAACTACACGAGTCAGAAAGCAATCGTGCTCATAGTTTCGTGAGGTACGAGGCAAGGGCGATCTGTGTGGAGAGGGATGTTCATGTCGGAAGTATCTCCGCATCGTCTAGTGCTGATCGGCGTTTGTTGCTGCCTGATGATCACGGGGCCGGTGGTGGCTCAATCTGCGAAAGCGTTCTACAAACAAGGCGAGACGGCCGAAGCGAAAGATGACTTTGAGACAGCACTCAAAGCATATGGCCTCGCATACGCGAAGAAACCGGATGACCTGCGCTATAAGGTGGCCCGCGACCGGGTCCGTTTCAGTGCAGCGATTCAGCACATCCACCGCGGTGAGGCGCTCGAATCGGAAGGGCATCACAAGGAGGCACTGGTCGAGTTTCTCCGTGCACTGGAGATTGATCCAAGCAATCGGGCGGCCACGCAACAGGTAGTGCAGGTGAGAGATCAGCTCGATAAAGAAGCAGGGAAGCGGGCCTCCACCGGAGGTCCTACGGCGGAGGATCTCGATCGACCGGGCCCGCCTGTTCATCTGGCGCCGTTCTCAAAAGAACGGATTACGCTTCATATGACGGAAGGCGTAGGGACGCTCTATCAGACAGTCGGAAAGGTCGCCGGGATTAATGTTCTGCTTGATCCTGAGCTTCCGCTCAAACGGGTCTCTCTGGATCTTCAGGATGTCGGGATCGAGGAGGCTCTTCGTGTGCTCGAAGGGCTCTCGGGAACCTTCTGGACACCAACCACGTCCAATACCATTTACGTCGCACAGGACACGCGCACCAAACGCACGCAGATCGAACGGCTTTCCGTCCGCACCTTCTACTTGTCGAATGCAACCCAGCAGCAAGACCTGAACGAAATTCTCACGGCTCTTCGGAATCTTCTTCCACCGACTACAAAAATCTTTTCTGTCATGACGCAGAACGCGATCGTCATTCGTGGGACACCCGATGAGATCATGCTTGCAAAAAGCCTGATCCAGAGCCTGGATCGGCCAAAACCTGAAGTGTTGATCGACGTCTACGTCATGGAAGTCAGAAAGGATAAGCTGCGCAACATTGGCATCTCACTTCCAACCTCGCTTTCGGTGACTTCCAGTTCCTCGTCAACGCTCAATTCGATTGGCAGCACCTCGTCGTACAGCTATTCCATCGGTCAGGCGGCCGTAGAGCTCCTGCTCACCGATTCAGATACGCGTGTACTGCAGCAGCCAAGTATTCGAGCGATCGATGGCCAAAAGGCGATGCTGAAGATCGGACAGAGAATTCCGATCGCGACAGGAAGCTATACGACGGCGACATCGACCTCATCGTCCGCGGTACAGACTCAATTTCAATATATCGATGTAGGAGTGAATCTCGATATCACGCCTACCATTCATCAGGATCGCGACGTGACCATGAAGCTCGCTGTAGAAGTCTCGTCGCAAAGTGGCAGTACGACGATCAGTGGTGTCTCTGAGCCGATCATCAGTCAGCAAAAAGCTGAACAGATGGTGCGTCTGAAAGATGGAGAAGTCAATATCCTTGCCGGTCTGGTTCAGAAACAGAGCAGCCGAAGCGTGGGTGGAACGCCTGGTCTGGGCGAGATTCCGGCAATCAAATATATGTTCAGTACGCAGGAGACAGAGACAGTGGATGACGAGATCGTCTTCATGCTGGTCCCTCACGTCGTCCGCACGGTCGAGGTCAATACCGGCGCGGCGCAGGAGATTGAGACGGGCGGTTCCGAGTCGATCCAATTGAACCGGGTTTCGGTCCCGCAGGCCTCACAGCCATAGCATTGGAACCCTACTCCACCCTCAAGGCGCGGACCGCCCTGCAAGCGCAGAAAGGATGGATGGGTGCTCCGATTTACACTTGACAAGATTTTTCGCGCGGGTAATAGTCTTCCATGTTCATCAAGAGACAGATGTTCACGTTGTAGAAATTCTTACTTTCGGCCTTATCCCCTGTCCTGTGTTCCGAGCTGAGTAACTTTCAAAGGAACTGGGAAGATGCGAATTTTGAAAGGCGCTGTTACTTCGGAGAAGCGCACTCCGGTCGTTTTTCTTCATGATGCGGCCATCGATGAATTTATTTCGTCGATGTTGCTGACCGTGATGCCGGGCATCGACCTGCTCGGTATTGTCGTGATCAATGCGGACTGCATTGCCGATCCTGCCATGCAGGCATCGTCTCGATTGATGCAGTTTATGAACCGCGCCGGTATTCCGGTGGCGCTGAGCCGTGCGCGCGGCTGGAATGCCTTTCCGTGGTCATATCGCGGAGATTGCGTTTCATTCAATGAACTCCCCAGCCTGAAGCCCTACACGCCGCATGTGTCCACACCTCCTCCCGATGGAGAGGCGTTGCTGGCGAAGCTGCTGCACGAAGCTATCCAGCAGCACACGCCGATAACCCTCCTGATGACTGGCCCCATGACGCCGTTGGTGGATGTTCTGGGAAAGAACCCACTGCTGGCAACCGGCATCGATCGGATGATCTGGATGGGAGGAGCGATTGAGGTTGATGGCAACATCGACCCCCATACGACAAGCGATATCGTGGCGAACAAACATGCCGAATGGAATGCCTTCTGGGATCCCTATGCAGTTCACGATGTCCTCCAAACCTTCGGCAATATTCAGATGTTTCCGCTGGACATCAGTAATTCGGCTCCAGTGAGCGAATGCTTTCGAAACGCACTCCAAGAGCAGGGGCAGAAGTACCGGTATTCGCAGCTTGCGTATGAGGCGTACAGCCTGGTCACCCAAGAGCCGTTTTACCGGTTGTGGGATGTAACCGCTACCTGCTGGCTGACGCGCCCCGACCTCTACACCCCATCGACACCAATGCCATTAACGATTGAGCAGTGGGGTTTTGAGCAGGGCTGGATTCATAAACCGGTCAGCCCGGGATCGGGAAAACCTCAGGACGTCTTCTTCAGCTTCTCGAACATTCAAGGCTTCTACCAGTACGTTTTAGAGCTGTTAGCCACCGACGGCAATTAGATCAAAGACCAGAACTGCCATGGGTGGAACGCACTTCCGTGCCCATTTACGGGCGAACTTGCGCACTACAGGAGCAATGATGAAATCAATGCAAACCGTTCTTTCGGCCCTTGTGGCTATGGCGGTCATGACGCCGCTTTGGGGGCAGGCCCCGGTAAAGCCGGACTCCGCGGCGTCACTCGCGTTTCGAGATGCGGTTGTGTCCGCGCCGAAAAAGCCAAGCACACCAGTCTTCAAGCTCAGCCACGACTATCCCCGCAGCGTGCCTGATACATGCCCGGAATGTACGTGGCTGAACATCAATGTGAACTTCGGCACGAAATTCCCTCCACAGAAGGTGGAGTCGCCACAGTGGCATGGCCAGCACTGGGATGAGTACATCCAGGCCATTCTCGATTATGTGAAGCAGGGGCAGGACCCCCAGTTATCGAACGATGTGGGCTGGCGCACCAAGGTTGATGGGAAGACCCGCTGGTACAACGTGCCGTGGATGGCATACGACCCCACCGCGGGCCGCGAGTATGTGCACGGCACGACGAACGAGCGCACGGCAACGGTCGGTGATTTTTTGAAGGCTCCGGGCAGCGGACCTCATGTTCAGTTCTTCATGGCCGGTATGACGGAGGCCTGCAAGACCGAGTATCCGTGGGGCTTTGAGTCATGGTCGGTTGGTTATTACAACGAGTACGGTGGCTACGCGCTTGGTCATACCGTTCCGCCCACCGGTGTGCCGCAGATGGGAGAGTACCTTGGCAGCGCGGTACCGGCAGGGCTTCCATTCCCCAAAGGAACCGTAGTGGTGAAGGTGCTTACGTCGAATGTGCCGGTGGATTGTGTGCCGTTCCTGCACGGCTCGCCGGAGTGGATGGTCGATCGCCATAAATACACGAAGGCCAAGGGCTATGAGTGTGATCGCGAAGTGCAATCTGACCATGTCGTTCAGGTGGATGTGGCGGTGGTCGATCCCCGCTCGCCATCGCGCTGGGTCTATGGCACCTTTGCCTATGACGGTGATACGCAGGGCAACACCTTCTGGGATCACCTTGTGCCTGTCGGCCTGCAATGGGGCTCTGATCCATGGACCTTCCCCGCAGTTCCGGAGTCTGCCAGTCTGCCATTGCAGCAGAGCGCGATCAATACAGACATCGGCACCTTCCAGCATCTGGGCTGCAAGGACCGTCTCGCGGGGCCTGTTGATAATCCCCAGTCGTCATGCACGTCATGCCATGCCAGCGCGTATGCCGCACCGAAGGGAGTTGCCGGCGTTATGGGCGTAAATGTCCCGCCAAGCTTTGGGTTCGACGGCATGTGCCAGTCCTACTCGCTGGAAAATGCGGCGTACTTCCAGAACCAGTCTTTCCCGCAGCGTTTCCCCGGCGGACAGTACAGCGATGCGTTCTCTCTGGACACGTCGCTGCAGCTCGCTGTGGCCTTTACGCAGTATGGCTACTTCAATACCGACCATGCTCCGCAGGCCTGCACTGATCCAAACCAGATCAAGCCTGCGCAGCAAAAAGTGGAAATGCTCCTGAAGATGAGGAAGAAAGCGGTGACGAAATGAAGAATGTATCCCGGCGTAACTTTATGGCGCTGGCCGCAGGAGCTGCTGCCAGCGCGGCAGCCCCGAAGGGCAACGCGCAGCATCCAGCAGAGCACCACATGCCTATGGAGGAAGCGGATGTGCTGCCTCTGCAGCCAAATGAAGAGCACTTCGAGCCCGCCTACACCCTTGAAGTGAAGTGGAAGACCATGACCATCGATGGTCACAGGGTAAAGGTTCGCGCCTACAATGACATGATCCCAGGACCGCAGATCATCGCTAAACCGGGCACCACCGTGAAAATCCGGGTGAAGAACAAGCTGACCCGCTATGACTCGAAAGACTGGGGCGGGGACATGAACGTGCCCCACCTTCTGGACCACACTAACCTGCATTTGCACGGACTGGACGTCGCGCCGCACATCTTTGAACCGTTGGGCACCAGCGACGTAACCGCTCCGATGATCTCTATCGGACCGGGTGAGTACAAGGACTATCCGTTCGTCATTCCTCCCGATCAATCGCCGGGGTTGAACTGGTATCATCCGCACGCCCATGGTTCCACCGCGGTGCAGGCTGTTTCCGGGATGGCAGGCGCCGTCGTTGTTCCTGGCGCGATCGATGAAGTGCCTGAGATTAAGGCGGCCAAGGAGCACTTTCTGGTGGTGCAGGACATCGGTCTCTTCAAGACCGATGAGCCGCACGCTGACTACACCGAGAGCTACGAGCCCAGGCAGAATGCCATCTGGCAGACTTTTGCCAAAGACAAATCCGAGTCAGTCACCATCGATGGAAAGCCCACAGATCCTCCACAGAGCTGTGGTTTCACCACCGGCGACTATCATCTGCGCTTCTACATGCTTAACGGCGTGCCATTCTTCAGGGAAGAGCACAACTTTGAGAAGCCACTATCTCCCAAGCATAAGCAGTTGGAGCCGCATGTCTTCAAAATGCGTCCCGGCGAAGTGGCACGCTTCCGCATGTTGAACGGCTGTTCTGATCTGATGATGCCGGTCCAGGTGGAAGAGCACACCATGCACCTGCTGGCTATGGATGGCAACAACTTCGATCATCCGTGGTCGAAGGAGTATGTCAACAATGCGTCACAGGTTGTTCTGGGACCCGCCAACCGCGCAGAGTTCCTGATCAAGGCATGCGACACGCCTGGCAAGTACAAGATCCTTCAGCTTGCACAGAACGCGCAGTTTCTGGAGGCCCCGCAGAAGACCATCGCCGTGATTGAAGTAGAAGGCGAGCCGATGGACATGAAGATTCCTCATGATCTTCCGCCCATCACCCGTGATGGCCCAATCCGCCCGGATGAGGTTGTGCGTAAGCGCAGGTTCCTCTTCAGCGGACGTTTCCCTGGAGAGAAGAACCCGGTGGTCGGGATCGACTTCATGATTAACAACCAGCTCTACGACGAGTTCGCCGTGCCTACAACCGTATATCTCAATACCTGTGAGGAGTGGACCATTGAGGTTCCGGACTCAGCGCGCGGTGGCACGGAAGGCCATCCCTTCCATATCCACGTGAACGACTTCGAAATTGTCTCGGTTGCCGGCATTGAGCCGCAGCATCGTCTGGTCCAGGACACGATCTGGGTCGCGCAGGATACGGCGACGGTGATCCGCATGCGTTTCAAGGAATGGACAGGGAAGTCCGTCTTCCACTGTCACATCCTTCCGCATGAAGACACCGGCATGATGCAGAACTTCCTCATCCTGCCAGAGCACCCGAAACATCACCATCAACGCACGATTGAGTCGCTCGGAGAGAAGAATGGCTAAAGAGCTCTCCTACGCTGAAGACGTCCGGAGACGCCATGGTGGGGCAGGTGATGCAGCAGGATCAGTTCAAGAAGATTCAGTGGCACGCTATTCGCAATGCTTCCGATCCACAGATCCCAAACACACCTCCCCAGACGATTGAGGAGGCAGACAAAGAAGCCGGGAATATCTACTCCACGTATGGGGTCTTTACGACGGCTGCGAGTGTTATCACCACGTGGGCAGTGATTGATGCTGCCTTCAATTCGTAACCAGGCAGGCATGTCGCTTTCCCAAACAAGAATGGCCGGATGTTACCAGGCATCCGGCCATGGTTTTGTTGGGGGGAGCTACCTGTCTCGAGATGCTATTTCGGCGGGATGTATCCCTGCTCCGCAAGGCGAGCTCCCATCTGGAGGTATGCGCCTTCCTCCCGCGGCTGCAAGGTAGCAAGTCCATCGACGTAGCGGTTGTACATGCAGAATGCCGCCGCTATGAGAACGGTATCGTGAATTTCAAGATCTGACGCTCCGGCGTCGCGGGCCGTCTTCACCATATCCGGCGTAACCTTCTTGCCGTCGATCTGGACCGCGGAGGCGATTGCCAGCAGCGCCTTCAGCTTCTGTGAGATATCCGCTGCTTGAAAATCGGTCCATACATCTTCTAGAAGAGAGCGGTCGCCCCCATTCAGATGAGTGGCTGCCGCGCCATGGCTCATCTTGCAGAAAGTGCAATCATTGCGCGAAGACACAAAGGCGGCGATGAGTTCGCGGTCACGGGAGCTCAGGTCGGTATTGCGTCCTGAGGTGTATAGCAGGACATGCGCCAACTCACGCATCGGGGCCGCTGTCTCCGGACGAAAGGCAAAACCCGAACTGATTCCTGGAAGGTTCTCGGGAAGTGGGATGTGTGGCATATCTCTCCTTATTACTCCGCTGCCGTGGACTGCAGGGTTATGGTGTTCAGTTCTGCTTCTTTAGTGCTGTATCGGGGGRGTGCGAAGTTCATGAATGCGGCAATGACCGCGGTCACGGAAAGAATAAGGATCGCAGCGGGACGATAGCCGCCCATCTGGTCATACAGCCGGCCTATAAGTACAGGCCCGACCGCTCCTCCCATGGCATACGCAGTCCATGTGAGTCCGTAGAGAGTGGCGAAGCGGCTCTGCCCGAAATAGCGCGCTATCAGATAGGGTCCGATATCTCCTTCACTGCCCATGCTGAACCCAAGCAGCACGGCGCCTGTAATGCCCATCGCTGCGTTTGTTGCATACGCGAACAGCGTGATGCCTGCTCCAGCAAGCAGAAACATGAGAAATGAAAGTGTAGGTGCATGGAAGCGATCGAGCAGCCAGCCCGTCAACAACCGTCCGCCGATGCCGGCCGCGCCCAGACAGGACAGCGCCAATGCTGTATTGGAACCGCTGACGCCGCGTTCGCTCAGGAGAGCAGCCAGGTGCGAGAGCACACCATTTGCTCCAAAAGCGCCGAGCAGAATGGATCCTGCGATCAGCCAGAAGGTTGCCGACCTGAACACGCTCGAGAGGTTCGTCGTTTGCTTCTGCTCAACCGGGTGCGACGTTCGGCCAGGCATATTCCGCAGAAACGCTGCCGTCAGAGGAAGGCCCAGTAGCGCCAACAGCCCAAGGGTGAAATAGCCGGCACGCCATCCGCGGGTTTGGATGACATACTGTGCGATCAGCGGCAGCAGAATCGATCCCACTCCGCTGCCGGTCAGCATGAGCGCCAATGCGGTTCCACGCATGGTGCGGAACCAGCTTAGAACAGCCCTCGAGTAGGACAACTGAGCGGTTCCATTTCCGACAACGCCAATGATGAAGTAGGTAAGGTAGAAACGGCCTAACTGCGGTGTAAGGCGGCTGAGAGAGAGAAGGGCGCCCGAAAATACGACGATACAGGGAAGCACTACTCTGCGAGGCGGGACGCGGTCAAGCAGCATGCCGATGCCGGGCGAGAAGACCGCGACGGTCATTGCCGCGATCCCAAAGGTGCTCGAGATGGCCTCGCGCTTCCAGCCAAACGCGGCATGAAGAGGAGCGATAAAGAGGCTGAAGGTGAATGGGACAATCGCGGCAAAGCTGAACATTACCCCGAAAAACGCTGCAAGCACTACCGCCCAACCGCTGTACCGCAGAGATCTCTCTGGATTGGGTAATGTGCTCGCCACGTGTCAGGCCTCTTTCGGGATGACAGGAGCATGATACGCGTGACTAGCTTATAAATAAGAGTCTCGGGTGGCGAGAAGAATCTGGATTCCTGATCCCACTTGCTGAGACGTACCTATTGGCGTAGAGAATTTAGACGAATTAAAGGCGAATCCGAGCGTTGCTTTGCATCGCGAGGAATCAGGCGTTAGCGTAACCGGAATATCAAAGAACCAGGGCGGAAGGAATGCAGATTAAACGAGCAATCGAAAGAGTGCCGGGCGGCATGATGGTCGTCCCTCTCTTGTGTGGAGCGACGCTGGCTACCTTCGCTCCGCACGCAGCCCCGTTCTTTGGGTCTTTCACCAATGCGTTGTATACCGGAGCTCTACCGATCCTCGCCGTCTTCTACGTCTGCATGGGGGCGCGTATTTCGCTCGGCGCCCTGCCGCAGTTGCTGAAGAAGGGCGGAGCCTTGATGACCACCAAGGTCGCTCTAGGGTTTCTCGCCAGCTTTGTCCTTGGGCATCTTATTGGCATTGACCCCGTTCGCACCGGATGGTTTGCAGGGCTCTCCACGCTTGCCGTCGTCGCCGCCATCAACGATACCAATGGTGGCCTCTACATGGCGCTGATGGAGCAATACGGCCAGCCGGCCGACTCGGCAGCCTATACCGTAATGACGCTTGAGTCGGGTCCATTCCTCACCATGGTCTCGCTTGGCGTGGCCGGTCTGGCAGCCTTCCCCTGGCAGACGATGGTAGGAGCGATCCTGCCTCTTGCAGTCGGGATGCTTCTTGGAAATCTTGATCACGAGATGCGCCAGTTTCTCTCACAGGGCGTGTCGGTCCTAATCCCATTCTTCGCATTTGCAATCGGATGTACGCTTGATCTGCACCGCGTCGCGACCGCCGGATTGCTCGGCCTCACCCTCGGGGTAGTTTTAGTGCTTGTCAGCGCCGTCTGCCTTATAGCCGTGGATCGCCTCATCGGAGGTGACGGCACCGCGGGAATTGCCGCAGCAACCACAGCAGGCAATGCTGCGGCTGTGCCGATGCTGGTAGCGGTTGCTAACCCCAGGTACGCGGCCGCAGCGGCATCTGCTACTGTGCTCGTCGCCTGTTGCGTTATCGTAAGCAGCCTGTTGGTTCCTCCGCTCACGGCCTTGTGGAAGACGCGCGTCGTCCGTCCTCGGGAGACGCCTGAGCCTCTTTTGTCACAGGAAGGTCAGGCAGTTGCGGAGACCTCTGACTCTAGCCGATGATCTTACTGATGCGGCTGCCCCGCCGGGGAGCCCAACCATGATTAAGCCAAGGAAGAGCTCATGACTCCAATTATTGCCATCACCATGGGAGACGCAGCGGGTGTCGGCCCGGAGATCATCGTCAAAGCCCTCATGCACAAAGAGGTCTATGAGCGCTGCCGGCCACTGGTCATTGGGGATGCCCGCCGGCTCAGACAGGCCGCTGAGATCGTTCATGCGGAGCTCACTGTTCATCCCCTGATCGAAGAACGCCTCTCTGAGGCCAGTTTTACTCCCGGAGTCATCGACTGCATTGACCTTGCCCTGATCCCTGCCGATCTGCCATGGGGCAAGATCTCTCCGATCGCCGGAGATGCAGCCTACCGTTATCTCAAAGTCGCCGCCAGACTCGCGATGAACGGCAGCATTCAGGCCATCTGCACCGCTCCCCTTAATAAGGAAGCACTTCATGCAGGCGGTCATCTCTTTCCCGGACATACCGAGCTGCTCGCGTCACTGACCGGTGCGGGGGAAGTCTCGATGATGCTCTCGACGCCGAAGTTGCGCGTCGTGCATGTCACAACTCACATCGGTCTTATCGATGCCATCGAGAAGATCGATGCCGGTTTGGTTGAGCGAACCATCACCCGTGCTCACGCGGCGCTTGAGCGTGCCGGAATCCGGGATCCTCGTATCGGTGTGTGCGGCATCAATCCTCATGCCGGCGAAAACGGACTCTTCGGATGCGGGGAGGAAGGCGAGAAGATCGTCCCGGCGGTAGAGGCGTGCAGGAGCAAGGGGTGGAATGTTAAGGGTCCGCTCCCTGCAGACACCCTGTTTTTCCTGGCTCAGCGTGGTGATTTCGATATGGTGGTCGCCATGTATCACGACCAGGGGCATGGGCCAGTGAAAGTCCTGGGGCTGGAATCAGGGGTAAACATCACACTCGGACTACCGGTGATTCGTACCTCCGTCGATCACGGGACGGCCTTCGATATTGCCGGAACCGGACAGGCCGACGAGCGCAGTCTGCTCGAAGCCATCAACCAGGCCATTCAATTAGCAACAGTTGGAAGCGAAGTTGCTTGAGTTGCGGTGAGCCCTAATTGTTTCTTAGACCTGCAGACCAATAAGCCGCATTAGCTCGACGCCATTGCTCTTGGTGACTACGCCTTCTTGCAGAAGGAAGTCGAACTGCATCTTCCCGTCCACGATGGCATCCTGAAAATGCATATTTCTCAGGATGCCGTCTTCGTGATCCATATGGGTGAGCGAGAGATCGTGTGTCGTCAGAATCCCGATCGCGCCCGCCTGTACCAGTTCACGCATGACACCTTCCGCACCGATGCGGCGATCTTTCGAGTTGGTTCCTTGCAATAACTCATCCAAAAGAAAAAGCACCGGTGGCCCGGGCTGCCGCGCAAGACTGCATATCGCCTGAAGCTTTTCGATCTCGGCATAGAACCGTGAGGCTCCACGCTGAAGCGAGTCATTGACCAGTAGGCTTGCACCGATCCGGAGCGGCGTTAATTGCATCTGCTTTGCCCGAACCGGGGCACCGCATAATGCCAGCACTGTGTTGATGCCCACAGTACGCATCAACGTGCTCTTGCCGGACATGTTGGAGCCGCTGACTAGCAGCACTCTGGCGGGCTCACCGATGTCCACGCTGTTCCGGACGCACTTCGCCGCCGGAATCAGCGGATGGCCGAGAGATTCGGCATGGAAGCGACCCGGCCCATCGACAAAGGTAGGAAACGGGTCTTCAGGATGTTCGTAGCTGTAAGTGGCCAGTGAGAGCAGCGCCTCCATCTCCCCGAGGCTGTCCAGCCAGGAGGCAAGCGCATGCCCATGTCGCTCGCGCCAGGCATGAATCGCAAAAGCAAGCTGCACCGTGTACATCAGTGGAAGATTGAACAGCTTGACGAATGGATTTGCCAGCGCCTCCAGGTAGTCGACGATCTTTCCCAACTGCGCAATGGCTTCAGAGGCCGCGATCTGCTGTGAGAAAAGTTGTTTTTGGACGCTCTGAAGAGGGGGCCCTTCGAAAGGCTGCTGCTCTATCTTGTGCAGCAGCGCGGAAGCGAGTTTCAGATTCTGAAAGGCTTTGTCGGTGCCGTCGAGTGTCAGCGCTATCGGGCGTTTCAGATACCGTACAAGACACCACTGCATCACCAGCACTGCGAACAAGAGACCGATGAAGCCATGTGTGAGCCAGAAAGCCGTCGCACCAATCGCAAGGAGTGTGAGTCCTGTGGCAAGCCAGCGAAGCCAGATACTGGCGAATGCGTGGGTCGATGCTCCCCATTGCTTGAGCGATTCAGGCCATACCCCGATAGAAATGGCCTCGCCCGTGACCGCCATCTGTTCTCTGAAATTCAGTTGACCTCGAAGCTCGGCTACTGCGTTCTGTCTCTGATAGATCGTCTCGAGTGACGGCACGTGAAGCAGCCAATCCAGCAGGCATTGCTCGCCCATGCGGGTTCGTGCCACGCAGAGCAGCTCGAACAGGCTTCCTTTCCCAACGATATCCAGGTCCCTGGCGTAGAGACTGGATGTAATCGCCTGCTCCGGTAGTGAGCGTTCCGTGGTTCGCGGCCAGTCGTCTCCAATCCGTGCCAGGCCCTTGCTGTAAAACTCTACGGCTCGGCGTTCGTCCGCCTGCCGGCGCAGGACGCGGGAGTGGTAAACCGCGACCGCGATAAATAACAAGACGGGAATGCCGGAAAGCCAGACGGATTGATATGAGTGGCCGCGCGACAACCAGGCGATAGCCACCGTAGCGGCGATGAGTAGCAGCTTCAGATAGCCGAGCGCAATATGCCTGCTCTCATGTCTCTCGACCTGCTGCTCACGTAAACGCTGCCGACGCGTGTATTCCTCAGCTGGAGACCAGGGAGACGAAGCTGCCATCTGCCTATTAGAGCAATTCTCCTAATAGTAGCGTTGGATAAATCTGCGAATGCCGTTTTCTTCGAAGGAAAACGGCACAAACAGTCAAAGCTTCGCTCCACACCTTTAGGAGAAATGCTCTATCCGCTGGTAGCTCTGCCGCGGAACGGCGGGGCTTATGAGTCGACCGGGTGCATCGCCATGAAGGTCCTTCTAAAAATCTCTTGATTTAACGGAACATCGTTGTAGTGTTGTACGTAACTAAAACAGCGCATCGGTCGGCGATGCAAAGAAGGTGCTCATGGACCAGCTTTGGGATGACGGTCAGCCCATTTATCTGCAGCTACGCGACCGCATTGTTGCCATGTTTCTGGATGGCACGTTGCGCGAGGGTGACCCGCTGCCCTCGGTGCGGAACATCGCCGCGGAGTACAGAATTAATCCCCTGACGGTCCTGAAGGGCTATCAGGAGCTTGTCGATAGTGGTCTGGTGGAAAGCCGTCGTGGGCTGGGGATGTATATGCTGCCCGGAGCGCGCGATCTGCTGTTGCAGGCCGAACGCCAGCGGTTTTTGACCACGCAGTGGCCCAGGGTCGTAGCGACCATCCGTCGCCTGGGGCTTCGCCCCGAAGAGCTTTTGAAAACGTTGAAGGAGGCGCAATGACTGCCTGCATTGAAGCGCAAGGACTCCGCAAAACCTACGGATCGACCGCCGCTCTCGGCGGGGTGGATCTCCACGTTGAAGAAGGCCGTATCCTCGGTCTGATTGGGCCGAACGGGGCCGGAAAGAGTACAACGCTTGACGCCATTCTTGGGCTGATTCCTTATGAAGGCTCTCTTCAAGTGCTGGGTCTGAACCCCTGGACGCAGCGCGAGACGTTGATGCAGCAGGTCGCCTTCATCGCCGACGTGGCCGTACTGCCACGCTGGATCCGCGTCGATCAGGCGCTGGATTATATGGAAGGCATTCATCCGCGCTTTGACCGCGCCAAGGCTGAAGCCTTTCTGGCAAAGACCTCCATTCCGCCCAAGGCGCGTGTGAAAGCCCTCTCTAAGGGCATGACTGCGCAACTCCACCTGGCGCTGGTCATGGCCATCGACGCCAAACTGCTGGTGCTGGATGAGCCGACGCTCGGCCTCGACATCCTGTACCGCAGGCAGTTTTACGACTCGCTGCTGAACGACTATTTCGACCATCGCCGCACCATCCTGGTCACGACGCACCAGGTGGAAGAGGTGCAGCACATCCTGACCGATGTGCTCTTCATCCAGCGCGGCAAGATTACTTTTTCTTCCAGCATGGAGGCGTTCGAGAGGCGCTATGTCGAGGTGATGGTTCGGCCAGAGAACCTGAATGCGGCCCGCGCGCTGAAGCCGGTCTCGGAGCGGCAGGTCTTCGGCCGCAGCGTTCTACTCTTCGACGGCCTCGAACCCGAGAAGGCCGCAACACTCGGTGAAGTCCGCACCCCGAGCCTTGCCGATGTATTTGTAGCCATGATGACGCTCCAGGGAGGGATCCAATGACCAGCGCCGAAACTCTTGCCATACCTTCTGTTGAGACAGCAAAGACGGTAAACGCACCGCGCCCCTTCTACTGGTCCATCCGTCGTGAGTTGTGGGAGCACCGTTCTGTCCTGTTTGCTCCCGCCACAGTTGCCGCTGTGATCATTGCCATCGGGATTGTCCGCATCCACTATTTCACCGGGCTCATCTACAACGGAGAGTTGAGGTCTAATGGGAGCAGTAATATCCAGGATATTGCCATCGGCATGTTCCTCATGACAGCCGGTCTTGTCATCATTACCGCCACTCTGACGGGCATCTTCTATTCGCTCGATGCGCTGTTGAGCGAGCGTCGTGACCGCAGCGTCCTTTTTTGGAAGTCACTTCCCGTGTCGGACCGCACTGCGGTGCTTTCTAAAGCGATCATTCCCATGGCGGTTCTGCCGGTAGTGGCATTTGCTGTTACTCTCGCCATGCATATCCTGCTGGCGTTGGTCCTCTCGGTCGGTCTATTGATATTCCGGCAACCGCTGAGCAGCTTATGGAGCCAGCTTCCGTTCTTTCAGATTCAGGCCTTTGTGCTCTACGTCATCATGACCTGCACACTGTGGTATGCGCCTATTTACGGCTGGCTGCTGCTGGTCTCAAGCATCAGTCCCCGGGCGGCACTCATATGGGCGGTGGTACCTTTCGTGGCAGCTGTCGGGCTGGAACGCTTCGCCTTCAGAAGCGAGTATGTCGGTCGTTGGCTGGTGTACCGTCTGGCCGGAGGTGTGCAGGCCGCCTTCCACTATGCCACGAAGCACAATGGTTCGATCGGCCTGAAAGATGCGACGCCCCTCTTCTACCTGGCGGAGCCGGGGCTCTGGATGGGGCTTGCAGCTTTCGCGATCTTCCTCTTCCTCTGCATCCGGATGCGCCGTTTCCAGGGGCCGATCTAGAGTTCATGCTCAGTACGTAGGGGCAGGGCGGCGAAACTCGGGGCTTATCTACTTCGCTTGCATACGCAAGGCGCCGTCCAGCCGGATGGTCTCTCCGTTGATCATGATCTGCTCAAAAATGGAGCAAACGAGCCGTGCAAACTCTTCTGGCCGACCTAGCCGGGAAGGGAACGGAACCGACTGCGCCAGCGTGTCCTGTACCTCCTGAGGAAAGCCGCTCATCATCGGCGTCAGGAAAAGCCCTGGAGCGATGGCCACAACCCTGATTCCGCTGCGTGCAAGCTCCCGCGCTGCCGGTAGTGTTAGCCCAACAACCCCAGCCTTCGATGCCGCATACGCTGTCTGTCCGATCTGTCCCTCGAACGCAGCGATCGAAGCGGTGTTCACAATCACGCCTCGCTCTCCATCTGCAGTCGGAGCATTCTGAGACATTGCGGCAGCCGCCAGGCGCAGCATGTTGAACGTGCCAATCAGATTGACCGTAATGGCTTTGGTGAAGGTTGCAAGCGAATGAGGGCCATTCTTTCCGACCACACGCTCACCCGGTGCGATACCCGCGCAATTTACCAGCCCGTGTAATGCGCCAAACCGTCGCTGAGCTTCCTGAACGGCATTCAGTCCATCGGCCTCACTGGTCACATCCGTAGGTACATAGACGGCGGACTTTCCCAGCTCCCGCGCCAGAACGTCGCCTGCGGCATTCACATCTGCGAGCACCACAGAGCCTCCGCGACTTACCAGCTCACGCGTCGTTGCAGCTCCAAGGCCTGAAGCAGAACCGGTGACAAGAAATGTTCTTCCCGCAATCTCCACTCGTTTACCCCGACGTTTCCTGGTTGGTGACATCCTGATAGCGGACGCTATAAACTGCACACCACTTCGCGCGGAATGGCGAGACCCAACTTAGTGAATCCGAAAACCGCTGTCAACCTTGTGTTCAGCCGATGGAGCAATGGTGATCATGACCGGCGGAACAGGACTTCTCACTGATCAGGAAGGCGATGGCACATCTCTTCTCTCTTACAGCCGAGCAGCAGGAAATCAGCAATGTAGCGAAGAAATTCGCGGCCACAGAGATTGCTCCGCACGCCCTCGAATGGGACCAGGCAAGACATCTCCCATTAGATGTCATCCGCTCCACCGCGCCTCTAGGCATGGGGGGGATCTATGTACGAGAGGATGTGGGCGGCAGTGGACTCGATCGGCTCGATGGTGTGCTGATCTTCGAAGGTCTGGCGACAGGATGTCCTGTGATCTCCGCTTATATCTCCGTTCACAACATGGTTGCCTGGATCATCGACACCTTCGGCGATGAATCCCAACGAAAGGCCTATTTACCCAGATTATGCTCCATGGAGTCGATGGGAGCCTATGCGCTGACCGAGCCTTCGTCTGGATCCGACGCCGGAGCTCTCTCTACGAAAGCCGTCCGCGATGGCGACACATACGTTCTGAACGGGGTCAAGCAGTTCATCAGTGGGGCCGGTATACCTGGCAACATCTATATCGTGATGGCCCGTACCGCGGATACAGGCAGCCGGGGGATATCTGCGTTTCTGGTTGAGGATGGAACGCCGGGTCTCTCCTTTGGAGTGCTTGAGAAGAAGATGGGCTGGCATGCTCAGCCGACCCGTCAGTTGATTCTTGAAGATGTGCGTGTTCCCGCGCGGAGCCGGATCGGGGAAGAAGGGCAAGGCTTCAAGATCGCCATGGCGGCGCTGGATGGCGGCCGATTGAATATCGCGGCATGTTCGTTGGGCGGTGCGTCTGCGGCGCTGGAAAAGACGCTCCATTACGTTGCAGATCGCCATGCATTCGGAAAACGCCTGGCCGACTTCCAGGCTCTCCAGTTCAGGCTTGCCGATATGGCAACGGAACTCGAAATTGCGCGAACATTCCTATGGCGGGCCGCCGCATCTCTCAGCGAGCGTAGCCGTGATGCCACGGTCCTGTGCGCAATGGCGAAGCGATTTGTGACCGACGTGGGCTTTCACGTGGCCAATGAGGCTCTTCAGCTTCACGGCGGTTATGGGTATCTGTTGGAGTACGGGATTGAAAAGATCGTCCGTGATCTGCGCGTCCATCAGATTCTTGAGGGAACAAATGAAATTATGCGGCTGATTGTGTCCCGGAGTCTTATCGAGGACCCCAAGTGAGCGAGGTCGAAATCCGGGTCGAAGGCGCTTGCGGCCGTTTGACTCTGAATCGTCCCTCAGCGCTCAATTCACTGACGCTCGCGATGGTGCGAGAGTTCAAAGCCGCCCTACAGCAATGGATGGAAGATCCTGCAGTTAAGTTCATCCTGCTGGATGGCGCGGGTGAGCGCGGACTATGTGCGGGTGGCGATATCCGGGCTTTATATGATGCAGCCCGATTGGGGCGTCTGGAGGAAGCGGCAACTTTCTTTCGCGAAGAGTATGAACTAAACAGTCTGATCGCCGGTTATCCAAAGCCATACATCGCGTTGATGGACGGCGTTGTGATGGGCGGCGGCATCGGCATTTCAGCCCATGGCTCACTGCGCATCGTCACGGAGCGTTCCATCCTGTCAATGCCTGAAACGAGAATCGGATTTATTCCCGACGTGGGCGGGACCTATCTGTTAGCCATAGCTCCGGATGAACTGGGAACCTATGCGGCACTGACCGCCAGTCGTTTAGGGCCGGCGGACGCGCTTCTACTTTGTCTAGCCGACTTGTTTATACCTTCAAACGAGATCCTCTTGGTGATAACGGAACTAACGCTCTGCAGGACTGCACTGGATGCGCAAGAATTGGTCCGCAATAAGAGTGCAGCTCCACCACCTGGTTCTTTGGAATCGCAGCGCCATTGGATTGGCCGCTGCTTCTCAAGGCAGACAATAGAAGAGATCCTCGACAGCCTGGGCGAAGAAACGGACGATGTGGCCAAACGTGCCCTCGTGGAGATCCACAAAAACTCGCCTATGGCGCTCAAGGTCACCCTTCGCGCTTTGCGGGATGCGCGGCACAAGGCTGACCTTGGCTATTCTCTGCAGCAAGAGTACAACCTTGCCATGGCTTGTCTGCAACATCCGGACTTCCTGGAAGGAGTGCGCGCAGCACTTATCGATAAGGATCAACAGCCTCGCTGGTCTCCCGTTGATCCTGCTCGCGTTAGCAGCGACCAAGTCGATCAGTTTTTTCAGAACAACGAATTCCCACCCTTAAATCTGGGTCATGCGTACTCACAACGAGGGGTGTCCGGCGGCGATCGTAGAAAATTTGAGTAGAGGGAAACTATGGCGGAACAACAACTAAATCAAGCCGAAACATTACTGATCGAGACTCGCGGCCGTGTAGCTCTCGTCACGCTGAATCGCCCCGATGCTCTGAATGCCCTCAATCGGAAGGCAATGCAAGAGCTGGCGGAGGCGACACGGCACTTCGACCGCGACCCGAATATCGGCTGCATCGTGATCACTGGTTCTGAAAAAGCCTTTGCTGCCGGTGCCGATATCAAGGAGATGCAGTCGCAGAGCTTCATCGACGTATATCTTGCTGATTGGTTTTCTGGATGGGAAGAGCTGACGCGCACTCGCAAACCGATGATCGCCGCAGTCTCCGGCTATGCGCTGGGAGGAGGATGTGAATTGGCGATGATGTGCGACATCATCTATGCTTCGGAGACGGCGAAGTTCGGTCAACCGGAGATAAAGCTCGGTGTTATTCCAGGCATGGGCGGCACGCAACGGCTAACGCTCGCCCTTGGCAAATCGAAAGCGATGGAGATGTTTCTCACCGGTCGCATGATGGACGCGGCCGAAGCCGAAAGGAATGGCCTCGTCGCAAGAGTCTTTCCGCCCGATAGGCTCCTGGAAGAAGCTTTAAAGACTGCGGACACGATTGCCGCGATGTCGATGCCCGCAACCATGATGATGAAGGAAGCGGTCAACCGATCGTTCGAGGTCTGTCTTGCTGAAGGGATACGTTTTGAGCGCCGCGCATTTCATTCCACCTTTGCCACTCAGGACAAGGTCGAAGGCATGAGTGCCTTCGTCGAAAAACGAACGCCCAACTTCTCAAATAGTTAGGATGCGCCAGATGTTGAAGAAAATCCATTGACGCTCCACGGCGATCAACTTAGCGTTTAGACGGAGAGAAGTGAGGCGAATCGGACGATGGAATCACCGGGGCTGAAGTTTAGGACTGCCGTAAGAGAAGAGAAACCTCTGCAGATCGCTGGCGCGATTACAGCCTATGCTGCACGCCTGGCGGAATCTGCCGGCTTCCGTGCCTTGTATCTCTCGGGTGGAGGAGTCGCGGCGAACTCGCTCGGTCTTCCAGATCTAGGGATCAGCACGATGGAAGATGTTCTGATTGATGCTCGCCGTATTACGGACGCTTCTACACTTCCACTGCTGGTTGACATCGATACCGGCTGGGGTGGCGCCTTCAATATCGCGCGTACCATCCGCTCGATGATTAAGGCGGGAGTCGCTGCGGTTCACATGGAAGACCAGGTAGGCGCGAAGCGATGCGGACACCGGCCGGGCAAAGAGCTGGTCAGCCAGGAAGAGATGGTCGATCGCATCAAAGCGGCGTGCGATGCTCGCACCGACGAGAATTTCGTATTGATGGCGAGAACCGATGCGCTGGCGAGCGAGGGGCTCACCGCAGCCCTTGACCGCTGTGCAGCCTATATCGCGGCTGGCGCGGACATGATCTTTGCCGAGGCCGTGACCGATTTAGAGACGTATCCAAAGTTTGCTGAGCTTGGCGTTCCAATTCTGGCGAACATCACCGAGTTCGGGCAGACTCCGCTCTTCACGCTGGAAGAACTTGGTAACGCGAAAGTCGACATGGTTCTCTATTGTTGCGCTGCCTACCGTGCCATGAACGCCGCGGCATTGAAGGTGTACCAGACCATCCGGCAGGAAGGCACGCAACAGAGTGTGGTTCCGCTGATGCAGAGCCGCGCTGACCTTTATCAATATCTCGGTTATCACGCCTACGAAGACAAGTTGGATGAGCTGTTTTCCAAATCGAAGACAGATCCGGCTCCCAAACGGTAGCCGCATTTCAAATGCATGGAGCAACGTATGTCCGAAGCAACGGTACCTGGCTCAAATCCGGCCTTCAAGCCCAAGAAATCGGTTGCGCTCTCCGGCACTCCTGCCGGAAATACTGAACTATGCACCGTCGGCCGCTCCGGCAACGACCTGCACTACCGCGGTTACGACATCCTCGAATTTGCAGATACAGCTGAATTCGAAGAGATCGCTTATCTCCTGGTGCATGGAACTCTTCCAAACGCTGCTGAACTGAGCGCCTACAAACGAAAGCTTCAGGCACTGCGCGGGTTGCCTTCAGAGGTCAAGGCAGCGCTGGAGTTATTGCCGGCGGCAGCACACCCGATGGATGTCCTCCGGAGTGGCGTATCAGCCCTGGGATGCGCGTTGCCGGAAAAGGACGATCATAACCTCGCCGGAGCGCGAGACATCGCCGACCGTTTGATGGCATCGCTCGGATCGATGCTCCTCTATTGGTATCACTTTCGAATCCACGGCAGAAGGATCGAAGTCGAGACGGACGACGAGTCGATCGCGGCCCATTTTCTTCATCTGATGAACGGGAAGACGGCGTCTCCAGAGTGGATTCGCGCAATGGATACCAGCCTGATTCTTTACGCCGAGCATGAGTTCAATGCATCCACGTTTACAGCGCGTGTGATCGCAGGAACTGGTTCCGATCTCTTTTCGTGCATTACTGGCGCGATCGGTGCTCTCCGGGGCCCGAAACACGGGGGGGCGAACGAGGTCGCATTGGATATCCAGAAGCAATACTCCTCCGCGGATCATGCTGAAGAAGACATCCGGCGGCGACTTGAGGCCAAAGAGGTCATCATCGGATTTGGACATCCCGTTTACACCGTGTCCGACCCGCGCAACAAGGTGATTAAAGAGGTTGCGCGACGACTCTCTGAGGATGCCAAGGATATGAGGATCTTTGAGATCGCGGAGCGTCTGGAGAGCGTGATGTGGGAGACCAAGAAGATGTTCCCGAATCTGGATTGGTTCAGCGCGGTAAGTTACCACATGATGCAGATCCCGACTTCTTTGTTTACACCTCTGTTTGTGATTGCCCGCACCTCGGGCTGGAGCGCACATGTGATCGAGCAACGCATAGACGGAAAGATTATCCGGCCCTCTGCCAATTACACCGGTCCTGAACCGCGCCCATTTATTCCTCTCGCGGATCGAAAATAGAGACAACGCAACCTAGTTGGAGATTGAGAGAGACATGTCCGCCGGATTCTTAAGCACACAACAGGAGTATGACCAGGTAATCGTGGATATCGTCGATTACGTGTACAACTACGTGATCGAGAGTGATCTCGCATACGCGACCGCCCGGTGGTGTCTTATGGATACGCTTGGTTGTGGCCTCGAAGCGCTCGAATATCCCGCCTGCACTAAGCTTCTGGGGCCGATTATTCCAGGGACGATTGTTCCGCACGGCGCAAAGGTTCCAGGAACACAGTTTCAATTAGACCCCATACAGGCCGCCTTCAACATCGGAGCGATGATTCGATGGTTGGACTTCAATGACACGTGGCTGGCTGCTGAATGGGGACATCCATCGGACAACCTCGGCGCCATCCTGGCAGTCGCGGATTGGATCTCCCGTACGGCAGTCGCTCAAGGTAAGCCTGCTCTCTCGATGAGAGATGTCCTGACGGCGATGATCAAGGCACATGAGATTCAGGGGTGTCTTGCCCTCGAGAATTCCTTCAATCGAGTTGGGCTCGATCACGTGATTCTGGTGAAGGTCGCCTCAACCGCCGTGGTGAGTTACATGTTGGGGCTGTCACGGGGAGAGGCTCTTGCCGCCGTTTCGCTCGCCTGGGTCGATGGGCAAAGTCTTCGCACATACAGGCACTTCCCCAATACAGGCTCGCGTAAGAGCTGGGCAGCGGGAGATGCAACCAGCCGGGCTGTACGTTTGGCCTTGATGGCATCTACCGGCGAGATGGGATATCCAAGCGCACTTACGGCGAAGACCTGGGGTTTCTACGATGTCTCGTTCAAAGGGCAACCATTCCGTTTCCAGCGTCCGTATGGCTCGTATGTAATGGAGAACGTCCTTTTCAAGATCAGCTTCCCGGCTGAGTTCCATTCACAGACCGCCGTAGAAGCAGCGATGACGCTGCATAGAAAGCTGAGCGAGATCGGCAAAGACGCCTCAGCGATTCGAAGGATTACCATCCGCACCCACGAAGCCTGCCTTCGCATCATCGATAAGAAGGGGCCGTTGAAGAATCCGGCGGATCGCGATCACTGTATTCAATATATGGTGGCGGTTCCACTTCTCTTTGGACGGCTTCTTGCTTCGGACTACGAAGACGAGGTAGCCAACGATCCGCGCATCGATGTCTTGCGAGAGAAGATCGAGATGGTGGAAGAGCCGCGGTTTACCGCGGACTACCATGCCCCCGACAAGCGCTCCATCGCGAATGCCTTAACGCTCGAGCTAACGGATGGAACCATTCTCCAGGAGACGGTAGAGTTCCCAATTGGACATCGTCTTCGCCGCGAAGAAGGAGTTCCGCTGCTCGAAGCAAAGTTTCGTACGAACCTTGCACGCCGTTTCCCGCCAAAGCAGCAAGACAGAATCCTGGCGGCGTCGATGGACCAGTCGCTCCTGGAAGCCATGCCTGTCCATGCCTACGTCGATATGTATGTGATCTAGCTTGCGCTGGCAGCGAAGATCAACGGACAGGTAGCGAAAGCGACATCGTCGCCCCGGCGTTTCCCCTGTGCTATTCGGAATCAGGGAAGGGAGATGCTGCGATCACGTCGCAAGCATTAGGAGCTTTATAACCAGGTAAGAGTCGCTCACAGATGCTGGCATTTACAGTGCCATAAGTCGTGCCGGGTTTGTGTTCAAAGCCGGCGAAGTATTCCTGGATGAAGCGCTCCTTGAAGTGTCGGCGGGGGTATCTGGCCACGATCTTCTCGCGCAACTCTGACGGAAACTGATCGAAGCCCTTCCCAAGCACATCGAGGCCGACTCCCGAATAGAGTAGAGCTACTTCAGGACGCATGTACTGGGTGATGCCCGGCGTGGTGTGCAGAGCAATGGCTTCCCAGGCAAGTTGTACCTGTTCTTCAGGGACACTATGTGCAGTGAGGAATTGTCGGGCCGCGTTTGCGCCATCCACTTCGAAGCGTTCGTCTGGGCTTGAGAACCTCTTGATGAGACCAAAATCGTGAAATGCGGCCGCGATGTAGAGGAGTTCAGAATCAAAGTGAAGCTTTCGTTGACGGCCTTGCTCAGCCGCGAACAAGTAAACACGAATGGAATGATTGAACAGCAGATCGGTGGAATGCTCGCGTAGCAGATCAGTGGCCTCTTTCGCCAACGAGGAATCAGGAATCACGAGGGCGGAGGATAGATTGGACATCGGTGTATCCCTTCCAGATTGAGTCTAGGAGCCTTGCTGGAGCGTTGCCATGACAAAACTGCAGCAATTTCTGACATTCCTGGCACTTTAGGCTGCCTTGAAGCGGCACCCTGAACCGCACATTGAGGAAGTGATATCCTCCACGTCGCTAAGAAATATCGCAGATGGGATGTGTCGGAGGGGTCGCTGAGTCATGAAGTCCACAATCGTGTTTGTACTGTCCCTGGTTATGTCGTCCTGTTTTGTCCACGGCCAAGGTCTCGAGGGATTTCCCGACCCCACGGTGCAGCAGACCTACACTATGCATCGCTCCTCGAGCCGTGAGGCTACCGGAGCGAATGCGGATTTCCGGACAATTACTCCTGGGGAAACTCTGACGATTCTTGATGTCGACGGCCCCGGCAGAATTTCACACATCTGGTTCACCTTGAATGCCGCGGAGAGCTATCACCTGAAGCGTGCTGTCTTGCGCATGTACTGGGACGGAGAGACCACACCGAGTGTAGAGACGCCAATTGGAGACTTTTTCGGTTTGGGTAATGGGCAATACTACTTCTGGTCGTCGCCGGTTTTGTCTGTCGGAACGGATCGCTCTCTCAATAGCTACTTTCCAATGCCGTATGCCAAACATGCTCGCGTCACCGTAACCAATGAAGGCAAGCAGTCGGTCAGCAATCTGTATTGGAATATTGACTATCGGCAGGAGCTAAAACCCCTACCTGCCGGTACATTGTATTTTCATGCGCAGTACCGGCAAGCACAGCCGAATCATGGCTGGGTCTCCGACTGGTACGACAACGGTGATCCACGCGTGAACTACCGTCGCAACCTCGAGGGCAAAGATAACTACGTATGGTTCGAAGCCAAGGGGCATGGGCAGTTCATCGGCGTAACGATGTCTGTGCTGCAAAATCAGGATGGCTGGTGGGGGGAAGGGAACGACCGGTTTGAAGTCGACGATGGCCCTACGATTGTCGGAACGGGATCAGAAGACTACTTCCTGGGAGCGTGGGATTTTGGTTCTCCTCAGAGCTTCCTGCTGCACGGCTCACCGGTCGTGGGTCCAGAGCTCGCCGGATCACGGTCTAGCGTCTATCGTTTCCATCTTGATTCGCCAATCCCTTTTGCCAAGTCGATGAAGGCGAGCATTGAACACGGCCACGCCAATGCTCGTTCCGACAACTTCTATTCCGTTGCGTATTGGTATCAAGCTGAGCCTCACGCGCCTTTTCCTACGCTGCCTGAGATGAGTGAACGAATCCCCGCATTACAGGCCGTGGGCGGCCCCGGCAATGCCAAGCAGCCCCGTCAGGAAGGTGACCCGCAGCCGAGGTGACTGTTATCTGATCTGTGACCGCGCCGTGTCTTAGCCGTTGGCTAAAGAGGCGGCTGGCTGCCATGACGTCGATAAATCGGGAAGTGATGATGGGCACGTACGACATAGTGGCCGATCATCCATCCGGCTATTGAGCCAAGGAGTACATCCGTGGGGAAGTGTTTTTCGGCAAGTACACGTGTGAGAGAGGTGGCCGTTGCTCCGGAATAGATCGCGACTTGCTTCCACGGTGACGGATATTCAGCGGCGATCACCGCGGCGGCGGACCATGCCGTAATGGAGTGGCCAGAGATGAAAGAGGAGTTCGTCCCCGAGGAGAGTTGGTAGAAGTTGCCGGCATAGTTATCAACATTATTAGGACGTTCGCGAAAAGACGCCAGTTTGACGATCTGCTGAAAAATCTGAGCATCCGCTTCCGCCTCGCCGGAGAGCAGGCCTGTTTCTCGAAGGTGGTCGTTATGAGTAGCGATTCCGATCCCGTACATCGCGGCCGATCCACCAACATAGCCATACTCCAAAACGTAGGAGACATTGTCAGCAGCGTTGTTGAATCCCGGATCGTGGCTGACGATATCGCGGGAAACGTGACTATCCTGCGTAAGAGAAACCCCGGTCGCAGCTGCAACCGGAAGGATCCATCTGAAATCCCCTGGGCGGATATAGATGGGAGAAGTAAAAATGCGATACGTATCGCCCACCACATTCAGCGGAATCTGCTTGAGCGTGACTGGTGGGTGAGGGATGTCTTCAAGCGGAATCTTGCCCTGACCATGCGGTTTGGCGGTGATGAGGGAAGAGGGTGCGTTCGGCAGGTTGGCTTGAGTCGCCGGATTTGTCTGCGGTTGGGGTGTCTCCTTTGTTTCGGGCTTGTTCTGGTCGGCTGGAGCGGTGCTCTTCTGTGGCGTGGAGGAATCGTTCTGTGCGACAACCGATGGGACGGCACAAATCAAAATACATATTAGGAAGGAGAGCGAGCGCCGGTTAGCAACCGTTCTCGCAACTGAGCCACTTTTTGCCGTTTGCAGAAGGATAAATACGACGATGAGGAAGGCTAAGAATTCGGCGCCGCCGGTAGGTCCGACGGAATCCCAACCATCGTAGCGCTCCGACAGCGGCATGAGAAATGTCACTATCACAAAGAAGATAGCAACGAGTTGGAGGGGCCGATTCATCGGTAACTCTTATCGATGACGTTAGATGCGTGTGGCCCGGCCAGATGGTTTCTTGATGACGCTTATTCTCCTATTCAGATGATCAACATAGTGGCTGGCCCGCTCGGCCCTGCGTGCAGGCTAGAGCCTGGGCGGGCGGAGAGAGGGGTCAGCCTGTAATAACCGGAATTCGAAGTGTCAGAAACTTTAACTGCAAAGGCAACTCCCCAATGAGTTCGCCGTCGATCTGGACTGGAAGTGATCCGCTTCCTTCAAGAGTGACCTCTTGGCACGCGCTGATCCGAATGTCGCGGCTTTGACCGTGAATGGCAAACAGCATTCTGGCTAATTGAAGGGCAAGTCTGAGTCTTCCCCTTTGCTGAAAACTGACAACATGGAATGCTGGTTGTTTGATGTCTGCATGTGGCGTCAACTTCAGACCACCCGCGAAACGCTGGATTCGTGTGACGATGACCCAGTGAGCGACCCACTCCTCTTGAGGAGTTCGGATTGAAATAGGGTTTTCTTTGTGCATCCATAGCGCGGCCAGGGCAGCCGCCACTATTCCGAATGTTCCGAAGTGGCGTGCTTGATATTTCTCGAAGATTTGGACGGCTGCAGCATCGAAGCCCACACCAACGACGAACGCGAATGGGTGCCCATTGCAGACACTGACTGGAACATTGAAGGTGTACCCATGCATCAGCACTTCGGCAAGGGCCACAGGCATGGTTGGTAGATCGATCTCTCGACTGAAGATGTTGGCTGTCCCAGAGGGAATCAAACCGAGCGGAGTGCCTGAGCCGACGATGCCGCGAAGCACATCATGCAATGTTCCGTCTCCACCTGCAGCGATGATTGCATCGAACTGCCCGCTTAGTGCTGCGTCTTTGGCGACACGCTCACCACGTTCATGTTGTGTCGTATCGACGATAGATATCTGGCAGCCAGCCCGCTGCAGTTCCCGAACGGTATTCCGAAACAACAAGCGGCCTCGGGTGCCGGCGTTCGGGTTGTGGATCACGCAGAATCGTTTACGCAAGCCGGAACCCACATCGATCTATCAGCACTAGATCATGGATTGAAGATGCTGGCATGAAGACAATTATGAGTGGAAATCGGCGGTAAAGAGAAGCATAGAACATACAAGACGATCGATGAGGAGAGATTGCCAGGCTTCGGAAGGCGAAGCTGCATCCGCATCTATCCGAAGAATGCTTTGGGGAGTATTGCAAGACCTGAAGGTCGTGGTGAGTCGTCTCAATAGACTCCGTCTGATGATGACTCTCAGGCGATCCAATCCGCGCGGATGAGAGAAACCTCCAAATAAGGTAAGCCTGCATCTGAATCTATATCTATGGGGTTGAGGCTATGCCGCTCATCTCTTTGTTTCGCTGTAGGATCGCCCTTTTTACGGTCCTTCTATTTACGGCTACACTCATCGGCCAGTCCGTTCAAATGACCAATGATCTCTCTGCTGGAATCTCGCCCCCTCCGCGACCTCCAGGCAAGGCCCAGGTTCAAGGGAGTGAACTTTCTGTCACTCTGATGATTCCAGACGGGGACTATCAGCTCTTCAGCGCCACTACACGATGTTACGCATGGACGGTAGGCCTTGAATACGAGCGTCCTATGGGTCACATGTTCAGAATGCGTGTCGACTATGCCGCCGAGGTGATTCCTGTTTTTATCCTAAGTCAGCCAGAAAGGTCTGATTTTTGGGGGAATGGTAAGAGCCCCAATCAGAAACCGGTCCCCGGCATCTCCATCCTGCCTATCGGATTTCGATTTCTGTTATTCGAGAAAAGCAGAATCAGGCCTTTCGCCGTAGGAAAACTAGGGGGCGTTGTTTTCAATCAAAAGGCATTCTCGCCTGCCGCAAGCAAGTACAACTTCAACATCCAGGCAGCCGCCGGCCTCTTATATGCGGTGAATAAGAGATATGACATCCGTTTGGAACCTTTCGAATTTTTCCATATCTCTAACGGTTATATGGCTGCTAGCAACCCCGGTATGGACGAGCTCGCAGTCCGAGTAGGAGTTACCTATCACTTTTCATCAACCGTGAAGGATTAACGGACATCCGTCTCATTGGGAATCGCTTCGCAGTTCAACGTAGCTGTCGCATCGCGGCAGTTCCTCGTGTGACTCGACCTGAGTCGTTCCGGCACATCTTCGTCGCTCGGTAGCCTTCTAAGTCAAGGCTGCGGAGATGATCTTCACTGAGGAACCGAGCGCAAGGAGATTGTTGCTATGGACGAAGACAAATGCTGATCTATGGGATTACGCGAGCCTTTACCAGACAGTCAAATTCTCTTCAACGGTTCCCAATAACCAGTACAACGACATGAACACCACGCTCAGTGACGGCTACAAGGGGCTCACGGGCGATGCGGCCAAAGATTCCCCAGGGCGATGACTTCCTTGCTCAGGTCGTGCCGGCCATCATGGCGTCAAAGGCTTACCAGGAGAATGGCGTCATCATCCTCTGGTGGGATGAGTCCGAGGAGGACGGTATGGCCGCGGACAAGCAGGATGATTTCAGCCATACCATCCCCGAGATCATCATCTCCAAGCGGGCGCGCCAGAATGAGCATGGCGCTCCCTACGCCAGCACCGTCAACCTGACGCACTCTTCCGACCTGAGGACCATGGAGGAAATATTCCACCTCACGCCGCTACTCCTTGACGCCGCGAACGGGCCCGATCTCTCTGATCTCTTCCAGGCCGGCGCTATTCCAGGAGACAAGGTCAATAACGGCAAGTAACTCCGCCGCCCGGTTCGTCTGTTCTAGGCTGATCCACAACAAGGCGCAGGAGCGCCAACCAGTGACTCCTGCGTCTTCGGCCTTTGGTCGTGGGAGTTGTACATCCTCGACCGTGGCATTGTGTACGAAGGCACGCCGCGCCCGAAGGACTAGACTAAATATATTTCGGTGGTGCCGTGCTCGAGAGAGGAGATTGCTCCTCATGAGGGCACTGAATATTGCATTGAACGACCTTGTATGAATTTGGAGACAGTTTCATTGCTTCTGACATTTGCATCAAAGTCTCAGGAATTTCCCTCGCGCATTGTTTGCCTCTCTGATGAAGCGAGCGAATTGTTGTATCTGCTCGGCGAGCAGGATCGTATCGCTGGCGTATCCGGATTTTCCAGGCGGCCTCCAGAAGTAAGGAGTAAGCCTCGCGTTTCGACGTTTAAGGATGCAAATTTTGAGGCCATCGAAAAGCTTGATCCCGACCTTGTCATCACGTATTCGGATGTACAGGCTGAGATCACAAAAGAGGCTATCCATCGCGGCCTACCCGTGCTCAATTTCAATCAGCGCAATGTGTCGGAAATCTTCGAATTCATCGAACTGATCGCTCGGCTGGTAAATCAGCAAGAAAAGGGAAGGCAACTCGTTGCTGCGTACCAATCAGAGTTGGAGAAAATTGCATACGCGGCTGCAGCCTTCAACTGGCGACCGCGCGTGTTTTTCGAAGAATGGAATGATCCGCTCATCAGCGGAATTGAATGGGTAGAGGAACTGATTGAGCTTGCGGGCGGGGAGCCGATCTTTCCAGAGTTTCGTAAGCAGCGGAAAGCAAAGGATCGGGTGGTTGAGCCTGAACAAATTGTTCAACGCAATCCAGATGTAATCATCGCATCCTGGTGTGGAATGAAGGTCGACATAAATGCCATCTGTTCTCGTCCGGGTTGGGACGCAATTGGGGCTGTCCGCAACGGCCGTGTATACGAGGTGCCTTCCTCACATATCCTGCAGCCGGGACCGGCGTCCTTAACCGATGGAATTCGAGAGTTACATCGAATTCTTAAGGACGTCACTTCGAGTGCTCCGCCACCGGGGTGTTCTTAATCCGGCAGAGCGCGAAGTCGCATTCGATCATGCTGGTAGGGTGACAAGTTTACGGCGACAGCTCTACATCTCTTCGATGACGTTAGCGATCCTTTCCAAGCCCCAATCGAGATCGCCGGGGCTGATCGTAAGCGGTGGTGCAATACGAATAACCTTTTCGTGCGTCTCCTTGCAGAGAACACCGTGATCACGAATCCGCTCGCAGAACGGCCTTGCCGGCACGTTGAGTTCTATGGCCAGCCACAGACCAAGGCCACGAACGTCAACCACGTGCTTGCTACGAATCTGCTTTAGATGTGCGAGAGCGTGGGCGCCTAATTCCGCTGATCGCGTGGGAAGATCTTCGTCGACAACAACACGGAGGGCCGCCCGGGCGACGGCGCAGGCCAGCGGATTACCGCCGAAGGTGCTGCCATGATCTCCGGGTTGAAACACCCCGAGGACTTCATGCGATGAGAGTACCGCCGACACAGGATAGAACCCTCCAGAAAGGGCCTTGCCAATGATGAGGACATCAGGCCTGATCTGGTCATGCATGTAAGCGAAGAGCTTACCTGTGCGTCCAAGGCCGGACTGGATTTCATCCAGGATCAGCAACACATTGTTCTCCCGGCAGATGCTCGCTACTTCACGAAGATAGCCGGCTGGAGGAAGGATAATTCCGGCTTCACCCTGGATAGGTTCGACGAGGAAAGCACAGGTGTCGGGTGTGATCGCGTTGCGTAACGCTTCGACGTCACCAAAGGGGACGTTCCGGAAGCCCGCGGAGAATGGGCCAAAGCCGTCGCGATACTGCGGCTCGGTAGAAAAGCCCACGATGGAAATCGTTCGTCCATGGAAGTTGTTGGCGCAGACGATGATTTCGGCGCGGTTCTTCGCTATTCCTTTGACCTTCTGGCCCCATTTGCGGGCCGCCTTGAGAGCCGTTTCAACTGCCTCGGCCCCGGAGTTCATGGGCAGCGCCATGTCGAACCCCGTAAGATCGTGCAGATCGCGGAGCAGCAAAGGGAGTTGCGTGTTGCGAAAGGCACGTGAAGTCAGGGCTACCTTGCCCGCCTGTTCCGTCATGGCACGAAGAATCGCAGGGTGGCAGTGACCCTGATTCACCGCGGAATAGGCGGCGAGAAAGTCCAGATAGCGCCGTCCTTCGACGTCGGTGACCCAGGCGCCTTGCGCGCTCTCAATGACAACATCGAGCGGATGATAGTTGTGGGCGCCATACTTCTCTTCGAGCGCGATTAGATCGTTAGCGGCGGAATACTGCGATGTCAGTTGCATGGTCTCACGGGGTGATTCAGCGGTTGTAGATGCAGTTCCGGGGTCAACTGCATAACCAGACATTTAGCAGCGCCCCCGGCTTTAAGGAACTCACTCAATTCAACCTGGATTACTTGGAATCCACGAACCTTAAGTTTACATTCGAGTTCAGAGCTGATGCGATTGAGCACGATGGTCTTGCCTATGTTGACTGCATTACATGCGAAGCTCATCGCGTCTTCTTCGCTGATAACGATGCGCTGGGCTGGCGGGTAATAGGCCTCGATCCTGGCAACCGAAGTCTTGTCAAACGCAGGTGGAAAGTAGAGCAGGGAGCCGTCTTTGAGAGGGGCAAAACAGGTGTCGAGGTGATAGAAGCGCGGATCCACGAGATGGAGGCCCGCAACCTCTATGGCCCATAGATCACGAAGAATTGCGTGACTGCTTTCGCGAGTGCGATATCCATAGCCCACCCAGAGGCGTAACCCATTGGAGGAGAACAGGGCATCGCCTTCACCCTCGAAGGGAATCTCGCGAGGCAAATCAGCGACCCGGTAACCAGCATCGGTGAACCACCGGCGGAAATGTGTCTCTTCGTTCTGGCGCTCTGGGTAATAGAAGCTGCTGATGACGACAATACCGGCGTGCGCAAGACCAGCGTTTGCGGTAAAGACCATGTCGGGAGAGCCGGCGACGGGTTCAACCAGAAGAACATGCGCCATGCCGGACAGAACACGGCACAACTTCTGCCACTGCTGCATGGCAAGCGACAGTGAAGCTTTACCCAGGTTTCCTCGCATCCACGGGTTGATGACGTAAGAAACGTCATAAAACCTGGGTGGGCACATCAGCAGCGCGGGAACAGGATTATTCTCGCCAGAAATAGTCTCTTCTTCGTTCTCCTTATCTGGCTCGGTAATCATTGCCGTACTCGCTCCTATGGTCTGGAGGATGGCAGGATGCATGCCAAATGGTCAACGAGAATGATTATTCAGTAGGTGCTGAATAAATATTCATCGCCATGGGCGATGGTTAGAGCATTTTTCCTGTGGGTATAACGCAGGGCCGTTCCGGGGTACCCAGCAACAGGGAAAATGCTTTTGGTCGAATTCTTGTCGCTCCTCGCCTCCGGGACCAGGCAGTTTGATGACATGCCCCAGGTGCGCTATACTCTCGGGCGAAACGGAGTCAAGCATATGTTGAGGCCTGACAATCCGACCAACGCCCTCGTGCTTATCGGAGTTCGGTGCAGAACGCGCCAGAACCTTTCTGAAACGGCCCGGGCTGTTCCAAGCACCTTACGGCCGAACCTCTTTTCAGGCGACTAGCGCATTTCAACCCAAAATCTCAGGGGAACTGAGCCTCAGTTTGTCTGAAGGCTGGAGCATTTTCCTGTAGGTGCAATGTAGGGATTCTGAATCAATGGGGCGTTTTCCGCAATGAAAACGCCGCCGCACGCCATTTTCGGGATACCCAGTAACAGGGAAAATGCTCTATCTCGTCGCGTTTTGACCGCGAGGTCAGCCTGGCTCGGAGGTGAAACCAGATTGCTCCGAGCCCGCTGGAGGATCGTATGAGCATTGAAATGCAAGCATCTGTACGCGTCGCCGACGCCAAATTGCACGCAAAGTTTGGTCCGAAGTTGATCACCAGCGTGCCAGGACCACGAGCGCAAAGAATAGTGGCCGATGACCACCGTCTCGTTTCGCCAAGCTACACGCGTAGTTATCCTCTTGTTGTAAAGAATGGGTGTGGCTGTCGGGTTGAGGATGTAGACGGCAACGAGTTTCTGGACTTTACGGCCGGTATCGCCGTCGACTCTACCGGCCATTGCCATCCGGAGGTCGTGAAGGCGATCCAGGACCAGGCCGCGCAGTTGATCCATATGTCTGGTACAGACTTCTACTACGACCTGATGCCGCAGCTCGCATCGCGCCTGTCTGCCATTGCGCCGATGCCTGGGCCGCATCGTTTTTACTTCGGGAATTCAGGCGCAGAGGCGGTAGAGTGCGCGTTGAAGCTGGCGCGTTACCATACCGGCCGGCAAAACATCATCAGCTTCTTCGGCAGCTTCCATGGCCGCACAATGGGGGCGCTCTCGCTCACTGCTTCCAAGGTCCAGCAGAAGCGCCGTTTTGCCCCGCTTGTTCCTGGTGTCACGCACGTGCCATATCCCTATACGTATCGCGGCGCCGGCGGAGGGCCGCAGGAAGAAGAGGCGTACGGCCTGGCATGTGCGCGCTTTCTTGAAGAGAAGCTGTTCAAGACGACGTTGCCGCCCGAGGAGGTTGCCGCCATCTTTGTCGAACCCATTCAAGGAGAAGGTGGATACGTCGTGCCGCCGAATATCTTTCTGCAGGAACTTCGGCGCATCTGCGATCGTCACGGAATCCTTCTTGTTGCTGATGAGGTCCAGTCGGGCGTTGGAAGAACAGGAAAGTGGTGGGCCATTGAACACTCAGGTGTTGAGCCTGACATGGTCTGCATCGCGAAGGGAATTGCATCCGGAATGCCGTTGGGTATCTGCATGGCGAAGGCGGAGCTTATGGACTGGGTTCCAGGCTCGCACGCAAGTACGTACGGCGGAAACCCCATCTGCCTCGCGGCCGCGATGGCGACTCTGAACATTATTGAGCGCGAAGGCATGAATAATGCTGCGACGGTGGGATCTGCCGCTCTTGCAAGGCTCGGCACCTGGGTGGAAAAGTATGAGATCGTTGGAGACGTTCGTGGACGTGGTTTGATGATCGGAGTCGAGATAGTCGAGGACAAGCAATTGCGCAAACAGGCAGGAGCACTGCGCGACCGCATCGTCGATCTCGCTTTCGAAAGAGGGCTGTTGCTGCTTGGCTGCGGCGAGAATACGGTCCGGCTGTGCCCACCGCTGATCGTTACACAAGAAGAAACAGATGTTGCTCTCGACATTTTGGAAGAGGGCATCATGCTCGCCACCCGATAACAGAATCCCCGAAAAGGAGAAGGAAGATGCTAACCAAGGTAGGTGTACTGCAGGGAACGCTCGAAAGTATCGTCGGTGCGGAGCGCTCACATCGCCTGTTTGAAGTGCTCAAAGTTTCCGGAGCTCTCATGGAAGAGGCCGGTGCGAACATTTCACGTGCAGGCATCGCACAAGTGCTGAACATGATGCTGTTCGAAGACCTGTTGAACCGCGTGCCGGATGCAAAACTCTACGCTGACGATTGTCTTCGCGATGGCAGGAAGATCATGCATGATCATGGCGCGGTCCGCACCGTCGCACTCGGTGGCATGGGTGCACTGCCGGCAGGCGAAGAGGCAATCACACGCATTCTGCGCCCGCTCGGCTATGCACTGAACGGCGTTTATCCGCTGGAGCGTCTGAAGATGACGGGGCGTTCCTATGCCCAGGTGGAGTACCCAGAGGAGCTCGCGCAGTTCTTCGTCAGTGAACTACACCCAGACCGCTTTTCCGCGGAATTCCAGGCTGCCGTTGGACGTGTCACTTCGACCTCTCGCGATCCGCTCACAGCCGAGGCGAAGGCCATGCTCGTTGAATTGGAAGCGCAGCGTGCTCTGCCTGTCGAGAAAGCGGTTGCACTGCTGCCCGTGCTTGCAAAGGTCTTCAGTCGCCAGCATGACGATCCAGCCCTGGCAGACTATGAGATTTTGCTGGCTGAATCGGCAGAGATGGCGTGGATTGCCACGGAAGGAAACGCCTTCAACCACGCTACGGACCGAGTCATCGATGTCGATCGGCTGGCCGAAGAGCAGAAGGCGCTTGGTCGCGCCATGAAGGCAACGGTTGAGACCTCGCAATCAGGCAGGGTTCGCCAGACTGCGTTCCTTGCGGCTCGCGTGCGACGTAACTTCCGCATCGAAGGTGGCAGTCTGATTGAAAAGGAAGTGCCGGGATCGTTCTACGAATTCATCACGCGGCTTCCGCTTCCGGCAGAAGATGGAAAGACCAAGCTTGATCTCAGCTTTGACAGTTCCAATGCTCAGGCAATCTTTAAAGTGACCGCCAACCAGAAGTAAGCGGGTGCTATGACGAACGATAAGAGTTCACTTGAGCAAGAGGTGCATCAATTGCTCTCAAACCTTGGGGTGCCGGCCGCTGCCTATACGCACGGCGAACTGGTCGTGCGGACACCCATCACCGGCCAGGTGATTGCACGCGTCGCGATGACTGACGCGACAGCGGTCAATAATGCGCTGGCAGCAGCACGGAATGCGTTCGTTGCATGGCGCAGTGTCCCCGCTCCCAAACGCGGAGATCTGGTTCGGCTGCTTGGCGAAGAGCTGCGGTCGGAGATCTCCGCACTTGGCCGGCTGGTGACGATCGAGACGGGCAAGATCCTATCAGAAGGTCTCGGAGAGGTGCAGGAGATGATCGATATCTGCGCCTTTGCCGCCGGACTATCGCGGCAACTCACCGGTCTCACCATCACGTCTGAGCGCGCAAATCATCGCATGATGGAAACGTGGCATCCGCTCGGTGTTGTCGGCGTAATCTCCGCGTTCAACTTTCCGGTCGCGGTGTGGTCCTGGAACGCAGCACTCGCGCTGGTCTGTGGCAACGCCGTGGTATGGAAGCCCTCGGAGAAGACGCCACTCACAGCACTCGCGACGCAGGCGTTATTTGAGCGGGCGGCAGCCAAATTTGGCGGCGTGCCCACCGGACTCTCAACATTGCTTGTAGGCGACGGAAGCCTGGGGCAGATGCTTGTCGATAGCCCGAGCGTGTCGCTGGTCTCCGCGACTGGCTCGACTGCGATGGGGCGTGCCGTTGCACCGCGGCTCGCAGGGCGCTTCGCGCGAGCCATCCTCGAGCTGGGCGGAAATAACGCCGCGATTGTCTGCCCAAGCGCCGATCTGGATCTGGCTCTGCGGGCCATTGCATTCTCGGCGATGGGTACAGCGGGACAGCGCTGCACGACGCTTCGACGATTGATCGTGCATGACACGGTCTATGACAACCTTGTCGCGTCGCTCAAGAAGGTTTATCGCTCTGTCGTCATCGGCGATCCGCGCGAAACAGGCACGCTGGTCGGCCCGCTGATCGATGCACGTGCCTTTGAAGCAATGCAGCATGCTGTCGAAGAAGCACGAATCACTGGAGCAACAGTCACCGGAGGAGAACGTGTCGTGCCAGACGTTAGTTCAGACGAGGCGTTCTATGTCCGTCCCGCGCTCGTCGAAATTGGCAGCCAGGCAGAGATCGTGAGGCGCGAGACCTTCGCGCCCATTTTGTATGTTCTGAAGTACCGCGATTTCGAAGAGGCTCTCCAGCTGCATAACGATGTGCCGCAGGGGCTCTCGTCCTCCATATTTACGCTCAACATGCGCGAAGCCGAGAGCTTTCTCTCCGCAAGCGGATCGGACTGCGGCATTGCGAATGTCAACATCGGCACCTCCGGCGCTGAAATTGGCGGAGCCTTCGGTGGCGAAAAAGACACCGGCGGAGGCCGCGAGTCAGGCTCAGACGCATGGAAGCAATACATGCGCCGTGCTACCAATACCATCAACTACGGAACGGATCTTCCTCTTGCACAGGGCGTGAGCTTCGAGATCGCTTAATCTGCCCCGGACTATTGCACTAGTGCGACCTCACTGACGTGGTAAATCGTGCTGGAGTTGATGTTCATGGTGATGGATCCATTGCCGCCCAGTTGCAGGGCGCCAACGATGATCTCTCGTTGAAACTGGGTGCCGCTTCCTGACCCACCCTGTAGGTTGAGCTGCTGGACTTGAGCTGCATTAGCCAGCATGATAGCGCGGGTATTGGTTAGGTAGATGGTCCCAACCAGCTTCATGGCTCCGCCACCGCCCAGAGAATGAGTCGTTGCGGCAGCGGTACGATCCTGGAAAAACAGGATGCCTTTATAGACAGAATTCGATGGTGAGCCGATCAGGTGACGGTGCCATTGGATCCAATGCTGAACTGGCCACGATTCGAAACCATTGATAAAACTGAAAAGATGCGTATGAAGCGCCTTCGTCAAGGCATATTTGATCATGGTCAAAAAACACCGGCTGTAGGTGCCCGCGATTGCGCATCGGTACATGAGGCATTGCGAATCGCTTTATATCGCCGCGAGCAGAATTGCTGCCGGGCCGCTTATCCGCCAACCTGTGTCGGTGATGGGAAACGCCACTGAAAACCCCCCGTACTTCAGCCGCTCACTATTCCAGATCATCTTCCAATGTGTCTCCGCAGGCGGCGCGAGCAATGGTTCGGGAACATGTTCGAGCTTGAGCGTCTGCCCTAGATTGACGAGAAGGAGATGGTCAGGTTGCTGCGTGTCTTCAGAGGAAAAGTAGCGCAGCAGAAAGCAGCTGTCGGACAGTACTGCTCCATCGATCATGCCGCGACCTTTCTGTGCGATCGCCAGCTCGTGGCTTCTTAGTTGCAGCAGGTCGCGGAAGAACTCGCGGTACTGCGCTGCTTCTTCTGTCGCTCGGTCGTCAGGCCCAAGCTTGCACCTCTGGAATGTGTCTGGGTTACCTGGATCGGGAAGAAGGTGTGCAAGATCCTCGGTATCGCGAACGGAGTCGAACTGCTTCAGAAAAGTGAGCCGTCCGTTTCGAACTTTCTCGTGTATCTCCGGCTTTTGATCAGAAAAGTAGAGAAAGGGGCGCTCCGAGCCGTACTCCTGCCCCATAAAAAACATGGGAGTGCCTGGTGTAAGCAACCAATAGGCCGCCATCGCACGATACATTCCGGGGCTGCTCTGGGCTTTAGGGCGGGTTCCACGGAGTGTATTGGCGACCTGATCGTGGTTTTCCAGAAATGTGATCCATTGCCACGGTTCAACGCGCAGGCAATCTGTCCCGCGCGGCGCTTTTTGCCATCCATAGTATTGCCCCTGGAAGAGAGGGCCATACTTCGCAGCGGAGATAAACTCCTGAGGGTTTCCTGCGTGGTCGCTGTAATAAGCCTCTCGTCTTCCGGTAAGGCGAACCGTCATGGAATGATGGAGATCATCATTCCACATGCCATCGAATCCATGGCCACCTTCGGCAATCGACTTAAGTTGATGGGACCATTGACGCTCGCATTCGCTTACCAGAATGATCTTCCGATTGCCGGCCGCCTCGCGCGCACGCCGGCTCATGGAGGCGAGAATATGCTCCTCATGATGTCCGGAATCAGCGATCGCCTGTGTTGCATCAAAGCGCAAGCCATCGAGCCTGTATTCGTGAATCCACGCGGCGACGTTCTGCAGGAAGTATTCGCGCACGGGTGCGTTATCGAAGTTCGGAGCACTTCCCCATTCGCTCGCCCGCCTGGAGAAATACTCGGGGCAATATTCTCCGAAGCAGTTTCCATCGGGGCCGAAGTGGTTGTAAACGACATCGAGAAGAACAGCCAAGCCCTCAGCATGAGCCGCATCGACCATATGGCGAAAGTCATCCGGGCGGCCATAGCGATGATAGGGCGCGAAGAAGGCGACACCGTCATAGCCCCAGCCGAATTCTCCACAGAACTCATGGATCGGCATAATCTCCAAAACGGTCACGCCAAGCTCGCGAAGGCGTTTGAATTCCTGCTCGGCAGCCCGGTAGGTGCCTTCCTTCGTAAATGTACCGAGATGGAGCTCGTACAACACCTGGCCGGCGAGTTGGAGATTCGGGAGGAGCCATTCGCCGGTAGTCCAGGTATAGGATGAAGGATCGATTACTTCGCTCCAGCCATGAGGTCCTTCAGGTTGAAATCGCGACGCCGGATCTGGGAAAGGTCCGCAGCCGTCCAGAACATAGCGGTAGAAGCATCCCTGTTTCAGGCCTGAAATATGTAGGGAGAAATATCCATCCTCTTGAGCCTGCGCCGGATAACGTCTCCCGTCATTCAGCAATAGCTCGACCCGCTTGGTATGGGGAGCCCAAAGATGAAATTGAACGCCGGTAGGACTAACTGTTGCGCCCAGAGGAGGCTTCGTAGATCGACCGATTGAATCGCGCATTGCTCTACTTGCGATGCAGCCAATAGAGAAAGTGCTGCCCTAGAGCATAATCCCGGACTATATCTTCGCAATCATCATGCGCACGGATACAGTCAGCATTGAGCGCCTGCGCCAGGATGAGGCAAATCTCTGCGAGTTCCTCTGCAGGCATCAATCGACTTGTGGCCGCGGAATGAAGCCATCTGTGCCGAGAATCCTGCACTTTCCCGTAGAGAAAGCTTCCGACAAGAGAAGCGAGCAGGCATCATAGATTCCCGCGCAAGCATCACAGATTGCAATGGGCGGGAACCCTTCCGATTCATGTTCAGCAAGGTCCGGAAGAGGAAGGACGACAAGCTGAAAGAGATTTCGTTTGGGCGGTGACTCTCGCGCCAAGATGCTCACACAGGGCTGCTGCACATTCGTAGAGTGCTCGGATGAGAATAGGCTTTACCCGGCAACTTTGATCAACAAGAGAATCGGGGGCGCAGGACGCGCCCCCGCTCTCTACACGATGTCTTTGGCGGAGGAGAGTGCGCTGTAGCTATCGATCTGGCCCAGGGTGAAGGCGTGCATGTCCGCCTGCGAGTCCCAGCTTCTATACCAGTGCACCAGGTACTCCAGCGCGGCATCGAGCCGTAGCGAAGGAGCCCAGTCAAGATCGGCGCGGGCGCGGCTCGCATCCAGCTTCAGGTAGTGGGCCTCGTGCGGAGATGACGCGTCGTCAATAACCCACGAGGCGCCGTCTCCCCAGAACGCCGACATATGCTCCGCAATCCACGCCACGGGGCGGGCATCATCTTCGATGGGACCGAAGTTGTAGGCGGTGGCGTATCTGGGATCATGTGTGAGCAGCTGTTCGGCGAGCCGGATGTATCCGCGAAGCGGTTCGAGTACATGCTGCCATGGACGGATTGCATGCGGCCGTCTGATCAGTACCGGCTTTCGCGACAGAAATCCGCGGACAAGGTCGGGGAGAAGGCGGTCGTTTGACCAGTCGCCACCGCCAATCACGTTTCCGGCTCGCGCCGTTGCAACTGCCACCTGATGAGCTTTTCCAAGCTGCGCAACAGGGAAGTACGACTGCCGGTATGCCGCGCTTACGATCTCGGCACAAGCCTTGCTGCTGGAATAGGGGTCGTATCCTCCAAGCGGATCTGTCTCGCGATATGGCCATATCCACTCTTTATTCTCATAGCACTTGTCGGTCGTGACGGAGACGACGGCACGAACGCTCGGAGTCCGCCGAACGCTGTCAAGGACCTTCGCCGTGCCGATGACGTTGGTCTCGTAGGTGCCGATTGGGTCTTCATACGAATGAAGAACTAACGGCTGCGCCGCGAGATGAAAGACCACCTCCGGAGCGAACTCCTGCATGGTGGCTTCCAGCTTTGCCGCGTCGCGAATATCCCCACGGATGTCTTCGATCACCGAGCCTACACGAGCAGCCGTGAAGAGATTCGGCTCGGTGCAGGGATCGAGTGCATAGCCGCGAACCGTGGCGCCAAGCTTAGCGAGCCACAGCGCCAGCCATCCGCCCTTGAAGCCCGTGTGCCCTGTGAGAAAGACCTTGCGGCCTTGCCAGGAGAATCTCTGTGTCTGAGCGTGTTCGGCTGCTGTCACCAGACCCTCCACGGAGCATTGCCTGAGTTCCAGAGCTCTTCCAGGTACTGCTTGTCGCGGAGCGTATCCATGGGCTGCCAGAAGCCGTGATGAGAGAAGGCATGAACTTCTTGGCGTGCGACCAATGCCTCAATCGGCTCACGCTCGAACATCTGCCGGTCATCGGTGATATCGTCCAGTACTTTTGGTGAAAGGACGAAGAATCCACCGTTGACCCGGCCGCCTTCTTCAGCCGGCTTTTCGTGAAACGAGTGAATTAGTGTTCCGGTAAGTCCCAGACCTCCAAATCGAGCGACGGGCTGGACACTGGTCAGCGTTGCACTCTTTCCGTGGGAGCGATGAAAATTAACAAGCGCTGTGATATCCACATCGGAGACGCCATCGCCATACGTCATGCAGAAGGCTTCTTCGTCTTTGACGTACCGGGCAACCCGCTTTAGCCGTCCGCCTGTCCCGGTCGAGTCCCCGGTGTCCACGAGCGTTACCCGCCATGGTTCGGCCACCGAATCATGCACCGTCATCTTGTTTTCCTTCATATCGAAGGTGACGTCGGAGGTGTGCAGGAAGTAGTTGGCAAAATACTCCTTGATTACGTAGCCCTTGTAGCCGCAGCAGATGATGAAATCTTTAATGCCATGCGCCGAGTAGATTTTGAGGATGTGCCAGAGAATGGGAAGGCCGCCAATTTCGACCATCGGTTTAGGGCGGACGGAAGTTTCTTCGCTGATACGGGTGCCAAGACCACCGGCAAGAATGACAGCTTTCATTTCAATCCTTTAGAAGCCAAAATGTGACCATGATACGGGTAAGTTGTCGTGATCAGAAGCGATGAAAGCGCTCATCGCCATCTTGGAGATCGAATCGTCTTTCGACTCACAAAATTGCTGTGTATTCTAATTCTACAGATGACTGACAAAGCAGCAGCGATCCGCCAACAAATCCTCGAGTTGACTGCGCAGTTTCACGCAGAGGCTTTCCCTGCCAAAAATTTTACGCCAGGCACATCGGCCGTACCCGTCTCCGGCAAAGTGATCGGACCGGAGGATATCTGCTCCGTCGTCGACTCCGCGTTGGACGGATGGTTTACGACAGGGCGCTTTGCGAAGGACTTCGAGCGGAAGCTTGCGCGCTTTGTCGGCGTTCGCTCTGCTTCGCTGGTTAACTCAGGGTCGTCCGCCAATCTTGTTGCGCTCACCGCGTTGACATCCCCTAAGCTGGGGGATCGGCAGTTGAAGCCCGGCGATGAAGTGATCACTGTGGCCGCAGGATTTCCCACAACGGTGAACCCGATCCTGCAGAACCGGCTCGTGCCGGTCTTCCTGGACGTCACTCTGCCTACCTATGAGATCGACGTTACGCGTCTCGAAGAGGCGTACAGTCCGAAGACCAAGGCCGTAATGATCGCACATACGCTGGGCAACGTCTTCGATCTGGACGCGGTCACGGCGTTTTGCAAGAAATACAATCTCTGGCTCGTCGAGGACTGCTGCGACGCGCTTGGTTCGACCTACAAGGGCCGGAAAGTCGGCACCTTTGGAGATATCTCCACCGTCAGCTTTTATCCTGCTCACCACATCACCATGGGAGAGGGTGGAGCCGTGATGACGGACAAGCCCGCACTGCAGGTCCTGATCGATTCATTCCGCGACTGGGGCCGTGACTGCTGGTGCGAGCCTGGCGTCGACAACACCTGCGGGAAGCGGTTTGATTGGCAGCTCGGCACCCTGCCCTGCGGATACGATCACAAGTACACCTATTCGCATGTGGGCTACAACCTGAAGGCGACCGACATGCAGGCTGCGCTCGGCGTCTCGCAGATCGAAAAGCTGCCCCAGTTCATCGAAAAGCGGAAAGAGAACTTCGCTTATTTGAGAAATGCGTTGAAGCCGCTCGAAGAGTTTCTTCTGCTCCCGGTGGCGGGCGAGAATTCGGATCCCAGCTGGTTCGGTTTCCCCATCGGCGTGAAGACCGATGCGCCATTTACGCGCGACCAACTGACCCGCGCGCTTGAAGCACAGAAGATCGGCACGCGCCTTCTGTTCGCGGGAAACCTGCTTCGCCAGCCGGCATATGAAGGTTACGAATACCGCGTGATTGGCGACCTCGCCAATACCGACTACGTGATGAACCAGGTCTTCTGGATCGGTGTCTATCCCGGGCTGACCACAGAGATGCTGGACTTCATCGCTAAGACGATGACTGAGTTTGCCGTCTCGGTCGATGAAGGGCTGAAGGTCCTCTAGACTAGAGCGTTTTCCCTGGTGCTGGGTATCCCGGAAGAGGCGTGCAGCGGTGTCTTCATTGCGGAAAACGCCCATAGATGCGGAAACTTTACTCTACACCTACAGGGAAATGCTCTAACCCAGGCGCGATTGCATCTACTTTGGTTTGAAACCGTTCCATCCGGCCATCCGCCGGATGGACTCAATCCAGACCAACGGTCGGTCGCAGGTTCAGTAGGCGCTGCGCCTTTTGCACGGACGGAACGTACTCCAGGGGGATGTTGCCTTCAGGCGCCCGCTTGGCAACCGTCACATCGATGCTGGGGTTGAGCGTCGCCGTGACGCGATGAGCCAGATCGACAATGCTGATCGCCTCCTCTGAGCCCAGGTTGAAGATCTCCCCGAGGGCGCGCAAGATGTCCTCTAGAGCGGATTCAGGAAGCGGCTTTAGCGTTATCGGCTCTTCTAGGTCCCTTCCATTTCGATCGTCTGGACGTGCGGCTCCATGGAATTCATACTGGCTGTTTTGTATTCTATCGATCGAGTTTGAGGGACAGCCGTAGGTACCTGGGGCTCGATGTCGAAGTTAATCCGATCGAGTTCAACGGCATAAGGCCGCTTCTGCACCTGGGTGTAAATCGCACCCACATACTCTCCCATGACCCCCATGAAGACCAGTTGAATGGACGCGATGAAGAACACCCCGATGAGGGTTGGCGCCAGGCCCAGACTGAAGGTATTCCAGAAGAGGACTTTGGCTATGGTGTAAGCGATTGCGACAAACAGCGAAAGAGCCGCGCCACCGAAACCAATGAATGTGGCCAGCCGCAGCGGAACCCTGGAGTGGTTGATGATCCCCAGCATTCCAATGTCATAAAGCGTGTACCAGTTATTCTTCGTGATGCCGAACTTGCGCCTGGGCTGATCGTAATAGATCTTCTTGTGTGGAAGGCCGATCTCCGCAAGCATTCCGCGCAGGTACGGATACGGGTCGCCAAACGATCTGACATACTCAATCACCTTGCGATCGTAGAGACCAAAGCCTGTGAAGTTTTGAAAGGTCTCGATGTTCGAAAGCCGCTCTGCAATCCTGTAATACTGCTTGCGAAGGAAGAAGACCAGCGAGTGCTCCTCGCTTGTCTTCTTGATTCCGATCACCATATAAGAACCGGCTTCCCACTCTTCGACGAAGGGGACGATCATGCTGGTGGGATCTTGCAGGTCCGCGACGATCTGCACGACGGCGTCACCCGATGCCTGCAGCAGCGCGTGCATTGGAGACCGTATGTGCCCGAAGTTGCGGGCATTGATGATGACCTTCACATTGGGGTCAGACGCCGCCAGGCGCTTAAGAATCGGCACCGTGTTATCAAGTGAGCTGTTGTCGATGAAGATGTGCTCGTAACGATAGCGCCCGATTCCAGCCATCACGTTGCGAACCTGCCGATAAAGCTCCTCGACGTTATCCTGTTCGTTGTAGCAAGGCGTTACGATGCTGATCGTCTTCAAGGGCACCTCGATATGGAATGCAGCTTCTAAGCAGTATGGCGTTCTGTAGCTACCGCGGGATTCGATTGGTTTGAAAGGCCAGGTTTATCTGAATTGCGCCGTGAAAAGGAGAAGTTTTTGTGCGCCAGGTATGTATAAATCGTTGTGCCTCCCATAACCAGAGCGCCTGCAAGGTAAGGTGCGATGCCGCGGAGCAGAGCGATTGATTGCAGCAGCTTGGTGAGGACCGGAAGGATGAAGAGACCGGGAATCGTCGCGCTGCCATAGACGGCAAAGCAGCGAAGCCACTCTTTGAGATAGTTTCCCTTGGTGCGAAAGACGAAGGTCTTATAGGTAAGAAAAGACATTGTCACCCCAATAGGGGTCGCGGTGATGGACGCAAGATCGACCGTGAAAGGAAGATAGCGCGCAGGGAGTAAGTGACTGTACAGCGCGACGAAGCCGGCATAACAGCCGTATCCAAACAACGCGTTTCCCATTCCCACGACGAGATATCGCAGGACCTCCCGCGCCGGAAACAATCGCATGATCTTTCCCGCAATTCCTGGCTGAGGAACCGTGGAAGCCTCTGGGGAAAGGCTGGGACCGTTGCTGATCATAGTCTCTATTCTCTCAAAAATCGGCGATATTGCCACATAAAGGAAGCAATGCCGTGGAGCATTTCCCAGTTGCGGGTATCCCTGACGAGGAGCGCAGTGACGTTTTCATTGCGGAAAACGCCACCCGATGCGGAAGCCCTCCACTACACAGGAAAATGTTCTAGCGTTGCAAACGAGCATCAGTCAACGCCGCATGCCCGGATTTCAATAGATAGATTCTGTACCCGCGTGGGTTGATGGGATCGAACATACGGGTTACATCCAAAGAGTAGTTGGAGTTGAGAAACTCAACAAACTGTGGCCATTGCGCGATCTTTTCGAACGATTCCGGCTGGGCGAGTCCAGATGTTGTCAGAACGATGACCCCAGGAGGATTGCGCTGAGCACCCTCCAGAAACATATTGCGGTAGTAAGCAGAGGGCTGGCTCCCGGGCGGACCGAAGAGCATAAAATCACCCAGGAATCCTGTGTGATGGACCAGGCCAAGACGGTACAGCGCGCCAAGACAGCCGGATACCATGTCAAGGCACTGCACCTGGTTCTGTAGTTTCGGCCCACCCAGGCGATTCAGATCCTGCATAAGTGCGTCTGTCAGTTCAACGTTTGGCTTTGCCTGATAGATTGAAATGCAATACCCGGGAATCAGCAGGAGAAGGCCGGCGGCGCCTGTAAATCCCAGGCTGCGCATCCATCCTTGCATCTTCATGGCGCGGAAGAACTCCAGCCCCATCCACAAAAGCAGGAAGGCCGAAAGTGGATAACGATGGTAGGCGAAGCCCTTCCGCTGAGCGACGAAGGAAACCACTCCGAAGCATATTGCCACCGCGAGAGCCTGTCGCTCCCAGTTCTTCCAGTCCTTGTTCCTGAGGGTAAGAATCAGTGTGATCAGCAGTAGCGGAATAAACGCCGTACGCGGAGGAAGAAGGCTGATAAGCCTGCCGATTCCAAGATTTCCTACCCCCGCGTAGTAGGGCAGAAGGCGCTTCGTGATGCTCAGGAAATCACCCGTGGCATGATATCTGAGCAGGAACCCCACGATGATGCATGACGCGGCGGCGAAACCCAGAAGCGCAAATCCCATATAAGGAATGACTGCTTCTTTGCGTCTCCGCAGCGGAGGGATTGACATCAGCAGAAGAACGATGCCCAGGGGGGCAACCGTAGGCTTTAGCGAGACGGCCAACCAGACCAGAAAGCCGAACGGAAGCATCAGCAGGGGGCGCCTTGCCCGCAGAGCTGAGAAGGCAAAGGCAATTCCGGCCACGATCAGGACTGTCATGACCTCTTCCCGTTGGGCGGCATTTCCCGCCCCCTCGGCTCCATGGATGAGAGTGAACATCGCTCCGCCAAATAGCCCTGCCAGCCAGTCATACGGCCAGGCGATCACGATCATGGATGCGGTCGTAACGGCGAGCAGAAAGAAGTCATACATCCGCCAGCCGAGATCGCCAGGTCCAAAGATCCGCAACGCCCAGCCTTCCAGGAAGTAGGAACCAGGCATGTTCATGTCAACGATGTCGCGGTACGGAGCCTTGCCGTGATCTATGAAAAAGCTGACGTAATGCATGGCAGAAGTGTCCCACTGCCAGCTCCAGTGGATCGAGCGATACACAAAAAACAAGGTAGCGAGGCAAAGTATCGCAATGGTCACGGGCCGAAAAATTCCTGCAAGACGAGCCGTCGGCGCTCTCTCCATGGGCAAAACCCCTATCTCAAAAATTTATTGTTCGGGATGAGCGTGCACCCGATTTGAATGACAGGTGTGTCGCCAGTGTAGCGCACCCTGACTGCTAGCTCTCTTGCCGCCGATGATAGTGCGATTATGCCATGCCCATCTTGCAGCGCAGTAAAAAGCGAAGTGCTGTAAGGGGGGCGCTGATGGTGTTCCGGAAGTTTGGCTTACCTGGCTATACGGATTCCGTCCAGGTAAACACGTGTCCCCGCCCCACGAGGTCCCGCATGTTTTCCCAGAACTGTGATCTTCACCTGATGTTCTCCGGCAGTAGCGAAGCTCTTGCTATAGATACCCACCCCGAAGATGTCATCCGCTGAATACGTGTCGATGCCGGCCACATCTTGACCGTCGATGTTGACTTCAGCTTCGCCGCATTCTCCGCAAAGGCGCGTGAACCAGGTGAACCCCGTTCCCTCGAACTTGAACTCCACGGCTGCACCTTTCTCCGAGGACGAGGTCAGAGTGCCGGCGTACGCCGGTTGCAGTTTGACTTCGTGTTTCCAGTCTCCGGTGTAGGACAGTCCCGTCGGCGAAACATCGTCAAGCACGATACCGCGAGTCGCCGCGACGGAACCGGCCGCCTCCGCGAACGGGGAGGCCAACCCTCCGCCATTGACAGCTCTCACTGCATACTGGGCGCCCAGGTCGGCGCCTGCGGAGTGATCGAAAAAGTAAGTTCCCTTGGCGACCTTATCGATCACGGCTCCGTCGCGTGCCACTTCGTAATAGGAAATCCATTGTTCATCGTGAGCCGGACCCCACCTTATCTCGACGCCGGGATAGCCCATATTACTGGCACTCGCCTTACGCACATCGGCGGGCGATGTCGGTTTTGCGCGATAAAGCCTGCTGTCCGGATGGAAAGGGACATTCAGGTAGATCAGTTCGCCGGCAGCCTGGTGATTGAGGGTGATGCCTGACTTCATCAGGTCGGCGCCCGTCCTGGACTCGCCTTGGTCCGATTCCTGATAAGAGACCAGATATTTGTTTGCGGGGTTAAGCCCTTTTGGCCATACAACCACAGGTCCGGCAGCAACGTGCTTGAGAATGATGATGCCGCGGTTCCCATCGCGGCTCAACCGCTCGAAATACATGGTTGGATCGTCGCCCCGCACAGCGGGGCGATAGACGTGGACCCAGCGACCCACCAGGCCCACGTGTTCAAGGTAGTGGTAAATGTCGATTAGATTCCGCACTCCCTCCAGCTTCGACGGACTCCATGTATCTCCCGACATGTCAAAGTTGATGGTCAGCAGTCCACGCCACAAGGCCTTGTCATATTGCTCTGGTTTCCAGTTATCCGCAATATCGCTCGATTTATCTGGAGGCAAAATCAGCGAAGCCCAGTAGTTACGAAGAATGCCGACCGCACCGTCGCTGAACGAGATGCTCGAAGCATAGCGGGCATAGTCATATCCTGCATTATTGCCTCCGTCATTCACACCCTGAAATGCGTAGCCGGGATGCCGATCGAGGAAGGTTTTGAGAATTATGCGGAACCCCTGATCCTGTCCCAGCAGAGAAGTGTCATCTGTGCCGCGTGTCGCGGTGGGGGTGCTGTCATTGCGCCATTCGAAGGGACCAAACCGATTTGCAAATTCGTCCAACTGGCCCTCAAGGAAGCGAACGACTGCCGGGTTCGACATGTCCAGCGTGTTGCTCAAAAGCCAGTCCGGATGCTCCTGTGCCACTTTGGAGCGCTTGTCCACCGTATAGATGAAGGCATAAACAAGTTGCCCCATGTCATGCTTCCGCAAATATTCGCCCATCGTTCGGAAGTCGGGGCCACCCCAGTCGCCCGCGCGGTCCCACCAGCCCCAATCACGGTGATAGACATCTGCACCGACCTCGCTCATCAGGTCCGATAAGCGAAAAACTTTGCGGAATGCGGATGCGGCGTCACCATTGCCGCCAACCCAGGTATTCCCCGGATCCTTCCAAGGCGTCCCATTCGACCACCAGCCCGCCATGCGGATGGCAGGGAACCAGCCAGCCCGCGTGTAGTCCCACAGATACTGATACTGCCAGTCCAGAACTTCGTTGCCGGCGTTGTCCAGATCGTTACGGAAGATACCGGTAAATGCTTTCGGCGTCGTCACCGAAGCACCCGGCGCCAGCGACTGATGGTAGCCCGCGACTTTCAACTGCATCGATATCGATTGATCTGCATTGGGCCTGAAGCTGGAAGCCCATCGGCCGAAGTAGTCGAAGCCAACCACGATTCCTTCTTGCTGCGCGCGATCGAATAACGCGAACCAGGGGGCATAGGTAGCGCTGCCCATTTTGAATCCGAATCTGGAATTCGTCGCGCCAGGGAAGGGATCGTACGAGTCGAAGTTTCGGTCGCGGCCCGCACTCGGCGATTCAGTTTTCAGCATCCACGATCCCGGCCGGTTCTCACCACCCGTCATCCAATCCAGGTCGATGGTGCCCAGGTCGCCGAGCTGCGTGCCAATGTCTAAAAAGTGGGGATCGGAAATGTCAACAGCGGCCGGCCCTGTATTTTTGTAAGTTGCCCATTCACGAATGATGGAGCTTCCGGGGTAGACCACGTAAGACTTCGTTACCTCAAGCGTCCCATGCGTCAGCATCAAATCCAGTTCCCAGGATCCGTCAGCGTTTGGCTGCTTGTGCGCGGAATGCAGCGACCATTCGCCGTCCGTGCTGGCCACCTCCTGGCCGTTCCACGTCACACGGAACTCAGCGGGTCTTAAGCCCCTCTGTAGTTCACGGCTGTTGCTCCCATCCATCCAGCTCTCGGAATACAGCTTACCCTCGGCGAAGGCGATCGTTCTGCGCACCTTCGCTGTGCAAAGGCACCAGGATTGCCGGCTATGGGGCGCTGATGGTGTCTGCCCCAGCATGGATGTCGCGAGCAGGAACAGTGCTAAGAAGATAGGCTTCATGGCGATCGTAGCTCCAGTTCGTTCGACCTACAGCTGGAATCAATGGCGAATTCCGGATCGCGATACGAGACCACGTGGTTTGACGCTATCGCAGGTAGACAAACATTCGCCAGCAACCAAGCCAACAACGAACCGTCGCAACACCTTCATGCTGCCTCCTAAGGGCGATCGGCGTTCTCAATTTGGCGAGCCAGCTAGAACCATTTTGCAATTCTTACAACTTCTGAAAGAAGCGTGATTTTTGATGCAGGACGATCTACTTTCCGCCCAGCGTAAAGCTGTAGAGAGTATCGCCCGCTCCGACGATGACGTTCTGAGTCCCGTCGAGTTCCCAGGTAGATGGGCCGTTGCTCACGGCAGTTCCCAGCTTCGAAGACCAGAGGATCTTTCCGTTCGCTGGATCGAAGGCGGCGAGGCGGTCTGAGTCTCCGGTAAAGAGCAGGTCGCCCGAAGTGGTGAGGATGCCCCCGGTCATGCCGCCTCCCTCTCCTTCGCCGGACTTCGCGACGTGTTTCCAGCGGACATCGCCGGTCTTCGTATCCAGAGCGATCAGAGAGGACTTGGAGTCGATGCGGCCGCTCGCTCCACCGGCGTACCCCTGGGGGTCCTTCGAAGTGTCATACAGCCAGGCGATACTGTAGCCTTCGCTGGCGTTCACGTAAAAGAGTCCGGTCTGCGGGCTGTAGCTTGGCGCGGGCCAGTTGGTGGCCCCGTTTGCAGGTACGTCGACCATCGAGCCGTCGACCTTGGGGTCCTTATCCGGGTTGGGAATGGGCTGGCCACGCTTATCAAGTCCCATGGACCAGTTGGCCGTGAGGGTGAACGGCTTTGAAACGAGGTTCTTACCGGTCTCGCGGTCGAGCACGAAGAAGTAGCCGCAGCGGGCGGCCTGAGCCAGCAGCTTGCGCGGCTTGCCGTCGATGGTCATGTCGAACAGGATCGGAGTCTCGACGTTGTCCCAGTCGTGGGTATCGTGCGGGGAGCCCTGGAAGTACCATTTCATCTTGCCGCTATCGGGATCGAGCGCAACGATGGAGTCGGTGTAAAGGTTAGCGCCCTTGCGGCTCTGCCCGGCATAGACCGGGTTGGTGTTGCCGGTGCCCCAGTAGATCAGGTTCAGTTCGGGGTCATAGGTGCCGGGCATCCAGGTCATGCCGCCGCCGTGATCCATGGCAGCCTGCGTCGGCCAGGTCTCGGAACCGGGATCTCCCATCTTCCTCGGTTCGGACCACCACCGCCATTGCAGCTCGCCGGTCTCCGGGTCGCGCGACTCGAGATAACCGCGCACATCCATGGCATCACCGCCGACGCCGATGATGATGTGGTTCTTCACCATAACAGCCGCCATCGTGGTGAAGTACTGCAGCTTCTCGTCAGCGACTTTCTTGCGCCAACGTTCTTTTCCTGTTCCCGAATCGAGCGAGATGAACCAGCCGTCGGGAGTGAGGAAATAGATCCACTTGCCGTACATGCCCACGCCGCGTTGCCCGAGGACGTGACCGCCGTGATCTTCAAAGTCGTAATGCCAGCGCTCCTTGCCAGTGCGGGCATCGACTGCGAACACGTGGTCGGGGACGGTGAAGTAGAGGACGCCACCTACCATCAAAGGCGTGGACTTAATAGTGGGGTTCCCGCTGCCGCGAATGGTGACACCATCGATCTTGTACTTCCATTTCACCTTGAGGTCGGTGATGTTCTTTTGATTGACCTGATCGAGCGAAATGTAGCGGCGCCCCGAGTAGTCGCCGTTGTAGGTGGGCCATACGTCGGCGGGTTTGGAGAAGAGTGTGAGCGCCTTGGGATCAAGAGCGGGGGCTGCGGTCTCCTGCGCGAACGCGGAGATACTGAGAGACGCGGCGGTGAGTGCCCCGAAGAGTGCCGTGCATAAGAAGCGGGATGTGAGCAGGGTCTTCGGCTTCATTTGATTGTCAGTAGATAACGGGTCAGGTCGTGGAGGTCGTTGTCGGAGTACCTGGGCAGCAGAGCACGGTGACCGGCGAGCTTGTCCGGGATCTCAACGTGCACGGAGTCGGTGCTCCACGTGGAGGTTTTGCCATCGTCGGTCTTAAGCGTGGTCTCGAAGTCGTCGTAGTGCTCGAGGGTGCCGGTGAGTTTGTGTCCCTCAAGGGTGGTGACGCTTGCGGTGACTGGGCCGTGATCGGCGGGCCACGCGATGCGCATGATAAGAGCCGAAGGCTGCGAGTATTTCGTTCCGATGCCGGCGAGATCACCAGTGACGGAATGGCAGGAGGCACAGTTGGCAACGAAGAAGGCTTTACCCTTGTCGACGTTGCCGGAGGTCATGGTCTCGGCGCCTTTATAGAGACCCCGGTTGGCAGCTAACTCAACGAGCTGGTGCAGGTACTCGGCGATATCGTGCTGCTGCTGGTCGGTGAGTTGACTGAAGGGAGGCATGCCTGCCTGAGGGCGACCACCGCGAATGACCTTGGCGATCTCAGAGTCGTCATCGTCATGCAGCACCAGCACGGAGCGGACGAGGTTGGGGCCGATGCCCCCGCGTGCACCTTCGCCATGGCAGGCGTTGCAGTTCTGGTTGTAGAGCGGCTCGCCGCGCTTGGCAGCTTCAGCGTCAGGCAGACGCCCGAGGCCGAGTGCAGTGTGCGAGTCCATACGGCGACGGGGGCGACGGGCAGGGGGTGGAGCTTGTTGGCTCAGCTGCTGGGGATGGTACTCCGGCTCCTGAGCGGCGACGAGGACGGGCTGGAAATGGAACGCGTCAGGCAGCGCGGACAAACAGAGCAGGCCAGTTACTGACAGCAGAATCGCTCGTGTTCTCGTCATGCCCGCTTCAAGAGCCCCTTTTCTATGCGGAACTTTTCCCTTCGCTAGTCGCGAAGGCCTCGTTCGCGAAAAGTATAGCTTGCGGAGCGAAGAATTGGCTCGCCAGGTGACGTCTGGTCATTTTGTGCGGGCGGCGGGGATGTCCAACAACATCATTATTTTGGCGTCCCCAACGGGATTCGAACCCGTGAAGGTGCGTTCAAGGGAGCCGGGCCGGATGGAGCCCAAAGGCCTGAACCGGCTCGAACACGGTATCCTTGGTCCTATGAGCGACACCGAAGTCCCCCTTCTCTCCACCTTCGCCCTTGAGGACATCCTCATGAAGCGAAAGGGCCTGAAGCGACGGCTCTCTGCCCGCCCTCACCTCCGCCCGGTCCGCATTGCCATCCTGGGCGGCGGCACGACGAATGAAGTCGCCGATCTGCTCGAGCTCCATCTCCTCGAATCCGGGTTCCTTCCTGCCCTGCATCAGGCGGAGTACGGCCGCTTCTACGTGGACGCCGTGCACTCCCCGGAGGCCCTCATTGCCTTCGCCCCGGACATCGTCTACCTCCACACCTCCGTCCGCGACATCCAGGCTTTCCCGCCCATCAACGCCACCGAGGCCGACCTCACCCAGTACCTCGAAGCAGAGCTCCACCGCTACCGGCAGATCTGGACCTCCCTCGGCGAAAAGCTCAACTGCACCATCATCCAGAACAACTTCGAGCCGCCCATTGAAACCATCCTCGGCAATCTCGATGCATCGCTCCCCGGTGGCCACACCCGCTTCGTCAATGAGCTCAATCGCGCCTTCGCAGCGTCTGCCACAAACAAGCTCCTCATCAACGACGTAGCCACCATCGCCGCCCGCGTCGGCCTCGATCGCTGGTTCGACGCCGAGCGTTGGTTCTCCTACAAGCTCCACACCACCCCCGAGGGATCTCACGCCCTCGCCCTGTCACTCGCCGCCCTCGTCCGCGGTATCTATGGCAAAACCCGCAAGGTCCTCGTCCTTGACCTCGACAACACCCTATGGGGCGGCGTCATCGGCGACGACGGTGTCGACAAGATCGCCATCGGCCGCGAGACACCCCTCGCAGAGGCCTATACCGCTTTCCAGGAGTACTGCCTATCCCTCCGCAACCGTGGCATCCTTCTCGCCGTCTGTTCCAAGAACAACGAGGAGATAGCGAAGCAGGGTTTTGAGCATCCCGACTCTGTCCTGAAACTCGAGCACATCTCCTGCTTCAAGGCCAACTGGGACCCGAAGCATCAGAACATCGAGGCCATCGCCCGAGAGCTCAACCTCGGCGCCGACTCCTTCGTCTTCGTCGACGATAACCCCGCCGAGCGCGCCATCGTCGAAGGCCAGGTCGCAGGCATCGCCGTCCCCAACATCGGCAGCGAAGTCTCGCACTACGCCCGCGTCATCGAAGCAGGCCGCTATTTCGAGCAAACCTCTTTCTCCAAGGAAGACATCGAGCGCGCCGCCCTCTACCAGGAGAACTCTCAGCGAGCCGCCTTCGAGTCCAAGTTCGCCGACTACGGCGAGTATCTCGACTCTCTCGAGATGACCGCCGAGATTGCCCGCTTCAAGCCGCTCTACCTCGATCGCATCACGCAGCTCACCAACAAGACCAACCAGTTCAACCTCACCACCCGCCGCTACGCCCAGCACGAGATCGAAGCCGCTGCCATCAACCCCGATGCCATCGGTATCTACGGCAAGCTCACTGACCGCTTCGGCGACAATGGTCTTATCTCTATAGTGCTCGGCCAAAAGCAGGGTACAGAGCTCGACATCGAGCTCTGGCTTATGAGCTGCCGTGTCCTCAAGCGCGACATGGAACAAGCTATGCTCGATGAGCTCGTCCGCCAGGCGCGGGCTATCGGCGTCACTGCACTGCGCGGAACTTACATTCCCACGAAGAAGAACGGCATGGTCGCCGACCACTACGACAAGCTAGGCTTCAACCCCGTCTCAGAGACCGAAGATGGAGTCAAAACCTATGTCTTCGACCTGCATGAATACACGCCGCGCAACGCTCACATCCGCGTGCTCGATAACACAGAACTCTAACCACCCAATGCTATACTTCGCCTAAAATCAGGAGCCCTATGGACAGCAGCGCAATTCTTTTGGAGTTGCAAGACATCTTCCGCGATGTGCTTGATCAGCCGGACCTCGTTCTTACCTCAAAGTCGAACGCCAGTACCGTCGAAGACTGGGATTCTTTGGCACACATCAATCTGGTGACGGCTGTCGAGAAGCGCTACAAGATCAAGTTCGCCCTCGGCGAGTTGCAGGATCTCAAGAACGTCGGTGACATGGCCGACCTCATTCAAACCAAGCTTGCCTAGCTACAAGGCAAACGCCGGAGGCGGCAGCGAAGCCGGCCTCCGGCGATATTTTCTCCATGTAGTCGCGAGCGCTAAAACTGGAAGTACAAGAACCGCGTCGTAGCATCGAGCAGCAAGATCACAGCTACGAACATCGCCGTGATTCCCAGGCTCCATACTGCATTTACCCGCCACTTTAATCGCGGCAGCAGTGTCGGTAGCCAGACGTGATCCTTATCCGTCTGCCCCAGAATCTCCTGCGTATTCGGAGCGCCCCACACGATCAGCAACGCAAACCCGATCGCCAGCGTCGCCGGCTTCAGATTACCCATAAACTTCGAGATCGCCGGAAGCTCACTCAGATACGGAAATCCCGCATAAGCCGTACCCGCGCCATGCAATCCAAACATCGTGCCGACCACGTAGCATCCGTCGCCTACATTCGCCGCCCGGAAGAAGACCATGCCCACCAGTACGCATACGAATGTCAGCAGAATCATCACCGGCGCCGGAACCAACTGGTGCAGACGATGCCCGCGCGGTGTCCATAACCGCCACGCGTGGTTCACCGTGAGATAGAAGCCATGCAGCAAGCCGAAGACAAGATACTGCAGCCCTGCCCCATGCCAGACGCCGGCCAGAAACATGGTCGTCATCAAGGGAAACGCCACCATGCTCGCAAACCCTTCAGGAGTGGTCTGTGCCTTCTTTGAAACCTTCTTGCCCGCGTCCATCCGCCATCCGTTTACCTGGCGCACGATTGGCGTATAGAGATACTCGTTCAGATAGCGAGACAGCGTCATATGCCAACGCGTCCAGAATTCGATCACACTCTGCGACTTGAAGGGAGAGTTGAAGTTAACCGGGAAATCCAGGCCGAACATCTTCGCCAGCCCAAGCGCCATATCCGAATAACCGGAGAAGTCGAAGTACAACTGCACCGCATAGCTCAGGATGCCCATCCACGTCGTCGTAAAGCCGGCCGCATGGACGTGACCGAACATGGCATCCGCCAGCGGAGCCACGCGATCCGCAATCAGCACCTTCTTCCCCAGTCCAAGCATGAACCAGGTCACGCCCAAGGCCAGGTTGTCGGACCGCAGCCCGCCAATACGGCCCTCTTCCAGCTGTGGCATCAACTCTCGCGGATGGATAATCGGTCCGGCAATCAGGTGCGGAAAGACGGTTACGAACACCGAGTACGGAAGCAGCCCTTGCTTCTTCGCAATATTCTGGCGAACGTCGATCAGGTACGCAATCTGCGTGAACGTAAAGAACGAGATGCCCAGTGGCAGAATCACATTCGCAAACCCGCGCGGCACCGCGCCATGGGCGTGCAGGAAGTTCAGCATCGGAAACAGATATTTGTAATAGACCAGCAGCGAAAGATTGACGACGATGCCGCTGATCAGCCATCGGCTGCGACTATTCTCGCTTCTGCCCTCTTCCACGCGTGTCGAGACCAGAAAGTTCATCAACATCGACCCGCACAGAAGCAGCAGGTAGATCGGGTTCCAGTAGCCGTAGAAGAACAACGAAGAGGCAGTCAGCCAGAAAAGAAGCGCGGGCCGTCCAAAACGCGATAGAAGCTGATACCCAATCAGCGCTATCGGCAGAAACATAAAGATGAAAATATTCGAAGAGAAGAGCAAGCTATCAGCGTTCTCCCTGCATCGCGCGAATCTGATTGCCTATCATCGCCGAAACCTTGGCCGCACCCTTGGCATTCATATGCATCCTTTGGCCGTGCTCATCCGCGTAGTCCGTCACCGGGTACTCCGGCAACGGCAGGTCGTCCACCAGTCCTGCCAGATGTGCTTGATAGAAGGGAATTCCTTGATCGCAGTTCATCACTGGCGTTGCATCGACTACTACTGTCGTGCCATTCCCGCTATACTTCGACCGCAGACCCGCAATCCACGTGGGATCCGGTTCATACAAACGCGTTGGCATACTGCAGCTCTGCAGGTCCGGTATATTGACCACCTTCAACTGCCCGAGGTCCCGCTCACGCACGTGCGCCTTTTCCTCTGAAATCGGCTTCGACTTCACGCGAGTCAACGCCATGCGCAATCCCTGCTCAGCCCATCCCAGCGTTGGTCCGGGATGCATCGCCAGCGTCCATGCCGTGCCCAGCGTATGCTCCTCGCGCACCCGATAGGTGATTGCCTCAAAGAAGCCCACATGCTCCCACGCGAACGGACGGCTGAGTCCCTCCGGAGCGTAGAGGAAGACAATATATTTCGGACGTGGATTCTGTGACAGAAACTTGTCCACCGGCTCCGTACCGCTCACCAGCGTTACCCCGCCAAACTCCGCGATGTTGCACGCCGTAAGACCGGACTTCTCCGCAATAACCTTCGGATCAGCCCCTACCATCGCCGTGGAGTCGCCGTACACCAGCACCTGGCAATCGCGTCCGTTGAGTTCTGCCCCATAGCCCAGGTTGGCCATGTAGGTATTGCCCGCGCGCAACGCAAACCATTTGCTTGGAATAATCACGAACGCGGCGGCAAACATCAGAAGAGGCGCAGCTACTATCGGCAGGAGGTAGAGCAACTTGGCCCGCCTATTTTCCAGTGCTTTCCGCGCGCCGTTCTCAACAGACGGTCTCAACCCGATGCCCCTGATTTTTGAATTTGCGGCTAGAGTTTAGTATGCCACACCCCCATTTTGGGCCAGCTTACTGCTGCATAAATATAGCTAGCAGGACCGGCGCATACATAGATCTGAGCAGGAGAGGCTGACATCTCCGCTCTTCATATAAGGGAGCTATAGACTGCAGATTCAGAGGATTGAACAAGTGCGCAAATTCCTTCACGGTCTATGCCCGCGCGCTCTTCCATGGATTGGTCCGACTCCGGGTAGCGCACGTCAGTGTCTACGTCTCATGCGCGTAGGAGTGAGTTTATTGAAATTCTCTGGAAGTGTATTTGGCGTCCCCGACGGGATTCGAACCCGTGTTATCGCCGTGAAAGGGCGGTGTCCTAGGCCGGGCTAGACGACGGGGACGCTTAAGGCTGAAGTGCCTTGGCGCAGCATTGCAGGCCTCTATTACGCTATCAATACTGGAAGCTCATGTCAAAAATACAGCCGCACGGATACAAGTACCTTGATGCCCTGATCACCGCATTTGTCGTTATTCTGCTGGTCAGCAACCTGGTGGCACAGAAGATCTGCCGTATCGGACCACTGGAGGTCAGCGGTGCGGTGATCCTGTTCCCCATCACCTACATCTTCGGAGACGTTTTTACCGAGGTCTACGGCTACGGAGCATCGCGCCGGGCGATCTGGCTCGGTTTCTTCGGGACAGCTCTGCTGTATGTGATGGCCACCATTACGATCTCATTGCCTGCAGCCAGCGGATGGCATAACCAGGCGGCCTTTGAGACCGTCTTCGGCTTTATCCCTCGCATCCTGTTTGCCAGCATTATTGCGTATTTTCTGGGAGAGTTCGCCAATAGCTACACCCTGGCGCGGCTGAAGCTGGTCACCAACGGCAAGATGCTGTGGACGCGCACGGTGGGTTCCACCATCGTCGGCCAGGCCGTTGATACTGCCGTCGTAATCACGCTCACCTTCGGTTTCACGCTTCCGTGGGCCGATATCGGACGTCTGATCGTGACCGGCTATCTGTTGAAGGTGGTCTATGAGGTGCTCGCTACGCCGGTAACCTACGCCGTGGTTGGCTGGTTGAAGCGGTCAGAGGGCGCGGATGCCTTTGATCGGCATACCAGCTTCAATCCCTTTCACTTCGCCGAATAGAGATTGATGAACCTCTAGAGCTTGGTAACTAATGCCCCGTACTGATCGAGGATGTAGGAATCGGTCATGCCGGCGATGTAGTCGGCAACGGTGCGGGGCACACCCTCGGTCTCCAGGTCGCCGTAGTAGTTGCTGGGAAGCTGGCTGGGGTTCTTCACCCAGTAGTTAAAGAGCGACTTGATGACGATAACGCCATGCTTGCGCTCCACATCCAGTGGGCCGCAGGTATAGAGAGCTTCGTAGAGATAGCGCTTTTCTTCCAGCCGCATGGCCTCGATCTCCGGCGAAAAGATCGCGATGCGATAGGGGTATTCGCGAATCTGCTCCAGCGTCTCAATTCCCAGCTCTTCGAGCTGGCGCGTGACGTTGTTGATGACGTCGTCGGTCAGACGATGTTGCATCCACTGCAGCGCCTCGTGGAAGAGATACTTCTGTTCCACGCCCGGATGTTGGCGGTGTACGAACTCATAGAACCCGCGGAAGATGGTGAGGTTTTCGCAGAGGTCGTTGACTTCCAGAATCTTTGATTCGACGCCATCGTCAAGGTCGGCGGTCAGATAGGCAACCTCGTCAACCAGATCGATAATCTGCGCTTCGAGCGGTGGTCGCCGGCCGAGGAAGTATTCTGCAAGCTTCGGATATTTATCGGCCGGGTAGTCACGCGAGTGTTTGATGATACCTTCCCGGACACCGAGAGTGAGGTTCAGGCCGCGATGCGCGGCGTAGCGCTGCTCGAAGCGTTCGACCGTGCGCAGAGCCTGCAGATTGTGATCGAACCGCAGACCGAATGGCTGCAGGCACTCGTCAATGGCGCGCTCGCCGGTATGACCATACGGTGGATGCCCGATGTCGTGAACCAGGGCGAGAGTCTCGGCGAGTTCGACGTTCAGGCCAAGAGCAGAGGCGACCTCGCGTGCGATCTGGGCGACCTCAATCGAGTGGGTCAGGCGTGAGCGAAAGTGGTCTGAGGTACGGGTGGAGAAGACCTGCGTCTTGCCGGCCAGTCGGCGAAAGGCGCGTGACCCCACGACGCGATCGCGATCGCGTTCAAACGGCGAGCGCGACATCCGCTCCGGATAGGGCCATTTGCGCTGGATCAGCGGATCGTCCGCATCGCCGCGTACTGCATAGGGTTTGCGCAAGGTCGACATGCGATCGATACGAAAAGAAGCTCCTAAGAGCAGGCTATCAGCCGGCGGGTTAAGGAAAAAGCAGAAGGCCAGCCCGGGGCTGGCCTTCTGCTTGGCAACGAAACTGCCTGGTTACTTGTCCTGCAGGGCTGAGGTACGCGAAGGCGTAGCGCGCGCGAGCTTGACGCGGGCGCTGTCGAGCTTCTTCTGCACCTTGGCCTGGTCGGCCGGATCGGCGTCCGGAGCAAGAGCCATCTTGTACTCCTTCATCGAGCGTTCCCACCAGGTGACGGCCTGCTTCAGCTTGCCGGTCTGGAGATAAAGCTCACCAAGATGGTCATAGACTGTCGGGTCGGTCGAGATACGATCCTTCGCCTTCAGCAGGTACTCTTCGGCAAGCGTGTACTGTCCGCTCTTGAAGTAAGCCCAGCCGAGAGAATCGAGATAGGCTCCGTTCTGCGGATCGAGCTCTACAGCCTTGCGGACCATGTCGACGGCTTCGTTCAGCTTCTGCCCGCGATCGGCCAGCATATAACCCAGATAGTTGAGGGTGGCGGCATTGTTGGGGTCGATCGTAAGGACCTTGCGGAACTCAATCTCGGCCTGATCAAAGAGCTTCTGCCGCTCTGCCAGCGTGCCGCGCGAGAAGTAGAGGTAGATCTTATCTTCGTTACGCGAGGTGATGCCTTCCACCTGAGAAAGCTGCTCGTCTGCATCCTTCCAGCGCTTCAGCCGGATGTACATCTGCGCAAGCTGCATGCGGGTATCGCGATCGTCGTCCCCGCCAAGCTGGCCCTTGGCAATCGTAATCGCTTCGTCAACCTTGCCGGTATCGGCGAGCGTTCCGGCATACACCATCTGGACCGATTTGTCCTTGGGCAGAGCCTTGGCCGCCTCAGCCGCAGCGGCAGTCATCTTCGCCCACTCATGGTTGTCGCGATAGGCATCAACCTCACCCATATAGCCACGGGAGACGTTATCGCCGCCGAGGGCGATAATCTGCTTATAGGCGTCGACGGCCTGGACGGTCTTACCTTGTTCCTTGAGCACAATGCCAAGGCGATCGAGGAAGAGTCCGCGATTGTTCTTTTCGCCGTCGGTGTAGTTGCCATCAGCGTGGGCAGTGTCGCCGAGCAGCTTGGTCAGCGTCGCGACCGCATCATCGAAGCGGCCGAGTGAATCGTAGAGCAAAGCTTCGTTGTAGCTGAGCTCAAGTGAGTCCGTGACCAGGGTCTTGGCCTTCTTGAGCGTGGTGAGCGCCTCGTCGTAGTGCCCCTGCCGGCGCTGGATCTCGGAGATGCGGATATACGACTGCGCATCCTGTGGTTCCGCGGTGACGATGTCCCGGTACTGCTTCAGAGCCGCATCGAACTGGCCGTCCAGCAGCAAAGCACTGGCAAGACCGCGCTGCGCGTCAAGGTTGTCGTTGTCGATATCAAGAGAGCGCTGATAGGCGGCGGCAGCCTCTTTGGGCTTCTTCAACTGGTCATAGGTCAGACCCAGTGAATACTCCATCCGCGCGGTACGATCCGTGACGGGCAGCGCGTTGATGAGCTGCGCAATACGGTCGTACTGGTTCTGTTCCCCATAGAGGCGAACCATCGCGAGGATAACCTCTTCCGAGGTTCCGTCAAGCTTCTGCGCCGTCTTCAGCTCTGCTTCAGCCTTATCGTTCTCGTGGTTCAGGGCATAGAGCTGACCCAGCAGAAGATGATCTTCCACGCTGTCCGGCTTCAGGCGGACGATGGCCTTGTACTCGGCAAGGGCCAACTGCAGCATCTGTTGCGACTGATTGTTTGGGGTTCCATCGCCAAGCGAGCGGAGATAGATCTTGCCCAGAATGTTGTGGGCGTCCACATCATCGGGATTCTTCTTGACCTGTTCCTGCGCGACCGAAACAGCTTCGCGGACGCGGCCAAGCTTCAGATAAAGATCGGCAAGACCATTCTGCAACTGTGCAGAGTCAGAGTCTGCATTCAACGCCAGCTTGTACTCTTCGATCGCCTGCGTGGCGTAATCGGTGCGGCCCTGGTTGATGGCCAGCTCTTCATACATGTGGGCGAGGCTGTAGTGGTAGTAAGCCGCGGAACGATCAGGACCCTTGGGCGGCTCAGGCGCGTTCTTCTGTTGTGCAGCAGCGGGCAGGGTGGCCAGCAGCGCAGCCGCCGTGAGAAAGACTGGACGAGCCGAAAAGATACGCCGGAAGAATGTCATCAGGTCCTAGGGGCGGCTGGTAGCCGCGTCACTTGGGGTTAGACGATTGTACCCACAGGTGGGATGCCGACAAGCGTCAGCATCCCTATTAGACTAGAGCATTTTCCCTGTTGCTGGATATCCCGAAAGGGGCGTGCAGCGGCGTTTTCATTGCGGAAAACGCCCATGGATGCAGCAACTCTACATCGCACCTGCAGGGAAGATGCTCTATCCGTGACGGAAGTGACGAATTCCAGTGAATACCATCGCCAGGTTGAGCCGGTTGGCGGCAGCAATGACGTCAGTATCCTTGACCGAGCCGCCGGGCTGAATGACTGCTGTCGCTCCTGCCGCTGCTACGGTTTCCAGACCGTCGGGGAAGGGGAAGAAGGCGTCAGAGGCGGCAACGGTACCGGCCAGTGGCAGAACCGCCTTCAGGGCTCCGAACTTGGCAGCGTCCACACGCGACATCTGCCCGGCGCCGATACCGACGGTCTGACCGAAGACCTCATGGCCATGGGCCTCGGCACGAGCGTAGACAATCGCGTTTGATTTCACATGCTTACAGACACGCCAGGCGAAGAGCAGGGCTGTCAGCTCCTCCGGCGTGGGCTCGCGGTGGGTGACGATCTTCAGGTCGCCGGCTTCAATACGCTTGCGGTCGGCATCCTGCAGCAGCAGGCCGCCGGAGATCTGCTTGATGACCTGCAGCGCCGGGTGAGCCTTCACCTCAACGAGCCGCAGATTCTTCTTCGCGGCAAAGATGGTCTGAGCCTCAGGAGTGAAGCCGGGCGCAGCGATAGCCTCGACGAATAGCTTGGCCATTTCAGCGGCCGCAGCTTCGTCGACCACCCGGTTGACGCCAATCACACCGCCAAAGGCAGAGATGGGATCGGCTGCCAGGGCGCGGACGTAGGCGTCGGCGACCGAAGTGCCGGTGGCGGCGCCGCAAGGGTTGGTGTGCTTGATGATGGCGACCGCAGGCTCAGCAAATTCGCTGGCGAGCTCCCAGCAGGCATCCAGATCTACCAGGTTATTGAACGACAACTCTTTACCCTGCAATTGTTTCCCGGCGGCGATGCCTTTGCCGGAAGGATCAAGGTAAAGCGCTGCCGACTGGTGCGGATTCTCACCGTAGCGGAGGGTTTGCGCCAGCTTGAAGCCGAGCTCAAGGTGCTGGGGGTACTCTCCGGCTTTAGCCTCCGGCTGCGTCAGAACCGTTTCCGGCCCGGCGTAGGGAAGTTTCGCCAGGGTAGCGGCGATGGCGGAGTCGTAGGCGGCGGTGGTGGCAAAGGCAGTCTGGGCAAGGCGCCAGCGGGTCTCGCCGGAGAGCTTGCCGTTGTTGGCCTGAAGCTCTGAGGAGATCGCGGTGTAGTCGGTCACGCGAGTGACGATGGCGACGTCCTCGAAGTTCTTGGCGGCAGAGCGCACCATGGAAGGACCACCAATATCAATGTTTTCAATTAGTTCGCCGAAGGTTACGCCGGGCTTGGCAGCCGTGGCCTCAAAGGCATAGAGGTTCACCACGACCATGTCGATGTCCTCGATGCCGTGCTCGCGGACAGCAGCGACATGCTCTGGAACGCTACGGCGATGCAGGATACCGCCATGGACCTTGGGGTGCAGCGTCTTGACCCGTCCATCCAGCATCTCGGGGAAGCCGGTGAGATCAGAGATATCGCGAACGGTCAGACCTGCGTCGCGCAGCGTCTTCGCGGTGCCGCCGGTCGAAACGAGTTCGACGCCCTGCGCGGCCAGGGCGCGGGCAAAGTCGGTGAGTCCGGATTTATCGGTGACGGAGAGGAGGGCGCGGCGCACAGGCTTCAGATCAGTCATTCCGCCTTCTATTTTAGGGGAGTAGGGGGACTAAAGCATTTTCGCTGTAGGTGTGTAGTGCAGGCATGTACATCTATGGGCGTTTTCCGCAATGAAAACGCCGCTGCATGTTTCTTTCGGGAGACCCAGTAACAGGAAAAATGCTACGGGATGGGCAGGTGTCCCGCAAAGGTGAAGCGGGTCCTTCGCTGTGCTCAGGATGACAGACCGCAAAATATATCGGTTGTCATCCTGAGCGAACGCGAAGGACCCGCTGTTGTTTGAGGGCTTACGGCAGCTCGCGGACCCAGATATTGCGGAAGCTGAGCGGCTCGCTCTTGTCGCCGTGGGCCTGCAGCTTGATCGGCGCGCGATCGTAAGCCTTATAGACTGGCGGGCCGATGTACAGGGTCTCCCCCTTGAGCTGGAAGTGGTTCTCCACCAACACACCGTTGAAGAGCACGGTGGCGTAGGCCGGGGTCTTCAACGATCCATCTGCGTTGAAAGTCGGTGCGGTCCAGATAACGTCATAGCTCTGCCACTCGCCAGGCTTCAGGCCTGGATTGGCAAGCGGGATCGCCTGCTTGTAGAGGCTGCCGGCCATGCCGTTGACGTAGGTCTTGTTCTGGAAGGAGTCCAGCACCTGCAACTCGTAGCCGGCATCGCCGACGCCAGTGGAAGCAAGGAAGACACCGCTGTTACCGCGGCCCTGGCCTTCACCCGCGATGGTGGCAGGAACACGCCACTCGACGTGGAGCTGGTAGTTGCGGAAGGCCTTCTTCGTCTCGATGTTGCCGACGCCCTTCTCCTTATTGACTGTAAGGATGCCGCCGTTGACGGTCCACTTTGCGGGAGACTTGTCACTGACCTGGACCCACTGGTCGAGGTTTTTGCCATCGAAGAGCACGATCGCGTCCGACGGAGGCGGCGTCGTGACAGCGCCCGCAGGCGTGACAACTGGCGGCACCGGTGACCAGACCTCGGTGTCTTCCGGCTTAGGCTTGGCCGTCTCTTGAGCGAAGACGGCAGTTGCGGCGAAACTTAGGGCGACGGGAAGCAGTAAGCGGCGCATGCCGTGTCAGCATACGTCAGAGTGGCCTCATGCGGAAAGCATGGCTCCGGTAAGGTCGCGCACCCGCTCCACGTCGTGCGAGCGGCACCAGGACCTCACGCCGGTGGCAATGACCTCCACCGCACGCGGATCGGCATAGCTTGCTGTGCCCACCTGCACCGCCGCCGCACCTGCCAGCATGAACTCAACGGCATCTTCAGTACAGACAATGCCGCCGAGACCTACGACTGGGATCGCCACGGCGCGCGATGTCTCGCGGACCATGCGCACGGCGATGGGTTTGATCGCCGGGCCCGAGAGTCCGCCCGTGGTGTTGGCGATGCGCGGCTTGCGAGTCTCGATATCAATGGACAGCGCCAGGAAGGTATTGACCAGTGAGACGGCGTCCGCGCCGGCATCCTGTGCAACGCGGGCCATCTGCCCGATGTTGGTGACATTGGGAGAGAGCTTCACCATGATGGGCCGCTGCGTCTCTCTACGGATGCGCGCCACCAAGTCGTAGAGCATCATGCCGTCGGTGCCGAAGACCATGCCGCCGTGCGAGGTGTTCGGGCAGGAGGCGTTCAGCTCGTACATGGCGATGCCGTCGGTTTGATCGAGAGCACGGACGACCTCAATGCAGTCTTCGACGGTGTAGCCGAAGACATTCGCGATGCAGACAGCTCCGCGGATCTGGCGAATCTTCGGAAGCTTTTCATCGATAAAGGCGCGGACACCGACGTTCTGCAGGCCGATGGCATTCATCATGCCGCTGGCGGTTTCGATAATGCGAGGCGAGGGATTGCCCGCCATGGGTTCAGCCGAGAGCCCCTTGGTAACGAAGGCGCCAATCTTGTCGAGCGAGAGGATGTCTTCAAATTCGACACCGTAGCCGAAGGTTCCGCTGGCGGCGATGACAGGAGAACGAAGCTCCACGCCGGCGATAGTAACGCGCATGTCGGGCGACTTGATCACTCTTTCTCTATGTTATCGCCCATGGGCGCCAATGGTATCGCTGACGGGTGTTTCACGGTCTGGGGGGTAATTTCATAGGGAAACCGCGAATTGCCATGTATCGTGGGGCACATATCCTCAGGAGGGTCGCATGCGTTCTGATCGTCGTAGTGTTTCCCTGTTTGCCTGTTTTCTCTCTATCGCTTCTTTTGCGGCTGCACAGTCCCCGGCGCCAATGATCTTCAAACCCGCGGTTGGCACAACAGTGACGCATCATCCGGCTCTGCCGGCGTGCGTGCAGATCGCCGTTCAGGAGGGAGACCCGTCGAAAGGGAACTCCACCATCCTGCTGAAGGCTGCCGCCGGATGCGTTATCCCATGGCACTGGCATACGCCCAACGAGCGGTTGGTCATTGTGAGCGGAACCGGCAAGGGTGAGATGCGGATGAAGGATATGAAGCCACTGACGTTAAAAGCGGGTGACTACCTGGTGATGTCATCCAAGGGAATTCATCAGTTCACAGCCGTGACGGCAGTGACGCTCTTCGATTTCTCCGACGCTCCCTTCGATATTCACTATGTCGACGGTGCAGGAAAAGAGATTCCGCTGGATCAGGCGGTGAAGACAAAGATGGCGAAGTAGATCACTGATTGGCCGAGAAGGGCACATTCGGGATGGGGGTGACGTAGATTCCGTGGATGAGAGTCTGCGGCCCGCGGTAGTCCGGGGGCATGGGCTGCTGGGCAGAAACGGCGGTGGCGGCGAAAAGGGCGACGGTTGCCAGGGAAGAGGGGCGGAGCATCGGGAACTGCATCTCCGCAGCCAGCATAGCGCAGCTGGGCGGGCCGAACGATAGAATAGAGACAACTATGTTGGATCTGGGATTTGTCCGGGCGAACCTGGACGTGGTTAAGGCAAAACTGCGCCTGCGCGGCATGGACCCCGAGGCGGCGCTGGGCGATTTCGCCACGCTGGACGCGGAGCGTCGTGCAGCCATCACCGAGGTGGAAAACCTGAAGGCGGAGCGTAACCGGCTCTCGGCTGAAGTGGCCACCATCAAGCGTGCCGGCGGCGATGCCGCGGCGGTAATGGAGCGGACGAAGTCCTTAAAAGAAAAGATTGAGGGGCTGGAAGGCCGCGCTGCGGAACTGGATGCGGCCTTGCTGAAGACCCTGCAGGCCATTCCCAACCTGCCTCAGGATGACGTGCCGGAGGGCGCCGACGAGCACGGCAATCTCCTGATCAAAACCTGGGGTGAGAAAGCCAGCTTCGACTTCGAGCCGAAGCCGCATTGGGAGATCGCCGAGGCCCTGGGCATCGTTGACTTTGAGCGTGCCGCCAAGATCTCCGGCGCGCGCATGGTCGTGCACTTCGGCCAGGGAGCCCGCCTGGAGCGCGCCCTGGCGGCTTTCATGCTGGACCTCCACACCCGCGAGCATGGCTACATGGAGGTGCTGCCTCCGTTCATGGTGAACTCGCGCACCTTGTTCGGCACCGGGCAGCTGCCGAAGTTCGCCGAAGATCTCTTCCACTGCGACGACAGCGGTCCTTATGAAGGCGAGCTGAAGGACGGCGATCACTGGCTGATTCCGACCTCGGAGGTTCCGATTACGAACCTTTATGCCGGTGAAACGCTGGATGCGGCGCAGTTACCGATCAGCTATACCGCTCATACACCGTGCTTCCGCGCCGAGGCTGGATCGCACGGCCGCGATGTGCGCGGCATGATCCGTCAGCACCAGTTTCAGAAGGTGGAGCTGATCAAGTTCACCACTCCGGAGACCTCACCCGAAGAGCACGAGAAGCTGACCCGTAATGCTGAGACGGTGCTGGAAAGACTGGGACTGCCGTACCGGCGGATGCTGCTGTGCACGGGCGATATGGGTTTCAGCTCCTCGAAAACCTACGACCTTGAGGTTTGGCTGCCGGGACAGCAAACCTACCGCGAGATCAGCTCCTGCTCCAACTGCAGCGACTTCCAGGCGCGGCGTGCCGGCATTCGCTACCGCCCTGCGGGCGCGAAGAAGAGCGAGCTGCTGCACACGCTGAACGGCAGCGGTCTGGCTGTGGGCCGGACGTATCTGGCGATCCTCGAAAACTACCAGCAGGCTGACGGCACCGTGCGCGTGCCTCCGGCGCTGGTGCCTTACATGAATGGCGAAACCGTCATCGGAAAGCAGGTACGCTGATGCGGCTTCTTCGCAACTACATCTTCTGGACCTATGAGCGGGGCAGCCTGCACTACGACATCATGGTCTCGCTCATTCTGCTGTTCCTGTTCATCTCGCCGCACTACATTGACTTCAAGGACCGTCCGCAGGACAACCCGCTGGCGCCGCCGCAGACACTGGTGCAGGAGGACGGCGCGGGGTATGTCTACACGCTTCGGCCACAGGACATCCGTCATGACACGGGTGACCTGGCCGGTGACCTGTTGTATGCAGTTGTCCAATACTCCGGTCCGGTGACGATGGATAGGTATGAGGTTGTGAAGGACGCTCATGGCAAGGTGACCCAGTACAAGGTCTGGGTCCATCGCCCATAACGGCGATGACCTTTCCTGGTTGTATGCATCCAATCATTCTGAGGATTTGTTGAAAGCCTATGCGCTTTGCATTCGTTAAGTTCACTGCCGCGGCCGCTCTTACTCTGGCCGCCTTCTCTGCAAAACCAGCATCAGCTCAGAACGCCGACGTGCAGAAGATCGTGCAGCAGATGGACTCCGCCGCGGCGAAGTTCCAGTCCGCGACAGCCGATCTCCGCTGGGATAACTATGAGCGCGTAGTACGCGAGACCACGACGCAGACCGGCATCATCTTCTTCCAGAAGAAGGGCAACGCGACAGAGATGGGCGCGGTAATTCAGAAGCCTGCGAAGAAGGTGGTTGTATATTCGGCAGGTCTGCTGAAGATGTATGAACCGAACATTGACAGTCTTACGCTCATCGATACCAGCAAAAATCAGGCGCAGGTAGAGAGCTTTCTGACCCTGGGCTTTGGCGGCTCAGGAACGGCGCTGGAGAAGCAGTGGGCAATTACTTCGCAAGGTACGGAGACGATCGATGGTGTCCAGACAGCGAAGCTGGACTTGGTGCCGAAGCAGGAAAGCGTCAAGAACACCTTCACGCACGCCGTCATCTGGGTGGATCCGGCACGCGGCGTTTCACTGAAGCAGCAGTTCTTTACGCCTTCGGGCGACCAGCGCATCAACTTCTACACGAATATCAAGCTGAACGGGAAGGTCGATACCAAGGCCTTCGAGATCAAGACGACGAGCAAGACTACCGTGAAACGTCCTTAGTCTCACTGAGGGACGGATAAGAAAAACCCCGGCACTATGCCGGGGTTTTCGTTTGTTGAGGGACGTCACTTTTTTTGTCTTTCGTAGCGTAGCGGAGAAATCTGCTTTTCTAACCCGGATGTCTCCGCGAGGAAGAGGCAGAAAAGCGGATCCCTACGGATGGCAAAACAAAAACGTTCGAGTCCCTAAATCTGCGAACAAGCCAACGGGCTCAGATAGAGATTCGTGATGTTGCTCACGATCTCTGCATCCGTATTTCCCGGCCGATGCGACAGATCCTTCCATGCCGGATCGGAAGCAAACTTCGACCAGTTGGCAGAGAGTGTCGGCAGATCCGGGAAGGTGAGCATGTAGGTGAGATTCGGTAGTAACGGGCCAGTCAGAGCACTGCCAAAGAAGACCGGAGACAGGCCGGAACGGACGAAGATCTCGATCTCTCCGTTGTTGAACATCTCGATCTTCTTCAGATGGGCTGCATAGCCGGGGCTTTCATACGTACGGAGCTGGAAGATGCGTTTGCCGGGCTTCGGCGCTGTGAGCTTCGGCCAGCCGGTAAAGGCGGAGAAGATGGAGCTTTCTGCGCGGATAAATGCTGGCGTCGCTGCAGGCGCATCCCAGAAGCCCGCGGCCGCCTTGAGAAACTCAGCATCCTTCGTGAGGCGCTGGTCGACGGTAAGCAATGTCTCGGCGGAGTTAGACGGCAGCAGCAAGTAATAGGTGGGTGTCTCTGGTCCGATATCGACTTTGAAGGCGCCGACGGGCGAGATACCCATGCGGTTGAGTGCGGGAATCATCGCCTGCGCGAAGAAGTTTTCTGTCAGTTTTGGCCCTGCACCGTTGCGGAGTGTGTACTTGCGGAGCTCATAGAACTCCTGCGGCTGTGCGGACGGTTTCTCCTGCATCTCTGCCTCGCTGGATTTTAGGGTGATCGCTGTGGCCGCGCCTGCAGCCATAGAGCGGATGAATTGCCGCCTCTTCATGATGGAAATCTCTCCTTCGAAAGACATCCTATACAAACACGAAGGCCCCGGTCTTGACCGGGGCCTTGTGGCTGGTTACGCCTTGATGACGTTTCCGTCCTTGACCTCGACCGGATCGAGGAAGGGCATGGACTTGCGCAGATCCTTGCCGACCTTCTCAACCGGATGAGCAGCTTCTTCCTTGCGGATGCGCTCGAAGCCTTTACGGCCAGTCTCGTTCTCTTCGATGAACTTCTTGGCGAAGGTTCCGTCCTGAATGTCCTTCAGCAGGCCCTTCATCGCATCCTTCACGGCCGGGGTTACGATGCGTGGTCCGGCAACATAGTCGCCCCACTCGGCGGTGTCAGAGATGGAGTAGCGCATGTACTCAAGGCCGCCGCGGTACATCAGGTCGACGATGAGCTTGAGCTCGTGCAGCACCTCGAAGTAGGCTAGCTCGGGCTGGTAGCCGGCCTCGGTCAGAACCTCAAAGCCCGCCTTGACCAGGGCAGCAGTACCGCCGCAGAGAACCGCCTGCTCGCCGAAGAGGTCGGTCTCGGTCTCTTCGGTGAAGGTGGTCTCAAGCACGCCGCCACGGGTGCAGCCGATGCCCTTGGCATAGCTCAGGGCCAGCTTCAGCGCGTTGCCAGTGGCATCCTGCTCCACGGCGACCAGGCCGGGAACACCACCGCCCTCGGTGAAAACCTCGCGAACACGGTGGCCTGGGCCTTTGGGGGCAACCAGCGAGACGTCCACGTCGGCGGGAGGATTGATGGTGCGGAAGCGGATGTTGAAGCCGTGCGCGAACATCAGGGTCTTGCCGGCGGTGAGGCCCGGCTCAACCTCCTTGTAGACCTTGGCAGCCGTCTGGTCGGGAACCAGCAGCATGATCACATCAGCCCACTTGGCAGCCTCGGCTACCGGGAGCACTTCCAGGCCGGCGTTCTTCGCCTTGGCCTCGTTCGGCGAACCGGGACGGAGGCCGACCTTGACGTCCACGCCCGAGTCCTTCAGGTTCAGCGCATGGGCGTGGCCCTGCGAGCCGTAGCCGATGATGGCGACTTTCTTCGCCTGGATAAGAGAGAGGTCTGCGTCGTGGTCGTGGTATGCCTTTGCCATTCTTCTTCCTTTTCGTGGTTACGTAGAAATTCTAGTGGAACCGGCCCCGGATCGTCCCGGAGGGCAATAGGGAAAACGCTCTATGTTTCGTCTTCCTCAAACTGGTTGGGGAGGTCGTCTTCTTCCGGGCGGACCGGATAGGCGACCGGCTGATCCGCGGCCGTTTTGGTGCCCAGGGCCTTCAGCACCTTGGTGGTGTGCTGGCCGCGGCGCATGGCCATGCGGCCGGTGCGTGAGACCTCCAATACGTCATAGTTTGACTCACGCAGTACCTGCAGCAGACCCTCGATCTTCGAAGCGGAGCCGGTCATCTCCAGCATGATGGACTCCGGTGCCAGATCGACGACACGGGCGCGAAAGACCTGCGCCAGTTCGAAGATCTGGGTGCGCGAGTGGACTCCATGCGGTGAGTTGGGACCGGCGCCAACCTTGATAAGGCATAGTTCGCGAATCACGGCTTCGGCGCGTGAGACCTCATCCACGTCGCGTGTGACCTCGAGCTTATAGAGGGAAGCCCGGATGCGGTGAGCCGCGTTCTCCGCGCCCTCGCACACGATGGTCATGCGCGAGACTCCGTCGCGCTCGCTCTCACCCACGGTGAGCGAGACGATATTCACCGAAAGGCGGCGAAAGAGGGAAGCCACGCGCGTCAACGCGCCCGGCTTGTCGTCAACAAGTGCAATAAAGGTATGCAGCATCTGATCTTCTTTCCTGGCTATTTCGTTGCGGTGTAGGGCGCGTCGGTGTCCCAGAGTTCGATCTCTTTGTCGCCGGAGGCATGCAGAACGCCACGGTCCCATAGCTTGGATGGAAGCTTGGAGAGTGTGTAGTCACCAGCCGCGTGGTAGCTGCCGCCACAGGGCGGTTCCCCCGGAGCATACTTTTCTGCGGCACACTTCTTACCGCGATAGATATGCGCACGGAAGTCATTGCCCTTTGGGGGCTTGATCTTTAGAGCCGGCAGCGTATTGGAGCGCGCGGCGTCACGGACTTGCCAGACCAGCGATTCGATCTCGTCATCCGTTGCATCTTCCTTTACGACCAGCGTTGCCGTGTCGTTATCGAAGTGAAACAGCGTGAACGATGGGGTAGGAACAGTGGGGCGTGCCGGGTAAGTGACGGCGGGTTTGGCCGGCTCCGAAGGAGCCGGCGCGGTTTTCGGTGCCGAATTACATCCGGCCAATCCAACGGCCAACAGAACGGCGAGAGAACAGATCGGCGTCCTTGTCATTAGTCCTCCGCCGTTTCGATCAGCGGGTTCGGACGGCGCACCATCTCATGCAGAGCGCTTCCGGGGGCGATCATCGGGTACACGCCGTCTTCCTTCTCAACCGAGAAGTTGATCAGGAACGGAGTGGAGCCGGTACGCGCTTTGGTGACGATCGGCGTGACTTCCTTGCGCTGCGTGATGTGCGCCGCGGGAATGCCATGCGCATCGGCCAGTTTCACGAAGTCCGGCGACAGGATCGGTGAGCAGGAATAGTTCTTGTCGTAGAAGGCCTCCTGCCACTGACGCACCATGCCGAGAAACCCGTTATTGATGACCGCGATATTGATGTGCAGCTTTTCCTGCACGATGGTGGAGAGCTCTGCGGCCGTCATCTGGAAACCGCCGTCACCGGCGATCACCCATACATCCTTCTCGGGGGCTGCCATCTTGGCGCCGATGGCGGCAGGCAACGCGAAGCCCATCGTGCCCAGTCCGCCGCTGGTGACCAGGGTGCGGGGAGCGTTATGGCGGAAGTACTGCGCCTCCCACATCTGGTGCTGACCTACGTCGGTGACGATGATGGTCTCGGTCTCGCGGCCCGCGGCTACAGCTTCGCGCCAGATGTCATGAATGACGTGCGCGGCATAGAGGTGTCCGTTGTCGGGCAGGTTGACGATATCGCGGACCGCAGCCTCGCCCTTGCTGGCGTTGATCTGCTTCAGCCATGCCGCATCGCTGGATGCGGGCAGCATGGGCAGCAGGGTCAGCAGAACCTCACGCAGATCGCCGATAAGCGCAACGTCTACCTTGACGTTCTTGTTGATCTCCGACGGATCGATCTCGATGTGAATCTTCTTCGCATTTTGCGCGTAGCTGGCGAGATTGCCGGTGACGCGGTCGTCGAAGCGCATACCGAAGGCCAGAAGGAGATCGGCTTCCTGGATGGCATTGTTTACCCACGACTCACCGTGCATGCCCATCATGCCCAGCGATAGCGGATGTGAGGCAGGGAAGCTGCCCAGGCCCAGCAGCGTGCTGGCCACAGGGATATGCATGCGCTCCGCAAAGGCGATCACCTCGGCCTCTGCACCAGACTGGTTGATGCCATGGCCGGCAAGGATGACGGGCTTCTTCGCGTTTTTGATGAGTTCGATGGCCTGCAGTATGGCACCGGACTCGGCGCGAAGCATCGGGTGCGGTCGCGCGGGCGGCGGCGCAGCGTCTTCGAAGTTGAAGATGCAGGAGGCCTGCTGCGCGTCCTTGGTGATGTCGACCAGCACCGGTCCGGGGCGTCCGTCCTGTGCAATCTGGAAGGCAAGGCGAACCATGGGAGCGATATCTTCAGCGCGCGTCACCAGGAAGTTGTGTTTGGTGACTGGCAGCGTGATGCCGGTGATATCAACTTCCTGGAAGGCATCGGAGCCCAGTACCTTCGAGGAGACCTGACCGGTGATGGCGACCATCGGAATCGAATCGAGCATCGCGGTTGCGAGACCGGTCACAAGATTGGTGGCGCCGGGGCCGGAGGTGGCCATGCAGACGCCAACCTTGCCGGAGGCGCGGGCATAGCCGTCTGCCATGTGCGAGGCGCCCTGTTCGTGGCGAACCAGCACATGGTGAATGGGGAACTTGCGTAGAGCGTCATAGATGGGGAGGATGGCGCCGCCAGGATAGCCGAATACCGTAGATACACCCTCGCCTACCAGGGTGGCCCAAAGAATTTCGGAGCCGGTGAGCGTGGTGTTACGGATGGCATCGATGGTGTCGGTCATATTTCCTCCTTACAGCGGTAATGCATTCAGACGGTTGAAACAACGGTTGCAAGGTATAGCTCGGCTGCCCCGGACAGAGGCAGCCGAGAAGAAGCACTTAGCTGGTTACTGCTCCAACGCTCGCGCTGGAGACGGAGTTGGCGTACTTGGCAAAGACACCGCGCTTGTACCGAGCCTCCGGAGCCTTGAACTCCTTCAACCGGGCCGCCATCTCTTCGTCACTGATCTCGAGCGTAAGCTTGCGGTTCGGAATATCGAAGGTGATCAGATCTCCTTCACGAACTGCAGCGATCGGTCCGCCGAGCTGCGCCTCAGGAGCGACGTGGCCGGCCATCAGGCCGCGAGTCGCACCGGAGAAGCGTCCATCGGTCAGCAGGGCAACGGTCTCGGAGAGCTCCGGAATGCCCTTGATGGCGGCGGTGACGGCCAGCATCTCGCGCATGCCCGGACCGCCCTTCGGTCCTTCATAGCGAATGACGCAGACATCGTTCGGTTTGATCTGTCCCGCCTCAACCGCGGCGAAGCAGAGATCTTCCGAGTTGAAGACGCGTGCCGGGCCCTGGTGATAGATGCGCTCGTGGCCGGCCACCTTGATGACGCAGCCCTCGGGCGCGAGGTTGCCCTTCAGGATCACGAGACCACCGGTCTTCTTCAGCGGCTTGTCGACCGGATAGATCACAGGCTGGCCTGGAGTCTCGACAGCTTCCTGCGACTCTTCGGCGAGCGTCTTGCCGGTAACGGTGATGGTGTCGCCCTTGATCAGGCCGGCGTCGAGCAGACGCTTGGCCAGCACACGCGAACCGCCGGCTTCCTGGTAGTCCTTCGCAGCATACTTGCCGCCCGGGGACATATCGCAGATGTGCGGCGTGCGCTCGCTGATACGGTCGAAGTCTTCCATCGTGATCGGGATCTTCAGCTCATGTGCGATCGCGATCAGGTGGAGCACCGCATTGGTCGAGCCGCCCGAAGCGGCGACGGCAGCGATTGAATCCTCAATGGACTGCTTGGTGAGGATCTGCGAAGGCTTGATGCCTGCTTCGGCCAGCTTCATCATCAGCTTGCCGGCCTCGCGGGAGGCGTGAGCCTTCTCCGCCGACATAGCCGGCACTCCGGTTAACTGAATGGGCGAGATGCCGAGGAACTCACCGGCCATGGCCATGGTGTTCGCGGTGAACTGTCCACCGCAGGCGCCGGGGCCGGGACAGGCAGCCGCTTCAACAGCCTCAAGCTGGTCGTCACTGATCTTGCCGGCTGCGTGCGAGCCGATCGCCTCAAAGACGCTAAGGATGGTGATTTCTTTGGTGGAACCGTCTGCCTGCGGTAGCTTGCCGGGCATGATCGATCCGCCGTAGAGCATCATGCCGGGGATATCGAGACGCGCCAGCGCCATGATGGCCGCGGGCATGTTCTTATCGCAGCCGGCGATACAGACCAGGCCGTCAAAGCTGTTACCGCGGGCTACGAGTTCGATAGAGTCGGCGATGACCTCACGCGAGATGAGCGAGGCCTTCATGCCCTCGGTGCCCATGGTGATGCCGTCCGAGATGGTGACGGTGTTGAACTCCATCGGTGTGCCGCCGGCCTCACGGATGCCCTGTTTTACGGCCTCGGCTACCTGGCGAAGGTGGAAGTTGCAGGGGCCGATCTCGGTCCAGGTATTGGCGATACCGATGATGGGCTTGTGCAGATCCTCTTTACTGAAGCCCACGCCGCGCAGGTAGGAACGGGCAGCGGCACGGTTGGGGCCTTCAGTCAGAACGACGGAATTCTTCTTTGCTGGGCTGAGTTTCTCGCTCACAATCTTCCTTCTTTACGCGGTTGCGGTCTTGGGTGCAGACCAGAATTCGTTGTCGTGTTTCGCTTCAAACTTGTCCAGTGCTTCGCCGTGGCGCAGCGTCAGGCCGATATCGTCCAGTCCGTTCAACAGACATTCCTTGCGGAAGGGATCGATCTCGAAGCGAGCCTTGAATCCCTGTGCATCGGTAACTGTCTGTGCTTCGAGATCGACGGTGACCTGATAACCGGGCGTTTGTGCGCGCTGCATCAGCGTGTTGACCTCGTCGTCCGTAAGGCGCGCGAGAACGATGCCGTTCTTGCCTGCGTTCGAGAAGAAGATGTCGGCAAAGGTCGGCGCAATCACGGCGCGGAAGCCATAGTCGCTTAGCGCCCAGGCGGCGTGCTCGCGTGAGCTGCCGCAGCCGAAGTTCTTGCCGGCCAGCAGAATCTCCGCACCTTTGTACTGCGGGGCATTCATCACGAACTCGGGGTTCGGCATGACAGAGTCGGGCACGTCAAGTTCGTACCGCCAGTCGAAGAACAGAAACTCACCGTAGCCGGTGCGCTCAATGCGCTTGAGGAACTGCTTGGGAATGATCTGGTCGGTATCGACGTTCGCGCGGTCAAGAGGTACGGCAATCGAAGTGATCCTGGTAAAGGGCTGCATTAGTTCTTGCCTCCGTTGTTCGGCCAGTTGCGCACATCGGTGAAGTGGCCGGCGATCGCCGCCGCGGCCGCCATCTGCGGCGAAACCAGGTGCGTGCGTCCGCCACGGCCCTGACGGCCTTCGAAGTTGCGGTTCGAGGTCGAGGCGCAGCGCTCGCCCGGCGACAGAATGTCAGGGTTCATGCCCAGGCACATGGAGCAACCCGGTTCACGCCACTCAAAGCCCGCATCCTTGAAGATCTTGTCCAGACCTTCTTCCTCAGCCTGCCTCTTCACAGCCTGCGAGCCCGGAACCACCATCGCGGAGACGGTAGCAGCAACGTGACGGCCCTTTACGATCTGAGCGGCGGCGCGCAGGTCTTCAATGCGTCCGTTAGTGCAGGAGCCCAGGAAGACACGGTCGATGTTGATCTGCTCGATCGGCGTGCCGGCCTTCAGGCCCATGTATTCCAGTGCCCGCTCGTAGCCCTTGCGGTCGATCTCGTTGGTCGCATCGTCCGGAGAAGGAACCTTGCCCTCAATGCTGGTCACCATGCCGGGTGAGGTGCCCCAGCTTACCGTCGGTGTAATTTGGGCGGCGTCGATGTGCAGCTCGCGATCGAAGACCGCGCCTTCGTCTGTGGGCAGCGACTTCCAGTGGGCCACAGCCTCATCCCACGCCTTGCCAGTGGGCGAGAAGCGACGGCCCATCAGGTAAGCAAAGGTCGTCTCGTCAGGAGCGATCATGCCGGCACGTGCACCGGCTTCGATGCTCATGTTGCAGATGGTCATGCGGCCTTCCATCGAGAGAGCACGAATGGCCGAACCTGCGTACTCGACCGCATAGCCGGTCGCACCGTCAGTACCGATCAGGCCGATGATGTGAAGGATGATGTCCTTCGCCGTCACGCCGTAGGGAAGCGTGCCATCGACGGTAATACGGAAGGTCTTCGGCTTTGACTGCGACAGTGTCTGCGTGGCCATCACGTGCTCCACCTCAGAGGTGCCGATACCGAACGCCAGAGCGCCAAAAGCGCCGTGGGTCGAGGTGTGCGAGTCGCCGCAGACGATGGTCATGCCCGGCTTGGTCGCGCCCAGCTCCGGCCCGATCATGTGCACGATGCCCTGCGAGGCATCCTGCACATCGAAGAACTCGATGCCGAAGTCCTTGCAGTTCTTACGCAGCGCGTTGACCTGTGCGGCCGAGGTCTGGTCGAGGATATGCAGACGGTCCTCCGCCGAGGTCGTTGGAACGTTGTGATCGACCGTGGCGATATGACGGTCAGGACGGCGCAGCTTACGTCCCGCCAGGCGCAGACCGTCGAAGGCCTGCGGTGAGGTGACCTCGTGCACGAGCTGCAGATCGATATAGATCAGCGGTGGCTCACCTTCCGGTGAGGCGACGAGGTGGTTGTTCCAGACTTTCTCAAACATCGTTTGCGGCATTGCGAGTTCCTCGATAAAACAGATCCCTGCGGGATGACTAAAGTTTGATGGCGTCGAGTACGGCCTTGCTCATCTCGCCGGTCGATACCTTCTTCTGCCCGGCATGATCGCCGCGTGCAATATCAGCGGTGCGGTAGCCTGCTGTAAGAACTTCCTGTACCGCGGCCTCGACGGCAGCGGCTTCCTTCTCCAACCCGGCGGAGTGACGCAGCACCATCGCGGCGGTCAGAATCGCGCCCAGAGGATTGGCGATACCCTTGCCGGCAATATCAGGCGCAGATCCGTGAACCGGCTCGTACAGATTGACCTTACCGCCGAGCGTCGCGGAGGGCAGCATGCCCAGCGAGCCGGTGATCACACCGCACTCATCGGAGAGGATGTCGCCGAACAGGTTCTCGGTGAGCACTACGTCGAAGCTGCGCGGCGTGTTCATCAGGTGCATCGCCATCGAATCGACAAGCTGGTGCTCCAGGGTGACATCGGGATAGTTCTTCGCGACCTCGCTAACCACGGCGCGCCAGAGCTGCGAGACCTCGAGAACATTGGCCTTATCGACGGAGGTCACCTTCTTGCGGCGCTTCTGCGCCAGCTCAAATGCGATCTTCGCGACGCGGGCTACCTCGGCCTCGCTGTAGACCATGGTGTTGTGCGCCAGCTTCTTGTCCTTATCCCACCAGCGCGGCTCGCCGAAGTAGAGACCGCCAAGCAGCTCGCGGACGAAGAGGATGTCAGTCCCTTCCGTCACCTCAGCACGCAGCGGAGAGTTGTCGGCTAGTGGCTTGTAAGCAACAGAGGGGCGAAGGTTGGCATAGCCACCCAGCTCCGCGCGGATCTTCAGCAGGCCCGCCTCGGGGCGCTGGCTCGGCGGATAGTTGTTGAACTTGTTATGGCCTACGGCGCCCAGCAGGGCTGCATCGCACTTGAGTGTTGCCGCAAGCGTCGCTTCCGGCAGCGGAGAGCCGTCCGCATCGATGGCCACGCCCCCGATGCGCAGATCTTCATAGTTAAAGGTGTGGCCGCCATGCTTCGCCACAGCGTTCAGCACGTTCAGTGCTTCGTTTGTAACTTCAGGGCCGATACCGTCGCCGGCCAGGACTGCAATCTTGAGGTTCATTCGTTCCTTTGACACTTTCGTAGTCTCCGGACCCACCCTGACGTTGCGAGGGCGAGGCACCCGGCGGTTCAAGATTCATGGAAGCGGTTTTTGCCGCTCCGTTACGGAATGACGGCAAACACAGGGTTATACCGCCGGAGCGGACTCCGCTTCGAGCAGCGCGACGATGTCCTGGTCGTAGATCGATTTCTTGCGGTCCGCCAGCGCCGTGAAGCGGTGATAGATCTCGTCAATCTGCTCGCGGTTGAAGTTATAGCCCAGCTCCTTCAGCTTCTGCTCCAGGCCACGGCGGCCGCTGTGCTTGCCCAGCACAATGGTGTTCGCCACAACGCCAAACGAAGCCGGCGTCATAATCTCGTACGTCAGCGGATTGGCCAGCACACCGTGCTGATGAATGCCGCTGGCGTGCGCAAAGGCATTCTTACCAACGATCGCCTTGTTGGGCGAGGGCGTGAAGCTGATGATCTGGTCCAGGGCCTTGCTGGTGGCGCCAATCTGCTTCAGATCGAGGCTGCTGGTGAAGGGGTACTGATCTTTGCGGATCGATAGAATGGCCGCGACCTCCTCCAGTGCGGCATTGCCGGCGCGCTCGCCGATGCCGTGCATGGAGACTTCGATCTGACGCGCGCCACCGAGGATGCCGCTGATCGTGTTAATTGTCGCCAGCCCCAGATCATCGTGGCAGTGCGTGGAGAAGATCACCTGTGAGCTGCTGGGCACGCGTGCGCGAACCGTCTCAAACATCGTCTGATACTCAGACGGTGTCGAATAACCGACCGTGTCTGGAAGATTGATGGTGGTTGCGCCGGCCTGGATAGCAATCTCCACCATCTTGCACAGGTAGTCGATGTCAGAGCGGGTGGCGTCTTCGGCGGAGAACTCCACGTCCTCGCAGTGCGATTTGGCCAGAGCCACCATCTCACCCACTTGGTCCAGAGCCTGCTGGCGGCTGATGCGAAGTTTCACTTCCAGGTGCAGATCGGAAGAAGCAAGAAAGGTATGAATTCTATTCCGCGCCGCCGGGGCAACGGCACGAGCTACCGCCTCGATGTCGTCGCGTTTGCAGCGGGCCAGACCGGCGATACGGGGACTCTTGCCGTCGCGGCCAACTTCGCGCGCGATCGAGTGCACGGACTGGAAGTCACCGTCGGAGGCGATAGGGAAACCGGCTTCAATGATGTCCACACCCAGCAGAGCTAGCTGATGTGCGAACCGAAGCTTCTCGTCGTGGTGCATCGTGCATCCCGGCGACTGTTCGCCGTCCCGCAGCGTGGTATCGAAAAAGAGAACGCGATCGTTGGTCGACATACTTGGCCTTACACCTCTGCTTCCGGTTATGATAAACCCCACTTATCGAGCGAGTCTGGTCGATTAGTACTTCTAATACCCTAATAAGCGAGCCGCCGTGGACCTCTTTCAGATGGAAACCTTCCTCGCCGTTGCCGAGGAGAAAAGCTTCTCTCGTGCCGCACTGCGCCTTCACCGCACCCAGCCGGCGGTAAGCCAGGTGATCGGCAAACTGGAGGCGGAGCTGGGCGAATCGCTCTTTGAGCGCCAGACCGGCTCACTGACTGACGCCGGCGAGGTGCTGCGCGAGTACGCCGTCAAGCTCGTCAATCTCCGCGACGAGGCGGGTTCGGCATTGAAGGAGCTTCGTTCACTGCATCGCGGCCGTTTGCTGCTGGCGGCGAATGAGTACACCTGTCTCTGCCTGCTTCCGCTCATCCACGAGTACACCCGGCGCCATCCGAATGTAAAGGTGGAGGTACAGCGGTCGCTTGCCAGCCGTATCGGCGACGACGTGCTGGCCAATTCGGTCGAACTTGGAGTCTTGAGTTTTCAGCCCTCCGACCCTCAACTCCGTTCCGTGGTGATCTTCCGTGACGAGCTGGTCTGCGTGGTCAGCCCCAATCATTCGCTGGCAAAAGAAGGTATGGCGTCCGTGAAGGAGCTTGGCCGCGAGCGTTTTGTCGCACACAATATTGCCTCGCCGCAGCGGCAACGAGTCTTTCAGGCGTTTGCCCAGCACCGGACCAAGCTCCCAATCTGGGTTGAGCTTCCGTCTCTGGACGCGATCAAGCGATTCGTGGCGATGGGCAACGGTGTGGCCTTATCTCCAAAGTTGACTGTCGCTTCTGAGCTGCGAATGGGCTCACTGGTGGAGGTAAAGGCCCGCGAGCTGAACTTCGAGCGCAAGCTTCGCGTGGTGTATCGCAAGCAAACCGCTCTGTCCCATACCGCACGTGCGTTTTTGAAGATTGCGGAGGAGTATGCGGTGCAGCAGGGTGATCCGTACTACTTCCAGGCGGAGCGGGTCTCGCGGGCTGGAAATTAATCGCCCCAGGTCGAGACAATTTGCAGGTCTCAAACGTTTCCAGTGTGGGCACGTCCTCTGGCAGGGACGGCCGATGCAGGTCAAAGGGGTAACTTCCATGAACCTGAAACAAATTGTGATGCGGGCGGCGATTCTGGCTGCCTGTACTGTGGGTCCAGCCACGCTCAGCGCACACGCGCAGGGAATGGGCGGCGGTATGGGCCAGATGACTCCCGAGCAGCGTAGTGCCCGCCAGCTCGAGATGATGAAAACCCGGCTGAACCTGTCCGAGGACCAGACAGCTAAGGTCAAGGACTTTATGGCCGAACGCGACAAGAAGATGATGGATCTGCGTTCGAGCGGCGGCGACATGGAGACCATGCGCCCGAAGATGATGGAGATCCAGAAGGATTACTCCGACAAGGTCAAAGGCATTCTGACCGACGACCAAAAGAAGACCTATGAAGAGATGCAGTCGCAGATGCGCGGCGGCGGACGCCCCGGCCCACCGCCTCAGCAATAGAGCCTTTCCTCGTGGTGTAGTGTAGGGCTTCCCCATCTATGGGCGTTTTCCGCAATGAAAATGCCGCTGTATGCTCTTTCGGGATACCCAGCAACGGGGGAAAACGCTCTAAATCTTCCTCATCATGAAAGACTGAGGGCCAGGCAGCAAACGCTTCCTGGCCCTCGAGGTCTTTTGGGATCGTCGAAATTTACGCGTATCGCTTCTGATGCCATTCCCAGGCGGAGGCGACGATCTGGTCCAGCTCTGGAAAGTTCGGTTTCCAACCGAGCTCACTCTTAATCTTGTCCGAACTGGCGACCAGAACCGCGGGATCTCCTGGGCGGCGCGGTTCCTCGATCACGGCAATCGGCTGACCGGTGACGCGGCGTGCCGATTCAATCACCTGGCGCACGGTAAATCCCTGTCCGCTTCCGAGGTTGAAGATGTGGTGGCCGGGCTGTTCGAGCGCCTTGAGCGCCAGGATGTGCGCTTCGGCCAGATCCTGGACATGAATATAGTCGCGGACGCAGGTACCGTCCGCAGTGGAATAGTCCTGTCCGTAGATCTTGATCGACTGGCGACGGCCGAGGGCAACGTCCAGAATCAATGGAATCAGGTGCGACTCTGGCTCGTGGGCTTCGCCATATCCCTCGATCGCCCCTGCGACGTTGAAGTAGCGCAACGCGGCATAGCGCAGACCATGAATCTCACTCATCCAGCGCATCATGGTCTCTGAGAGCAGCTTCGACTCGCCATAGGCATTGGTCGGTTGCAGTTTGGCCGTCTCAAAGATCGGCGTCGACTCCGGCTCTCCATAGCAGGCGGCGGTGGAGCTGAAGACGAGTTTGTTGTGTCCGGTGGCTAACATTGCCTCCAGCAGGCTGAGGGTGCCGCCGGTATTGTTACGGAAATATAGTTCCGGCTTCTTCATGCTCTCGCCGGCTTCGATAAGGGCGGCGAAGTGAAGAACGGCATCGAACTTGCCTTCCTGGAGCGTCTTCTCGATCAGCTGGCGATCAAGCAGATCCCCCTGAATAAAGGCGGCTTGTGCGGGAAGAGCACTTGCTTTTGCGTGACAGAGATTGTCATAAATGGTGACTTTTGCTCCCTGTTGCAACAAGATACGGGAGACAGTCCCACCGATATACCCGGCTCCGCCGGTCACCAAAAAATTCATCGAAACCAATTTCCCTCTACCTGCAACCAATGTATCAGCGACTCCCACTCAGAATTAGGACAGACCTGGTGGTGGAAACGCCCTTGCGGAGCAAATTTAATGGGTTGGAGGTTCGATCCCGCGGTCGACTGATTCATGACTTTTTTCATTGCTTTCGCCGATGCGATTCAGGAAGATAGGGGTATACCCCCCGGCTCGAGGCGATATTCCCCGAGTTGTACCTTCGCTGTAGCACGGCCGAGCCGATCTGTATGTTAGAGCCTTTGCTGCTACATTCTTGCTTTGAGCCTGCCCTTGGTAAATCGGTTCCTGCTCCTGCGACCGTTGCCGCAAGAATGCGTCAGTGTGAGGACGAGGAAAGCGCATTTTTGAGGATGGAATAACGATGGCGAGACAGACACAAACCGGATACACCGGCCAGCGCGTAATGACCGCGCAACAGAACGACATTGCCTTTTCGCACTTCGGAGTCATGCATACCGGGAAGCAGGGCCGGGGCTCTCTGTTTTCTGCACTCGTCATTAACGTGACCTTGTTGGTGGTTGCCCTCATTCTCACTGCGGCCGCAAAGAAGGTCTCAGAGGCTCATAAGGTCACCATGCTGACGGCTCCTTCGACGCCGCCACCCAAACCCGAGCCGAAGCCGGAGCTCCCAAGGCCCAAACCCCTTCCTAAGCCACCGGTCATTCCTCCTACGCCGCCAAAGATCAAGATTCCTGAGACCAAGCTGCCCGACATACCAAAGCCGCCTCAGGTCAAGATGGAGACGCCGAAGCCTGTCGTGCTTCAGCCGGCGCCTCCCAAGCTGGTTCAGCCGCCTCCAGCTCCAGTGAAAGTAAACCTCGGTCAGGCCCAGGCTGCCAGCGTGGTGAATAATTCGACCCATCCGTCGGCCGTCGCCCTCGGACAGACAAATAATCCGATCGCTCCCATGACGGGACCAGCCACCAGCCCGGTGAACCTTGGACAGCGCGGTATGGCCGGTATGCCTCCGGGAAGCGGTATGGGACCGCCGTCGACCAAGGTGAATCTTGGTTCGGGGTCTCCGAACGGAACGCTTGGCGGCCGGGACAATGCGGCGCAGCCGGTGCAGGGTGTAAAGCTGGGTGTTGCCGGTGGAACTGGTCCGTTGAATTCCACCGGACGGGTTGCCGGACCTGTAAATCTGGGGCAGGCGGCGCCGCCGCCGATGCCCAAGCCGGTAGCGCCAACTGCTGTATCCGGTGCGACTCCGCCGAAGGTGCTGTACAAGCCGAAGCCGGAGTATACCGACGAGGCGCGTAAGCTGCATTTGGAAGGAACCGTCTACGTAAAGGTCCGTGTGACTGCCTCCGGAGCAGTGCAGGTGCTGGGAGTCAGCAGTGGTTTGGGACATGGTCTGGATGAGGCGGCGGTCCGTGTCGTTCAGACGATGAAGTTCTCGCCGGCAATGCAGAACGGCCAGCCAGTGGACTGGTCAGGCGTTGTGAACGTAGGCTTTCAGATGTTGTAGGGCTTTCAGTTTCTTGGTGTTCATTTTTGAATGGTTGTAGTTGAAGTCATTATTGAAAGAAAGCGGCTTTTCCCCCGCCTAGGAGTCAGGAAGATATGATTTTTCGTAAAGCTTGCATGGCAGGTCTCGCCCTCGCCTCGATCGTGGTGCTGGCGGCACCCGCGCACGCAATTAAAATTCTGCCGGGCAAGAAAAAGCAGCCAGACGACACCGGATACACCAAGCCAACGCCAGCACAGAATCAGTTGATTGACCGCGCCATCGCGCGCGAGGCTGAGGTGATCAAGGTTCTTAAAGAGCGGGCTCCGCTGACCGAGGTCTATATCCAGACCATGAAGCCCGATCAGGATCTGCTGCAGGTGCCCGAATCCGACCAGCACTTCCTGGGGCGTGTCGAGTTCAGCAAGGTCATCGGCGATAGAACCTACGAGACCTCCAAGACCAGCACCGGCGGCAAGTTTGGGTTTTTCAAGAACTCGCTCAGCTTTATTACCGGCCTGGGCAAGGCGTTGAACCTGGAGTTCAACGAAGCCGGCTTCATGCAGATGCTGTTGATTGACTCCAAGGACTTCGATCGCCAGCACTACAACTTCTACTTCGTCCGCAATGACTTCCTGGGTTCCGTCGCGACCACGGTGTTCGACGTGCAGCCCGCGAAAGGAAGCTATGGCCGCTTCTTCGGTCGCATCTGGATCGAGCGCCGCGGAGGTAACATCGTTCGCTTCAACGGCAGCTTCAACGGCAGCCAGGCGACGCATAGCGAGTACTACCACTTCGATAGCTGGCGCACCAATGTGCAGCCGGATATCTGGTTGCCGAACTCGTTCTACGTAGAGGAGAGCAATCCGAAGGTTCCTGGCAACATCGTCAAGTTCAAGGCGGTTGGGCATATCTGGGGTTACGCGCTCAAGGTTCCTGAGAAGGAAGTCGAGAACACCTCAGTTGAGGTGCAGGGCGCGACGGATGTCTCCAACGATGCTCAGGATGTCAGCCCGCTCGGTGCGCAGCGTGAGTGGGTACAGCAGGCGGAAGACAATGTCATCGACCGTCTGACCAAGGCCGGTCTGCTGGCCGCGCCCAGTGAGTTTGATAAGACTCTCGCGGCTCTTGCCAACAACATTCTGGCCTATAACCAGATTCCGCTGTCGCGCCCCATCCGGGTGCGTACGCTGCTGACGGAGCCGCTGGAATCGCTGGCCGTTGGAAACACCGTGCTGCTGAGCAAGAGCGTGATCGATACCACGGCTGTCATTACGGCTGACGGTGCGCAGCAGGCGGGCAACCTGAATGCCATCCTGGCCTTCGAGGTTGCACACGTGATCCTCGGGCATCGCCTGGACACCAAGTACGCCTTCAGCGATCGCCTGCTCTTCCCGGACACCTCGGCGTTTACCCATATCCCGATGCATCACACGGATAAGGACAACGAAGAGGCCGCCAAGAAGACGGTCGAGCTGTTGAACGCCAAGGAGCTGCAGGATGCCTCAACCTACTTCGGGCTATATCTGCAGCAGCTGTCCGCGCGTGTGAAGGCTCTTCCTGATCTGAACAAGGCGATGATTGGCGACTCACTGATCAAGAACGACAAGGACAAGGATCCGACCTTCTGGCTGGCCGCGCTGCAGGCAAAGGGAACGAAGCTGGACGTGAAGGATCTGAAGCAGATGGCCGCCATGCCGCTGAGCAGCTTCCTGAAGTTCGACCCCTGGACCGACCAGGTCATCACTCTGCATGCGGCTCAGGAGCCGATTCTGAATCCGCGTGACAAGATGCCGTTCGAAGTGACGCCGGTCTATCTGAGGCTCAGCTACTATACGGCCCCCGTAGCGCCAACCGCTGCTCCGGCAGCAGGTGCTCCGGCAACCGGCGCCGCGGCGCCTGCAGCAGGTACTGCAGCACCGGTACAGCAGCAGGCAACGCCGGCCCCCGTGGATGGAAATCCCGGAAACGCTCCTCAAACCGCTCCTGCTCCACAAAATGGAGCACCGGCTTCTGGTACCTCCACTCCTCCCCAGAACCAGTAATTTCCACGTAAGACGGGGGCCTTCGTGCCCCCGTCTTATGCTGATAGAGATAAAAGGTTGTGTTAGTTGACCCTCATTGCTGGCAGTTCGGGTCAGGGAAGGTTGGATTCTTGCAGGTAATCAGAAAGTCTCTCGCGTTGCTCTCACTCGCTGTCGCGCTGCCCGCGGTACACGCACAGTCGGTTTACACGGCGAGTCGAAGAGCTGATCTTCAGGCCGGCGGCGGTTATTCGATCGCCAAATCCGACTCTACCGCGGATAAATTCAAGGGGTTCCACCTCTATTTCGATCTCGACTTCAGGCATCACCTGGGAATCGAAGGTGAGTTCCATAAGGTCAATCAGGACAACCCCGGCAAGGAATACGAGAAGACGTATGAGATCGGGCCTCGATACAGCCGGCCGTTCAAAGACGGCTTGTTCCGTCCGTACATCAAAGGCATGTACGGACGCGGGGTCTACAACTTTACGGACAAACTCGGGAATAATGTTGAGGTTGCGAATCTGGCCTACAATATCTGGGCTGCCGGCGGTGGTTTAGATATCCGCGCGAATCGCCGCATCAATGTTCGCGTGTTCGATTACGAATATCAGAACTGGCCTAGCTATCCGCCCCACGGCATTACTCCGCAGGTTGTCTCCTTTGGTGTCGCTTACCACTTTGGTTCCGACAGCCGCTATCCGACGAAACGCTAGGCCCCGATAGAAGAAACTGAAAAGCCCCGGTCTGGATTGTCCAGACCGGGGCTTTTTAGAGCATTTTTCCTGTTGCTGGGCACCCCGATAGTGGAGTGCAGCGGCGTTTTCATTGCGGAAAACGCCCATCGATGCGGAAGCTCTACTTTGCACCTTCAGGAAAAATGCTTTACTGCCGCTGTGGCAGTTTAGAAGTGGTAGGCGAAGCCGACCGCCGGAGTCGAGATGACGGTATAGCGGCGGGTTGCTACGGAGTCGAGACCGAAGTTCGGCGCCTTCAGCACGAAAGCGCGGTACGCGACACGCAAATCCCAGCTCGGGCTGAGCTCATAGGCAACACCGGCACCGAAGAGCGCGCCGATGTTCGTGTTCTGCTTCGTATCCAGGCTGGTGGTGCCGAAGTCGCGGATTGGGCTCATAATGTAGCCGCCGACGCCTACCTCAACAAACGGGTTGTAGTTGCCGTAGTTGCGGGAGTAAACGTAGGCGCCTGTGATCTCCTGCTGGCGGACGTGAACCGCGGGCCGGGTGAAGCTGGTGCGGAAGTAGTCCGTGTACTCCGAGAAGGAGTAGTTCACTTCCAGACCGCTGCGCGGGGTTACCAGGTAGCGGTAGCTGACCAGACCGCCCATGGTCATGCTGGCATTTAGCTGGGAGCCATTTCCATTGACCTGGGGCTGCCATACTCCGATGGCGCTCACGCTAATGTCTTGCCGGCTCTCCTGCGCCATCATCGCGCTGCCGGCACTCAGCAGCAGCGCACCCAACAACATCCGTTTCATCATGCTTCGGTCAATCCCTTCAAAATCGCGCGGAACTCCACCGCCAGAATCTGGCCGGCAAAAAGACAAGAGCAACCCACTGCAAACAATTGTACCTGTCCGGATGCCGTCCCCGGTTGGACGATTCTTCATCACCTCCGGTGAGGTATCCTGCGGCAGAAATTCCAACCTTGGGAGAACCCCGCCGTGCTCGAACATATGTTCCACCTGCCATCGACGGTCTCGCTGCTGGAGAAGATCCTGCGTCCCGTCCTGGTCTACCTCTGCCTGATCTGTTTCCTGCGTCTTTTCGGCAAACGGGAGCTGGCGCAGTTGAATCCGTTCGACCTGGTGGTTCTGCTTTCTCTGTCGAATACGGTGCAGAACGCTATCATCGGCGACGATAACTCCGTCTCCGGGGGCATTATCGGGGCATTTTCGCTGCTCGCCATCAACTGGGTCATCAGCGTTGCGCTTTTTAGGGCGCCGAAGTTGGATTCCGCGCTACAGGGTAGCGAGACCGTTCTTGTGCGCCACGGGCGAGTGGACAAGAGGGCAATGGAACGGGAGCATCTGACGGAGCATGATCTGCTGGCGGTCCTGCATAAAGAGGGTTTCCGGTCCTTTGAGGCGGTAGAGATATGCAGCCTGCAGCCGAACGGGACATTTTATGTGGAGGGGAAAAAGCCTTCTCCGATGGAGGAGAGCGCCCGGGAGATGAGGGAGGGACTGGAAGCCCTGCGGCAAGAGGTCGCGGCGCTGCGAGCACAGCTAGGGCAATCGTCGTAGCCCCAAAAAGCCAGAGCATTTTCCCTGTGGTGCACTGTAGGGTTTCCGCATCTATGGGCGTTTTCCGTGATGAAAACGCCGCTGCACGCCCCCTTCGGGAAACTCAGCAACAGAGAAACGCTCTATCCCTGAGTACTGTCAAGTTTGGCAACGGCTTTGCGGTAGCGCTCGGGCGGTGCGGGGAGCCGGGCGTCACGAAGCGCAGCGCGATAGCCGCCCATATAGATGGAGTACATGACCGCCAGTGCGCAGCCCACACCGAACATAAAGCCGAACATGAATCCAAAGATGGCGCCCCAATGGAATTCCATTTGCTGAGTGTACTTGTGGCCGGTCGTTATTTTGACAAAGTACAATCGTGGTCTCACTAGGAGCTGCATGTCGACTGTGTCTGAAACAAGTTTTGATTCGCTTTTACGAGAAAACCGAGTCTTTCCGCCGCACGCTGAGTTTGCTGCACGGGCCCATATAAAAACACGAGAGCAGTATGACGCTATGTACCGCCGCTCCATCGAGCAGCCGGAGGAGTTCTGGGCAGATGCGGCGCGCGAGATCGACTGGTTCGAGCCGTGGACAAAGGTTCTGGAGTGGGATCAGCCCTGGGCGAAGTGGTTTGTCGGTGGCAAGCTGAACCTCAGCCACAACTGCGTCGATCGTCATGCGGTGGGCAGCCGTGCACAGAAGCCCGCGATCATCTGGGAGGGAGAGCCGGGCGAAGTCCGTACCCTGACCTTTGCCGAGCTTCTCACCGAGGTGCAGTTGGCCGCCAGCATGCTGAAAGAGGCGGGCGTCCAAAAGGGAGATCGCGTCGCGATCTACATGGGCATGTGCCCCGAGTTGGCGATTGCCCTGCTGGCCTGTGCCCGCATTGGCGCGGTGCACAATGTGATCTTCGGTGGATTTGCGGCGCATGCTCTTGTTGACCGGATCAATGATTCCGGCTGTGTCGCTGTGTTGACCCAGGATGGCGGATACCGTCGCGGCGGGGAAGTGAAGCTGAAGCCCATCGTTGATGAGGCATTGAAGAGCTGCCCGACGATCCGGACGGTGATCGTCCATCGTCGTACGGGATCTGAGGTGGCGATGGCTCCCGGCCGCGATTTCTGGTGGCACGAGCTGACCGCGAAGGCGTCGCCGAACTGCCCGCCCGAATCCATGGATGCCGAGGATCCGCTGTTCATCCTCTATACCTCTGGAACAACCGGTAAGCCTAAGGGCCTGGTGCATACCACCGGCGGCTACGCGGTAGGCACATATCTGACCAGCAAATATGTCTTCGATCTGCAGGAAGATGATGTGTACTTCTGCACTGCCGATATCGGCTGGATTACGGGACACAGCTATGTGGTCTACGGACCGCTGCAGAATGGCGCCACCGTGCTGATGTATGAAGGCGCGCCTAACTGGCCGGAGCCGGACCGTTTCTGGCAGATTATCGATCGTCACAAGGTGACGATCTTCTATACCGCTCCCACGGCGATCCGCGCATTTATCAAGTGGGGCGACGAGTGGGTCCGCAAGTATTCGCTGGCTTCGCTGCGTCTGCTGGGTACAGTGGGCGAGCCCATCAATCCCGAGGCGTGGATGTGGTTCCACCGCGAGATCGGACATGAGCGCTGCCCCATTGCCGATACCTGGTGGCAGACCGAGACCGGAGTGCATATGATTGCGCCGATTCCAGGCGCGATTGCCGCGAAACCCGGATCGGCCACCGTGCCTTTCTTTGGTGTCGATGCCGCCGTTGTGACCAAGGAAGGCGAACCCGTGCCGGATGGCCACGGCGGTCTGCTGATCATTCGCAAGCCCTGGCCCTCGATGGCGCGCACCATCTACGGCAACCCGGAGCGTTATGTTGCCGCCTACTGGTCGGAGATTCCGGGAGCGTACTTTACCGGCGACGGTGCGCGGCGGGACGCGGATGGCTACTTCTGGCTGATGGGCCGTGTTGACGATGTCATCAACGTCAGCGGACATCGCCTGGGAACGGCGGAGATTGAGTCAGCGCTGGTTTCGCATCCTACTGTTGCGGAGGCCGCTGTCGTTGGCCGTCCGGACGAGCTCAAAGGCCAGGCGATCGCTGCGTTCGTCACGCTGGAAGAACACGTTACGGCGACGGAAGACCTGAAGCAGGAGCTGCGCAAGTGGGTTGCCAAGGAGATCGGCGCCCTGGCGCGTCCGGACGACCTGCGCTTTACGCAGACTCTGCCGAAGACCCGCTCGGGTAAGATCATGCGCCGTTTGTTACGGGAACTGGCGACCACCGGAGAGGTAAAGGGCGATACCACGACGCTCGAGGATTTCACTGTCATCGCAAAACTGCGCGAACAGGACGAGTAATCTTCCAGGACGGCGGGCAGACTTCTTCTGCCCGCCTGCATCACAGGGGACGTACGCCAGATATCGGCACTCAAGATTTGCTTGAGAGCACCGATAGTCAAGGAGAGACCTCCCCTGGTGATCAAGCTAACCGTAATCCGTGCTGTCTGCCTCGTCCTACTCTGCGCTGCTCCGATGGCACATGCGGCGGCCGGAGGTGCTGAAACTGCAAGCGGGCTCGATCTTTCGGCGACGCCCGCGCTGCAGATGCAGCCGTCACTTTATATCTCTCACTCGTTGGTACTGCCATACGTTCGCCAGGACTTCTCTTATAACGGGAAGCCGACTGCTGCGGTACAAAGCCGCTGGTCCGCATTGACGAGCAGGTTTGGAGGCTGGAGCTACTTCCCGTCGCCATCCCAGACTGCGGTGTCCGCGGCTCATCCGGCATTTGCTCAATTAAGCGAGTTGCCGATGTACGCCGGAGGAATGTTGCGGCGCTTTCCACAGGCGCCGGAAAACTCGTCCATGCGAATTCGCGATTTCAACGTGGGTCTCAGCACACGGACACTGCTTTCCATGGGTATGAGCGTTCTGGACCGCGCGAATGGTGTGGTTGCGGCGATAGGTCTGAACACGCGCTTCGGCCGCATCTCGGTGGAACGCGGAGAGAGCAAAGCTTTTGGGTCAGCTATCTCCATGAAGCCGGTTACGGTCTTCCGCCTCGATCTGGTGCGCTAGAGCGTTTCCCCTATGGGGGGTAGTGTAGGGTTATCGCGTCTATGGGCGTTTTCCGCAATGAAAACGCCGCCGCACGCCCCTTCCGGGATACTCGGCAACCGGGAAAACGCTCTCAGTGCACCAAATCTGATAGTTTTCATTGCTCTCTCGTTTGCGTAGAGCATTTCCCTGTAGGCGTACAGTAGGGCTTCCGCATCTATAAGCGTTTTTTCCGCAATGAAAACGCTGCCGCATTTCTCTTTCGGGATACCCAGCAACAGGGAAATGCTCTAGGATGCATAACGTTAGATAACGATGAAGAGCAGCCTGATCCGGGACGAGCAGTTAAGGCTTCGCGCGCTCGAACAATACGAGATTCTCGATACTCCGGCAGATTCGGCGCTGGACGAAATCTCGCGTCTGGCAGCGCAGATCTGCAATACTCCGGCAGCCGCGGTCGGCCTTCTGGACACGAATCGGATCTGGTTCAAGTCTCACCCCAACTGGGAGACGCCGGAACTGGTCCGCAACGCCTTTCCCGGCGATGAGACGCTGCAGGATGCGAACGTCTATGAGATTCCCGATCTGTCACGGAACAAGCGCTTTGGAGCGAACGGTATTGCCCTGGGAGATGCGACCTATCGTTTTTATGCGGGTGCTCCTCTAACGACTCCGGATGGGGCGCGTATCGGCCTCCTGTGTGTTCTGGACACCGTGCCGCGCACTTTGAACGATCAGCAGGTGGAGGCGTTGGAGGTCCTCGCTCGCCAGATCGTCACCCGGCTGGAACTCAGCACCCGGATGCGATCGATGGATCGTGCGTCCCGCACGCGGCAGCGTGTGGAGACAGCTCTTACCGTGGAGCGCAACTTCGTCTCTGCAGTGCTGGATACCGTGGGAGCCCTGGTTGCGGTGTTGGATACGGCTGGCCGTGTCGTCCGATTCAATCGCGCCTGCGAGGTCATCTCCGGATATCAGGTCTCGGATCTGATAGGCCAGCATCTTTGGGAGAAGCTGATTCCGGAGGAAGATATCGAGGACGCGATTGCGACCTTCGAAAGCATCGCCCGCGGCAACTTTCCCACGACCTTCGAGAACTTCTGGCGGACGCGCGATGGAAGCATGCGTCATATCGCATGGAGCGCGACAGCTCTGCTGGATGAACAGAATGAAGTGGCCTTTATCATCGCCACCGGCATCGATGTCACCTTGCAGCGGGAAGCCGAGGCTACTCTGCGTGAGAGCGAAGCAAGGTATCGCCAGTTGATTGAGGGTTCTCTCGGTATGGTGTTTACCCATGCCGAGGATGGAACGCTGATCAGCCTGAATCGTTACGGCGCGGAGAGCCTCGGGTACAGCATCGATGAGATGGTAGGCAAGCCGCTGGCGGACTTTGTTCCGGCCGACGAAGTGGATGCCTTGGAGGCGTACCTGCAGGCGGTCTGCACCAGCGGAGAGGCTCAGGGAGAGCTGCGTTTGTGTCACCGCAATGAGGAAGTTCGGGTCCTTGCCTACAGGAACCGGCTGATTGAGACCGAAGGCCGGCCGTTCTACGTGCTCGGCTTCGGCGTTGATATTACCGAGAAGGTTGGAGCCGAAGAGCGTCTGCGTGCACTGCGCCGTCAGAGCGACTCGATCCTGGCCAGCGTTGGTGACGGCATTCTGGGTATCGATCTGGCAGGCACAATCACTGTGGTCAACCCGGCCGGAGCGCAGATTCTCGGCTACAAGCCGCATGATCTTCTCGGACGAAACCTGCATGAGACCATCCACCATACGCGCGCGGATGGCTCGCCGGAGCCGGCGGAGGGATCGAAGATCCAGGAGGCAGTCCATCTTTCTGAGCCGGTACGTGTCAATGATGAGATCTTCTGGCGGAAGGATGGCACGCACGTGCCGGTGGACTACGTCGCAACACCGTTGCTGGATGATGGAGAGGCGGTGGGTGTCGTCGTCGCTTTTACTGATACCACTGCGCGCCGCGAGCTCGACCAGATGAAGGATGAGTTCGTCTCGACCGTCTCGCACGAGTTGCGTACGCCGCTCACGTCACTGCGCGCGGCGCTGGGGATGGTTGCCAGCGGCGTGCTACAGTCTCGGCCGGAGAAAGCGCAGCAGATGCTGGATATTGCCGTCGGAAACACGGACCGGCTGATCAATCTCGTCAACGACATCCTGGAACTGGAACGTATTGGCAGCGGCAAGGCAGAACTGCATCAGTCCAACGTGTCGGTTGGCGACTTGTGTCATCGTGCAGCGGACCTGCAGCAGACATCGGCTGCAAAGGCGGGGATTGGATTCCGCTTTCAGGCAGAGAATGTCTTTGCCTGGGCCGATCCGGATCGCATTCTGCAGTTGCTGACAAACCTGATCTCCAATGCCATCAAGTTTTCGCCTGCGGAAAGTGAAATATTTCTTGCTGCCACGTATGAAGCGGATGGTGAAGCTTGCATCGCTGTTCACGATCAGGGTCGTGGTATTCCCGCGGATAAGCTGGATCTGATCTTCGAGCGTTTTCAGCAGGTGGATGCTTCGGATTCGCGGGCCAAAGGAGGCACCGGCCTGGGCTTGGCCATCTGCAAATCCATCGTGCAACAGCATGGCGGTGAGATCTGGGTAGAGAGCGAGCTGGGACGGGGATCGACGTTCTATTTCACGCTACCCAGCCGGCCCAGCAGCAATCTGCGTTAGGGCGTATTTCTGAGATTCGCACCAAAATGATGTCATCCTGAATGAAGTGAAGGACCTGCTTTTCAATGCTTCGGACAGCAAATACTCTTCACTCCTTATGGCGCGAACTTTAGAAACGCGCTCTAAGGATTACTTTGCGCTGCCCGGCTTAGGCAACGCGCAGCACTCGCCGGCGAGAGGCGCATCGTTTGCACTTGCATCCATCGCTATCTTCCATTCGCCGTTGATCTTTTTCCAGATGGTGATGTAGCGGCCTTCCACAACAACGGGCTGACCATTCTTATCTTTGGAATGCCCCTCGTAATGTCCCCAGGTAAAGCCCATGTCGCCGCTCGGACCCATCTGCGCGCCCTGCGGCTGCCAGGTTAGCTGATAGTCCTTGGGGTCCCACTTTGCCTGCTCGCCAATCGCAAGCTTGCCGAAGGTAGCGGCACGTCCGTTGTTCAATACCACGGCATCATCAGCAAACCAGCTCGCGAAGGCTTTGCCGCCGCCCTTCTCAACAGCCTGATTGAAGCGGCCTTCCAGTTCCATCAGGAAGACCACCCCTGGTGACAGGGTCGGCACTGTCAAGGGGCTTTGCGCCTGCTGGCTCGGCTGATTGCTCTGCCCGAAGCCTAGTTGCGCGGTGGCAGTGTGGGTAGCCACGGCGGTCACGGCCACCCAAAGCAGAAGGAATGATCGACGCATCTCCAGAAACCTCTCTTCGAGACAGATGATATGCTCCGCACGATGGCTCTTCCAAAAATGCAACAAGCACTGGCCGTGGGCGGTGTGACTCTTTTCACTGCCGCGGCGGCGGCTAGTCTTGCAACTGTCTCTCCTTCTCTTTTAACGCTGGAAGAGGCGTGTCGTCTGCTCGGACTCGGGCTTCTTGCCGTCTTCGCCTGGAAAAGCCGTTCGATAACGCCGTGGATCTTTTTTGCGATGCTCGCCGGCGGGGAATTAGGCCATGATGCTCCGGTTTTTTCTTCGAACCTGAAGTTTCTCTCAGACATTTTTTTACGTCTCATCAAAACGATCGTCGCACCCCTGATTCTTGCCTCCCTCATCAACGGCATCGCCGGCCACGGCGAGTTAAAGCAGGTAGGCCGCATGGGTGTGAAAGCGCTGATCTATTTCGAGGTGGTGACGACCTTTGCGCTCGCCATCGGCATGGCTGCGATCAATATCAGCAAGGCGGGCGTGGGATTGACGCTGCCTGCTGCCAGCGGAGCGTTGCCGCCGGCAGCTCCGATGCACTGGCAGGACTTCCTGGTCCACGTCTTTCCGGAGAACATCGCCAAATCGATTGCCGAGGGTCAGATCCTGCAGGTTGCGGTCTTTGCCACGATCTTCGGGATTGCCCTGGCGCTGCTGCCTGAGGAAAAACGTACACCGCTGGTACGACTTATGGAGTCGTTTGCGGAAGTGATGTTCCGCTTCACCGGTATCGTGATGTATCTGGCCCCGGTGGCCGTGGGCGCCGCGATGGCCTACACGGTCGGACATATGGGAGCCAGTGTCCTTCTGCCGCTGGGCAAGCTGCTGCTTACGCTGTACATCTCGCTGGTCGCGTTTATTCTGCTGATCCTGCTGCCGATTGCCTTGTGGGCAAAGATTCCGTTGCGCCGGTTTGTGGAGTTTGTTGCAGAACCTGCGACCATCGCCTTTGCGACCGCAACCTCGGAGGCAGCCTTGCCGACGGCCATGGAAAACATGGAGCAGTTCGGTATCCCTCGCCGTGTGGTTGCCTTTGTGATTCCAGCAGGATACAGCTTCAACCTTGACGGTTCTGCTCTCTACCTGGCGATGGCTTCGCTGTTTGTGGCGCAGTCGGCGAATATCCACATGGGCTGGGGCGAACAGGCGATGATGCTGGCGATGCTGGTTCTCACCAGCAAAGGCATAGCCGGTGTGCCGCGTGCCGTTCTGGTGGTGCTGATGGCAACTGCCACCACGTTCAATCTGCCTCTGGAACCCATGCTGGTGCTGCTTGGGGTAGATGCGGTGATGGATATGGGGCGCACTTCCCTGAATGTTATAGGGAACTGCCTGGCGTGTGCCGTAATTGCACGCTGGGAGGGGGAACTACCGGCGTATACTGAAGAGTAACCCCGGCGGCCTATTGCCGTCGAACCATAATAATGAGCCTGCTTCAACAGATACATTCGCCCGCGGACGTCAAAAAGCTTTCTATCTCCGAACTCTCTCAACTGGCAGAAGAGATCCGCGAACGGCTTATTGTTGGTGTCTCCAGGACCGGTGGTCATATCGGTCCGAACCTCGGTGTGGTGGAACTCACCATCGCCATGCACTATGTCTTTGACACGCCACGCGACAGCTTTGTCTTCGATGTATCGCACCAGGCCTATGTCCATAAGTTATTGACCGGCCGCGCCGATCGCTTCGATACCATCCGCCAGCCGGATGGCCTGAACGGCTTCATGCTGCGCACGGAAAGCGAGCATGACAGCTTCGGCGCTGGGCATGCAGGCACGGCGCTCTCGGCTGCGCTGGGCATGGCTGTGGCGCGCGATATGAATGGTGGCGACGAGCACATTATTGCTCTGGCCGGAGATGCCGCCTTCACCAATGGCATCACCATGGAGGCGCTGAACAATATCGCCTCATCGACCAAACGCCTGATCGTGGTGCTGAACGATAATGCCTGGTCGATCGATCGCAATGTGGGCGCGATCGCCTCGTATTTCCACAAGATTGTCACCAACCCGACCTTCGTCACCTGGCACGATCGCGCGGTGGATCTGATTGAGCGCATCGGTGGTAAAGCGGCAAAGCACGTGGCACAGAAGGCCGAGGGCGCGGCGAAAGGTCTTATCGGTCCGGGCATGCTCTTTGAAGAGTTTGGTCTGAACTACTTTGGACCGATCGATGGCCATGACCTGCCGCTGTTGATTGAGACCTTCAAATTCCTCAAGCAGCAGAATAAGCCGGTGCTGCTGCATGCGATTACGCAGAAGGGCCGCGGGTTCCAGCCCGCACTCGAGAAGCAGAAGAAGTTCCACGGCCTGGGGCCGTACGATCCTGAGACCGGCGAGACCAAGCCGACGGGACAAAAGACATATTCTGAGATTTTTGCCGAGTCGCTGACAAAGCTTGCAGATATGAATGACAAGGTCGTTGCCATTACCGCGGCCATGCCGAATGGAACGGCGCTCGATCTCTTCCGGCCGCATCATCCGAAGCGTTACTTCGATGTCGGCATTGCGGAAGAGCATGCTGTGATCTTCGCGGCCGGTATGGCCACCAAAGGCTATAAGCCTTTCTGCGCCATCTACTCCACCTTCCTGCAGCGCGCCTTCGATCCCATTGTGCACGATGTCTGCCTGCAGAATCTGCCGGTAGTCTTCTGCATGGATCGTGGCGGACTCTCAGGCGATGACGGCCCGACACATCACGGTCTGTTCGACATCAGCTATCTGCGCGGTGTTCCAAACATTGTGCACATGGTGCCGAAGGATGAGGATGAGCTGGCGGACATGATGTACACGGCGATGCTCTACGAGGCGCCGTCTGCGATTCGATATCCGCGTGGCGTCGGACCGGGCGTTGTCGTGAAGGAGAAGCCGGTTGCGCTGGAGATCGGCAAAGCTGAGGTGATTCGCGATGGACATGATGTAGCCATCTTCGGCCTGGGCGCATTGCTTCCTCTGGCCGTGACGATGAGTGACCATCTTGCCGCCGAAGGACTCTCGGCTGCGGTGATCAATCCGCGCTTTGCCAAGCCGGTCGATCGCGAGTGCATCGCCGCTTATGCCCGTCAGTGCGGTCTGATCGTTACGTTTGAAGACCATGTCCTCGCCGGTGGCTTTGGATCGGCGGTACTGGAGGCTCTGAACTCATTGGAGCTGCAGGTGCCGGTCGTCCGTATCGGCTGGCCCGATGAGTTCATTGAGCATGGCAAGGTCGATGCGTTGCGCGAGAAGTATGGCATCACTGTAGAGGCCGCGATGAAGCAGGCGCGACCCTTCCTGGATGCGATTGCGCACAGCCGCCTGGTGACGCACTAGATTTGTAGCCACAGCAGAATCCTTTGTTTGTCATTTCTCCGCGCCCTTCGGTCGCTGCGAAATGACAAACAAAATTCTTCCCGAGCTTCCCAGACGTAATCACATGTTGCTTCCTGATAGTCGAACACGATACAAAGAGACGGCTCTTGGGGAGAACAGTTTTGCAGCCTGCCGGATATATCGGAGCTCTGGATCAGGGCACCACCAGCACACGATTCATGGTCTTTGACCGCCGGGGACGCATCGTCTCCGTGGCACAGAAGGAACACGAACAGATCTATCCGCGGCCAGGATGGGTGGAACACGATCCGCTCGAGATCTGGCGCCGCACGCTCGAAGTCGTCGATGAGGCAGTCGACGCCCGCGGTCTTCGGCCGAAGGACTTCTCCTGCATCGGCATTACCAATCAGCGTGAGACGACTGTTGTCTGGAACCGCAATACCGGCCTTCCGGTCTACAACGCCATCGTCTGGCAGGATACGCGTGTTGCCGATATGGTTACGCGTCTTTCGGCGGAGGGAGGCAAGGACCGCTTCCGCGACCAGACTGGTTTGCCGCTGACTACATACTTCTCCGGCCTCAAGCTGAAGTGGATTCTCGACAACGTGAAGGGCGCCCGCGAGGAGGCCGAAGAAGGCAACCTGCTCTTCGGCACGATCGACAGCTATCTCCTCTGGAACTTAACGGGAGGCACCCACGGTGGCGTTCACGCGACCGATGTCACCAACGCCAGCCGCACGCAGTTGATGAACCTTACCACGCTGAATTGGGATGAGGGTATTCTTGCCGCTCTCGATATCCCGAAGCAGATGCTTCCGCAGATCAAGTCATCGAGTGAACACTTCGGCGACCTGCACCGCACCAGCCTTGAAGGTGTAGGCATCTGCGGCATCCTGGGTGATCAGCATGCGGCCCTGGTGGGTCAGACCTGTTTCTCTCCCGGCGAGGTAAAGAACACTTACGGTACCGGCTGCTTCCTGCTGATGAATACCGGCGGAGAGCGCAAGCCCTCGACACACGGCCTGTTGACAACCCTTGCGTATAAGTTCGGTGACAAACCGCCGGTGTATGCGCTGGAAGGTTCCATCGCGATTGCAGGAGCGCTGGTGCAGTGGCTGCGCGACAATCTCGGCATTATCTCCAGCAGCGACCAGATCGAACCGCTGGCGCAGATGGTGAATGACAACGGCGGTGTCTATTTTGTGCCGGCGTTCAGCGGCTTGTATGCGCCGTACTGGAAAGACGATGCTCGCGGTGTGATCGCCGGTCTTACTCGTTTCGCCAATAAGGGACACCTCGCTCGCGCTGTGCTGGAAGCTACTGCTTTCCAGACGCGAGAGGTGGTAGAGGCGATGGAGCAGGACTCGGGGATTCAGCTCACGCAGCTTCGTACTGACGGCGGTATGGTGGCCAACGAACTGCTGATGCAGTTCCAGGCCGACATTCTCGATAGGGCTGTGATCCGCCCCGCAATGCGCGAGACGACGGCGCTGGGCGCAGCCTATGCCGGGGGGCTCGCCTCCGGCTACTTCAGTGGTACGGACGAATTGATCCAGAACTGGGAAGCAGACCGTACGTGGAAACCACAGATGGATGCAGCCGAGCGCGAGGATCTCTTTAAGACCTGGAAGAAGGCTGTGACACGGACCTTCGCATGGGTGGAGGGTTGATGCTTTCTCCGTTTTTCGGTGAGTTTATTGGTACGGCAGTTCTGATCCTGATGGGCGAAGGCGTTGTCGCCGGTGTGGTGCTGAAGGGTACGAAGAGTGAGAACGCGGGATGGATCTCCATTACCGCGGCATGGGGCTTCGCCGTCTTCTGCGGCGTGATTACCGCGATTGCGTGCGGCTCTCCGGGCGCGCATCTGAACCCTGCGGTGACTGTTGCCGTCGCCGTACATACGGGCCAATGGAGCACCGTTCCGGCGTTTGTGTTGGCGCAGATACTTGGCGCCATGACGGGTGCGGCCTTGAACTGGTTCTTCTGGCTGCCGCATTGGGCGATGACAGAAGACCAGGGACTGAAGCGGGCGGTCTTCTGCACTTCTCCTTCAGTGCGTAAGCCGTGGCTGAACATGATGCAGGAGATGATTGCGACCAGCGTACTGCTGCTGGTGATTGAGTGCATCGGGTCGAAGCTTCTTGCCGTCTCCGGTCCCGCTCCGGGCCTGGCGCCATACCTGGTAGCGATTCTGGTCTGGGCCATCGGACTTTCGCTCGGCGGAGTGACAGGGTATGCCATCAACCCCGCTCGCGACTTCGGTCCACGGCTGATGCATCAGCTTCTGCCGGTCGCGGGCAAGGGAGGCTCTGACTGGTCCTACGCCTGGGTGCCAATCGCCGGGCCGATTCTCGGCGCGATTGTTATGGGGTTGGCGTTTCGCTGGCTGGGAATCTAGTTGCTGGTTGCTAGAGCCGCGAAATATGGGGTAGCCCAGACGCTGGTTCCATTCGCTTAGCGCGTTCAACATTCTGCATGTAGCTTTGCTTGGAGCGAACAGCAGGTCCTTCGCTACGCTCAGGATGACAGCGAAAAGCAGAGTTGACCTACCCAGGCAAATAAAACCGCGCCGCCAATTCCCTGAACGCGGCAACCTGCTCAAACCGCCACTCGGTCCCGTGTCCAAGCTCGCGGGCGAGTAGCTCTGCGACCTTCGGAGCTGACCGCAGCGCGGCCTTCGCATCCAGAAGCAGGGCACGCATCCGCCGAGAAAGAACGTCTTCGACGGTCCTGGCCATCTCTTCGCGAGCAGCATAGACGGCCTCTGCCTGGGTGAAGGGAAGAGCCTCATCCAGCTTTGCGCCTAAGGATGCATCCGTGGTGATAAGCGCTTCCACAGCGGCACGGTCAGTCCCATAACGCGAAAGCGAATCGTGGGAATCGCCTGCTTTCAAAGGAGCGCCACGCAAAGGAAGCTTTTCTGTCCTGCATGTCGCGGCAGGCAGCATCTCCTGTTTGATGGCATAGTCCACCAGATCCTGCGCCATGCGGCGATAGGTGGTCCACTTGCCGCCGGCGATGGTCAGCAGACCTGACGAGGAACGTTCAATGTGGTGCTCACGTGAAAGCTTTGCGGTCGATGCTCCCGGCCCGGTAATCAGCGGACGCAGGCCGGAGAAGACGGAGAGGATATCGGCACGCGTGATGGTGTGCTGCAGGTAAGGATTGATGTGGTGCAGGATGTAGTCGATCTCGTCATCTTGATGGCCGGGTTCGATCTCCGGTTTGGGAGCAGCGAGATCCGTGGTTCCGATCACGACCTTGCCCAGCCACGGAATGGCGAAGATGACACGGCCATCCTCCGTCTTCGGCACCATGATGGCGTAGTCGCGGCCGAGTACTGTCGGCGGCACGACAATGTGTGTGCCGCGCGAGACGTTCAGCAGCGAAGCGTCAGAGGGGTTGTCGAGATGACGCACCTCGTCAGTGAAGATACCGGTGGCGTTGACGACAACCCTGGCATTTACCCGGAAGGAGTTGCCAGTCTCCTCATCTCGCAGCGCTGCACCGGTGATCTTGCCCGAAGACTTTTCGAAGGAGATGCAGCGGACATAATTCAGTACCGTTGCGCCATGGTCGACAGCCGTGCGGGCCAGGGCCAGGCAGAAACGCGCGTCGTCGAACTGGCCGTCGTAGTAGACGATGGATCCCTTCAGGTTCTTCCGTGCAATATTGGGCAGCAGCGTCAAGGTTTTGTCGTGACCGAGAACCGAGGTCGGTCCCATGGTCGCCTTACCGCTGAGGACGTCGTAGAGTTTCAGTCCAACGCCGTAGAACGGCAGATCGAACCATCGATAGGCGGGTGTGACGAAGGGAAGAGGCTGCACCAGGTGCGGGGCATTGCGCAACATGGCTGCCCGTTCATGCAGGGCTTCATAGACCAGGGAGATCTGGCCTGAAGCCAGATAGCGAACGCCGCCATGCACAAGCTTGGTCGCCCGTGAGCTGGTTGCCTGCGCAAAGTCGCCGGCATCGACCAGCGCGGTGCGATAACCGCGGGTGACTGCATCGACGGCGATACCGAGGCCGGTTGCTCCGCCTCCCAGGATGAGTACATCAAACGTGTCGGACTGGAGTTGTTGCAGAGCCTGTATGCGTTGGTTCATGCCGGTAGAGAAGATGCTACGACATGAGAATGAAACAGAAAACCCACGCCTTTCCTCCGGCGTGGGTTTTCTTGTCTCTTAGAGCATTTTCCCTGTTGCTGGGAATCCCGGAAGAGCGTGCAGCGGCGTTTTCATTGCGGAAAACGCCCGTAGATGCAGAAGCCCTACTGAGCCGGCAAGCCCAGCGCGATCCAGCGTTTCAGGGCGTCCATGGACTGAGGACGTCCGAGAAAATCTTTGATCAGATCGTTAGCCGATTTATTTCCACCTGGCTCCAGGACCGTCTTGCGGTACTTCATCGCCGCAGGGCCGCCCAGCAGGTTCTTAGGATCGAAGGCCGAGAAGAGATCCACAGCGATCACCTTATCGAGCACATAGGTGTAGTAGTTCGACGAGTAGCCGGTCAGGTGCGTGAAGCTGGCATACATGTGGCTGTCATCGAGGAAGACATACGGCATGTGATCCACAAAGGTCTTCTTGTTGATGGCATCGAGATCGACCTGCTCGGGAGCACGGTCATGAACAGAGAGGGAGAGCTCGGAGTAGCGAAGCTGTCCCTGCACCCACGATCCGCGGGCAAAGCGCCCGGCGCGCACCATCTTATCGATGGTGGTCGAGGGAAGCACCTCGCCGGTCTTGTAGTGTCTCGCGAAGGACTGCAGGATCCCGGTGTCTTCGAAGAACTCCTCCAGCATCTGCGAGGGGGCCTCGACAAAGTCACGCTCGGTGCTGACGCCCGCCGTGCCGGCCCACTGACCGTGGCCGCCAAGCACCTCGTGCATCATGTGCCCAAACTCGTGGAAGAAGGTCACCACATCGGAGTACTGCAGCAGGCCGGGATCGCCATTCTCCGGTCCCGGAAAGTTGCACAGCAGGGCTGCTTCAGGAATCTGCGAACCGGAGCCCGGAATCACGCCGGACTCTGAGAACCACTTATCCTTGCCCTCACGCGGATGCATGTCCAAATAGATACGACCTGCCAGCTTGCCCTGGTCGTAGACGTCATACGCGGTGACGGTCGGGTTCCAGATCGGAGCCTTGCTAGGGCGGAACTCGATGTGGAAGAGTTTGCCCGCGGTAGCGAGCACGCCTTTCTCCACCTCCGGGTAGGGGAAGTAAGGACGTACCGACTGCGAGTCGAAGTCGTACCTCGCGCGTCGGTACTGCTCGCTCCAGTAGCTGGAGTCGCTGGCGGCGAGCGGTAAAGCAGAAGGTTCCTTCTCTTTGACGAAGGCCTCCAGCAGGGCAAACTCCTTGGCTGCCGCGGGGCGGGAGGCCTCATCGACCTCCTTGAGGAAAGAACGCAGCTTATCGGCTGAGCCGATCATCATGTCGGCGGTAGCGAGATCGGCCCAGGTCTTATAGCCGAGCGTGGTCGCCATCTCCTGCCGGGTCTTCATCAGATCGAGCAGGACGGCCTTGTTCCCAGGGAAGGCGCGGTTGTTGTACGCGAGATACATATCGCGCCGCAGGCGCGGGTTCTTCGCATAGGTGACGACCGGCAGCATGTCGGGCTGGTCAGTGGTGAGTGTGATGGTCCCGTCGGCAGCGGGCTTGTGCTTCTCGATGTAATCCGCGGGGAGTCCATCGAGATCGGCGGGATCCTTGACGACGACCTTGCGGACATCGTCCTGCACCGTGCGGGAGAAGTGGAGTGATTGCTCAGTGATCTGGTCTGAGAGCTTGCGGACTTTCTCGCGGGTGTCGGCATCCTTATCCACACCAGCCAGGCGGTATTCCAGCAGCGTACGGTCCAGGTAGTACCTGGTCGCTGCATCCGCCTTTGTCTTATCGACGGCTACCAGCGCGTGGTAGACATCCTGATTGAGCTGCAGGGCGGTGCCTTCGGCGGAGATGTTCTGCAATAGCGCCTGCGCCTTGTCGCGCACGTCTTTGTTGTCGTGCAGACCGAACATCAGGTAGTCCTGATTGCCGGCGATGTTCAGGTGGAACTGGGCGCGGTCGAAGGGCTTCAGCGTGTTCTCGATCGTACGGGTTCCTTTGACGGCGAGGATCTCCGCGACGGCCTTCTTCTCTTCGGCGATGTGATAGTTCACCCAGTTCTCGAGATCGGCAGGCGTGGTCATGCCGACCCAGGCGTGAAGGGGATCGGCGGGCGGCTTCGGTGCGGCCGTTTGGGCGATAGAAGGTACGGCAAGACTCATAAGCAGGGCAGTGCTCCGGATCAGGTTCACAAGGAATGTCCTCGTTCTTTCAGGGTGCCTATTCTCTCATGTACGCAGAGAGGGAGGATGTGGTTCCGGAGGCATGGAATCGTGTACCGTGGTACATTTGTACCATGAGTGATGAAGCCCGGCCGATCGAAGTTGAGCGTGTCCAGACAGGCGTCAGGATCGAAAAGAGACTGCTCAAGGTCCTCAAAGGACTGGCAGAACTTAAGGACATGAGCCTCGGCGATCTTCTGGAAGGAATCGTCCTGCATTCCTTCGAGGGCAAAGCACCGTTCTCTCAGGCAACGCTTGGACAGATTGATCAGTTGCGTGAGCTGTACGGCTTAACGCTCCGCGCGAAGGACAGTCATCAACTCAAGGAGCGGCGATGACCTTCAGAAATCTGCGGATTACAGGAATGTGTTTCGTGTTGGCGGGGGGAACGATGATGTATCAGGTTGGGGCTCAAACATCTACATCGCCGGTTCAGGAAGGGAACGCCCAGGTCGTGAATACCTTCCGCTTTGAGCTCGCTGCTCCTATGGCTCAGGTCGCTCCCTTATTCGCTCCGGAGGCCGAGCGCAGGTGGGCGGGCGAAGATTGGAATCCGGTCTTTGCCTATCCGCAACCGGGAAGGGACGTGCAGGGTGCGGTGTGGACGATCAGGCATGGAAGGGTAGACAGCGTCTGGGTGAACACGCTCTTCGATATAGCCGGCGGCCGGATGCAATATGTTGCCGTGGTGAGCAACCGGTTCGCAATGACCGTGGATGTGCATGTCACGGCGTTGCAGGAGCGGCGGACGGCGGTGGAGGTGACCTATGCCCGCACCGCTCTCGATCGAGCTGCCAACCAGCACGTCGTCGAGCTGGGACAACATGATCGCGAGAGTGGCCCAGAATGGCAGCATGGCCTGGAGGAAGCACTCGGCATTCCTTCCCGCCCGGGTGCCCCACCCTCGCAACGCTAGGGTGGGCAGGAGCTCCACCGACGACAGACAATCCGCCTAGGCGCAGCCCAGGCTGGTATAGAGATTTCATTCTCAGACGTACGAGAAGACGATGTGGATCAGCACCAGAACGATGGCGCCGATGAAGGCCGCCAGAAAAGTTTTGATCCGGAAGCCAGGTACAAATTTGGCTGCGACATAGAGCACAACTGCATCGATCAACAGCATCATCAGCCGCGGCAGCAGCCAGACGAGCGGGAAGGTGAAAATGCTGAGCAGCCATCCGAGAGTGACATTCAGCAGACCTACCACCAGGGCTCCGATGACAGCGGGTCCGAAGCCATCCACTTCAAAGTCCGGTACCACGTAGGCGGTGATCACCAGCGCCAGGGCATTCAGCAGCCACTCGATGAGCAGTCGTATCATGGTTGCCAGCATACCCCGGAAATGAAACCAGGCATAGGAACGAATCTTCTCTTGATGCGTATCACTGTCATGCCTCTGCGCTCCCTGTTGCTCGCTTTCCTCCTTGCCGCGCCGGTTACCGCGCAGGAGCCCGCCACCTCTGCGTCAGCCGCCAGCACAGCTCCGCTGCCGGAGTTCGCGACTCTCTTCGCCGGGGTCCGGACACACCAGGATGAGCTGGAGTCGCTGCGCCGCAAATACATCTGCACCATGCAGCAGACAGCGGATGAGCTCGATAAGGACGGAGGCAGTAAAAAGCAGACAACCGAGGAGTATGAGGTCTTCTTTCTGAACGGAACGGAGGTGCGGCGCCATCTCCGCCATAACGGCAAGGAACTTTCCCCGTCCGATGCAAAGAAGGAGCAGGAGCACGTCGATAAAGAGGTGGCCGATCTGAAAGCCGGCAAAAAGCCGAAGCACGGCGGGGATGTGAACCTTTCCGTCTCACGCTTACTGAAGCTGGCCACGTTCTCCAACGGCCGCCGGATCCGCGTGAACGGGCGCGACCAGATCTTCTACGACTTCACCGGCAATCCCAAGGCAGACACCAGCGGACTCTCCGATGAGATTATGCGCCGGCTCGACGGGACGGTGGCCATCGATGAGCAGGACCAGGTGGTCTCGCGGTTGGAGGCCCACCTCGCCTCCGACTTCAAAGTCGGCGGAGGCATGCTGGCGAACGTTCACAAGGGGTCTCGTTTTACCTGGACGCAGGCGTTGGTGCGTGGAGAGATCTGGCTGCCGGAGACGCTGGACGTTAACGTCGATGGCCGGGTGTTGCTCTTCAAGGGATTTCAGGGCGCCGGAAAGCAGCGCTTCTATGATTACCGCAAGCTGGATGCAACGGTAACCATCCTTCCTGACGTCACCAAGGTTTCTGAAGAACAGGCTAAGCCGGAGTAGAGAGCATTTTTCCTGTTGCTGGGTATCCCGGGAGGAGCGTGCAGCGGCGTTTTCATTGCGGAAAACGCCCATAGATGCGCAAGCCCTGCACTACACCTGCAGGAAAAATGCTTTAGTCACCGAGATACCCGCGAACTTTCGCGAAACCGTCGCATCGCCGTCATCAGGCCGTAAACCGGGTGCTCCATTCTTGGTGCATGATCTTCCCAACTCAGTGCTCCGCCGTCAGGAGAAGCTCTGGTTTCGAACGATCCACCACCAGGACGCTTCTTCAAATTGCTGTTTTCCTTTCAGTTCTTCCGTGCTGCGCCTCCGCACAGCAGGTTGACCTGACAACGCTTGTTCCCGAACTCATTGCCCATCAGCATGCCGCGGAAACCTTCCGGAAACAGATCTTTTACCAGGGGCATGAATCGCGCCTGGAGTTCGACCACACCGGAAAACTTAAAAAGCAGGAAGAGCGAGACATTGAAGCGGTAACGGAAGACGGTTTCCAGGTCATCCGTACACTGCGTCATAACGGCCACGCGCTGACCGACGAGGAGCAGCGCAAAGACGACGAAAATATCCGCAAGCAGATCAACAAAGCACGGGAGCGTAAGGCGCATCCGCCGAACTCTGAGATCGCGGTCTCGCGCCTGCTGGAGCTTGGCCGGCTCTCCAATCCACGCCATGGAGTTGTCGATGGACGCTCCGTCCTGTTGCTCGACTATGAGGGCGACCCCAATATTCCCACTCGCAATCGTTTCGAAGAGGTAACCCGCTGCCTGACAGCGACGATCGCCGTGGACGAGGCCGATCGCTCGGTGATGCGGGTCGACGCCAGCTTCATCCGGGACTTCAAGATCGCCGGAGGTCTGCTGGTCGATATCCGCAAGGGGACGCGGTTTACCGTCGAGCAGGAACGGGTGCAACCTTCACTGTGGCTTCCAGCGCACATGGATGCCACGGGAAGTCTGCGGGCGCTGTTGTTTCTGAACTTTAACGGAAGCGCAGCCGCAAACTACAAAGGGTATCGCGGTCTGAAAGACGAGGACGATCTTAGTGCGCACGTCGCCGGCGCACGTGATTAAAGCAAAACGGCAGCCCGAGGGCTGCCGTTTTGCTTTACATCCTGTCCTCGAAAGGTGTTGCAGCGTGCTACAGGGGCTGCACGTCGCTTGCCTGCCAGCCCTTCGGTCCCTTGACGACGTTGAACTGAACCGCCTGGCCTTCCTGCAGGCTCTTGAAGCCGGTCGTGTTAATGGCGGAGTAGTGTACGAACACATCCTCGCCATTCTCGCGGCTGATGAAGCCAAACCCCTTGGCGTCGTTAAACCACTTCACTGTTCCCTGTTCCATGTTGCAAATTCCTTGTGCGGATAGAGTTTTGACGCTGAATCCAAATGGGGTTCGGCAGAGGTGTACCTTTGCTTCAGACCAATCTGTTTCAAACGATTGCCTGTAGCGTACCACAAGAATCAATGTCAAGCGCAACACCTTTGCTAACAGAAATTCGTCTCCACCGTCCCTCGTTTCCTTATAAAAATCATGGACCTAGCGCCGGGTGGCCTTAACAGACGACGTGGCCGGCTCTCGCCGTTAACCTTTTCTTTAACCTCCGCAAGCCCATCGCCTTCCCGTCCCGCGTCACTCCGCGTGTGGTCGTACAAAGGGTGGAATGGCATCCAGCTGGCCTCCATTCTGGACCTCGGAGGGAGGAAGACCCGACGGTCCGGATGGTTACTTTCGTAGTGTCGCAGCCACGGTAAGGGTCGCCGTCGTCGCAACGGAAAAGACCAGTGGCGCCAGAAAGAAATAGCGCCAGGTCATGGCGGTAATGACGGCAAGCGCGATCGCCAGGCTCCAGCGGACCAGTTTCAGCCGGGAGAGCGTCTCCTGGGGCAGACCCGCCATCTGCCATGCCACAACGGCAGCGAAGAGCATCATTACGGTGACGAACAAGCCAAAGCCGACGTAGAAATCCCAATAGCTCCGAAGGAAACCGTCCGCCGGGAAGTACACGGTCTGCATGCCGGCCACTACCGGCTTCACGGTCTCAGGCCATACGTCGGTTTTGCGGAAGCCCAGCGTGTGGCCGGCGGCGAACAGGACGAGCAGCAGGGAAGAGCCGCGGTACCACCAGGTCGCTCTCATTGCGCCTCTCCTCGGCTGTCGATGGTCTCGTTCCTCTCCACGAAGGCCTGCATCCAGCCGAGCACGCGTATCCAGCCCTGGGCATGCGATTCACGTACCGCAGAGGCATCACCGAAGGCAGAGTGACGGACTTTTACCAGGGTTCCACCGTCTTGTGACAGGAGGTCGAAGCGTACCAGTGTCGGCCGTTCACCGTCCCAACTCGGTTTCCAGGTGTGAACCAGGAGATGGGGAGGGGCGACCTCCAGGTATTCTCCGCCGACGTGAAACGACGTGCCGTCGGCACCAGCTCCTTCACTACGCCATTGGCCACCCGGACGAATCTCTCCGTTCCAGGATGTGACGCGGTATTGAGCCGGAGTTCCCCACCACAGAGGCACTTTGGCCGGGTCGGTCAAAGCCTGAAAGATTTTGTCGGCCGGCGCTGCGATAAAGATCTCAAGTTCGATGGAATCGCTGACTGTTGTCTCTGTCATCTGCTTACTCTCCCTTCCTGTTTCTGGTTCTTGGGCGTGTGCCGTGATGGCTGGTCTGGGCGATCTTGGGTGCTGCGAACTCCATCTCGACCATCGCCTTCAGGTTGCCCAGGCTTTGCGTCCAGAAGACGCGATATTTCTCAAGCCAGCTTTCGACTGCGCGTAGAGGTTCAGGATTCAGTTCATAAATCCGGTTACGGCCTTCTCGTGTCTCCCGCACCAGGTGCGCATGCCGAAGCAGACGAAGATGCTTGGAGATGGCGGGCCGTGAGACAGGAAAGGCTTCGGCGATGGCTCCGGCAGGCTTCCTTCCCTCCCGTAACAGGTCGAGCATGGCCCGCCGGGTTGGATCAGCGATGGCCTGAAACGAGGCTATAGGCGAATATGTAACCGATCGGTTCCTCATTAATGCGTAACTGTACGGTTACGCGTTTCCTGTGTCAACCGGAAAATGCATGGGATGGGGATCGTCCCTCTTCTGAAGCTCCGTGGCCCTAGGCCGCAGCTGTCCAGCACAGCCTGTATCAGCCACCACATCCCCGGCATGCTGAGCACCATGCCGGCGAACGCCCAGCCGAAATGCAGATGTTCTACGGCGCGAAAGACAGCCCGTACGCCGTCGACACCGTACCCTCCGTCTTCATAACGAATGCGTCGTAGCCGCCGTGTGGGATGGGCTTCCGCCGGCATGATCACCAGACCGCGAGCTTCGTGCCTGGTGAACCATCGCCGCACCTCGTTACAGGGGCCGCACTCTCCGCTGATCCATAACGTCGCCGGCTGACCTCCGGGAGTGAGGTAGGGCTTCCATCGAGGCAGCCAGTTGTGGACTTCAGCGCGGTACTGCAACCAGGGCAGGCCGAAGCGTGTACGCAGGTCTTCTGCTTCGTCCCAGGTGGCGAGTCCAGCGCTATAGAGGATGCCGCATATTGCTCCCAGAGCAAGCCAGAGGCTGTGCAGCATTGCTGCCCACGCCAGCATGACCAGGGCACAGCTCAACTGCATGGGGTTGGCGACATAGCGGTAGATCCCGCTGGTGACGAGCCTGCGAGGCGGGTCGAAGGGAATCGGTGTACCTTCTCCTCGCTCTCCAAACTCGCGTGCAGCCGCGACGCCGATGACCCCCAGCAACAGAATTGCCTGGATTTCGACGGAGAGAATGGCATGTGCGAGGCGTGAGTCAGTGGTTGGCAATGCATTCCAGCCGCCGCTGCGTATGACAAAGACACACTCCGGCAGAAGCAAGAGCACGACCATGCCGGCCATGACGACCTGCATCCACGCACGCCGCAGGGGATGCCGCTCCGTTACGGTCCACTCGCCAAGCAGAAGTGCGGGAACCAGTCCTATGAGTACAAAGAGAGCTTCGCCCCAGAGCCAGGTGGGAGATAGAGAAAGTACCGGAGCACAGTAAGGCATGGCCAGCAGATCGAAGCCGATCAGAAGCAGGATTCGCCACCGCAGGGGAAGTTGACCGAGCAGCAGCGAGGGAACGGCTCCCCACAAGACCGTCCAGCCGAGATACATCTCGACCGGCATTCCGCGCACTGCCGGACCTGCGGTATGGAAGCTCCACCACCCAGTGCGTGTGTTCATGAGCTGCAGCATCCACAGTACTGGTAAAACCCAGAGAGTTTGGACCAGGACGGTTGCTCCGAGCCGTTGCCGCATCCACTTTTTGGTATTGCAGGTGAATAGCAGCCAGCCGGCGGCGGCCGCAACAATCGGGACGTACAGTGCGGCGATGCGGACGAGGATCTCGCGGCTCATCGCGGCTCCGCATCGGCGACGATCAGGTAGTCCGCAGCCTGTTTTACGGCGAACCGCTCCCACGGGCCAAAGTACCAGGCCGGATCGAGCCTCCGCGCAAACTGGATCGTCCATCGCACTTCGGTTCTTCCGGGAGAGACCTCCCGCCAGCGAACTTCGCTGACCTCCCAGGCCATCCACTGCCGCAGATGAGAATCATCGCTGACGCGTTCGAAGCGAACATATCCGGGACCTGTCTTCGCGACACGAAGCACCAGGTCTCCGGGACCGTCGCTCTCCGCTCCGCTGAAGTGAATATGTCGCATGTCATCGATTGCCAAGCCGGTACCCTGCACGGCTAGCGGGCGAGGGAAGCCGATACGGAGGAAGAGGGGAAGAGGTGTCTCTGGCCGCAGACCGGCGCCAAGCACCCTCTCAACGTCGGCTGGACTGCCGCGCACGATCCGTACTGAGGTAACACTCTCGCTTCGCGGGAATGAGAGTGTAGGAGTCACGCCTTCCAGAGCCATAGGAAGCAGCGCCAGCCAGGCCCAGGCGCGCAGACGACCTTGCTCTCGCTTTTCCGTGCGCTTTCTGGAGTAGTCAAAGCAAGCACCGATTACCAAGCCGACCAGGAAAAAGAGGGGTGAGGCGAAGAGGATGCATAGGTAGCCCTCCCCCGCCAGCGGGGCCACCGTCAACAGTACGATTGCGATGCCCTTTACGATTGCACCTTTGGCCGATTTCGTCTTTGGAGCTAGGGCCAGCAGAAGAGCCAGAACAATGGGTAATCCACTGTGCCGGAGTTAGCCCGTCAGACTCCTTGTCCAATTCATCTCCCCACATCGTCTCACCTCGTTTTGAACACGTTCAGTATTCGTCCGCGCAGGTCGGCTGTCAATGAATTTGTGAACATGTTCAAAAAAAATAATTCGCGGAGAATGAAGGGGAAAGATTGGTTCGATTAGCTGCGCTTGATACCAGCGGCGGAGATCATGCGCCCCGTAACACCCTTCTCGGCACGGTGTGAGAAGAAGCGGTCCGTCTGGTGAGCGGTGCATTCACCGAGGACGGTGATGTTCTGGGCGGTGAGGCCGGAGTCGAAGAGCTGGCGTCGATTCGCCTGCCACAGGTCCACATTACGTCCATGGAAGAGCGTCTCGGCATATGGCCAGCGATCGCGGAAGGTATCGCGGACCTCGTCGCCGACCTCGAAGCAACACGGGCCGATTCCCGGTCCGATAGCGGCCAGCATCTCCGCCGGTTGCGAGCCGAACTCAGCATGCATGCGCTGGGCACCGGCTTCGACGATACCGGCAACAGTGCCTCGCCATCCCGCATGAATGACACCCACGGCGCGATGAACCGGGTCTACCAGGATGACGGGAATGCAGTCAGCTGTCTGCACTCCGATGAGCATGCCCGGTTCGTTGGTGATCAGGCCATCGCCCTCAAGGACCGCTCGGCCTTCCGCGGTCTCCAAAGGTGTCAAGCCGAAGTGCACCCGGTTAATGACAACGCCGTGTGTCTGGCGCGTAAGCACGGGAGCGATCCCGTGCTCCTGTCTCACCGTAAAGGCAAAGCTGCGGCGGTTTTCTGCAACGGAGGCATCGGTATCTTCCTGCGTCCAGCCGAGATTCAAGTCGCCGGTACGTCCGTAAACGTTAGAGACGCCCCCCAGCCGGGTGCTGAATCCATGCCATAACCAATCGAAGTCCCATGTCTGCAGAATGCTCATGGAAATGATCTTAAAGTGGAAGACCCTCCTTCCGGAGGGTCTTGAGAGGCAGTGAGGGAGGGGTATAGGAAGTGAGTAGAAGATGTGTGTCCGCAAGGGACAAAAAGCTAGGATTCACTGCATCAGGTGGGGACTACTTAGAATTTGCCTCTGAACTTAACCTTGCAGTCAGCAATAAGCATGCCACTGTTTTCCACAGGATAAGTGCTGTTGTTTCAATCCTAGCTTAAGATGGCCATGATTTGGTGGCAAATATTTGCCATGTTTAGGCTATCAAGTGCCGCTTTGTTGTTTCATCCCGATCGATCTGCTCAATCTTGCTTCGCAGCGACCGGTAGCTGATTCCCAGCCGCTGTGCAGCCAGTTTTCGGTTCCAGCGCACAGCTTCGAGGGTCTCCAGAATCAGGCGTCGCTCTGCCTGCCAGGCCGCTCGTCTCCCGACCTCAAGCAAGTTTGTACCGAACGGCTGACGGACGGCGGCCGGTTCAGGTGAGGGCAAAGGTGCGGTGGCCAGTGGAGCTGGAGCAGTAAGCGGGACTGAAGCCGTGTGTTGGCTGCGGGAGGTGAGCTCGCGCAGAATCTGGGTCTCGCCGCCGACGATGACGAATCGTTTGCACAGGTTTTCGAGCTCGCGGATATTGCCCGGCCAGGAGTAGGTCAGCAGAGCGGCCATCGCCTCCTGGGAGAAGGAGGCCTGCTCACGGCCATAGATGGTGGCGTACTTGTCGAGAAAGTGGCGGATCAGCGGCCCGATCTCGTCGCGGCGTTCGCGCAGCGGTGGAATGTGTACGGTGACGACGTTGATGCGATAGAAGAGGTCTTCGCGGAAGAGTCCTTCCGTGACCCGCTGTTCCAGCAGCTTGTTGGTTGCGCACAGGACGCGGACATCCACGGCGACGTCCTGCTTGGCTCCGAGGCGTGAGAAGGCTCCGTCCTGCAGGACATGCAACAGTTTGGCCTGCAAAGCCGGCTGCATCTCGCCGATCTCGTCCAGGAACAGGGTGCCGGTGTGCGCCAGCTCGAAGCGTCCAGGTTTGCTACGCGTGGCTCCGGTGAAGGCGCCTGCCTCGTAGCCGAAGAGCTCGCTTTCGAGCAGGTCGTCAGGAATGGCGGCGCAGTTGACCTTGACGAAGGGTTTGCCGGAGCGGCGCGACTGTTCGTAGATCATCCGCGCGACAACATCTTTTCCCACGCCGCTCTCACCGCGAATCAACACGGTGGCGCTGGTCGTGGCCACCTTCGAGATGGTGTCGCGAATCTCGGACATGCGGGGGTGGTTGCCGAAGAGCACTGGCAGGCCTTTGGACTCCGGGGGCCTTGGCTGTGTGGTCAGAAGACCGCGGAGGCTTTGGCGTATCTCGTCCGGACCGGCGGGAAGGGTGATGAGTTCTTTTGCGCCGGCCTTGGAGGCGGCAAAGGCGAGGTCGGCGCGTGCGGAACGGAGCAGGACGATGATGGGTGTTCCGGTCACCCCGTCGCAGATGTTGCGGAGCACTGAGAGGTCGTCCTCGACCTCTACCAGAAGAGCATCCGCCGGTACGCCGCGCCAGTGGTCGGAATCGATGAGCGTAAGCGCGAATTCGGGAGCCAGCAGGGCATGCTGTATAGCGGCTGACGCGGCCTGAGACGCCAGGATGGCGGCCACGCGGGTTGGCAATGTCTGGCTCATGACGAACGGAGTGCTGGAGCATTTTCCCTGTAGGTCCAGAGTAGGGCTTCCGCATCCAGGGGGCGTTTTCTGCAATGAAAACGCCGCTGCACGCCTCTCTGGGATACCCAGCAACCGGGAAATGCTCTAAGCGCATTTTATGCGGAAATACAGAGCGATTGGGAGTTTGTGGAGGGGGCGAATAAGAGTCTATGCATCAATGGCTTGCATCCAAAGCCCAGCGACGATACCATACGCGCGATTAGAAAAATGACTTCTTCCTCACCGAACCTCGCCCTGCAGTCGCTGCGTTCGCGTCTTGGCCGTGTCTGCGTTGCTCTGCAGGGTGCAAGCCCGGCCGAGCTTTTCCAGAAGGCTGAAGCTGCGGCTCCGGAGCATCCGTTTCTGGAGTTCCGGCTGGATTCACTGCCGAATCCCGCTGCCGCATTACCGCGCCTGAAAGCGTTTCTGGAAGCAAATCCTCTAGTGACCGCGATTACTACCTGCCGCCGGAAACCGAATGGCGGTGGATTTACAGGAAGCCTCTCAGAGGAGGCAGAGATCCTGGCAAAGGCAGCGGCAGGCGGAAGCCAGTTGATCGATCTTGAGATCGAGTCGGCCGAAGCGATGAAGCATGCCGACCTGGACAAGCTGCGGGCGGCCGGTGCTGCAATCATCATCAGCTATCACGATTTTGAAACGACCCGCGACCTCGATTCCGTCTATGAACGGATCCAGAAGTTCCAGCCGGACTTCATCAAGGTGGTGCCGACGGCGCGTTCGCTCGCGGATAACCTGACGCTGTTCTCGTTTCTGGAGAAGTACGGTGAGGCGGGGAATGTCATCGGCATCTCGATGGGAGAGTACGGTGTCATCTCGCGTGTGCTGGGTGTGCGTGCCGGCTCAGCCTTTACCTTTGCCGCTTCGAGCGTGGAAGATGCCACCGCTCCCGGTCAGATTCCTGCACGTGCCCTGGTAGAGAACTACAGGATCGATCACATTGCGGCCGGAACCAAGATCTATGGTGTGGCTGGAAATCCGGTGCGGTCATCGCTCTCGCCCCTGATGCTGAATACCGCCTTCCGCCGCGAGACGGTAAACGCGGTCTATCTGGCGCTGCAGACGTCCAAGCTGACCGATCTTTTGAAAATGGTGCAGACGGTACCGATTCACGGGCTCTCGGTCACGATGCCATTGAAGCAGGAGATCCTGGAGCACCTGGAGCGGACCGATCCGCTCTCAGCCAAGATTGGCGCGGTGAACACCATCGTGCGTGCCCAGGACGGGAAGCTCTATGGCTTCAATACGGATGTAGGCGGCATCGTCGGCCCAGTTGAGCGCCGGCGGCCCATCCGCGGGCTCAAGGTGCTGGTGCTGGGCGCGGGTGGGGCATCACGCGCGGCGGTCTTCGGCCTGAAGGAAAAGGGCGCGGATGTAACCATCTACAACCGCACGTTGGAGACAGCACAGAAGTTGGCCAAGCAGGCCGGGGCGAAGACCATCAAGCGCGAGCTGATCGGTAAGACGCACTTCGACCTGATCATCAATTCGACCCCCGCGGGGATGAAGGGCAATAAGCTGACCCACATCCTCGAGCCCGGAGAGATGCACGCGGATCTGGTCTTTGACCTTGTCTACAACCCGGTAGAGACGCCTTTTCTGCGCACGGCGCGGGAGAAGGGCATTCCGGTTATCACCGGTGTAGAGATGTTTGTCCACCAGGGAGCAAGGCAGTTCGAGATCTGGACAGGTAAGCCTGCTCCGGAGGAAGAGATGCTGCGTGTGGTGGTGCATGCTCTGAGGCAACAGCAAGCAGAGGCTCAGGCCCAGGCCCAGGCTGTGGCGAAGGAAGAGCCGAAGCATGTGGAAGCGCCCAAACCTGCAGTGGTGAAGGTGGAACACAAGCCAGAACATAAGCCGCAACCTGCAAAGGTATCGCCGGCCAAAACTCCGGTGACGGCTCCGGTTGCGAAGAAGCCGGCGGCAACGGCCGCGCCGGTCAAAGAAAAGGCTCCTGAGAAGAAGGCTCCGGTGCCGGTGAAGAAGAGCGTAGTGAAGGTATCGCCAACAAAGCCTGCTGTGAAAGCGCCAACAAAGGCTATTGCGAAATCGCCCGTGAAGAAAGCGGCGGCTAAGCCGGCGCCCGCAAAAGCTGCAGCAAAGGGCGCGAAGAAGGCTGTCGCGAAAGCTCCGGCAAAGGCTGCAAAGAAGAAATAGTCTCTAAGGCGTATCGACAAATCCAGCGAGCGAATACACTGGGTGCCCCATCCATCACAACGTGATGGGTGGGATATCTTGGCGCCCGGTGAAAGGTGTGGGTAGAGAAGCAGATTTCTCCACTCCCTGCGGTCGCTACGAAATGACAAACAAAAACCGTCGCGTACCGTGCGAGACAATCCCACCCATCGCGTCGCGATGGATGGGGCACCCGGTGCATGGGTTCTCGCTATGTTGTCTGCGTTGATGGAATACACGTCAGCAGATATCCACGCACGAGCACAAGTAGCTCTTCGCGCAGGGGAGCGAGTTCGCGTTCCGGCGACTTCGCCTCCAGCAGTCTGCGTGAGACTCCGTTGAGCGCCGCCATCACCATGGTGGCGACAACCTCCGGATCTTTGGTGAGACCTTCGCTTGCGGTTGCGAAGAGTTCGGCGACAACGCGGCGTCCGCGTGCGCCGGCGGCCTTGGCGATCGCGAGGCCATCCAGGTCAGAGCTGACGGAGTAGAGCGCTGCGCTCTCTTTAACGTTGTGCATCTTGGCGCTGAGATAAGCACCGATGAGCGCCGTGCCCATCGTGAGCAGGCTGGCGGAACGGTATTCCTTGCAGACGTGATCGACGGATGTGCTGACACCGTGCATATGGCGCTTCAGACTGGCCTGTAGCAGCGCGCTCTTGTTGGGGAAGTACTGATACAGCGTTCCCACGGAGACGCCTGCGCGCATGGCTACAAGTGTCGTGGTCAGCCGTTCCTTGCCGACCGAGACCAAAACCTGAATAGCCGCTTGCAAAATGGCATCGACGGTGGCGGCGGAACGCTCCTGAACGGGCATTTTTCGCGGCTGCAGCGTGCGTGGAGAGGTCGTGGGCAAATGCGAACTCCAAAGCTGAAGGTTCCTTCATCTAAACACACGTCGCAGCAATTTGGAGGGAAAGCATGAGCGAGAGACAGCAGACAACATTCACACTTTCTGGAACCGGCATCACCCTGAACCGCATGGGCTATGGCGCGATGCAGCTTGCCGGGCCTCACGTCTTCGGTCCACCGAAGGATCGCGCCATGGCGGTAACGGTGCTGCGGGATGCAGTGGAGTGGGGTGTGAATCACATCGATACGGCGGATTTCTATGGCCCCCATGTCACCAACCAGATTCTGCGCGAGGCGCTGCATCCCTACACCGGCCTGACGATTGTGACGAAGGTAGGTGGTGTCCGCGGGCCGGCGGGTGAATGGCTGCCGGCACAGGAGCCTGCGGAGCTGGTGCAGGGCGTCCACGACAATCTGCGCAATCTCGGTGTCGATGTACTGGATGTCGTGAACCTGCGTGTGTGGGGCGGCGTGAGCTCGCCGACCGAAGGTTCCATTGCGGAGCGCTTCGAGGCTCTGGCGAAGCTACAGCAACAGGGCCTGATCCGGCACCTTGGATTGAGCAATGTGACCGCCAGGCAGGTCGAAGAAGCGCTGACCATTGCTCCGGTTGTCGGCGTGCAGAACCAGTACAACCTGGCATCGCGGGAGGATGACGCGTTGATCGATGATTTAGCTGCGAAAGGAATTGCCTATGTGCCGTTCTTCCCGCTGGGTGGATTTACGCCGCTGCAATCTTCGACGCTATCGGAGGTCGCGGCAAGGCTGAATGCGACACCGATGCAGGTGGCTCTGGCATGGCTGCTGCATCGCTCGCCGAACATTCTGCTGATTCCAGGAACCTCATCGGTAGAGCATCTGCGGGAGAATCTGGCGGCGGCGGAACTGGTTTTGCCGGAGAACGAGTTGCAGCAGCTTGATGGGATTGGTGCGCTCGCGAAGCAGTGATTTATTGAGGAACTCGCGAAGCAGTGATGTCCTGTGGACACAGAAAAGCCCGGAGCGCTCCGGGCTTTTTTCTATTGTGTCAGCGAGTACTTTGCTAGTAGATCAGTTTGCGGCGGTTGCGAACAACCAGGTAGTTGATGGCGGCGACAACAGTAATGACTGCGATGATGGTCTGGGACCAGACGCAGTAGATGCACCATTTTTCGAGCACAAAGGCTTCGAGATAGCTGAGGATGCCAGCAAAGAACAGGCCGATCTGTGCGGCTTCAAAGGCAAAGAAATCGAGTTTGGTGAGAGCAAGAACGGCGATGAGGAGGTAGCCGCCCAGGCCGAGAACTGCGACTGGAATGTGTTTCCCATGACGCGGGTCCTCTCCGAAGGATGCGGCGGGAAAAACGGCAAAGCGGGAGTGATTGACGGCTCCGCAGTCCCACTTTTCTGTTACGGCACAGGGTGGAGCGGCGTTGGGGTCTTGGAGATGGACACGAAGCGCCAACCCGGAGACCACCATGCCACCTACTGCCAGCAAAGCAATGAGATAACGCAGAAAAGCCATTGCGAACAGGGTACGCCCGTAACCATCGGTAACGCCAGCTTTCTGAGTGGCAACTGTTGCACTGGTAGGCACTTGCGTGCTTTTGGTGATGAATCGCATCAAAGAGAAAGGAGACTCATTTGGAGACGCAGGAGAGTATTGCGGAGAGCCCCAAGAGGCCGGTGCACGGCTTTGGGCCGTTACAGATACCTCTGTTTCGCGACCGCTGGATCGCCTCCACGGTCAGCAATCTGGGGACCTGGATGCAGGACACGGCGGGCACCTGGCTGATGACGGTACTCTCGGCCGGCTCGCCCCTGCTCATCGCGCTGATGCAGACCGCCGCCAGCCTTCCGGTTTTACTGCTGGGGTTGCTGGCGGGAGCCACTGCTGACATCTTTGAGCGGCGCCGACTCCTGATCTTCTGGCAGAGCTGGATGCTGGTGACGGTCGGACTGCTGACGGTGCTGACCTTTGCCGGCGTTGTGGGACCGTATCAGCTGCTGGTTCTTACCTTTCTGATGAATATCGGCGCCGCAATGAACAATCCGGCATGGCAGGCGATTGTGCCGGAGCTGGTGCCGCGCGAACAGATTCCCGACGCCGTCAGCCTGAACTCGGTCAGCAATAACCTGGCGCGTGCTCTGGGGCCTGCACTGGGCGGTTTGATGGTGGCGGCCTTTGTGAAGGCCTCCACCGGTGCGGGATGGGTCTTTGCACTGAATTCAGCATCGTTTGCTGCGGTGATCTGGGTGCTGTGGCGGTGGAAGCGTAAACCGCTGTTCAAGAGCGCTCTGCCGGCGGAGCGGATAGCCGGCTCCATTCGCAGCGGTCTGCGCTATCTGCGCTTTGCTCCGGAGCTGCAGGCAAGCCTGATACGCGCCTTCCTCTTTACCTTCTTTGTCAGTGCCGTATGGGCTCTGCTGGCAGCGATTGCCGCCCGCGAGCTGAAGCAGGGAGCGATGGGATACGGCGTGCTGAATGGAGCCTTGGGGGCTGGGGCCGTGGTTGGTGCGGTGCTGCTGCCACGCATCCGGGCGCGATTCAATGCAGATTCCATTCTGCGCGTCACTTCAGTGGTCTATATCGCCATTCTGCTGCTGCTGGCCTGGGTGCCGATTCCGGCGGTGGCGATTGCCGTGCTACTGGTGGGCGGCTTCTGCTGGACCTCCACGATGAGTACGCTGAACACCAGCGTGCAGCTGGTCTCGCCTGCCTGGGTGCAGGCGCGCGCGCTGGGAGCCTATCTCACGGTCTTTCAGGGAGGACTGGCGCTGGGGAGTGCTGTGTGGGGCTATGTGGCGGAGCACAGCTCGGTGCCCGTCGCGATGACAGCCAGCGCGATTGGCATGGCTGTGACGCTGCCGTTTGCGCTGCGGTTCCATATCCTGCAGGGCAAGCTGCCCGATCTTGGGCCGTACGTATGGCGCCGGCCGGCACGGGAACTTGTCCTCGAGCCGGAGCTCGAGGATGGGCCGGTGCGTATCGTGATTGAGTACTTTGTCGCTCCGGAAAACTACGCCGAGTTCACCCGCTTGATTCACAAGATGGAGAATGTCCGGCTGCGGACCGGCGCCATCCGCTGGGGAGTCTTTCGCGATGCTGCCAACCCGGAGCGCATGGAAGAGACCTTCGTCATGGAGAGCTGGCTCGATCACCTGCGGGCCCGGGAGAGGATGACCGCTGCGGATGCGAAGGTCCGCGATCGCCTATGGGAGCTGCATAAAGGCGAAGCTCCGCCGCGTGTGGAGCACCAGCTCTATGTGAAGGAAGTCACTTCTTAATTAAATGAAGGAATAATTGAATCATTGAATAAGGGGAATGTACGGCTGGTTATTCAATCATTCAATTCTTCAATTAACCAGTTGAATGGTTGAATCGTTGAATAGTTGAATGGTTCTGTGACGAAATGGTTGCGGTATTCCCTGGGAGCGCTGGCTCTTGTGGTCGTTGTGTTACTTGCGAGCTGGCCTTGGGTTAAGGCTCGGCTGCAGGCGGTAGCGGTGTTGAAGACGCTTAGTCATGAGCCGATTCCGTTGCCGGTGAGGGCGGTGACGGCTTCAAATGTTCTGACGCAGGATGTTGCTGTCCCCACGGCAAATGGCACATTGCGCGGGCGGTTGTATTCGCCGGCGGGGGTAAGCGGCGCGCCTGGCATGGTGATTGTGCATGGGGTCCATCACCTTGGGATGAACGAGCCTCGGCTGGAGCTCTTCGCTTCAGCAATGGCGAGTTGCGGGCTGCAGGTGCTGACCCCAGAGCTTCCGGCGATTGCGGACTACCGCATCGGGCCGGAGAGCGTTTCCGCGATAGGTGAGAGTGCGCGATGGTTTGCGCAACAGACCGGCGGCAAGGTGAGCGTGCTGGGACTGAGTTTCTCAGGTGGACTTGCATTGTTGGCCGCGGAGCAGCCCGCGTACGCCGCAGAGATGAAGATGGTCTTCGCTGTCGGGTCGCAGGCCAATATGCAGCGGGTGGCGCGGTACTACCGTACAGGACAGGACATTCGTCCCGACGGATCGGTCCAGACTCTAGCGGCGCACGAGTACGGGCCCCTGGTGATGGAGTACGAACACATGGAGGACTTCGCCTCGGCAGCAGATCGGGTGGCGTTGAGCTCCGTTCTGAAGGAGCACCTCTACGAGGACGACGCGGGGGAGCAGAAAGCGTTGCGGACATTGACACCCGCGCAGCGCGTAGTTGTAGCGCAATTGCTGCGGACAACTGATGCGCGAACAGTCACCCTGCTCGCGGCGAACGAGAGGAAACATGCCCGGGAGATGGAGGTGGTCTCGTCGGACCGCAATCTGCAGGCTGTGCGCGTACCAGTCTTCCTGCTGCATGGTGAGGCCGACAATGTGATTCCGTCGGCGGAGACACTGTGGCTGGCGCAAGGGCTGCGACCCCAGGTGCTGGAGGGTGCTCTGGTCAGTCCGTTGATCTCGCATGTAGAGATGGGGAATTCGCCGGGCGCGACAGATGCGTGGCGGCTGGTGGATTTCATCGCCAGGATGATGCGCCGGGCGGAGCAGTAGACTCTGTAGAGAAGGGGAACGAGAACGATGATCGCGACGGAGTTGATCGGGCTGACGGAGATTGAGGCTGCGCAGAAGCGCATTGCCGGGGTAGCGGTACGGACCGGGCTGTACAAGCTCGAGGGGGAAGCCGCATCGAAACTTCCCTACGAGATCTGGATCAAGGCCGAGAGTGAGCAGCCGATCGGCAGCTTCAAGCTGCGCGGCGCCTTCAACAAGGTCGCATCTCTGGACAAGGAATCCTTGAGCCGCGGCGTCATTACCTACTCCAGCGGCAACCACGCCCAGGGTGTGGCTTATGCCGGGCGGGAGCTGGGATCGAAGGCTGTCATTGTTATGCCGGAGAACGCTCCGATCGTGAAGCGTGAGGCGACCCTTGCTTTGGGAGCAGAGGTAGTGCTGGTCGGTCCCGCCAGCAAAGAGCGCAAGGAGAAGGCCGAGCAGCTCGAGGCTGAGCACGGATACACAATGGTGCCCCCCTACGACGATCCATACATCGTGGCCGGACAGGCGACCTGCGGTGCTGAGATTGTGGAGCAGGCTCCGGATGTCGACGTCGTACTGAGCCCGGTGAGCGGTGGCGGTCTGCTGAGCGGTATCTCCACAGCGGTGAAGCTGATGAGGCCCTCGGCGAAGGTCTTCGGTGTTGAGCCGGAGGTGGCTGGAGATGCTACCGAGAGCTTTGCCAAGAAAGAGCTGGTGGAGTGGCCGGCGGAGAAGACAGTGCGTACCATTGCGGACGGCCTGCGCACGCAGAGCCTGGGCGTGCTGAACTTCGCCCACGTACTGGAATACACCGACAACATCTTCACCGTGAGTGAAGAAGAGATCGTTGCGGCGCTGAAGGTTTATCTGAACGAGACGAACCTGGTACCGGAGCCGAGCGGTGCAGTGACGCTGGCGGGCGCCCTCTTCCACCCGGAGAAGTTGCCAGCCGGGACGAAGAAGGTTGTTGTGGTGTTGAGTGGCGGTAATATCGATCCGGCATTGAAGGCGCAGTTGCAGGGGCGCTAGGGCGCTCTCACCTTGCGTCGGGATGACGTGTGGACCGTCTATAGAGGTATGACGATGAAGCGGCTTGTGATTGGGATGATGATCTGTGCCGCCTCTGTGTGCGGCGCGCAGAAGAAGTCGAAGCTGCCGCCGCAGTACCAGGGCGCGGCGCGGGCGACGGTGTTGCATACGGCGAATGTGTATGTGGCCGCCGAAGATGGATCGCAGCGCGTGAGCGTTGTGACACCCGGACACGAAGTCACCATCATGGACCGTTCTCCGGGATGGGTGCGTGTCTTCGCTAATACGGACGAGCCGGAGCAGAATGACTACGACGCTCCAGAGATTCAGGACGACAGCCAATCGTCGCCGGTGAGCGGATGGATCAAGGACAAGGGAGTCGTCGGTCCTGGGACTCCGAACGGTGACAGGTTGATCTTCGGCGCGGCAGTCATTGCTGAGTCGCAGGCATATGCACCGCATGCGCCGAGGGACGCGGCTGCGGTGGCCCATTTCCTGTACAAGCGCATGTTCGAATATTTCCCACAGTCTCCACTGGCGGGAGAAGCAGCGTGGAGATCGGCGGATATCCGCTGGCAGATACAGAAGGCAGATTTCGCAACGCTGCCGTCGGCTAAGGAGCAGGATCCCAATCTGCGTCCGCGTCTGTATGAGGATGAGCTGAAGAAGGTCATCAAGTACTTTCCCGGTTCGAAGTATGCCGCCATGGCGGCGTATGAGTTGATCGACCAGAAATTATGCGGTGACTGGCAGGGCCTGCCAAAGTGTCCCGATAAAGAGACCGAGCACTACGAGAAATATGCCAAGGAGTATCCGGACGGTCCGAAGACGGCTGAAGCGCTCTGGCAGGCGGTCTATCGTCAAGGTGTCGTGAGCAGCATGTATCTGGCAGAGGAGAACAAGAAGAAGGCCGATAACGCGGCCTCTCATGCCAGCTCGTTGAATGACCAGTTACAGTCTCGCTTTGGCTCGACAGATTGGGCTGCGCGCGGCTCGGCGCTGATCTACAGGTTGCAGCAGGGGATTCCTGTCTACGGAAACGACCGCGATTAAAGCTTTTTCCTGCAGGTGTAGTGTAGGGCTTGCGCATCTATGGGCGTTTTCGGCAATGAAAACGCTGCTGCACTCTTCTACCGGAATACCCTAGCAACAGGAAAAATGCTTTAAGCAGCAGTTAATGCCCTTTCAGGTAGGCTGGAGTGAGAACGATTCACGTACTCTGGCAGCCGGAGGGGCTATTTGAACGATTATCTGTTGAGTGTCATCCTTGGCATCGTCGAAGGATTGACTGAGTTTTTGCCGGTGAGCTCCACCGCTCACCTGCGTATTACAGAGGCGTTGCTGCATATTTCGCTCGATGACGCCTATTGGAAGATGTACACCATCGTGATTCAGCTTGGCGCCATTCTGGCGCTTCTGCTGCTCTTCCGGCATCGCATCATCGGCTACCTGCACACCTTCCCCAAGGGTAAGCGCGGCGATAAGACGGTGCTGACTCATCCGGTCTCACTTACACTGATTGCTTTTGTCTGCACGGCGATTCCGGCAAAGATTCTGGACAAGGTGATTGGAAAGAATCTTGAGAATCTGGCGGTGATCGCCTGGGCGCTGGTGATCGGCGGTGTCGTGATGTGGGTTGTCGATACATGGGCCTCGAAGCAGACCTCACGTACCAACCATGTGGACAATATGTCCCTTGGCCAGGCCATCTGGGTCGGTCTATGCCAGGTCCTCAGTGCGGCTGTACCGGGCACTTCGCGTTCGATGTCGACCATTGCCGCCGGCCAGCTTGCAGGAATGAACCGCGAGACAGCGTTGGAGTTCAGCTTCCTGGTCTCGATCCCGACGATGATCGCTGCGACCGGCTATTCGCTGCTGAAGGCGCTGCATCCCAAGGCGGAGGCCGGCGAGACGCTCACTCCGCTGGTGATGACCGGACACGACTGGGTGGTGCTGGCGATTGGCTTCGTCGTGTCGTTTATCGTTGCGTACGGCGTCGTGGCATGGTTCCTCGCGTGGGTGCGGAACCGTGGATTTACGCCGTTTGCCATCTACCGCATCATCGTAGGTGCAGCACTGCTGGTGTGGCTAAAGATGCACGTGTAGAGCATTTTCCCTGTTACTGGGTATCCCGTGAGGGACGTGCAGCGGCGTTTTCATTGCGGAAAACGCCCATAGATGCAGAATCCCTACACTACACCCACAGGGAAAATGCTCTAGCTGTTCAATAGAGAAGACGAAGGCCCGCCATCGAGCGGGCCTTTTGTCTTCTCCCTTCACATCTTTGTGCAGAAGAAACCGGATATCGGGAGCGAAGGCGATGGCCTCAACAGAAGCAACGATACGGTTGGCGAGCTACGGAACCCTGGCGCCGGGTAAACCCAACCACCACGAACTGGCGGGGCTCAAGGGGCGCTGGCTGACGGGTGTTGTTCGCGGCCATCTTTATGACAGCGGTTGGGGTGCGGCACTCGGCTATCCCGGACTCATTCTCGACAAGAACGGACCGGAGGTTGCGGTGCACATCTTCGAGTCTTCTGATTTGCCCGCTCATTGGGGGCGTCTTGATGAGTTTGAAGGCCCTGGCTATGTGCGCGTCGTGGTGCGAGTGAACACTGACGAAGGAGTTCTTGAAGCGTATCTCTATGCACTTGCCCCGGAGGCATCCGGTCCTCATCGGTAAGGAGTTGACGGAAGGGGGCATCGTCGTCTATTGTCTTCCCCTAAGATGATTAGGGAAGAAAACGCCGATTCCGGCTCACTGCTCCAGGGGACTCTGGAGATGCTTGTTCTGAAAGCCCTCGCGCGGGGACCGCAGCACGGTTATGCTGTCGCGGAGTGGATTCACCATGTCTCACACCAGTTGCTGAAGGTGGAGGAAGGAGCGCTTTATCCTGCGCTCCATCGGCTGGAGATGCGCGGCTTTCTCAATGCAGAGTGGGGCGCCTCTGATAACAACCGCCGCGCCAAGTTCTACCGGTTGACGGCTGAGGGAGCGAAGCGGCTCGATTCGGAGTCGCAGCGTTGGGCACGGCTCTCGGCGGCAGTCGCGTTCGTCATGCAGTCTTCCTGAGGAGGAACTACGATGCTCCCTGCAGTCAGTGCATTTCTTGGGCGTTTGAGTTCTCTGTTCCGAAGGCGTCGTATGGAGAGTGAGATGTCCGAGGAACTTGAGTTCCATCGGGAGCGGCTGCGGGAGAAGTATCTCCGGGAAGGTATGTCGGAGCCCGCGGCAGAACGTGCCGCCCGCGTACGGCTCGGCGATACACATCGATGGCAGGAACGCCTGCGTGAGGTCTGGAGCTTTCGAATTGTCGAAGAGCTCACGCGTGACGTCAGGTTCTCTCTGCGTCTGCTTTGGAAGTCACCTGGATTTACTTCTGTTGCTCTGGCGACCCTTGCGCTTGGGGTGAGCGCGAATACGGCAGTCTTTTCGCTGATCGATAGCCTTTTGTTGCGGCCGTTGCCGGTACCGCATGCCCAGCAGATGGTGGTTCTGAGCACTCAGGAGGGAGGCCCGCAGCCCGGCTACTCCTTCTGCACCCCGTTCTTTCGTGGCCTCGAAGGCAAGGGCGACGTCTTCCAGAATGTATTCGCATTTGTGAATGACACACTCCAGGTGCGGGGAGAGTCGGGGAACATCAATGTCCACGGTGTGATGGTGAGTGGGCAGTACTTTCCTGCCATGCAGATAAAGCCGGTGATGGGGCGTTATCTTACGCCGGTTGACGACCAGGAAGGCGGCGGTTCTTCAGGGTTCGCCGTGGTGATCAGCGAAGACTTCTGGAAGAGCTGGTTCAATGGCGTTCCGGACGTAGTCGGTCGACGTTTGGTGATTGCGAACGCATCGTTTACGGTGGTAGGCGTTATCCCTAAGAGCTTTACGGGAGCAGACCCGACGCACCAACCGCAGATCTACGCACCCCTGTCCGCCGATCCGATCATGGATGCTCCGCGAGACCACCTTCATGGCGGCACACACGCCTGGTGGTTGACGGTGATGGCACGGCTGCAGCCAGGCGTCGATCTACAGAAGGCGAATGCTGCCTTGCAAGCCGTTTCGACGGGGGTTTTGCATGCGTCGACAGGCGAAGCCGACTGGATCAAGGATGAAGAGCAGCATCATTTCCATTTCGCAGCCGAACCCGGATCGAACGGGTTTGCCTATGTCCGCTCCGTATTTCGCAAACCTCTGCTGATGATGTTTGGCATGTGTGGCGGGTTGCTGTTGCTGGCATGCCTTAACCTGGCAAGCCTTTTGTTGGCGCGGGGAGCCGTGCGAGAACGGGAACTGGCGACGAGACGGGCTCTGGGGGCCACAAGATCGCGGTTGATTCGGCAGCTCATGATTGAAAGTCTGTTACTGGCGGCGCTGGGAACCGGGCTCGGCATGGCATTCACTCCGATTGTGGGCCATGTACTGGCGGCGATGCTCTCTGGAGGAAGCGGACCTGACAGCATGGTGCTGGATATCTCTCCGGATTGGCGTCTCTATGGTTTTGCCGCCGCGGTCGCTTTCATTGCTGCTGTCCTGATTGGCCTGATGCCTGCGTGGCGCGCAACCGAAGGAGATCTGAATGAGCAGATCAAAAATGGCCAGCACGCGCAACAACAGCGCAGACAGACGAGATTGATCCCGCGTCTGCTCATGACCTCCCAGGTGGCTCTGGCGCTCATTCTGGTCTCGGGTGCGGCGCTGCTGGCCGCCAGTCTGGTGCGCTTGTATCGCTCGGGCCTTGGATTTGAGCCACATGGTGTGATCAATATCCCTTTCAGCATGGACAAGCAGCAATTGGATGGAGAGCCGTTGATGGAGGTGTATCGGCAGATCTGGGAGGGTCTGAAGACGGCGCCGGGCGTGAAGGATGTGAGCTTCCAATTTATTATTCCCCTTTCGCACAGAGGCTGGAACGGGCGCTATGCAGCTCCGGGTGGCGAACGTCACATGCTCTGGCTGAATAGCGTCGGACCGGATTATTTCAGCACCATGCGCATCCCCGTGGCTCAGGGACGTGCATTTACCTGGACCGATACGAAAGCGTCGGGTTTGAAGATAATTCTGAACCGTTCGGCGGCAAAGCTGTTCTTCCCTCAAGGTGGCGCGATTGGCCGGCAGATCGTGGATAAGGACAAGACCGCGTATGAGGTCGTGGCCGTGGTGGGAGATGCAAAGTATCGCGATGTACGGGGTCCCGCAGTACCGGCTGGATATGTCCCGATGCAGCAGGACCCACAACAAAAGCCTTCCCTCAACGCCATAGTGCGTATCGATGGACCGTGGCAGCCTCTGGTGCAGTTCTCGAGAGAATTAGCGGCTAGGCTTGTGCCATCTATTCCAGCTCCTGTCATCCGTCCTATGGATGAGGTTGTCGACACCTCCATCAGCACGGAGAGGATGATGGCTCTGTTAGGAGTGTTTTTCGCTGGATGCTCGCTGCTGGTAACGGCGATCGGACTCTACGGAACGCTCTCCTATACGACGGCGCGAAGGACCAACGAGATCGGAATCCGCATTGCCCTCGGAGCACAGCGCCGGCGCGTGATGGCGATGATCTTCCGGGAGAACGCAGTGGTGGCCACGATCGGTTGCGGAGCCGGGCTGGCGGTTGCAGTTTCGCTCTCTACCGTATTGACGAGCTTTCTTTATGAAACCTCGACGCGTGATCCATGGATCTTTGCTGGAGCGACGTTTACGCTGGCATGTGTAGCGAGCGCAGCATCGCTGCTTCCCGCATTACGTGCCTCCGGGATTGATCCCATGCAGGCAATTCGCTCTGAGTGAATTGCCTGCATGGGCGGGAGGCTTGTTGAGGTCAGACTTGCACTCCGGCTAGAGCAATTCTCCTAAAGGTGTAGAGCGAAGTGCTGGCTGTTCGCGCCGTTTTCCGCAAAGAAAACGGCATTCGCGGATTTATCCAACACCACAGTATTAGGAGAATTGCTCTAGCGCTTGTTTTCCCCGGCCGGAAGTGCAAATGCGATATACCCCTTCGATGTCGTCGGGTTAGAGACCCCTCCCGGAGGAATGTAAGCGCCCTCGGGATAAGGAGTTCCTCCGCCACTCACGGTAAACAGGACATACTCGCGTCCGTCTGCTTCATAGACAGCAGGCACCCCCTGCGATCCGTTGGGTAGATCTTTAGTGAAGATCACTTTGCCGGTGGCGCTGTCCAGGACGTAGAGCTTCGAGTCATTGCCGGCAAACAGAACCAGGCCGCCGGCTGTGGTGACGAAACCGCTCTTTGGATAGATGTTTCCCCGCAGCTTGTCGCTCGGACCTGCCTGGGGAACATCACCATAAGGCGTCTTCCATTTGATCTTGCCCGTATTTAGGTCGTAGGCGGTGATGGTGCTCCAGGGCGGAGTGATGACGTAAGGCTCGTTGCCGTACCCGGTCTTGTAACGGGATGGAGGACCTTCGACATCATTTGGATAAGGCGGCTCGCCCGTCAGCGTGCGCATCAATGTCTGGGTGGCGGCCGAAGGCGCCGAACCCAATGGCGCGAGATCGGGCTGCTTGAGAAAGGCCATCAGATCATTCATCGCCGGCGCCGGCAGGGAAGAGAAGGACGGCATGGTCGCTCTTCCGCTGGTGATGGTGTTGCGTGTCGCCTCCACGCCAAGCCGGCTGACCACGGTATCGAGTGCAGGTCCGCGATCGCCTTTCAGCTCCGGTCCGTGGCAGAACTGGCAGTTCTGCTCATAGACGGCGCGGCCCATCTGTTCCTGCGTAGGAATGCCGGTTCTGGGACGCACGTTGCGCGGCCGGCTTGGGATCAGACCGCCTGCATTGGCCGTGGTCGACTCGCCGGCACCCACAAGCTTGATGATCGACGGCATGTCTTTGGAAAGCACATAGACCGTTCCGTCAGCCGCGTTTGCTCCGGTGCTGAAGAAGAGAGCACCACCGTTCACGCTGGGAAGATTGATCGTGTCCGCGGTTGTCGATGGAGGCGTGTAGAAGCCGGTTCTCGCCTTGGATAGGCGCTCGCGCCACCAGGGCACCTCTTCCGGCTTCATAAAGCCTTCGTACATATCTTTCACAGTCATGCCCTGGCGGGAGAACGGAGGCACAACGGTGGGATAGGGCTGTGTCTTTGAGGTGACCTCGCCTGGAACATCGCTGGCCGGGACCGGACGTTCTTCGATTGGCCATAGCGGTTTTCCGGTGAGCCTGTCGAAGACATATAAGAAGCCGTTCTTTGACGCCAATGCGACGGCATCGACTGTCTTGCCGTTGTGCTTCACGGTGACGAGCTGCGGTGCAGAATCCGGGTCGTAGTCCCAGACGTCATGGTGCACGGTCTGGTAGTGCCAGAGATGCTTGCCGGTGCGGGCATCGAGGGCCAGCAGGCAGTCGGCATAGAGATTGTTGCCTTTCCGGTCGCCGCCGTAGAGCTCGTATTTAGCGGAGGCAACGGGGAAGTAGGCGATGCCATGTTTAGGATCGACCGTAATCTCACCCCATACATCTACGCCACCCATGTACTTATAGGCGTCCTTCGGCCACGAGTCGTATCCGAACTCGCCCGGTCGCGGAATAGTGTGGAACACCCAGAGAAGTTTGCCAGTCACTACGTCGAAGGCGCGGATATCGCCGGGAGGAGCGAGATATCCCTCACCGGTAGCGCTGCCAAGAATGATGATGTTCTCAAAGACGCGGCCGGGAGTACGGGAAGAGAGCGGGCGGGTAGCGCGGTCGAGCCCGATCTTCAGATCGAGTTTTCCGTGGTCGGCAAAGGAGTCGACGAGCTGTCCGGTGCGCGCATCCAGAGCCTGGAGGTAACCGTTGGCAGAGACGAGCACGCGACGGTCTTTGCGGTCTTTGCTCTCCCAGTAATTGGCGCCGCGCATACCCGCGATGCCGGAGAAACGCGAGGGCGCATTGCCGGGAAGGGTAAAGGCGTGGCTCCACAGCTCCTTGCCGGTGGTCGCGTCAACCGCCACCAGCGATCCCTGCTTCGCCGCCACATAGGCGATGTTGTCGATGACCAGCGGGCTGAAGGTATAGGTCATGTCATCACCGGTCAGATAGCTCCAGGCGACATCGAGCTTATTCACATTGCCGGTGTGGATCTGTTTCAACGGCGAGTAGTGCGCGCTCTCCGGTCCACCGAGATAGTCCTTCCAGCCAATCGGGGCCTGCTGTGCAGATGCAGCGGTACAGACGCAGGTAAGCAGGAGCGCAGTGGTGCTGAGTACGTGACCTGAGACCAAATGCGAAACGTGACTTTGTCTGGAGATTGCCCTCCGTGATATTTGCGGGCCGTGCACTTTTTCCCTCCGTCTGAGAACGCGTGTATTTGCAGGAGAGAATAGTACATTACGCAATATATGTTGCGCATTGTGCAATATGCGAAAGGCCCACTTCTATGAAATAGGCAAGGCACTGGGATGGAATGGTTCTTAGTTGTTGGAGAGGATGGGGGCCATCTGATCGGTGGTGGCATCCTGAACGAATATCTTGAACCAGGTGAGGAAGCCGGCACCCGGAATCTCACTCAGAACTGCACTGGTGAGCATATGAACCCTGATTGTGTCTGGGCCGGCGAGCGTAGCCTCGCTGAGCCGAGTTTGTATGAGTTTGATCCGGGCCAGAGTGAAGCCACGGTTCTGAATCTCCTTCCACTGCGGAGAATCTTCGGTGTCGATGGCTTCAAAGGTGCGAAAGAGCCCTTCCAGTTGCGGTCTCACCTCCGAGGCCCAGACAGATTGAAAGAGTTCTACGTCCTGCCTGATGCGGTTCTCGACCATGTCGTTCACGACGTTCATGATGAATGTCAGCAGAAAGAGAAAGTTGTTCTTGTTTTCGGGGAAGCTCATCCGTCACCTCGATACCGGCCAGCATAGCAAGCCTCAGAGGTAATGGTCGTATCGACAAATGCGACCTCGCTGAAACCTATAGAGCGGGCCTTCAGCCCTTTAATTTCTATGGGGCATCAGACCTGGCGGGTTGCCCTAGGCTGGTATAGAACACGCTTTTCCACCCCACTGAACAAGTTCATTGGGGACCCCGGCCTTCAGCGCTTATCGTTTATATTGCCCGGGTGCCCCGCCCTCGCAACGCTAGGGTGGGCTAGGAATACCCAAAATTCTTAACAACAAATACAAAGCGAATTTTGTCGATATAGCAGGGCGCTAAACCAATGCTGATTCCGATTCGGGGATGCGCTTATGACCGCTGGTGCTTGCTCCTGCATGGGGATGCAGTGCCAGGCTGTCGATGACTGGACCCAGGGCGAAGATTGCCATGAGGACGATGGCCCAGCGGAAGTCGCTAAGATCCGGGTGAGCTGCCGAGTGTCCCTTGGCCATGGCGACGATGCGCAGCGTGATGGCTCCCACTGCGACGCCCATGCCGGCGCTCAGTTGCATGATGGCGCTGAGAAATCCATTTGCTCGGCTCATCCGTTCTGCCGGGATCTCTGCATAAGCCAGGGTTGTCAGGCAGGTGAACTCCAGCGACCGGCAGGCACCGTGGATAAACAGGATGAAGAGCAGCAGAGCCGTAGGCGTGCCCGGTGTCAGCAGAGCGCATAGGCCGATGGTGCCCACGGTGATGAGGCCGTTAACGATCAGCAGGCGGCGGAAGCCGAAGGTCCTCAGCAGCGGCAGCACGATCGACTTCATGCTGAAGTCACCGCCAAAGAGCGCAAGCAGATACAGACCGCTGCGGAAGGCGGTCAGACGGAACGCAATCTGAAACATGAGTGGGAGCAGGAATGGCAGGGCCATGACTCCCACGCGAAAGGCACTCGCTCCATAGATGGAGAGCGAGTAGGTCTTGTTCCGCATCGAATCGAAATCGATGAGAGAGGTCTTTGGCCGCCGGCGCGCATACAGAATCGCAAAGACGCCGCAGGTCAGGCTGAACGCCAACGTCATCGCCGGGGTGACCCATCCGGATTCGCCTTCGCCGAACTTCTCCATGGCGTAGACAGAGCCGGCAGAGGCGATGCCCGCCAGGATGAAGGTTCCCCAATCGAAGGGGTGCCGTTCGTGGACATGGGTGTTTTCAATCCAAAGCACCGCCAGGATGAGAGCCGCGATCCCGAAGGGCACGTTGATCAGAAAGATCCAGTGCCAGCTGAAGTAGGTCGTAATGAAGCCGCCCAGTGGGGGACCGAGCACGAGAGCGGTCAGCCCCGGCCAACTGATGTAGGCGATGGCCTGCGCCAGGCGATCCTTCGGTGTTTCGCGGAGGACAATGAGTCGGCCGACCGGAACCATCATGGCTCCGCCGATGCCCTGCAGAATGCGCATCAGGGTGAACTGCGTCAGGGAATGGGCTCCGGCACAGAGCACGGAGGCTAGGGTGAAGAGCGATACGGCGGTCGCAAAGACTGTGCGGGCACCGAAGTGGTCGGCCACCCATCCACTGATAGGGATCAGTACGGCCAGCGTCAGCATGTAGACCGTCATGCCGATGTTCAGGCTGACAGCGCTGGTGTGGAAGCTCTTCGCCATCTGTGGAAGCGCGGTGGCGATGATGGTTCCATCGAGATTCTCCATGAAGAAAGCCCCCGCGATGAGCGAGGTGACATAGAGAGGAGATCGCGTCTTCATCTTTCTATGATAGGAGGCGCGGCAGGAACGCGTGTTAATCCCGAAAAATCAGTGACATCCCGATATTGATGAGCAAAAAAATACCCCCGGGGATCCGGGGGTGGTTGTAGAAAACTTTGGCTGACGGTGTGAGGCTAGCTCAGCGCGGTCTGGGCGAACTTGCGGACCATGGCCAGCAGCAGCTTGCGGTCGGAGTCGGATAGGTTGGCTGAGTAGCGCTGGATCTGGGTGAGGAAGCGAATCTCGTCTTCGGAGAGATTCAGCGTGCTCATCTCGCGCCCGACGCTGTCTTCGGCGAAGAACTGGCTCAGGGGCAGATCGAGTGCCTGAGCGATCTTTTGCAATGTTTCCAGGGACGGAACCGTGTGCCCGTTCTCCACTCGTGACAGGTAGCAGCGGAGTAGCCCGGTGCGCTTCTCGATATCGCCCTGGGACATGCCCTTCTGCAGGCGGAACCCGCGGATCGTAGCTCCGATGTTCATAGAAGCAGGCTCCGGTTCGGAGGGAAGGGGTGGAAGGATTGTCTGCATGTCAGCCATTGACCACAAAGTAACGACCGGTGACTTTGATAGCAAGAGGTAAAAGCCGTAAACAGGTGAAAAATTAGGCTCCTGTATCTGCCCAGGTTCGTTTCGGGCAGGAAACGAATCTACTTCGCCACCTGCTGGCAGCTCTTTCAAGGAGATGCGCCTTGTCTGAGAAGAAGATGGCGGGGGGAGAGGGGTGGCGGGCTTTGTAACAATGAGCGTATGAGCGAGAGGGGTAGCGGTATGCAGGCACTGGAGTGGGAGCAGGTCGACGTCTTTGCGGAGACGGCGCTGGAGGGGAATCAACTGGCGATCTTTACCGACGCCCGTGGTCTGACGACCGAGCAGATGCAGCGGCTGGCGCGGGAGACCAACCTCTCCGAAACGACATTCATCGTGCCCCGGGACGAAGCGATCGAGCACGAGCGGGGTGTGCTGGTCCGGATCTTTACGACCCAGGAAGAGCTGCGTTTTGCCGGACATCCGACGCTGGGCACAGCGAGCTGGATCTATCGGAACCATCCCGTCCTGCGTGGACAGGAGACCATCACGTTGGATCTCCCGGTCGGACCGATTCCGGTGCGCTTTACGGCGCCTGTGGAGGGCGAGGCGGGTGTCTTTGGGGAGATGAGGCAGCGTGACCCTGAGTTCGGTCAGATGCACGCACGGGAGGCCATCGCGGCCACCCTGGGGCTTACCGTAGACGATCTGCACCCGGAGCTGGAGCCGCAGACGGCGAGCACCGGAATGGCCTTCTGCATCGTCCCTCTACGGTCGGTTGAGGTGGCAGGAAGGCTCGCTGTGAACCAGCTGGTGGCACAGCAGTACCTGGCGTCGTCGGACGCGAAGTTCTTCTACTGCATCGCTCCTGTGGAAAACGGGGACGCAGACTGGCATGCCCGCATGCAGTTTTACAACGGGGAAGATCCGGCTACCGGATCTGCAGCAGGATGCGCCATCAGTTACCTGGTGCGTCACGGAGTGGTCGCTTCCGGCGCCGGCATCGTCATGGAGCAGGGGGTGGAGATGCGGCGGCCGAGCCGGTTACTTCTTCGTGGAGAGGTCCGTGACGGAAAGGTGTGTGAAATTCATGTTGCAGGCCGCACCATTCCTGCTGCAAAAGGACAGTTTTTCCTGTCAATTTAAGCCACATTTCAACATGCAACATCGTAGAAATCTCCAATAGCTGCGGTGGTTCCACCACTTGCGGTGGAACCGCAAGTGGAAAGGCCGCGAATGTTCGCTCTACTTTCGCCATTGCGCCGCACCTTAGAGCTTCGTACTCTTGCCAAGCGTTCGTGGTTCGGAACACCCCGACGCACAGGGTTTCTGATCTGACAAACAACTGAAGCTGAGAGGGGCACTGCGCAGGCCGCAGCGCCGATCCCTGGGGGCCCGAACGCACACCAGCACATGCAGCCGCGGTACGCGGCTGCGACGGCGGCACAAGCGTTTCCACCTTACGGACGACGGTGAAGGGCAACCTGCTTTCGCCTGCATCCCCCTCTCTCCGCGGCCGGGTATGCCTACGGTACGTCACTGTTTTCGCCCTGTGCGGAAGCAGCGGGAGAGTCTTGCCTTTCCCTGAGTCCAAGTGCATACCCGCCGCGGAATCTACCGCACCAACCCGCGCTGCCCCAGCGCCAGAGCAGCTCGTTCGCAGAGCAAGACGAAGGAAACAGTTAAAAAATGCGCCCCAAAAAAACCATCCTTTGCGTCGACGACAATGAACAGTCCCTTTCCGTGCGGAAGTTCCTTCTGGAGACCCGTGGTTACCGTGTACTCGATACCCAATCGCCCCATCACGCATTGGAGATGCTGACCCAGGCCTTGCCGGGTTCGGTAGATCTGCTGCTGACCGACCTGACCATGCCGCAGATGGATGGAAACTCACTCATCCGTCGCGCCAAGGAGATTCATCCCGCGCTGCCCTCGCTGATGGTGTCAGGAACAATCACCAGCGCCGATCGCAACGAAGCCGCCGATGCATTTCTGCCCAAGGGAGCGAACTCGGCATCGGAGCTGCTGGATCGCGTGCGCATTTTGGTCGCCCGCAAGCGTGGACCGAAGAAACACGTCGTGCAGATGACACCGCTCGCGCCGCAACAGCAGCGGACCGAGATGTATCCGGCGACGGCCTGACGGCCGAGTTGCTAGTTGCTGGTTCCTAGTTGCTAGGAAAGGCCATCAAGCACATGGCAACCTATGTAGCACCAGGCCAACTAGCAACCAGGAACTAGCAACCAGCAACTGCTTTTACGCTTCCACCAACCCATAGTGGCGTTGCCAGTGCTGTTTCAACTGGGTGCGGACGGTCTCTTTCTCTTCTTCCGTAGCTTCCGCATTGACGGCGAAGCTTGCTGCTTCGCGCTTGGCCAGCTCCAGGGTTTCGCGGTCGCGCAACAGGCTGGCGACGCGGAATGCGGGCAGGCCGGACTGGCGGGTACCGAAGAACTCGCCGGGGCCGCGCTGCTCCAGGTCGATCTCGGCGAGCTCAAAACCGTTCTGCGAGCGCACCATGGCGTCCAGCCGCTGGTTGGCCTCGGTCGAGACCGTCGATCCGGTCAGCAGAATGCAATAGCTCTTCGCGGAGCCGCGGCCGACGCGGCCGCGCAGTTGATGCATCTGGGCGAGTCCGAAGCGCTCCGCATGTTCGATGACCATGACGGTGGCATTGGGAACATCGACGCCGACTTCGATCACCGTGGTGGAGAGCAAAACGTCGATCTCGCCGCGCTGGAAGCGGGCCATGACGATCTCTTTCTCAGCGGCATCGAGGCGGCCATGCAGCAGTCCAAGACGCAAACCGCGCAACGGCCCGGCACTGAGTTCTTCGTACATCTGCGTCGCGGACTTAAGCTTGGCCTTGAAGAGATCGCCGGGCTTTTTCCGTGAGCCTTTCTTCGGAGCAGCCTCTTCTTCCGGGGGCTGATCGTGCGCGAAATCCAGTTCCGGCTGGTCGTCGTTCGTTCCTTCAATCAATGGGTACACGACATACGCCTGGCGGCCAGCCTGGACCTGTTTCCGGACGAAGTCCCATACCTCCGCCGAACGCTGTTCTTCTACGCGACGGGTGACGATGGGCGTGCGGCCCGGAGGCAGCTCATCAAGGATGGAGACGTCGAGATCGCCATACATGGTAAGAGCGAGCGTACGTGGGATCGGGGTCGCGGTCATGACCAGGACATCGGGCTCGGCCGCGCCGGGCTTCTTCATCAGGCGGAAACGCTGCTGAACGCCGAAACGATGCTGTTCGTCGACGACGATGAGGCCGAGCCGGTCGAAGTCGACCTTTTCTTCAAGCAGCGCATGGGTACCGATCACCAGGTCGGTTTCGCCGCGATAGATCTTGCCGCGCGCCGCTTTTTTCTCCGCAGGCTCAAGCGAGCCGGTGAGCAGGGTGATGCGGTAGCGGCGATTGCCGTCTTCTTTGGTGGCCTTCTGGAGGACTTTGCGGGCGGAGAGATAGTGCTGCGTCGCCAGAATTTCGGTTGGAGCCATTAGAGCGGCCTGGTAGCCGTTTTCCATGGCAACAATGGCGGCTTCCAGGGCAACGATGGTTTTGCCGCTGCCGACGTCACCCTGCAGCAAACGGCGCATGGGCTGCGGATGTTGCATATCGGCGACGATCTCGCCTAGAACTCGCTTCTGCGCGGTCGTGGGGTGGAAGGGGAGAATCTGTTTCAACGCCTCGCGAACGTCGGTGCCGGTCTGGAAGGCGATGCCTTCACGCTCACGCATCCGCCGGCGTTTGAGTTCAAGGCCGAGTTCCAGATAGAAGAGCTCTTCAAAGACAAGGCGGCGGAGTGCCGGTGTGCGGGCATAGGTGAGGTCTTCCAGACGGGTGCCTTCGCTGGGGAAGTGGACCTCGCGCAGAGCTTCCATACGTCCCGGAAGCTTGAGCCGTTCGCGCAGGGCAAGTGGCAGAGTTTCCGGCGCATCTTTGACCTCGGCGAGCAGATCCCACAGCACCCGGCGCAGCCACTTGCTGCCAAGTTTGGCGCCCCAGGCCGTGGTGCCGCCGAGCGACTCATAGACGGGGACGATGCGCCCGACCTCAAGACCGGCGAACTCGGCGTCTTCGCCGGTGGCAGAGGCGTCCGGCAGGAATTCGAACTGCGGCTGGATCATCTTGAAGGCGCCCGCGCGGCTGCTGGAGGCCTCGACCTTCCCATAGAGCGCGACCATCTGGCCGGCCTTGAACTTCCCTTGCAGATAGGTCCCGCGGAACCACAGGCATTTGACTGTGTCGAGGCCCTGGCCGACCGTAACCTCGAAGATGGGCATCTTCTTGGTGCGAAGGAGTGCGGCGCCGCGGACCTCACCGATGACAGAGGCCATCTCCCCCGGCTTGAGCTCACGGAGATGCCGCGGATGCAAGCGGTCTTCATAGCGGAAAGGAAGATGGTAGAGCAGGTCCTCGACCGTCTGCACCCCGCGCTCTCTCAGAGCTGTGGCGATGCGCTCGCCCACACCCTTGACGAACTTCACGTCCGTGGCGAATGTCTGGGCTTCACGCGGGGGCTGGCTGGTTCGTGGGCTGGCGGGCTGGGTCTTCATCACCGGGGACATCAGGTCTTATCGCATTGTAGGTTGCCGGCTGCCGTTTATCCTGCGTGCCCGCCGCTGGTCCTGAGGAAAGCGCAAACGATACAGTTTGCGGCCTCGAAATCAGCCAACTAGTAAACTTCCCTTAGGAACATCATGTCTATTGTTCAACTCGAACACGTTCGTAAGGTTTATGACAAAAAGGTCGCAGTCGAGGACCTCTCCTTCTCCATCGAACCCGGAACCATGTTTGGCCTGTTAGGGCCAAACGGCTCGGGGAAGACCAGCACCATCCGCATGATGGTAGGGATTACGATGCCGGACTCTGGCGTTGTCCGGCTTTTCGGCGAGCCGTTCAAGCGCGACGTTCTGAAGCGAGTCGCGTATCTGCCCGAGGAACGCGGACTCTACAAGAAGATGAAGGTCATCGACCAGCTCGTCTTTCTTGGACAGCTGCGCGGATTGGATGAGGCGACGGCGCTGAAGCGAAGCCACGAGTGGTGCGAGCGGCTGCAGATTACCGAGGCGATTCCCAAAAAGACGGAAGAGCTCTCCAAGGGCATGCAGCAGAAGATCCAGTTCATCGCAACGCTGCTGCATGAGCCGGAGCTGATCATCATGGATGAGCCGTTTAGCGGTTTGGATCCTGTGAATGCGACTCTGCTGATCGAGACGATGTTGGACCTCCGCAGGGAAGGCCGGGCGATCCTGTTCTCGACGCACCGCATGGACCAGGTCGAAAAGATGTGCGATGCCATTTGTCTGATCTCACGTGGCAGGCCGGTGCTGAGCGGAACCATGCGTGAGGTGAAGTCGCGCTATCCGCGCAACCGGGTGCAGATGACCTTCGAGGGAGATACGGGCTTCCTGCGTGACCCGGCGATTGAAGAGGCGAAGCTCTATAACGGTTCCGCTGAGATCAGGCTGAAGGATGAGAGCGGAGCGCAGCAGCTTCTCGCGCAGGCGGTGAACGCCGGAACACGCATTACCCGTTTTGAAGTCATGGAGCCCACCCTGGAAGAGATCTTTATTCAGGAAGTCAGCGCAGGAGGCAATGTCGATGCCTAGCAATACATTTCTGATCGCCAAGCGCGAGTATCTGGAACGCGTCCGCACGAAGTCTTTTCTGGTTACGACGATGCTGATTCCGTTGTTGATGGGCGGAGGAATCCTGTTCTCCGTAGTTAAGTCCAGGCACTCGAAAGCTGCGTCGCATATCGCCGTGGTTGCGGCCGATACCGACCTCGCGTTGGCGCTGCAGGACGAGCTGGAGCACGGCAAGGATTCTGCGATGCAGGTCGATGTTATCTCGCCGCCGACGGGCAATACCCGCCAGGCCGTCGTGGACGAGACCGCGGAAAAGCAGATCGATGGCTTCGTGTGGATCGATGTGAATCAGGGCAAGCCGAAGGCGACCTATACCTCGATAAGCACCGCCGACATTTCGACAATGCAGACGATTGAATCGGCTTTGCGCCGCGCCATCGTGCGCGAGGGTATGCAGCGCAAAGGCGTGGATGCCGGAGAGATCAAGCTGATGATGGCGCCGGTGGATCTGGAAACCGAAACCATCAGGAACGGCGAGATCTCGAAGTCGGATACCATGACCGCATTCTTTGGAGCCTACGTCCTGTTCTTCCTGATGTACATGGCGGTAATGCTTCATGGCATGAATGTGGCTCGCTCGATCATTGAGGAGAAGACCTCGCGTGTCTTTGAAGTCATGCTGGCAACGGTACAGCCGCAGGAGATGATGGCCGGCAAGCTGCTTGGTGTAGGTTCGGTCGGTCTGACGCAGATCGGGATCTGGGTGTTGGCAGCGCTCGGATTGTCGGCGGTCCCGATGGCCTCGGCAGTAGGCGCTGGCGCAATCCACATCAGCTTCTCGGCAGGCCAGATTATTGCGTTTATCGGTTACTTCGTCATGGGCTTCCTACTGTACTCGGGGATGGCCGCTGCAATCGGAGCAATGGTGAACTCGGAGCAGGAACTGCAACAGTTCAACATGGTGATCGCGCTGCCGATGGCGGTGTGCATGTTTGTGCTGGTGCCGGTGATCTCCAACCCCAACTCACCCTTCTCCCGCATCATCTCGCTGATTCCTACGTGCACGCCGCTGATCATGTATCTGCGCATCGCGATCTCGAATCCGCCGTGGTATGACATTGCCGCTTCAGTGGTGATTCTGCTGGCAACCATCTACGGCGTGCTGTGGCTTACCGCCCGCATCTACCGTGTAGGTATCCTGATGTACGGCAAACGGCCGACACTGCCCGAGATTCTGAAGTGGCTGAAGTACAGCTAGGAATTGAATGATTGAAGAACAAAAGCAAAAGGCCTCCGCTTCAGGAGGCTTTTTTGCTTATTCAATCATTCCATCATTCAATCATTTGATATCTCGCCAGTTATTGCCTACTCCGGTGTCGGCCACGAGTGGAACCTTGAGCTCGATCACGCTTTCCATCTCGTGCTTGACCATGGCTTCTACCTCCTTGGCTTCTTCCGGAGGGACATCGAAGAGGAGTTCGTCGTGTACCTGCAGAGTCATCTTCGCCTTCAGTTGACGGCGGGACAGCTCAGCATCGATATGCAGCATAGCGACCTTGATGAGATCCGCGGCTGTACCCTGCAACGGTGTGTTGACCGCGGTGCGTTCGGCGAAACCGCGCATATTGGCATTGCGTGACTGGATGTCCGGGATAGGACGTACACGGCCAAAGAGCGTTTTGACCTTCTGCTCTTCGCGCACGGTCGCCAGTACGCTGTCGATGAAGGCGCGGACTCCCTTATAGCGGTCAAAGTAACGCTCGATGTAGAGCTTGGCTTCCTTCTGCTCAATCCCTAACTGTGCCGCCAAGCCGAAGGGTGAGATGCCGTAGACGATGCCGAAGTTGACGGCCTTGGCGCGGTTACGCGTCTCCTTGTCCATCGTCTCGGGGTCTACTCCAAAGACCTCACTGGCGGTGAGCGTATGAATGTCTTTGCCTGTGCGGTAGGCATCAACCAGCAAGGGGTCATCAGAGAAGTGCGCCATCAGCCGGAGCTCAATCTGCGAGTAGTCGGCTGAGAGCAGTACGTTGCCGGGAGCCGCAATGAACGCAGCGCGGATCTCCCGTCCCAGCGCAGTACGAACGGGAATGTTCTGCAGATTGGGATTGACCGAGGAGAGCCGGCCGGTCGCTGTGCCTACCTGATTGAAGGTCGTATGAATACGGCCTTCGTTGTCGGCGAGCTGCGGCAGCTGGTCAAGATAGGTGGATTTCAGCTTCGCAAGCTGGCGGAACTCAAGGACCAGGCGGGGGACCTTGTGGTGCTCTGCGAGCTCTTCCAGAACATCCTGCGCCGTAGAGATGACCTTGCCCTTGCCGTACTTCAACGGCTTAGGCAGCGCCATTTTATTGAAGAGCACATCCCCGAGCTGCTTGGGTGAGTTGATATTGAAGCGATGGCCGCTGGTCTCGTAGATGCGCTCACTCAGCGAATCGATCTCGACCGCGAGACGAGAAGACATATCGCTCAGAACTTCGCGATCAATGCGTACACCCGCGCGCTCCATCTTGAGGAGAAGTGGGACGAGCGGCTTATCGATCTCGTCATAGACCTTCATCGTTTCAGCCTGGGTGACGTCGTCCCGCATCGGCTTCGCGAGGCGAAGGACGGCGTCGGCAGATTCGACCAGTAACGTGTTTGGATCTTTACCGAGAGCGCGGCTGGAGAAGCGAGCCGCAATGTCGGCCAGCGTATGTGAGCCGTGCGTCGGATTGATGAGATAGCTGTAGAGCATCACATCATCCACCACGCCACGTAATGCAAAGCCGCAGGATTCGATTGCGCGCAGAGCCGACTTGAGATCGTGTACAGACTTCGGCACGTTTTCGTCTTCGAGCAAAAATTTGAGCGGTTCTGCCTCCTGACGCGCCATATCGACAAAGGTCACATCGTGACCTTCCACCGCAAGGCCGAGGCGTAACGATTGCGAGGAGGGCGGGATGGGTGCCGCAGGGGCTACCGGAGGTGGTACAGCGAAGAGACTGCCGGTCTCAGGAGGTGGAGGTTCAGCCTCGTCCTCTTCGGGAACGCTGACTTCCGAAGCAATAGCCGCAGCGTTCTCGAAAACTGCCAAAGCAAAGCCTTTTTTCGCGGAGGTAAGCAAGGCTGTGAGCTGTTCCGGCGTGGGGTCGAGGATGTAGGTCGCCGGTTTGGCATCTTCCGGCGGAGCGAGCTCCTTGAGCAGCGTGGTGAACTCAAGTTCGGTAAAGAGCTCGCGGCAGGCAATGGGATCAATCGCCTGTGTCTCCATCGCGGCCAGGTCGTACTCTACAGGCACGTCCTTGTGGATGGTGACCAGCTCCTTGCTGAGCATGATGTTGTCGCGATTGTTCTGCAGACTCTCGCGATAGGTCTTACGTTTGACCTCTTCAGCACGATCAAGGGCGGCTTCCACCGTGCCGAACTGCTGGATCAGTTCCACCGATCCCTTGTCGCCGATGCCGGGGGCGCCGGGGATATTGTCGACCGAGTCACCCCGCAGGGCCATCACGTCGATCACCTGTTGTGGTGGCACGCCGAGCGTCTCTTCGACTTTCTTCGAATCGAGGATGAGGTTGTCCTTCGTCGGGTTGAGGATAAGCACATCGTCGTTGACGAGCTGCATCATGTCTTTATCCGAGGAGACGACATAGACCTTGTATCCCTGCGCTGCAAACTTGCAGGAGAGTGTGCCGATCACATCGTCGGCTTCGAAGCCTTCGTGGAGCAGGACAGGGATGCGAAAGGCATCCAGGGAGCGGCGGATGTAAGGCATCTGCTGCAGCAGGTCGGGCGGAGTCTCAGTTCGCGTGGCCTTGTAACCCGCGTAGTCGACCTCTTCAAACTGCTGCGTTTTGATATTCCACTTGCGGACGGCCTTCATCTCGCGGGCGCGCTCGTCGCGAAAGACGGGGCCGGGCGGATCGTAGATGGCGGCGAGGTACTTCGGCTGGAAGTCGCGGCGCAGCTTGTTGATCATGTTCACGAAGACATAGGTCGCCGCCGTGGGAATACCGGTACGCGTGGACATGGGGCGCTGCCGCTGCATGGCGTGGTAGGCGCGGAAGATGAACGCCATTGCGTCCAGCAGGTAGATTGCGGGTTTCTGCTCGTCAGCCATCCTTTGAAGGATACGCGTTTAGATGGTTGCGAGTTGAATTGTTGAATAGTGCTTTGGATTCGTTTGCAGGGAGACAATTCCTCGCCATAGAAACGTGTAACGGATGGATTTTCAGGCGATGAACATGCAGTCGCCATAACTGAAGAAGCGATAGCGTTCCGCTACAGCGTGATTGTAGGCCCGGAGGACATTCTCACGGCCTGCGAAGGCGCTCACCAGCATCAGCAACGTCGATTGTGGCAGATGGAAGTTGGTCACCAGGGCCTGTACGAGTTTGAACTCCGCTCCGGGAGAGAGAAAGATGTTGGTCTCTCCGGAATGAGGTTCGAGTGAGGTGCGGGCGCAGTGTTCCAGGGTACGAACCGTTGTGGTGCCGGCGGCGACGATTCGTCTGCCCTCCCGCTGTGCAGATTGGATCGCTTGTGCAGTCTCTTCCGGCAGCGTGTAGTGCTCGGTGTGAAGTCTGATCTCGTCCAGCCGTTCCACGCGCACCGGCTGAAAGGTTCCGAGGCCGACATGCAGCGTGATCGTAGCGATCTGGACTCCGCGGGCTTTGATCTCATCCAGCACGCGGGGCGTGAAGTGCAGACCGGCGGTTGGTGCTGCCGCCGAGCCTGGCTGCTGGTTGTAGACCGTCTGATAGCGTTCGCGATCCACGGCGTCATCAGGACGGTGCATGTAGGGCGGGAGTGGAATATGGCCAATGCGGTCGAGACGAGCGAAGAAGTCATCGACCGGTGCAAAGCGCAGCGTACGCTCGCCGAACTCACCGGCGGCAATCACTTCGGCTTGAAGCTGGTCGGCGAAGACAAGTGTTGTTCCTACGCGAACCTTCTTGCCAGGACGAACTAGAGCTGTCCACTCCAGCGGTGCAGTCTGCTGGGTGAGCAGCACCTCAATCTGTCCGATAAAGCCGGAGCGGGTGGCATACAGACGCGCTGGAATAACGCGGCTGTTGTTCAGTACCAGAAGGTCCCCGGGCTGCAAGAGTGAGGGCAACGAACGGAAGCTGTCATCACGAAACGCACCGGTATGGCGATCGAGCACGAGCATGCGCGACGCATCGCGTTCGGGCAGCGGCTGCTGCGCGATAAGCTCCTCGGGGAGATGGAAGTCGAAATCGGAGACCAGCATCTAGATGTCTCCTGTGTGCGGTTTTGCCATGCGCACCGCCTCATCCAGCGTTGCCTGCGTCGCTTCCGGAGTGGGAGCAGCTGAGGTGTGCGGCGGCCAGGTGACAGCGACACGGCTGAAGGGTTTGGGGATGAGGAAGCGGTCCCAGGAACGCAGCACCCAGGCGCGTTGCGGCTGCAGATGAAATGCGCCGACGTTGGCTCCAACCCGATTCGCGAGCGCAGTCACACCAGGTTTGGCGATCATGTTTGGACCGCGAGGCCCATCGGCAGTGAATGCGCAGATGTGGCCATCGCGGTAGGCGGTCTCCATGGCAAGCAGACCAACTGCCCCACCGCGTGAGCTGGAGCCTCGTATCGCCTTGAAGCCGAGACGTTCCACGGTGCGTGCGATCAACTCGCCATCGAAGGACTGAGAGATAAGGATGGCGATCCTAAGATTGCGGAAGCGGTAGGCGGCCATCAACAGGGAACGGTGCCAGAAGGCGAAGACGCTGGGAGCAGGCATGCGGTCGCCCGGGATAACACCGGCAGCGCATATCTCCTCAAAGCGAAGCGTGCAGCCAAGAAGGCGGATGAGGAAGGCGGCGAGGCGCGGGATAAGAAAGAGCAGTATCCGTTGTTTGGCCGTCCATTTCATCCGTGTTCTTGTTAGATTCCGAGTTCGTTACGGATAGAGCTGGCGATCGCCTCGGCGTGGTGCTTCATGCGAGCTTCGTCTTCCGCCTCGATCATCACGCGGGCAAGAGCTTCGGTGCCGCTGTAACGGATGACGACACGGCCACTGTCTTTCAGCTCATTTTCGGCTGCGGCGATGGCGCTGACGATGGTGGGGAACTGATCGAGCGGCTTCTTCTCACGCACCTTGACGTTGACGATCACCTGTGGGAAGACCTTCAGATCTCCGGTTAGCTCTGCCAGCGATTTGCCATTGCGGTGCAGCACATTCAGCACAGCGAGCGCGGTCTGCAGGCCATCGCCGGTGGTAGAGAGAGCCGGGAAGAGGATATGGCCGGACTGCTCGCCTCCGAGCGATGCGCCAGTAGCCAGCATCTGCTCCAGAACATATTTGTCGCCCACCGGCGCGCGCAGCATACGGATGCCGGAGCGCTTGAGTGCTGCTTCCAAACCCATGTTGGACATGGTTGTGGCAACGACGAGATCGTTGGCAAGCTGTCCGCGCGCCTTCAGATCCCGTGCTGACAGCAGCATGACAGCATCGCCATTTACGACCTGGCCGTACTCGTCGGCAAAGAGAGCGCGGTCGGCATCTCCGTCGAAGGTGATGCCCATGGATGCGCCCGAAGCTGTCACTTCGTCGGCGACGATCTCCGGGTGTAACGCGCCGCATCCCTCATTGATGTTGCGGCCGTCGGGAGAGGCGTGGGTAATACGGATCTCTCCGCCAAGCTCGGCGAAGAGCTGTGCCGCGACGGAAGATGCTGCGCCGTTGGCGCAGTCGAGAACGATGGTCTTGCCATCGAGAGAGAGACCGGGAACCTGTCCGAGAAGAAATTGGATGTACTCGGCACGATAAGCTTCGTCGGCTTCAGGCAATGCATTGGCAGCGATCGAGTCATGAACAAGGCTGCCAAGGTGCCGGAAGATCTCCTCTTCCATGGCAAGTTCTGTGGCATCGGGAAGTTTGTAGCCATCAGGACCGAAGAGCTTGATGCCGTTGTCCTGCCACGGATTGTGCGAGGCCGAAATGACAACGCCTGCACCGAAGCCGCGTTTGCGCGTCAGATGCGCCACGGCCGGCGTGGTGATGATTCCGGCCAGATGCGCAACGGCTCCCCCCGCCGTAAGACCGGCGACGAGCGTGGCGGCAATCCACTCAGAGCTCTCGCGAGTGTCCATGCCAAGCAAGACATCTTTCGAGTCCCGCAGGGAGTGTGCCAGTGCCAGGCCGACGGCGTAGATGGTCTTCGGGTCGAGCGGAGATTCGCCGGCGACAGCACGGATGCCATCGGTTCCAAAGAGCTTTCGCATATTGAATCTGAGGGTAACAGCTTGCCGTCAGGAACGCTTGCCAGTGACGGTAGCCTCCAGCGAGCCCTTGTGCAGTCGAGCGGTAACGGAGCTTCCGGGAGTGGCCTCGGCGGCGTCGCGCAGCAGTTTGCCCTCGGCGTCATACACAAGGGCATATCCACGCTGCAGTACGGCAAGGGGCGACAGCGACTGAAGCGCGGTCGATGCGGCCTGCACACGGTTCCGTTCGCTTGAAAGGCGATCGCGATGAGCGGTCAGCAAGCGGGATTCAGCGATAGAAACGTGATGACGTGCCTGAGAGAGCTGCCGGGTCAGGTCGCGTGCAGCCAGACGCTGATGCAGCGCAAGCAGACGGCGCTCATTGCGCTGAAGTCCAGTGTTGACGGCAGAATTAGCGCGCCATGCAAGTTCGTCCAGGCGCTGATAACGGCGGCTGATGGCATCTTCCACGCGGTAGAGGATTGCCTGTGCATTGATGCGAGCGAAACGCTGACCAGCCTGCATGGTGGTATAGCGAGCCGCACGAACCAGCCGTTGGCTGAGTGTGGCTACATGGTCTTCAATGCGATGCTGGGCGGCTGTGATGAGTTCTGCGGCGGCCGATGGAGTAGGCGCACGTAGATCCGATACAAAGTCGGCGATGGTGAAGTCAGTCTCGTGTCCGACCGCAGAGACGATGGGAAGCTCACTGCCCGCAATCACACGGGCGAGCGCCTCATCGTTGAAGCCGGCAAGGTCTTCGGCAGAGCCGCCTCCACGGGCAAGAAGGATGAGGTCCACGCCGTGGGGAGTTCCGGTTGCCTGGTTGAAGTAGCGGATACCGTTGGCGACTTCCAGGGGGGAACTGGCTCCCTGTACGGCGGCGGGGTAAACCAGCAGATCGAGGCAAGCGTGCCGACGCCGGATGACATTGGCGATGTCACGGATGACTGCGCCGGTAGGCGAGGTGACGATGCCGATGCGTGTCGGAAAAGCTGGCAGAGGACGCTTACGGTCGGCATCGAAGAGCCCTTCGGCCTGCAGGCGGGCCTTGAGCTGTTCGAAGGCAAGCTGCAGCGCTCCGGCTCCGCGGGGCTCAACCGATTCGGCGATGAGCTGAAGTTGCCCGCGCGATTCGTATACAGAGACACGGCCGCGGACCAGGACCTCCAGACCGTCTTCGATGCGGAACCGGTGTGTCTGTGCCTGGCGGCGGAAGAGCACGACGGGAAGCTGTGCCTCACCATCTTTCAACGTGAAGTAGACGTGGCCGGAGGTGGCGGGGCGGCAGTTGGAGACCTCTCCGAAGACGGAGATATTGCCATATCCCTTTTCGAGCTCGCCCCGGATGAGCGAGACAAGTTCAGCGACGGAAAAGGTGGTGCGCCGTGGCGCCGGCCGGGCCGCAGGTTCAGCCGGCTGAGACGCAGCTTCGGGTTCTTCGAACGCGAAGCCAAGCTGGGGTGCGGTATCCGAGGTACGGCCGGAGCGGAGCTGTGCCAGCGTGGGCATAGCCTCTAGGTTATCTCCGGAGGTGGCTGAGGAGATAGAGAACCAGCGAGAGGACAATGCTGATAACGATGCTGGTCCCTAAAGGGATGAAAACCTGCCAGTTACGTCCGCGAAAGCTCAGATCGCCGGGAAGACGGCCCAGGGGGAGCGAAAACTTCCCGGCAATCAGGAAAATAAGACCAGCGAGAATTAACAGGCAGCCGGCGGCGATCAGCATGCGGCCAACGGAGGTCATTGGTTCAGGGCTAGGCCAACATTTCGTTGGCTTCGCGAAGCAGATCGGTTGGATGAAGTGGTTTGGTCAGGACGGACCACGGCTGCGGCTGCTCTCTCGAGCGGTCCATCAGACTCTTCATCAGGGAGTAGTAGCCCGTAAAGAGCAGGACACGGCAGTCCGGCTGCTCTTCCGTCAGGCGTGTGGCCAGGGCGACACCGTCCTCTCCGGGCATATTCACATCGCAGAGAAGGAGGTTAGGGTGAAAGTCACGTGCTGTGGACAAGCCATCTTCCGCTGTATAAACAGCGCGTGCATCGAAGCCATTTTCCCGAAAAATAATTCGCAGAGTGTCGGCTACGAGATGCTCATCATCAACAACCAGGATACGGCGCATAGGTATCTCCTGCTTCGGTGGAATGCAGGGCAGGTGAAATGCCACAAGAACGACAGCGTTTCCGAAGTACTTGGGGGTATATTGCGCCGTGCCGGCGCCGGAAATCCAATTAAACCTTCCTAAGAATTCTGGATTTCCGGCCCGGTACTGAAATGGGATTTAGAGCGTTTTCCCTGTTGCTGGGTATCCCGGAAGGGTGTGCAGCGGCGTTTTCATTGCGGAAAACGCCCATAGATGCGGAAGCCCTACAGTACACCTACAGGGAAAATGCTCTACTGACGCGCGCCCGGATTCAGACGCTGATCGGCGATCGAGCCGGCAGCAGTCTTGGCTTCCTTGTCCTTGAGCTGTGCGTAGATCTTGCGAGCCTCGGCCTGCTGGCCCTTGGATTCGTAGAGGGAGGCGAGCTGCAGTTGGGCGGTTGCGGCCGGAACCGAGTGATTCGGCTTGGCGATGAGCTGGTTGTAGATGTCGATTGCCTTCTGGTCCTGTCCATTCTGGCGATACAGGCTGGCCAGGGAAAGCTTCGCCAGTGAGGCGAGGTCGCTGTTCCAGGAGCCGGCAACCTTTTCCAGGGTGGCCTGCGCCGTGGAGGTCTGGTTCGCTTCGATGGCAGTCAGGCCGGCGAAGTAGAGGGCGAGCTTGCCGCTGGAGGTCATGCCGTAGCTGTCAGCCACCTGCTGGAACTTCTCATGGGCAGCCTTAGCGCGCTCCTGTGCCGATGGGAAGGTCTTGACTCCCTGCTGCGGCGGAACACCGGGTTCGGCGATGTCCGACTGGTAGACCCCCATGGCCTCGCCGAAGGCGGCATTGGCGGAGTTGGAACGCACGTTGTAGATCACCAGGCCGCCAATAACGACGAGCAGAACGGCAAGAATACCAACGATATAGCGAATCACAGCGCTGCGATTCTGCTGGGCCCACTTCAGGCCGTGCTCGGTTGCGGCGACGTAGGCGTCTGGCTGCTTCAGGGAGTGGCGGGTCTGGCTGTCCAACGTGATGTTCCTTAGGTCTCGGTAGAGGTGCCGTGCCCGGAACGGGCACGTAATTTCTAAGTTTAGACCATAACGCTCTCAAAAGGGCTCGTGAATCAGTTGTTGCGAAGCAAGCTTCCCGTCGTGACCGTAGTGGAGCTCGATGACCCAGTTGAAGACATCGTCCGGCCAGTGCTCGCCGCCGAGCAGCCGTGTGGAATCCGCCCCGAGTTTAGTGAGCAGTCCGGGGATACCGCCGTGCCTCCAGGAGACGAGAATGACTTTGCCGTGCGATTCCTTCTGGAGCTCGGTGACGAAATCATCGTTCTTCTTCTCGACGAAGTGCGTGTCGATGGGCTTGCCAATGGCGGTGCTGAGCGGCTCCACGGTCAAACGCGGGCGCAAACTGTTTTTGCTGTCGGTGGCGGCGAAGATCGTGTCGATAGAGAGATTCTGGCCATTGGGATCGACAAAGGGGGCGAAGTAGGCCGCATACCGTTGCGCGCGAGCCTCGCCGGCAGGAGTCAGGCGGTCGCCCACGACAGGCTTCTCCGCATGCCGGATGATGAGCAGCGTTGTATCACGCAGACCCTCCTGCGCTTGGCAGAGAAGGGATGAAGCGCCCATGAGGGCGGCACACAGGAGCGAGCGGCGAAGCAGCATGGCTCCAGCGTGCCGCAGGAAGCTTAAGGACGAATGAAAATCTACTCGGAGAGCGGGATCTTATGAGGCTCGCCCGGAAGGGCAAAGTCGAGTTCGGCCGGGTGCGAGTCGCTATTCACGAGCGGGAGCTGCGGCAGCTTGGAGGTATGTCCGGCTTCGCGGACCACCTGGTCAACGTGCTGCAACACCTCGTCGATGGACATGGTGTACATCTCGCGGCCATTGTCGTAGCCGGTCTCGATGATGGACTTCAGGTAATATCCCGCAGCCTGCGCCGCCAGATAGTCCGTAATGATGTGACCGTTCTTGGCCTTCTGCTGCACCYACGCCTCATTCGGCATGGCGATCCACACGGGGCGGCCGTTCACAGCGAAACGGATATCGGTGGCGTCGGCATGACGCGTTGCGATGGCGACGACCGTGCCCTTCCAGGTGCAGTGCAGGTCTTCCCCGGTAAACCGGTCGCGGGCGTGAAAGTCCTCGTACATATCTACGAGCTTAAATGAGGGGTGGTGCCGGGGCAAGGTGGACCGGTTCAGAGTTCTACCAGCCTGCGATGGCGAGATTTGAGAGCGAGTTTGAGGAGTCGTTCGCTCCCGGGCCCAGATACGCGTTCCATCCGGAGAGGAAGCCGGCAGTGGAGACCTGGTTCATCTCTGGCCGGTAGACGCTGGTGATGAAAGAGAAGTCCGTTACCCGACCATCCACGAGGCACGGTGGATACGTACGGTGCTTCATCTCCTCAGCGACATAGCCCTGGGTGAGGGTGTCGGCCCGCGATAGGACACGGATGTTGTCCGGTTTACCATTGCGGTCGACGTGAACATACGCCTGTAGCCGGGGAGTGTGAGACTGCGGCAGGCCAACGGGGCTGTATCCTCCCTGGTCGCACGCGGCTAGCTCAGCGCCATGGGCCGGATGCAGGTGACTGTCAGAGGGTGGGGCGTCCAGGGGATGATCGAGGGGTTCAAGCAGGGTGACCGTCAGCTCGGCAATCTTTCCCTCTTCGCCGAACACAGTAATGCGGCCGGGGACGCGATGTTCGCGGAGCGTATTCCAGTCGAGGATTGCAGTCACGATGCCGTTGCGCTTTACAGCTCGCAGTTCTCCGCTGGTGGCCTGGAAGCAGGTTGTGGGCGCGTCAACCAGAGAGACCGCATACATACCGGACTCATCCGTTCGTTGAGTGCCGAAGCAGGCCAGGGTGCCATGACCGGGAGCATGTTCGCTCAGGAAGCGGTCACGCGGAAGCACATCGGGGACCCCAGTCTCTCCAAGTCCGGCGAGGGCGAGCAGAAGTGCTGGTGAAAGAGAGATATTGCGGACGTCGACGAAAGCTCCCTCGGCGGTCGTGTAGGTCGTGAAGTGCTGCTTTGTGGAGGTAAATACCCGGCGCTGGCTGCCAGGGGAGCTATAGAAGTCTTCGACCGTTCCGGCCTGGGTCGAGTGTCCCTGTTGGTCGTAGAGCTGGAAGCTGACAATGCGATGCCAGGGCTGCCGATAGGCCTCACGGACTTCGAGACGCTGTGCCCGCAGCATGTCGGCGGGCTTCCATGGTTGTTCCGCCAGGGCCCCCGTGACCGCGATTCCGCAGAGAGCGAAGATCAGCGTCCGCATCATGCCGAACATCATAGCCCCGGTGCGCCATGGTTGGTGGAATGGTTATCTACTTAGAAGCGGGAAAACGGTCCTTTTCGGAACCGAAAGCGGTCTCTTGCCCACCAGAGCGCCGTCAGGCCATAGTCTGTAGCTTTTCCGGAGATTACGCATGGAGCGTATGTTTTTTTCCGGATCTCATCCTGTGCCTCTCCCTCAAATAAGCCAGAGGCGGAAGCGATAACGGACGTGCGGTCGGCCTTCCCCTGTTCATTGATATGAACATCCAGCAGCACACCGCGTGTGCCGAGCGAACTGGAAGCAGATGCGGTTATTTCGGTTCCTCCGGAATCGCATGGGCTGATCTCAGATCGCTCCCCCGGATAGATCGCTTCCGAAGGCTTCCGGATGGTTCCGTTTTCGGGAAGTGATTCCAGCAAGACGGTCTCAAGCGAGACGAGGGAACTCCCCTCAGTCGCGATCAGGACACGAGAGGGAACATATTTCTGATTGAGTAGTAGCTGGGCATTAACCGCGGTCATGATGTGTTCCAGTGTCACAGCGCGCAGTATTCCATTTTGATCGAAGCAGAATGAGGGAACGCTTCTGCTGCTGAATGCGATGAATCCGGAATCGTCCCGCCTGTCGATCTGGTAGCAGCTGAAGTGAGTGTCAGGGAGAGCCGCAATAGCGAGAATGCGGTCCTTAGCTAGGAGCTGCGGCACAAGTTGAGGGGACATACCTTGTAAGCCGAAGCGAAGCATTCCAGGAAGGATCGCGTTCTTGCGATCCGTAAATGTTCCTTCCGGAAGCGTATAGATCGAAAACGATTCCTTGGCGGAGCTGTAGGTGCGTTTCTGGTGAAACGGAGAATAGACGGTATCTTCTACCGTGCCGGCGATCTCTTTCTTCTTATCTCCGGGAAAAAGAATGAAGTGAACGATGCGATGCCAGGGTCTTGAATAAGCAGTGACGAATGCATCTCGTTCGGCAGCGAGCAGGCTCTGTGGAGAGGGCTGAGTCCCGATCAGCGAGGCTGACGATAGCAGGAAAACGCCAAGGAGAACTCGCCTCAATCGAACCTCCATTCAGTCGACCCCAATTGAAGGGCTCGATCATCTCACTTGACGACAAGCAGGGCAATCATCAGGGCGATGGCGGCGAGCAGCAGCGCAAGCAGGATCCAGAACCAGCTCTGGAAGCTGTGCAGCTGATGCTCCAACTGATCGATCTGGCGGCTGCTGGCTTCCTGGTGGGAACGGAGTTCGGCGGAGAGATGCTCGATCCGCTGATTCAGGTCTTGGTGTGTCTCAAAGATCTGCTTGCTGAGCGAGACGTGAGAACGGGCAACCTGGCCAAGTTCGGCTTTGAGTGATTCCGTGGCCTCGTTGAGCGGAGTGAGGTCGAGTTCAGCGGGCGCGGCGGCGGGTGCAGCCAGACGAGAAGCGACCAGCGACTCAAGCAAGGGGATCAGCCGGAGGAGCTTGGGAAGGTGTTCCGTCAATTGGAGAAGAAGCTTGGGCCACATAGGTTTAGGGTGCCGGGTATCGCCGGGAATCGCAAGTCCTAACGCCGGTTGAGGCTGGCTACCAGCTTCGGCAGGATCGAATCCAGTTTCTTCTGACGGGTCCGGAAGTTGGAGGCCAGTTGCCGCCTAATCATGGCGGACGAGGCGACGGCCATAGGGGGAGTGAACTCGATGTCGTCAGTGACCCGGGTGCCGTGAATCGGAACTCCCGCTTCATTGGCGCGGGTCTCTTCGCTGACGCTGTGCGTGTGCCGCCAGTAACGGAAGGGACCGCGAAGCTGAACGTCTGTGAAGTGATGGTTCCACGCGAACTCAGTGATCTCGACCTCCCAGGGGACACGGAAGTTGATCAGCGGCAGCGGAACCAGGCAGGCTGACACCGTAAAGCGGCTTCCTGCACCCGCGGCGATGCTCTTCAGGCGCAGGGCGGGGTCTGGCGCTACCGGTCGTGAAGGTGGCGGAGCCAGCGCGGCTTCCTCGATCCGGACCTTGAAGAACTTCGGCATCAGCAGCGGCAGATTGTATGGATTCGCAAAAAAAGCGAAGACCAGCTCGACCGGGTAGGGGACCCACTGCTCGGTATGAAATGTGGCCGGCACGGCTTTCAGAGTACTCGAACGATTACCGACCGAAACAGTCGGAAATATTTCTCAATTAGGACTTGAAAGGTCGCCAATTGCGATATGCTGCCTATATCGGACTGAAAAAGTCGCTGATCTCCTTCAGAAAGCTTCTGAAGGGAGAAGGTGTGCCGCGAACGGTTGAGGGGCTGCTTCGGGGCGGAAGACAAGAGTGGAAGCGTGTGCAGGTGAGGGCCTCCGCGCTGACCTAAACCCTGGAGGATTGGCATGAAGAGGCCTTTGAATCGTTGGAAGCTTTGGCAGAAGCGTAGTGCGAAGGTGGTGGCAGTAACCCTTGCGGCGTATGGCGCCGGCGAGGGAGCGGTCGCCCAAGAAGGTCATGGGCATGATCATTCGCATCACGCGCCCATCTCGCAGGGCGTGGTGAAGTTCAATATCCCAGCCGGGCAGATGGATGAGGCGCTGCGGAGCTTCGAGTCACAGAGCGGCAGCAAAGTGACCCTGAAGGTTCCCGCCGAGACGGTGGCCGGCTTCCGCACCAAGGGCATTAGCGGCATGATGTCCGCCGAGCAGGCTCTGCGTGCGTTACTGGGAGAGACCGGCCTGGGCGTGAAGGTGGTGGGCGACTCCACCTTTGAGATCGGCGTGCAGAATTCCGAGCAGGTGGATGTAACCACGCAGTCGACGACCGTCGCGCTGACGCAGTTCACTCAGCCATTGCTGGATACCGCGCAAACCGTCAACGTGATTCCGCAGTACATCATGCAGGAGCAGCAGGTCACCACGTTGCGTGACACGCTGCGTAACTCGCCGGGTATCTCGATCGCAGCCGGAGAGGCTGGAGCACAGGGCGACAACCTGACGATCCGCGGCTTCTCCGCGCGTAACGACATGTTCCTCGACGGCATTCGCGACTTCGGGAGCTACTACCGCGATGCCTTCGACTACGATCAGGTGGCGGTGCTGCAGGGACCGGCAAGCGTGCAGTTCGGCCGTGGATCGACCGGTGGCGTCATCAACCAGGAGACAAAGCAGCCGCAGGCGGATCAGTTTGCCCGTGGATCACTACAGCTCGGTACGAACCTCATGCGCCGTGTTGCGGGCGATATCAATGTGCCTTTGAATGACACCCTTAACGGCGCGGCCTTCCGTATGAATGTGGTTGGAACGCAGAGCAAGGTCGCGCAGCGCGATTATGCGGAGACACGTCGTTTCGGCATTGCTCCATCGCTTATCTTCGGTCTGAATTCGCCGACGCGCTTCAGCCTTAATTATCTGCACGAAGCCGAAAACTCCACTCCGGATTACGGCCTGCCTTACTTCGGACCGCGTGTGGCGCAGGTGAATCGCAAGAACTACTACGGCTTCGCCAATGACAACTTCCTGCGGACGAATCCCGATGTCGTCACTGCGAAGGTGGAACATGACATCGGCACGCGGGCAACGCTGCGCAACATTACCCGCTGGGGCAACTACCCACGCAATGTGGTGATCACCGAGCCTCAGATCCTGACGGCGGGAACGCTGACTGCGATCAAAGACTCCACAGGGAAGATTACCGGGTATAACGCAACCTGCGCTCCGACCAATACGACTCCCTGTTATCCGGTAACGACTTCTTTGAGCAATGTGCAGGTCACCCGTGCGCAGATCCCGGTCAACAGTACGGAAGACGTCATCTGGAATCAGACCAGTGCTGTCGGCCACTTCTCGCTCGGTCATATTGAGAATGACGCCGTGATTATGGCCGAAGGTGGTCGTGAGCGTTCGATGCCCCAGCGTACTGCTCGAACGGTAAGCACGACGAATGCGCTGAATCCGACGCAGGATGTGTATGCCGCAACCTATTCCACACCTCCGGGCCGGACACACGTTACTTCATGGAGCTATGGCGTCGGCTTGAACGACACGTTGAAGCTTACGCAGTGGCTGATGCTCTCCGGCGGTGTGCGCTTCGATCACTTTGAGACGCAGTCTGACCAGGCCACTAATGGTGTGTTTCCATGGCGGGCGGACGACAAGCCGACTTATCGTGCTGCTGTGGTGGCGAAGCCCCGTCCGAACGGCAGCGTGTATTTCGATTGGGGTACAAGCTTCAATCCTTCCGCAGAAAGCCTGAGCCTCAGCGCCAATAACGCAACGCAGGCGCCGCAGGAGAATGAGACCTACGAAGCCGGTGCGAAGTGGGCCTTCATGCGCGATCGCCTCAACGTCAACGGAGCTTACTTCCGCACGACGAAGTCGAATGTATATGAGACAGATCCGTTCGACACCACCCAGGTGCGTAATGTCGGAAACCAGCGTATCCAGGGTGTGCAGTTCGGCGTGCTGGGACATCTGCCACAGCATTTCGACATCCTCGCGGGTTATGCCTACCTGTCCGGACGTGTCACAGCTACGGCACTGAATGCGTCACCGTTTGCAACCCAGGCCGCGGCGATTGCCGCGCAGGGAGATGCAGCGAGTCTCGCGTTGTCGCGTTCGGCGCCTTTCTATATCAATCCGGTAGGTATGCCATTCGCCAACGTCCCGAAGAACACCGGCAACCTGTGGGTGACGCACGATATCGGATGGGGCTTCGTCGGCGGCTTTGGCACCAACTACACAGCAGCACGCCGCGCCAGCACTGGCGCCCTGATTGCGGTCTATGACACGACCGCGGCCACCAACGTGAATAACGTTCGTCTGGATTACAAAGGCATTCCTGATTACTGGATCTTCTCGGCGATGATACGCAAGCCGCTCAGCGATCGCCTCGATTTCCAGGCAAATCTCAACAACCTTGGCAACAAGTTCTATATCGATCAGCCCCATCCGAATCACCTGATTCCAGGAGAAGGCTTCAACGCGCAGTTTGGTTTCAACGCGCGCTTCTAACCCGGAGTGCAGGGCTCGCGGATGCCGGGTCCTGCGCTTATTCAGCAAGGAGTAACACAAACCGATGTTAGTTACGATTCCTGATGTTCTTACCCCGGAGCAGGTACGTCAGATGCGCTCCATTCTTGATGCCGCCGATTGGTCGGATGGAAAAGCAACCGCCGGCTATCAGGCCCAGACGGTAAAGGACAATCAGCAGCTCACGGAGACGCACCCCGTTGCACAGCAGCTAGGGGAGATCGTTCTCAACGCGTTGGGTTCCAATCCGCTGTTTCTTTCAGCAGCCCTGCCGCTGAGAGTCTTTCCACCGATGTTCAACCGGTATGCGGGCGGCGGTCATTTCGGCACGCATGTCGATACGGCTGTGCGTCCGATTGGAAATACGGGATTCCGTATTCGTACCGATCTCTCGTGCACGCTCTTTCTTACTGAGCCCTCAGAGTATGACGGAGGCGAGCTCAGAATCGAAGATGTGTATGGCGTGCAGAGCGTGAAGCTGCCTGCAGGCTCGATGATCCTGTATCCGTCGACGAGTCTGCATCATGTCACACCGGTGACTCGTGGAGCTCGTGTTAGCTCGTTCTTCTGGCTGCAGAGTATGGTGCGCCAGGATGGGCAACGTACGTTGCTCTTCGATCTCGATACCTCAATCCAGAGACTGGCTGTTGATCATCCTGAGCACCCTTCAACGGTGCAATTGACGGGCGTGTATCACAACCTGCTGCGGCAGTGGGCTGAGCTGTAGGAAGTGTTCAGGATGGGCGCGCCTGCCTTGCCTCGGAACATCGCAGGTGCGCCCCGAAGGGTCCGAAGCAAAACACACACGGTGCTTCGGGCAACACGCAGGTGGAGCTGGTCGCCCTCACGACCAGGCTCCATCTGCCGTGGCACGCCCTAGTTTGGCATCACAACCGTGTCGATGACGTGGATCACACCGTTCTTCTGAAAGACGTCTGCTGTGGTCACCGTGGCCATGCCTCCCTTTTCATCGGTCAGCATCACCTTGCCATTGTTCATCCATGCGGTCAGGGTTTCTCCTTGAACGGTCTTCATGGAATACTTCCCGCCGTTCTTCTTGATCCATGCGGTCAGTTCTTTCGCAGTGATCTTTCCAGGGACGACGTGATAGGTCAGGATCTTGACCAACATGTCTTTGTTCTCGGGCTTCACAAGATTTTCCACTGTGCCGGCAGGAAGTTTGGCGAAGGCATCATCTGTAGGAGCGAAGACAGTGAAGGGCCCAGCGCTGTTGAGTGTGTCGACCAGTCCCGCGGCTTTGACCGCGGCGACCAGCGTCTTGTGAATCGGAGAGTTGACCGCGTTCTCGACGATGGTCTTTGCGGGATACATCGCAGCTCCACCGACATCGGGATTCTTCATCTGCCCCTGCGTGGAGAGTGTGAGTCCGGCGAGCACCGTGGCAAAACAAGCTGTCAGAAATGTCTTCATGGGGTGTCCTTTCCTCGAACGGCCTTGATGGCGTGTTCATGCAAAGGACGAAGGAAGAGAACGTGCCAGATTGGTGTTGCCCCTCGGTTGGCTTGCGCGGGATGAAAGGCATATTTGCGCTCTGCACAATCCAGAACTGGTTGTCGTGCGTAAAGGTTTCTCTAGAAATGGCCGATAACCGGTGCATGAGGACGCGTGCGTATTTATCGTCTGTTCTCTCGCGTGGGTTTGACAGTCCGGTAGTCTTGCCTCGAAGCTGGAAGTCAGGCCTCCTCGCGCGTATGAACGGCACGCAGTCCCATCCTGTAGCAAAACACCATGACTCTGGTCTGCTGGCCATCGGCATCCTGAAGGTGTTGGAAGCGGCACTTTCCGTAGCCGTCGGTCTGGGCGTGCTTCATCTGCTCAATAAGGATCTCAATGACGAGCTCACAAACCTGGTGCGCTATCTCCACCTGAACGAAGATGGCCGGCTGGTCTCACTCGCCTTCGACAAGATCGACCTGATCGACAATCACCGCCTGAAACAGATTGGCGCTTCCGCTTTTGCTTACGGCGCGCTGAAGCTGGTAGAGGGCGTGGGCCTGGTGCGGGAGAAGGTTTGGGCAGAGTATCTGACAGTGATTGCCAGCCTGGTCTTTCTACCCTGGGAGATCTATGAGCTGGCACGTCACCCCAACATCTGGAGGCTGGGGATCCTCATAGCGAACCTGCTCATTGTGGCCTATTTGCTATGGACTCTGTCGCGGATGCGGCGGCGGAAACAGCAGGATTGACGCGGTTCCGGTCCACTTTCGCCTAATTTTCGCTTACCACGGATTTCCTCAGCCGCGCTACCCTTCCGCACCAATCTTCTAAACACTATGGGTAGGGGTATACCCTTTGGTTACCCCCACAGCGTGAGTTTTCCACAGCCCATTCTGGAACTGCCAATGTTTTCCGCAATTTAGGGACTTGTATTAGGGCAACTTATGGGAGATTCTGTGGGTCGAAGTGGTAAGAAGTGGAACAAAAGGGTTGAAGATTGCTCAGATGGCATGATTCTAACCCCGGAACGGATGCGAACAGCAAGATTCGCACCGTAACCAACTTGGGCTCCTGATTAGTTCTTGGGTTCTTGCTGGCAGTGAGGAACGATGTTTCGCGGAAATCATCCAGCGCGTGTTGACGAAAAGGGCAGGCTCAAGCTCCCTGCCGAGTTCATGCGCCGTTGCAAGGATGTGTATGGCGACCAGTTCTACATCACCAGCAAGGACGGCAAGCGGGCTGAGATTTATCCGCTGAAGGAGTGGGAAAAGATCGAGGAGAGGCTGGCGCAGATCCCCTCCATGAACCCCCACAAGAAGAAGTTTCTGGACGTAACGAACTATTACGGCCAGATGGCGCAGATGGACGAGCAGGGACGAGTTCTGATTCCGGCCATTCTGCGGCAGGCAGCAAGTGTGAAGGGCGAGGTGGTGGTTCTGGGATCGCAGACCTACCTGGAGCTGGTGAACCACGATGCCTTCAAGGCTGAGCTTGAGAGCCAGCCACTCACGATGGACGACCAGGCTGCACTGGCTGACCTGGGTCTGTAACGGTTTGAGCTCCCAAGGGAGCCACATGGGGGATGAATGATTGCATCGCTTCATGTGCCGGTTCTTTTTGAAGAGGTTTTGAACTTCCTGAATGTGCGGCGCGGCGGAAACTACGCTGACGCAACGCTTGGACTCGCCGGGCATACGAGCGGAATCGCTCGCCGCCTGGGGCCACATGGAACGCTGCATTGTTTCGACCGCGATCCGGACGCCATGAAGTTGGCGAAGGAGCGGCTGGAGCATCTGGCGGCAGAGCTGAAGGCGACGATGCCGAAGGTCGAGTTTCATGCACGGGCTTTCAGCGAGGCGGACCAGGTGGTTGCGCCTGGAACGCTCGATGGCATCCTGGCGGACTTTGGCGTAAGCAGTCTGCAGTTGGACACACCGCACAGAGGATTCAGTTTCAGGCACGACGGTCCGCTTGATATGCGGATGAACCCCAAGGTAGGGGTGAGTGCCGAACAGGTGGTAAATCAGATCGACGAAAACGAGCTCGCCGACCTGATTTACGAATTCGGAGAGGAAAGGAGTTCGCGGAGAATCGCCAGAGCCATTGTCAGGGCCCGGCCGATTACGACGACGGGGGAGTTAGCCCGAGTGGTAGCGGCCGCGGCCCCAGCAATGAAAGGCGAGAAGATTCATCCCGCGACCAAGACCTTTCAGGCGCTCCGGATTTACGTGAATGACGAGCTGGGGGAGATCCGGTCGCTGCTTGGAAGCGCGCCATCTCTTCTGAAGCCCGGTGGCCGGCTGGCGGTGATCAGTTTTCACTCGCTGGAGGACCGGTTAGTAAAAGACGACTTTCGCGAGCGATCGCGGACAGGCGAGTACGAGGTTTTGACGAAGAAGCCGGTAACGGCGACTGAGGACGAGATGGAACGCAATCCGCGGGCACGCAGCGCCAAGCTGCGGGTAGCGGAGAAGAAGTGAGAAGGGAGCACGGCAATGGCAAGCGTGGCGCAGACAATTGATGGAATGGGACGGCGGAAGTGCCGCACCGAGTCGCCGGCCGAGCGGAATCGCCGTGTCTATGAGACGCAGCGCGCGGCACGCCGCGGACCGACACCCGAGGTTCTCTTCCACAAGTACCTCGACAACTCGCGCATCGTGAAGGCCGATGATCCGGTCCGCAAGCGTGAGATGCGTACCTTCGGTTCTGCCTGTGCGGTGTTGTTCGTGCTGGTGATGGTGTACGTTTGGCAGCACTTCAGCGCGATTGAAGCGGGTTACCGGATCGAGGCTGCCAAGCAGCAGGTTCAGCAGATGCAGGAGCAGAATCGCCAGCTCCGTCTGCAGGAGGCCCAGTTGACCGATCCTGAGCGGATCCACACGATGGCCGCGCAGCTTGGCCTGTCAGCTCCGCTCCCTGGTCAGGTGGTTCGTCCGGATGGTGTGAACGATCCGAACGCTCCGGTCGTGGCGCAGGTTGCCACGCATTAATAGTTTGTCGTTCTGTTGTTTCTCTGGATGCTGAGGTTGAAGTAGATGCATACTGTGGCGCCCCCACGTCAGACGCTAACCGCACCGATCAAGCGTGTCCGGTTCGTCTACGTGGCGGCGTTCTTTCTTTTCTGGACAATAGTCATCTCGGGCCGTCTGGTCTGGCTGCAGATCATCCGCCATTCACACTATGTAGAGAAGGCGGCGAGTCAGCAGGAACGCAGTGTGACTGTGGCTCCGCGACGTGGTCTGCTGTATGACCGCAATCTGCGTGAGCTGGCAATGACTGTCTCCGTCGATTCGATCTACGCCGTCCCCAAGGAGCTGGGCAGCAACGCTGCCGATGCCGCCAGTCTGCTGGCGCATGTGGTGCACGACGATCCGGATGATCGCTTTACCTCCGAACAGAGCATCCTGGGGCGTTTTACTGCCTCGCACAACTTTGCTTGGGTCGCGCATCGTGTGACGCCCGAGATCGCGGAGCGGGTTAAGGACCTTAACCTCAAAGGGGTCTACTTCCAGAAGGAGTTCAAGCGTTTCTACCCGAACAACGATCTGGCCTCGCAGGTGCTGGGTTATGTCGGGGCCGAGGATGTCGGTCTGGGCGGTCTGGAGCGTGAGTTTGAGGAAGATATGCACGGCACACCGGGGAAGGTGCGCACCGCGCTCGATGCCCGCCGCAAGGTGCTGGGCAGCATTGAGCAGGAGCCGCTGCCGGGCGAAAACCTGGTGCTGAGCATCGACGCCAACATTCAGCACATCGCCGAGCGAGCCCTGGACGAACAGGTGGAGAAGACCAAGGCGCTGCATGGTGTTGTTGTCGTGCAGGATCCACGCTCAGGGCAGATTCTCGCACTTGCGGTGTCACCGCGCTTCAATCCGAATGAAACGCGGCATCTCGATCCGAAGGCGCTGTCGAACCTGGCAGTGAGCGATGTTTATGAGCCTGGCTCGACCTTCAAGCTGGTGACGTATGCCTCGGCGCTCGATGGCGCCAACGTAAAGCCGGAAGACCTGGTGGACTGCCAGGGCGGTGCGATTACGATCTTTGGCCGAACGATTCACGACGACATCTCCGATCGCGGCATGGGCGTGGTTACGGTGCAGCGTGCCCTGGAGAAATCCAGCGATGTCGCGGCAGTGAAGCTCGCCATGAAGCTCGGTAATGAGCGCTTCTACAAATACATGCGCGGCTTCGGTTTCGGCGATCGCTCCGGTATCGAGCTGCCGAGCGAGACCCGCGGCCTGCTGCGCCCGGTCCGGAAGTGGGATCCGGCATCGATCGGGTCGCTGGCCATCGGTCAGGAGGTCGGCGTAACGCCGATCCAGTTGGTGACGATGGTCTCCACGATTGCCAACGGCGGCATGTATCTGCCGCCGCACATCATTCTCTCCGAGACGGAGAAGATGAAGGGCGATGCTGAGCTAAAAGCAACCCCATTCCGTCCGCAGAACGAACTTCCGAAGAATCTGCCGGATGGGTCGCACCGCGTGATCACTGAACTGACCGCTGCGAAGATGCGCAGTATGATGCAGTCCATCGTGGTGAATGGAACTGGAACACTCGCGGCATTAAACGGATATTCCAGCGGTGGCAAGACGGGAACGGCGCAGAAGATCGATGCAGCAACGCACACCTATTCCAAGACCAAGCACGTTGCCAGCTTTGCCGGCATTGCTCCCGTGAGTACGCCGGCGATCGCGGTTGCGGTAGTGATCGATACGCCTACAGCGGGGCCTTCTTACTACGGTGGCTCGGTCTCCGCGCCGGTCTTCGCCGAAGTGGCGCAGCAGGTGCTGGAGTACCTGGGCATACCGCACGATCAGCCCTTCAACCCCAAGAAGCATGCTGACGAGATAAAGCTGGCAAAGGTCGAGCACGACGATCATCCCGAGGACAGTAATGCCGATCTGAATGCGATGTTTGCCGAGGCCAATGCGCTACCGGACGACGATCCGCTGAAAGGGACAGCCAACGCCGGTCCGGCCAAACCCGAGCCTGAGCCCGCGGCGTCACAGCCGGCGAAGAGGTCTGTGCTGAATCTGCTCCCGGAGAAGGTGCTGGCAGCCTTCCGTGCCAATGGAGGAGCGAACACCATGGCCGACGCGGCGGATAACAAGCCCCTGACCGCGCCAAAGGTTGCTCCGCTGGCACAGCGTAAGGAAGATGGCGGCGTGATTGTCGACGCGACAAAGCGGGTGGCGGTGCCGGCGTTCAATGGAGCCGCGCTACGCCAGGTCGTGCAGCAGGCGAACTCGGTAGGACTACGTGTACAGCCGGTCGGCAGCGGTCTGGCGAGGGAGCAGGTGCCGTCGGCAGGTACCATGGTTCCTGTGGGCACGCAGGTGGTTGTGCGCTTCCTGCGCTAGGCGTCCCTTTAAAGACTTTCATTTTCGCAGTCAAAGACCCATATTTCTCAGTCAAAGATCCTTATTTCTAAGTCTCTCTATATGCTTTTTTCCGAAGTAGTTGCAGGTATCGAGCTCGACGAGCAGACGCATGGCTCGTGCGAGATTACGGGTGTCGAATACGACTCGCGCCGTGTGCGTGAAGGTTCGCTGTTTGTGGCGATGCGAGGCGGCACAACCGACGGCAATAAGTTCATCCGCCAGGCCATGGATAAAGGCGCAGGTGGAGTTCTTACCGATTCAAGGGAGAGCTTCACCAATGCGCTGTCGCGTTGGCCACATCTCTGCATCGGATTGATGGAGCATGGACGTCGCGCTCTGGCAACGGCAAGCGCCAACTTCTTCGGGCATCCCGAGCAGAAGTTGAAGCTTACGGCCGTTACCGGAACGAACGGAAAGACGACGACCACCTTCCTGGTAGAGGCGATGCTGCAGGCTACGGCGCGCAAGAGCATTCTTGTCGGCACGATCGAAGTGCACCTGGCAGGCGAGGTACGTGAGTCTCCTCATACCACTCCCGAAGCGCGCGATCTGTTGGCGCTGTTTGCCGAGGGCATCCAAGCGGGAGCGAGCGAGACGGTGATGGAGATGAGCTCCCACGCGCTCGATCAGGAGCGCGTGTGGGGCATGCCGGTGGATGTGGCCATCTTTACCAACTTGACGCAGGACCATCTGGACTATCACGGCACGATGGAGAAGTACTTCGCCGCCAAGCAACGCCTGTTTGCGGGCGTGGGGTCGCCGCCTCCGCGGGTTGCCGTTATTAACGCAGAGGACGAGTACGGTCATCGCCTGGAGAAGTTTGCGCTACGTGAAGGGACGGTCGTGGCCACCTACGGCATGACGAAGGGCGAGTGGCGTGCAGAAGAGGTTATATTGCGCGCCGGCGAGACGCGCTTTGTGCTGAAGTCGCCTGCGGGAGAGATTCTGTTGCGGACGAGTCTGACCGGACGTGTGAATGTCTTGAATACGCTGGCGGCGTCGGCTGCGGCGTATGCACGCGGTGTTTCGCTGGAACAGATTGCCGCGGGCGTCGCGGAGCTTCCGTTCGTTCCAGGCCGCTTCCAGACAGTCCCGAACGATCGAGACATCACGGTGGCAGTGGACTATGCACACACCGACGATGCGCTGTTGAACCTGATCAGGCTGGCTCGGGAACTCGCGGGGAAAGAGCATCGCGTGATCACACTCTTCGGCTGCGGCGGTGATCGCGATCGTACGAAACGGCCGAAGATGGGGCGTGCCGCAGGCCGGGGAAGCGACCTGGTGGTGTTGACCAGTGATAATCCACGTTCGGAAGATCCCGGCATCATCATCGAGCAGGCGCTGCGTGGTGTGGAGGAGACAGGAACGGACTGCATCGTCGAGGCTGACCGCGAGCAGGCCATTCGCCGGGCACTGGCGGCAGCGAAGCCGGGTGACATTGTGCTGCTGGCAGGCAAAGGACACGAGAAGACCCAGGTACTGGCCGACCGCACGATTCCGTTCGATGACGCCGAGGTGGCCGTACGCGTCTTGAAGGAGATGGCATGAAGCTGACGCTCGGCCAGATTGCGGATTGGATTCATGCCGAAGGCGACTTCGATGACGATGCCGTGGCCTATGGCTACTCGATCGACTCGCGCACCATCGCCGCCGGTGATCTATTTTTTGCGGTCAAGGGGGAACGGCTGGATGGTCACGACTTCGTAGAGACGGCGTTGAAGGATGGCGCTGTAGCTGCCGTGGTGAGCATGCACTGGATCGTTCCCGCGACCGTCGATGAAGGTAAGCTGCTTCGCGTGCCCGAAGGCGAGGACTGTGTGTTGGCGGCGATGCAGAAGCTCGCAACCGCTGTGCGGAGGCACTGGGGCAAACGTGTGATCGGCATTACCGGGTCAGCAGGCAAGACCACAACCAAGGAAGCTGTGGCTGCCGTTCTGGGAGCGAAGTTCACGGTATTGAAGTCTGCCGGCAATCTGAACAACAACTTCGGTGTGCCGCTGCAGGTGTTGCGCCTGGAGCCGGAGCATGAGATTGCCGTCCTTGAGATGGGCATGAATCATGCCGGTGAGATCACCCTGCTGGCGAAGATCGCTGAGCCCGACTGGGCCGTGGTGTCGAATGTCGCTCCGGTGCACCTGGAATACTTCCCGGATGGAATCGCCGGCATTGCCCGCGCCAAGTACGAGCTGGTGGAGGCCTTGCCCACCGATGGCATCGCTATTCTGAACGCCGACGACGAGTACGTCAGCACCTTCGGTAAAGGAATGGGCAGTCGCGCTGTCTTTTATGGCCTGGGCGAAACAGCGACGGTACGGGCAGAGAATGTACACGAAGCCGGTGCGGAGGGCATGACTTTCACGTTGGTCGCCGGGGGAGAGCGTGCTGAGGCAAAGCTGGCGCTTTTGGGACGCCACAATGTCTACAACGCACTTGCCGGCATCGCCGCCGGACTGCAGTGCGGCATGAGCTTGGCGGAATGCGTGGAAGGGCTAGGCGAGCTGCAGCCTTCGGACAAGCGCGGCGAGGTTTTGCACTGGCGTGGAGCGACATTGATCAACGACTGCTACAACTCCAACCCGCGGGCTCTGGACGCGATGGTGGAAGCGCTGCTGGCGGTAAAGGCGGGGCGGCATATCGTGATCGCCGGCGAGATGCTGGAGTTGGGCCCGGAAGGGCCGGCTCTGCATGAGGCCAGTGGACGGACGATGGCGCAGCTCGGGATCCGGCATGTGATTGGAGTGCGTGGTCTGGCAGAGCACCTGGTTGCCGGGGCAAGGGCAGAGAGTGCCGACGCGATCTTTGTGGCTACGCCGGAGGAGGCAGGCCAGTGGCTGCAGGCCAATCTGCGAGCCGGTGACGCTGTGCTGTTGAAGGCATCACGCGGGGTACGTCTGGAACGTGCATTGGCGGGGATACACTAGAGCAATTCTCCTAATACTGTGGTGTTGGAGAAATCTGCGAATGCCGTTTTCTTCGAAGGAAAACGGCGCAAACTGCAAACGCTTCGCTCTACACCTTTAGGAGAACTGCTCTAGGCGCACATGCTTTACTGGCTGCTCTATCAGAAGTTATTTCCATATTTCCGGCTGTTCCGGATCTTCCGTTATCTTACGTTCCGGACCGTCTTTGCCTCCCTGACCGCTCTATTGATCGGGCTGATTATCGGCCCCTATGTGATTGAGCGGCTGCGCGAGTTCCAGATCGGCCAGTACATCCGCGAAGAGGGGCCGCAGAGTCACCAGAAGAAGAAGGGCACGCCGACGATGGGAGGCGTGTTGATCTGCATCTCCATTCTGGTGCCGACACTGCTGTGGAGCGATCTGTCGAATCCGCTGGTCTGGATTACCATTCTTTCGACGTTTTTTTTTGCGGCGATCGGATTTGCGGACGACTACATCAAGGTCGTCCATAAGCGGAACCTTGGCCTGACCTCGAAGCAGAAGTTTGCGCTGCAGTTGCTGGTCAGCCTGGGAGTCGCACTGGCGCTGTGTGTGCTGCAGCATAAGGGTTTCTACTCCACCCGGCTGGTAGTTCCGTTCATCAAGCGCTGGAGGCCCGACCTGATCATCGGAGCCTTGATGCACAACCATTCATTGTGGTGGCTGGGATTTGCTCCGTTCGTGATCTTTGTCATGCTGGTGCTCACCTTCAGCTCCAACGCGGTAAACCTGACGGACGGCCTGGACGGCCTGGCGATCGGGTGCACGATTATTGCTGCCGGAGCGCTGACGGTGCTGACGTATGTCAGCGGTCATGCGGTGTTTTCGGACTACCTGGAGCTCTCACGCATGCCGCTGGCCGGAGAGCTGAGTATCTTCTGCGGGTCGATGGTGGGCGCGTCCATTGGATTTCTTTGGTACAACGCGCACCCGGCCGAGGTCTTTATGGGGGACGTGGGTTCCTTGGCGCTGGGCGGGGCCATCGGGACGGTCGCCGTGCTTATCAAGCAGGAGTTGCTGCTGCCCTTTATCGGCGGTGTCTTCATTCTGGAGGCGCTGAGCGTGATGCTGCAGGTGGGCAGTTATAAACTGCGTAACGGAAAACGTATCTTCAAAATGGCTCCATTGCACCACCACTTCGAGCTGCTGGGGTGGAGCGAGAGCAAGGTAATTGTCCGGTTCTGGATTGCAGCCCTGGTCTTTGCTCTGTTCGCTCTTACGACCCTGAAATTAAGATAGTGTGCTCTCCGGGACGGTAGTTCATCGTCCATTCTTTTGGCGGCCGGCAAATGAGGAGGCCGGATGTCCCTTTTGTCTTGATACCCAGGGCTAGGTGAGGTGGTAGCCTTGATTGCAATCTCCTGACAGACCGCACCAAGAGCGGATATTTGCTCATTGCGGGATGACAAACAAGAACGGCGAATTTAAGTAGAAACGATGATCGAGCTGAAGAATAAACGTGTCCTCGTTGTTGGTCTTGGGAAGTCAGGCCTGGCTGCCGCTCACTTTTTGAAAGAGCAGGGAGCACTTGTAACCGTCTCGGACTCCCGGTCGGCTTCGGCTTTGTCAGCGGAACTGCCGGCGCTGTTGGAGGCGGGGATCGCGGTCGAGACGGGGGGGCACGGTGTGCTGACCTTCCGGCGGCAGGATCTGCTGGTGGTTTCACCCGGAGTCCCGTTGAACACGGAAGAGATCGCATACGCCATGGCTGCCGGCGTGCCGGTGATTGGAGAGGTAGAGCTTGCCTCGTACTTCCTGAAGGGGCAGATCATCGCCATTACCGGGTCGAATGGGAAGACGACGACCACTTCGCTGATCGGTCACATTCTGAAGACCGCCGGTCTGCCGACTCTGGTGGGCGGCAATATCGGAACTCCGGTCTTGAACCTTCGCCGCGTCTCCACCCATAAGCACTGGGTGGTGTTGGAAGTCTCGAGCTTCCAGTTGGAGACGGTGACCCGTTTCCATCCGAAGATCGCCGTGGTCCTGAACATCACGCCCGACCATCTGGACCGTCATGGCACTTTTGAGGCCTACGCCGCGGCAAAGTACCGCATCACCATCGCGCAGGATCCCTCGGACTTCCTTGTATTGAACGCCGAAGATGTGCCCACGCAGTTGACTGCATCGCACACCAAGGCTGGTATTTATTGGTTCTCGCCCTCGCGTCAGATCAAGCAGGGAGCGTTTGTCCACGGCGACGGCATCTACTTCAAACAGAAGGAAGGCCATCGGCCGGAGCCAATCATGCCGACCAGCGAGATCCCCCTCAAGGGCGCGCACAATATTGAGAACGTCCTCGCAGCCATTACTGCAGCCAGGCTTGCGGGCGTCTCCAAAGAACAGGTCCGTGCGGGTGTAGCCAGCTTCAAGGCGGTAGAACACCGCCTGGAGTTCGTGCGCAAGGTGAACGGTGTGGACTACTACAACGACTCGAAGGCCACCAATGTGGATGCGACGGTGAAGGCGCTGGAGTCGTTTCCGAAGGGAATCCACCTGATTCTCGGAGGCAAGGACAAGGATTCGGACTACCGCGCGCTCGTGCCCCTGCTGAAAGACCGGGCTGTCGCTGTTTACACCATTGGTTCAGCCGCGGAAAAGATCGAGTCGCACCTTAACAAAGTAGTCAACATAGTTTCAGCGGGAACTTTGGAAAACGCACTCGCGCAGGCAAAGGAAGCTGCCCAACCAGGAGAAGTCGTCTTGTTGGCGCCTGCATGTGCGAGCTTCGACCAGTTCCAGAGTTACGAACACCGCGGCCGCGTCTTCAAGGAGACGGTAAACGGCTGGGCGGAGTAGGCCGGCACGACGGCGAGCCTGCCCGCTTCGGATGAAGGCAGGAAATGGCAAAGCGCGTCGGCGTCGATAAATGGTTGTTCTTCGTGGTGGTGCTGCTGGTCCTTATCGGGCTGGTGATGGTCTTTTCCGCTTCGGCGGTGATGGCCAAAGAGCGTTACGGCTCGCCTTATACCTTCGTCAGCAAGCAGGCGATGTGGGCCTTGCTTGGCCTGGGCGCACTGCTGGTGCTGATGCGCGTGGACTACCGCAAGTTCAATAACCCCAAGGTTGTTCTGCCGTCGGTCGCGATCACGATGCTGCTGTTGATCGGCGTCTTCGCGATGCGCGACTCGCACAATACGCATCGCTGGTTCAAGATTGGTCCGTTCTCCCTTCAGCCCTCTGAGATCGCCAAACCGGTGCTGGTGTTGTTTCTCGCGTGGTTTTTGCAGAACCGCATGCACTGCATGGACGATCTGAAAGGGACCATTCTGCGGGCGGCAACCCCGCCCTTGCTGATGATCGCCCTCGTCCTGAAGGAGCCCGATCTTGGCACCGCGCTCGTGTGTGCAGCGGTGCTGGCGCTGATGCTGTATCTCGCCGGTGCGCAGATGCGCTACTTCGCCATTGGAGCAGCGCTGGCTTCGCCGGTGATGTACTTCATGCTCTTCCATGTGGCCTGGCGCCGCGCCCGCATGCTGGCGTATATGGATCCCGAGAAGGATCCACGCGGAACGGGATTCCACATTCTGCAGTCGCTGATTGCCGTTGGCACCGGCGGCTTCCATGGGCTTGGCCTGATGGAAGGCCGGCAGAAGCTGTTCTACCTCCCCGAGCCGCACACGGACTTTATCTATGCCAATGTCTGCGAGGAGCTGGGACTGCTGGGGGCGCTATTCGTGGTCGCGCTCTTTGTCGTCCTCGGGTATCGCGGACTGCGTACAGCGTTTCTCTCGACCGACCCGTTTGCCCGGTTCCTGGCGTTTGGGCTTACCTGCGCGATCATCATCCAGGCCTTCTTCAATATCAGCGTGGTGCTGGCGCTGCTGCCCACCAAAGGCATCCCGCTGCCGTTTATCTCCTCGGGAGGCACAAGCGTATTTATCACCCTGGCCAGTATGGGTGTGCTGCTGAACATCTCGCGCGAGACCGATTAGAAACGATATAGGGATATAAGAATCAGATGAAAGTACTGATTGCCGGTGGCGGCACGGGTGGTCATGTTGTTCCGGCGCTCGCCATCGGACGTAAATTGCGTGATGCGTTTGGAGCCGAGGTGCGTTTTGTCGGCACCGAGCGTGGGCTTGAAACAAAGCTGATTCCGGAGGCTGGCTTCCCGCTGGAGCTGGTAAAGTCCGGCCAGTTGAAGAACGTCAGCGTGATGACACGTCTGAAGACCTTGACGGACCTTCCCCTCGGTGTGCTGCATTGCATTCGGCTCATCCGGAGTTTCCGGCCGGATGTCGTGGTGGGTGTCGGCGGCTATGCCAGCGGGCCGGCCATGGCCGCAGCGGTCTTGCTGAGGGTTCCCACGCTGGCCTATGAGCCAAACGCCTTGCCCGGCATGACCAACCGCCTGGTGGGCAAGTATGTCAGCGCTGCGGCCGTTGCCTATGAGCAGACGACGCACTATTTCCGCAATGCAACGGTGACCGGCGTGCCCGTCAGGCCGGAGATTTTTGACCTTCCTCGGAAGCCGGAGGGGGCACCCCCGCGGCTGCTGGTGACGGCTGGAAGCCAGGGAGCTGCAGTCTTCAATGAGTTCGTTCCGAAGATCGCTGCGCGTCTGCTTGAGACGATTTCGGGGCTGACCATCGTGCACCAGGCCGGAGCACGAAACCTGGAGAAGGCACGGGAGGCTTTTACGGCGAGTGGAGCGGATGGTACACGCATCGCCGTGGAGGCTTTCCTGAACGATATGCCGCAGCAGTACGCGGCAGCGGACGTCGTCCTGGCTCGTTCGGGGAGCACGGTTTCGGAATTGTGCGCGGCGGGCAAGCCGTCGCTCCTGGTGCCGCTTCCGCGGGCGGCCGACGACCACCAGCGGAAGAACGCCGAGGTGCTTGCAAATGTCGGTGCTGCTGTGTTGCTGCTGCAGAAGGATGTCACCGAGCAGAGCCTGCTGGAGGCTTTGGCGGGGTTGTTCACCGATCGGGAACGGCGAGAGAGGATGAGTGCAGCGGCACGATCGCTGGCGAGGCCGGGAGCTCTGGAACGAATTGTCGAGATGATACGAGGACTGGCGGACGGTAAAAAGGGCTGAGACATTGTGTCTCAGCCCTTTGGGTTTTGTGGATTAGCGGGTTTTCCCTGAAACGCCGCTTCACGCCCCTTCCGGAAAGTAACAGGGAAAAATGCTTAGCGGTGTCCGCCGCCACCGCCGTGGAAGCCACCGCCGCCTCCACCACCATGGAAGCCGCCACCACTGCCGCCGGAGAAGCCGTGGCCACCGCCGAAGCCTCCACCGCCACCGAAGTTACCGCCGCTGCTACGGGGAGCGCTGAAGCTGCCGCCACCACCAAAGCCTCCGCGATTGCCGCCGAAGCTCGGCTGGCTGCCACCGAAGCTGCCCCGGTTTCCGCCAACACTGGGCTGGTTTCCACCAAAGCCGCCGCGGTTTACGTTGCCGCCGAAGTTTTGGCCGCCGTTGAAGGCCTGACGGTTTCCGTCAAAGCGCTGTGCTCCACTGCCGAAGCTGCCACGGTTCTGGCTGAAGTCACGGTTGCTGTTGAAGGCCTGACGGCCTCCATTGAAGTTCTGGTTGCCATTGAAGCGCTGGGCTCCGCCATTGAAGCCACCGCGGTTAACCGAGCCATTGGTCCGGTTGAAGTTATTCACCGTCGTACCGCCGCGGAAGTTGGCGTACCGCGCGGGGGGATTGCGCTGGAAGCTGGCGCCGCCGGGATGGACGGGAACTCCACGATAAGGCTGGTTATAGAACGATCCGCGGAAGCCGGGCCTGAAGTTGCAATAGGCGCGGTTGTACCAGAAGCGGCCGCCGTTCCAATAACCGCCATAGAAGCCGGTGCCAAAGTAGCCGAAGCCGTAGTTGATGCCGCCGTAGTAGCCAATGGTGGATCCCCAGTAACCGGGATGCCAGAAGTAGGCGCTATCACCCCAGCCCCACCATCCTGGGGTCCAAAGGGCGCCCATATAAGGAGGAAGCACCCATGCGCCGTCGACCCAGTAATAGCCGTCCGGACCGTAAGCCCAGTAGCCGGGAGTCCAGATATAACCATCGCCGGGGGCTACAGGCTGCGCGTACACAGGGATAGGAGGAGGCGCAATGCCCACAGAGACAAACACGGCTGCGTGCGCCGCCGTTGGAACAACCGCCGCTCCCAGGGCAAGGGCCGAGCCTAAGATCATATTTCCGAACGACTTACGAATTGTACTTGCTACATCCATCGGGTCACCTTGCCGCTGTTCACGCCTTCGCTGCTTCGTCCTTGCGCGGTGTGTGCGGCGAGCTTCCGGCCTAAAGGGGAAGGTCCGGCACTCGTTTTAAGAGACACCGGACCCTGGGGAAAGTTGCTTGTTGGCGGGGGAGCCGTTAGTGCGTCAGAGCCTGCCAGGCGCTATATACATAGACGCCGATGATGCCTGCGGTCGCCAGACCGGCGGCGCCACCCAGGACACGTAACATGGGTTGCAACCTGTTGACTTTCCTAACGATTTCCATTTGTTCGGTCTTTTCGACAGTGTTGGAGTCGCTGAGAAAGAGTTGGTCCTCCTCATAACGGGTGAGCGTTCCGCGATACGCCAGAAGCGCGAGAAAACAGGCGGTGAGCGCCGCCCATATGATCAGCATCAGTTGCATAGACATGTTGAAACCCTCCGAAAGGCTGCAATCGCCGGCTCGGGATACCGGGCGGGTCCGCTTTTATTTGGCGGGCTCTCGGGGTAGGCAGGGCCGTTCGCGCGGAATGATACTCCTGCCGATAACTGACGCACTATAGCTTTCGGAAAATAAATTTATGGGCGAACCAGATAGAAGAGCACGGTGGCGATCCCTCCGAGGACGGCCAGAGTGGCTGTCATCAACCCGACAATGAACCAGGCAGCCATACGCTTCTGACGTTCAGTCGGGTGGGTAATGCCGAAGAAGTCAATAAACCAGTTGGCGATGAACCTGATCACAATGACACCGCCTCCTCACTATGGAAGATGCCGAGTTAAGTAGAAAGGGTTCGAAAACGAAACCGGCCGCCAATTCTGGCGGCCGGTTTTACCAAGGCGCTCCTTCTGGAGCTCGATTGGGAATTCTACTCATCCGCGCAGAACCTGGATGGCGTTTACAACATAAATTCCCAGCAGCGCGGCAGAGAGGGCAATCGTGGTTCCACCGGCGAAGGCTACAAAGGGTTTAAGGTACTGGATTCTCCGCTGGATGTCGTCCTGACGGCGTTTTTCTTCGCCGAGGATATTTTCATCCAGGAAGATCTGGTCTTCTTCCCCGCGGGTAAGAAGACCACGATAGACCATAAGGGCAGTCGTGGAAATAAATAGGAAGCCCCAAACGGTCCAGAGCAGAGTCATGGTGCTCATGGGGTACACCTCCTGAGAGAATCACTGCAGGCGTACTAGAACGGTTGCCGTCTGTGTGGGGGAATTTGATTCGCAGCGTCCACACGAAACGACGGTCAGCCTACCGGCGGGTCTGTAACGGGCAGTATGCAGGCTCGGACGGTAGAAAAGGCCGTCACACGGAAATATACGCCGGTTTTGGAACACTGGTCCAAAATGCATCCATTTAGGTACGACGGCATCCATTACTTGTGTAGCGGGCGCAAAATCGCCCCTTGCCCGGCCTTCCGAGGGGGCATACACTTAGATAGAGATCGACTGAATAGGAGTTTCTTACCATGGCCACTACTGCCGCTACCCCCGAGGTTGTTGAGGTTGTTTCCTCGCCGATGCCCTCGACGCAGCCCGTCAACCTGACCTCGGCGGCGATTGCCAAGGTGAAGGAGATTATGGCTACCCAGGATCCAGTCCCGGCCGGTCTGCGCATCGGTGTTGTAGGCGGCGGATGCTCCGGCTTCCAGTACTCCATGAGCTTCGAGAACCAGCAGGGCATGATGGACAAGGTCGTCCGCTTCGAGGACCTGAAGGTGTTTGTGGACGCCACCAGCGCCATGTACCTGAACGGCTGCACCGTGGACTACGTTGAGACGCTGGAGGCTGCCGGCTTCAAGTTCGAGAACCCTCAGGTGAAGAGCACCTGCGGCTGCGGATCGAGCTTCAGCGTGTAAGTTTCTGATTTCCGGTGAAAAGACCTCGCTTCGGGCGAGGTCTTTTCTTTTGTGTGAGTTTGATGGAAATGGACCTCCGAAAAGGGGCACGCGGCGTCTAAACTCATACAGGGTTACCCCCGCCGGATTCATGACTGAGTTTGTCATCAAGTTGGCCGATGAGCGCGGCCGCATACAGGAGCAAATCCACGCCGCTGCCACGGCTGAGGAGTTACGTCTGCGTTTCACGCAGGCGGGCTACCTGGTCTATTCCGTTAAGCCCCGCTCGGTGTTGGCGGCAGGACGCAAGAAGAAGATCAAGCTCGACACCTTTCTCATCTTCAATCAGCAGTTCCTGACCCTGATCCGCGCTGGTCTGCCCATCCTGGGCGGGCTGGACCTGCTGACAGCTGGTCAAAAAGACCTGAATCTAAAGGGGCAGTTGGAGGACGTCGCAGCACGCGTCCGTACGGGCGAGTCGCTGTCGTCGGCGTTCGATGCGCAGAGTGGCGTGCCGATTATCTACACCACGACGCTTCTGGCTGGTGAGCGGTCGGGCAACCTGGAAGAGGTACTGCAGAGATTTGTCGACTTTCAGCGGTTGTCGTTGAGCTTTACCAAGAGATTGAAGTCGGCGATGGTGTATCCCATTGTTCTGGTGCTGATGGTGATCAGCATTATGATCTTTTTGCTGACCTTTGTGATTCCGCGGTTTGCGGAGCTGTACGAGCAACTGAATACGCCGCTGCCCGCAATTACGGTCTTTCTGCTGAATCTTGGGAAACAGGCGCAGCACTATGGAATTTACGCCGCCATGGTGTTTGCCATAGCGATCTATATCTTCTTCCGCTGGCTGAAGACGGATACCGGGAATCAATTGGTCGATCGCATCCGGATCAGGCTGCCCCTGATTGGGCCGGTGTGGCTGAAGTACCAGGTAGCGCTGTTTTCCCGCACGTTGTCGACGCTGTTGACCGGCGGTCTGCCGCTGGTGCCGTCACTGGAGACGGCGGCAAAATCGATCAATAGCCGCCAGACGGCACTGGCCGTGTATGCTTCGGTGGGCTCGGTCCGCGAAGGCAGAGGATTGGCGTATTCTCTCCGGCAGACGAAAATCTTTCCGAACCTGGCGACAGAGATGATTGAGGTCGGTGAGTCCACCGGCGCCTTGCCTGCGATGTTGAACTCGGTGGCCGAGTTTTTTGAGGAGGACGTACAGCTTTCCCTGGCGGCGGCCATGAGCCTGATTGAGCCAATCCTGCTCGTCTTTATGGGCATTGTGATTGCCGTTATTCTTATCTCTCTCTATCTACCGATCTTCTCGCTGGGCGCTGGCGGTCTCGGTCAGTAAACCCTTGGCGCAAACCGGAGTCCAATAAACCATGGCACAAGCTCCCATCGCGATCCCGATTCCCTCGACCAACGGCCTGGAGCTGAACGAGGTAGAGCGTGCGCAGATGCTGGCGCGCCGCTATCACTCTGAGTTTGTTGACCTGAAAAACTTCAAGATTCAGCATGAGCTGTTCCGGACGGTGCCGGTGGAACTCATGTTCCGCTATAACTTCGTCCCGTTGGAACAGAGGCCCGATGGCCGCCTGCTGATCGCGGTAAGCGATCCCTCAAAGCTGATGATGCTGGATGAGATTGCGTCACTGCTTTCGGCGCGGCTGATCACGCGGGTGGCGACGCTGTCGCAGATTACCGACCTGCTGAAGAAGAACGAGCAGTCGCAGCGTGTTCTGGAAGAGGCGAGCGAGGGGCTGACTTTCGATGTGGTGTCGCTGGACGAGAATGCGGACGAGAATATCTCGATCGAGAAGTTGACCAGCGAAGAAGATATCTCCCCGATTATCCGCCTGGTAGATACGACCATCTTTACGGCGCTGGAGCGCCGGGCTTCAGATATCCACCTTGAAACTTACGACGACTCACTGCTGGTGAAGTACCGCATCGATGGTGTGCTGACACAGGCCATGGCGCCCATCGCGCGTGAGCATCATCAGACGATTCTTTCGCGTATCAAAGTCATGAGCGAACTGGATATCGCCGAGCGCCGTGTGCCTCAGGACGGACGTTTCCGCGTGCGGTACAAGGGACGGCTGATCGATTTCCGTGTCTCGATCATGCCGACAGTGCATGGTGAGAATGCTGTGCTCCGTGTGCTCGATAAGGAGTCGATGAGCGAGAAGTTCACCAAGCTCTCGTTGGAAGTGGTGGGCTTTGCGGAGGAGGATTTGCGGCGGTTCCGGCGTTACATCAAAGAGCCGTACGGCATGGTGCTGGTCACGGGACCTACGGGTTCCGGTAAGACGACCACGCTGTATGCTGCGTTGAACGAGATCAAGAGCGAAGAAGACAAGATCATCACGATCGAAGATCCGGTCGAGTATCAGATTCGCGGCATCACCCAGATTCCGGTCAATGAGAAAAAGGGCCTGACCTTTGCCCGCGGTCTGCGTTCGATTCTGCGTCACGACCCTGACAAGATTCTGGTCGGTGAGATTCGTGACGCTGAGACTGCGCAGATCGCCATCAACTCAGCGCTGACCGGGCACCTTGTTTTTACGACCGTGCACGCGAATAACGTTGTCGATGTGCTTGGCCGCTTCCTGAATATGGGAGTGGAGCCGTACAACTTTGTCTCTGCCTTGAACTGTATTCTGGCGCAGCGGCTGGTACGCCAGATCTGTGATTTTTGCGCGCACTACGTTACGTACGACGATGAGACGCTGCTGCAGAGCGGTCTCGAGCTCGAGGATTGGCGAGGTTTCAAGTTCCGCGAAGGCGCCGGCTGCATGGAGTGCGGCGGCACGGGGTATCGCGGACGTTCGGCCATTCATGAGTTGCTGGAGCTGGATGATGAGATCCGCGAGATGCTGCTGGCCAAGAAGCCAGGCTCAGAGATTCGGCGTGTGGCGCGTGAAAAAGGAATGGCATTTCTACGCGACTCGGCGCTGCAGCGTGTGCGCGCCGGTGTGACTACCTTGAAGGAGATCAACAAGGTAACCTTTATCGAGGCGACCCGGTAACAGATCAACATATGTCCTTTCTTTCCAAGTTGAGCGGCACACATCAACGTCCCCGCCTGGCGGTAGAGTTACGTGGCGAACTGGTGGTGGCCGCAGCGGCTGATGTAACCACGGCACCGGTGCGTGCAGTCACGCAGGTATCGCTGCGCGCGGGTGCTTTGCAGCCTTCGCTGAAGGTTCCTAACCTTGTAGACCGTGTTGCGGTTGCCGCCGCACTGCGTTCGGCGCTGGAGCGGGTAGCGGCACAGAGCCGTGATGTCACGCTTGTTCTTCCGGATGCAACGGTCCGCGTCGTTCTCCTGGATTTCGACACCATGCCCTCACGGGCAGACGACGCCGAGAGCGTGGTGCGGTTCCGTCTGAAGCGCATGTTGCCCTTTGATTCTGATACCGCCGCGGTCAGCTACCAGGTGATGAGCGAGGCCAGGGGGAGCGTGAGTGTCCTGGCGGTCGCCATGCCCGCGGACTTGCGCACAGAGTATGAGCAGGCCGTTCGCGAGGCAGGATATGAGCCCGGCGCAGTGCTGCCGTCGACGCTGGCTGCCGTGGCAGCGCTCGACCCCGCGGAGCCAAAGGCGCAACTGCTCTTGAATATTGATGAAGCCAGCATGACCACTGCGATCGTGCGAGGCGGCAACGTAGTGTTGTACCGTACGGTGGAGTTTGCCCATGAGACGGTCAATACAGCGGCGCTGGAGCCAGAGCCTGTAGCCAGCGATCCGACATCGGCTCTGGCCATGGAGCAGGCAGACGTCCTGTTAGCCGAGGTGGAGCATTTGAGCCATGCCGATGAGATTGCCCGCGCCATCTCGGTTGCGACGGCCTATTTTGAAGATACGCTGGGCGCAGTGCCGGAGGAGATTCTGGTCGCCGGGACATGGCCTTCGAACGAGCTGCAGCGAATCGCATCCGAGACGATTGGAGAAGGAGTGCGACTGCGGGAGATTGTACGTGCCGAGGATCTATTGACCGGATCGACCATGTCGCGCAATCTGCTGGCTGGTGTGAGAGGAGCGTTGAAGGGCTGATGCGTATCCAGATCAATCTCGCGTCGAGGCCCTTTGTCGAACTTGGGCAGGTCTTCAAGCGGCTGCGTGTTGCCATGGCGGTACTGGGGGTAACAGCGGCTGCGTTGGGTGGTTTGCTGTATATGGAGTCGTCTAAGGCGGATGTCGCACAGGGACAATTGGCAACGTTGCGGAACAAGACTTCAGATCTGCAGCGAGAGCGCTCCCGGAATGAGGCGCGTATGCATCAGCCGGTGAATGCGGCGGCGCTGGAGCGCTCCCGGTTTTTGAATGAGCTGTTCCTGCGCAAGAGCTTCAGTTGGACCGCTGTGATGATGGACCTGGAAAATGTGCTTCCAGCAGGAGTACAGGTGTCATCCATCGAACCGCAGATCGGTAGCGATGGCGAGGTGCATATTCGCCTGCGCGTGATGGGAGACCGCGACAAGGCGGTAGAACTGATTCGTAACCTGGAGCATTCGCGACGGTTTGCCGAGCCTCGCCTGGCCAGCGAATCGTTGCAGACGTCAGGCAATCAGCCTGCCTATCAGCTGGCAGCGATGGGCAATGTAGAGTTCGATATCCTGTCCGGCTATAACCCGCTGGCTCCGCGTACCGAAGCGAAGAAAGACACAGAGAAGGACGATACGGCGAAGGCGAAGAAGGACGTTACAACGGTGAAGCCGGCAATCCGCACTCCTGGAAAGCTTCCCGCAAAGCCTGTGAATGCGCCGAGCGGGCCGGGGATGCCGATCAGGTCAGGTCCACCTGCTGGGCCGGGTACAGCGATGCGGCCGAAAACAGTTACGCCAGGAATCAACCAGGGAGGGGTGAAGCGATGAGTACATCTACCGTCACTCCCAGTGTGAATTCGCGCCGCGTGGCGGCGGCCCTGTCTCCTGTGAACCTCCATATTGCAGGCGTGATGGTGCTGCTGGCTCTGAATATCTATCTTGCGGTGCATCTCTTCCTGGCATGGAACAAGCTTCGTCAGAGCGGCAGCGACGCAGTGAGTCAGCAACAGGTGGCGTTGAAGACTGCCGATATTGCGGCGCAACCGCTGCGTGGGCTGGATGACAAACTGAGCACTGCACGTGCTGATGCTGACAAGTTTACCGAGCAGCGCTTGTCCTATGCGTGGTCGCCGGTATTGGCGGAGCTGGGTGCACTCGCGAAGAAGCAGAATGTCCGTCTGACGAGGGTACAGTACACCGAGACCCCTGCGGAAGATTCGCCTGATCCTGATCTGGTCGAGATCAGGATGGATATGACGCTCTCAGGAGACTATCGTCCTCTGATGCAGTTCCTGAATTCAGTGGAGCGGGACAAGACCTTCTTCGTGATCGGTGCAGTGACGTTTACAGGGCAGGCGGGCGGAGGGAATAACAACAATGCGCCGGCAACCTCTGTGGTGAATCTGCGTTTGCGTGTGACGACGTATCTACGCAAGCCACTGCCGTCCGATATCAAACAGGAGACAGGTACGAAAGAGGTCAGCACCAAGCAGCAGGAGGCAGGTCATGAAGTCCGGCGCTGAGGATAAGAAGAAGGTCGCCATTGCCGGAACGCTGGGCGCTGTTGCGGTGATTTGCCTGGGCTATATCATCTGGGACAACTTTCTTAGTTCGCCGGCAACTACTGCCCCACCTGCCGCTCCGGTCATTCGTGACCTGACGCCTAACGGTGGAACTGCTGCGAATACAGGCCGTAAAGGCGGAGGAGCCACAGGGGGTTCCTCCGCGAAGAAGGTTGGCACGACGGCGGCGCAGCTTGATCCCACGCTCCATATGGAAGCGATGAAGGTGGCGGAGTCGCTGGAGTATTCGGGCTCTGGGCGGAATATCTTTTCGATGACGTCAGCGCCTCCACCGATGGCGAACATTCCAAAGCCCATTGCTCCACCGCGTCCGATAACGCAACCGGTGAATCTTGCACCAGTTGGGCCACCGCCGCCTCCGCCGATCAACCTGCGTTTCTTCGGAGTAGCGACACGGTCCAATGGGCTGCGTCAGGCATTCCTGCTGCAGGGGGATGATGTCTTTCTGGCGGGATCCGGCGATGTGGTTGCGCGCCGTTATAAGGTAGTGACGGTCAATGCTACCTCTGCCGTGGTGATGGACATGACCAACAATAACCAGCAGACCCTTCCCCTGGTGACGCAATGACGAAGCAGCGGACCAACGAAGACGGTTATCTTCTGGTTGGTCTGCTGGTGATCATCTTCATTGTGCTGTTGACGCTTGGAGTAGCCGCGCCGACGATGCTGAAATCATTGCGGCGCGATCAAGAGCTCGAGTCCATGCACCGTGCGCAGCAGTACCAGCGTGCGATTCGGCTGTACTACCTTAAGCTTGGCCATTATCCGGCCTCGATCGATCAGCTCGAGAATACAAATAATCAGCGCTTCCTGCGGCGGCGCTATGTCGATCCTCTGACAGGTAAGGATGATTGGCGCCTGATCCACTTCGGCCAGGCGAAGGCGCAGATTAAGGGCTTCTTCGGCAAGCCGCTTGCGCCTACAGGCGGCGGTCTGGGGGCAGCCTCAGGAATGGGCTCGAATATCGGGGGCGTCAACACCACTGCCAATCCAGGCCTGGGTGCAAGTCCAGGACTTGGCGCGACGGGAGCGAGCGGAGCCACTGGCAGCACGGGAAGCACGAGCCCCTTTGGCGGTATCGGCAGCCAGAGCGCATCAAGCCTGCAGGGAACCGGTGGCCTAATTGTCGGTGTAGGGACCTCCAAGACCGGACCGTCACTGCTGGCGATCAACGGGGATGAAGTGAAATACGAGGACTGGGAGTTTACCTACGATCCCAGGGTGGAACAGCTGCGGGCGCAGGCAAGCCTTCTGGGAGGCGCGCCGAGTAGCGGCTCCTTAGGAAGCCTGGGTTCTTCCGGATCGACCGGGAGTACGGGAAGCAGTGGGGCTAGTGGAAGCAGCGGCGCTACCGGAACCTCAACGACGCCGCAACCGTAACAAGTGTCCCGACAGATTTCTTTGGACTCGCTTGCATCCCGTTGTGTTCATACCCTATGTAGTATATTACCTATAAAGGGGCCAAGCCGCCTGCCCTGCAGATGCGTCGACCGCGGTAAACGCTAAAACTAACTGACAAGGCTCGATCCCGGAGAAGGTTGCTATGATAGAGCGTCGTTTCACCCTTTCTTTGCTTGTGCTGGTTGGTTTGCAAGCGGCAAATCATGCGCAGGTTCTGACGGCTCAGTACGATAATTTCCGAACCAGCGCAGACCTCCACGAGACGATTCTGAAACCATCGAATGTAAACGCTCGCGATTTCGGGAAACTATTTTCCAGAACTGTGGATGGGGATGTTTTTGCCCAGCCTCTGTACATGCCCTCGCTTGCGATTCCTGGAAAGGGGAAGCGCGATGTGGTCTTTGCCGCGACGGCACACGATAGCGTCTATGCATTCGATGTGAACGGTACGGTCGATGCTCCCTTGTGGAAGACCACGTTTATCAACCCACAGCGTGACATAACCGCACTGAGCGAAGGAGATGCGTCCTGTCCGTTCATTACCCCGGAGGTGGGAATCACTCCAACCCCTGTCATCGATGCAGGAAGCAAGACAATGTATGTACTCGCGCGGACCAGGGAGCATGGCGCGTTCGTACAAAAGCTGCATGCACTCGACATCACCAACGGAAAGGAAAGAGCGGGCAGCCCGGTAGTGATCTCGGCAACAGTGCAGGGCTCGGGCGATGGCGCCGTGAATGGCAGGGTTAGCTTCGATCCGCTCAAAGAGAACCCGCGTGCCGCGCTGCTGCTCGTTGGTGGCGAAGTGTATGTGACCTGGGCTTCATCCTGCGACTTCGGTCCCTATCACGGCTGGATCATGGCGTACGATGCCCACACCCTGAGACAGCGCGCTGTGCTGAACACCTCTCCGGACGGCGCGAAGGCTGGAATCTGGCAGTCCGATGCAGGACCTTCGGCCGATGAGGGAGGCAACATCTATGTTGTTACCGGCAACGGCGACTTCAACGCGGCGAACGCGAATGGCAGAAACTTCGGCGATAGCCTATTGAAGCTGCGCCTGGATGGTCCGAACTTCGTGGTGCGTGATTACTTCACACCCTTCAATCAGAAGATTCTGGATTCTAAAGATCAGGATCTCGGAAGTCAGGGACCAGTCTTGCTTCCGGCGCAAATGGGGGCTCATCCGCATCTGCTCGTAATTGCCGGGAAAGAGGGCAAACTCTACCTGCTCAATCGTGACAAGCTCGGAAAGTTTCACGAGGGTTCCGATACCGACGTTGTGCAGACCATCATCAATGAGAAGGGCGCGTATGGAGCCGCGGCATATTGGAACGGCCACATCTTTTTGACAGATCGAAGCTACATAACCCGCGACTTTGCGCTCCAGGCGGGCAAGCTCGTTCTTAAGGGCGCGACCGCCAAGATGCTGTCACCGGCGGCGACACCAATCGTCTCGGCCGATGGGACGAAGAATGCAATTTTATGGGTCGTCTCCACAAAGGAGTGGAACGAGGCACACATGGACAGGGCTGCGGTCCTGCATGCATACGATGCGAACGATATTTCGCATGAACTCTACAACAGCGAACAAAACAGCAACCGCGACCGCGCCGATATGACCGTTCGTTTCTGCATGCCTACGGTTGCGGATGGCCGCATATTTATCGGTGCTCGCGGCCGGCTAGATGTCTATGGGTTGCTCAACAAAGCTACTCCTCGAAGGTAAGCTCGGTACGCCGGTAACTAGCCTGCTCGGGCCTCTTCGAAGGGCATCTCTTTGCGGTCCCGAAGCTCAATCGGAAACCGTTCAGTAAAAGAGATCTATGCTAGCTTTCTGGAGCGGGAGACCGGGATCGAACCGGCGACATTCAGCTTGGGAAGCTGACGTTCTGCCACTGAACTACTCCCGCTCGTGGAACCGATTATAGAATGCCGCAGCGTTTCTGCGAAATACTTACCTGCCAGCGTACCTTCTTCTTTGCTGTGCTCGCAGGGCGCTGAAGAACCGCGTCGATAAGGTTAGGGAAGCGCGCATCCAGATCTTTGCGGCGAAGGGTATTCAGCAGCGCTGTTCCTTGCCGCGTGGTAGCCATAATTCCCGACTCCCGCAGGACACGGACGTGATGCGACCCGGGGCCCGATTTCGGTGATCTGCAAGTTGGACCGATTTACCTCGGAGATCCCGATCTTGACGCTCCTGCAAAAGCAGGCTGCAATCCGGGGAATGGTCACTGGCCCGCGTCGCGTCTTCGAAGAGATGAACGAGGCACTATATGTCCTGTGATCGATGCTGTATATGCATTCGAAGACGCCCTCAAAGCATATGAGTATCTGTACCGTGGAGCGTTCGGAAAGATTGTGATCCGCGTCGGAAAATAGAGCGCACGAAACACAAGAAGGCAGCCATGCCATGAGCCTTTGATCGAGGGCTTTGCTGGCTTCCTGGAACCTCACAAAAACTCCGCTCCCAACAAAACGCAATCCGCAACAATCGCATCCGAGTAACCTACGCACCTGCGAGTCAAATTCCATGGAATTCCCGAGAAGTCATGGAATCGGGAGGAAATTATGAAGGTGAGAGAAGTGATGACATCCAATCCCATCTGTTGTGTTCCGGAAGATACAGCACAACATGTGGCGAAGTTGATGTGCGAACAGAATGTTGGAGCTCTCCCCGTAGTTACCGATCAGCAATCCCGTACGCTGACAGGGATCATTACCGATCGCGATCTCTGTTGTTCGGTCATTGCTCAAGGCCTCGATCCTAAAAGCACGACAATCCAGAGATATATGCGCCAGAATCCGGTGTCCTGCCGCGACGGCGAGAACCTGGAGCACTGCGAAGATGCAATGCAAAAGCATCAGATTCGCCGTGTTCCTATCGTTGATGGCGAGGGCCGTTGTATCGGCATTGTCGCGCAAGCCGACCTGGCACTCAAAGATAGATCGGAGAGAGTATCCAAGACTGTAGCGGAAATCTCCAGGAGCCGGTCTGTAGCGGCATGATGGGAGATCAACATATCTACATATCTACAAATGACCTGACGCCAAGCCCGCCGGCTGGTGTCAGGTCCTTGCAGTTAATGGGTTATAGCAGGAATATGCTAGAAGATCACGAGGCGCTGCTTGGCTGCGTAGATTACGAGGGACGTTCTATCGTCCACTTCGAGTTTACGAAAAATAGAAGTCAGGTGATGCGAGACAGTAGCAAGGCTGATATGAAGCCGATCGGCAATCTCCTTGTTGCGCAGGCCCTGGCAGATGAGTTCGACGACTTCACGCTCTCGCGGTGTGAGAGACGCGACCTTGCATTCATCGGCATCGGGAACCTGACGCCTTGTAAGAACCTGTTCAAGCATGCGCTCTGCAGCTGCCTGCTCCAGCCAGACCCCGCCGTTGATGACCTTACGGATGGCCATTGGAATCTGCTGGATGGGCCACTCGCGCTGAAAGACACCCTTGGCTCCGCATCGCAAGGCGCCTTCAAGAAAGGCCATATCCTTTCGATTCGTGACAACAATGACTCGGGTCTCCTCGATTTCGCTGACGAGGAGCTCCAACTCTTTCAGTTCTTCACGAAGAATCTCTGCACTTACCAGCAACACGTGCGGTGAATTATTTCGTACCGCATCAAGGAGCCGCTCTGGGTTTTGACATTCTGCAAGAATCCTTATATCGGATTGATCAGCTACTGCACTTCTCAGACCTGAAAGAGACATTGGTTGATTATCAGCAATGACTACATCTATCGCTGCCATATTCCTCCTCGCCCTGTTGGGCAAACCGCGGCAGCCAAGGGGTCCCAGTGCGTGTGATTCACGCATCTAAATATTTAACATGGCCCACTCTTACTTTTGCGGTTAGATGCGGTGAGGGCGTGATCGGTTGGACACGGAGACCTTTACTAGATATGCGCTTTAGATATCGTTGGAAAGTTGTTGCAATTTCAGTCGTTTGTGCCGGCGCTACGGTCGCGGTGTTTGATCACTGGCGCGAATCGGCGCACTCTTTTGCGGCTTCTTCGCCCGCTACGAACGCGCAATCGGCAGAACAGGCCCGCAGTGCGTATGACTTCGTCAACAGCATCGGTGTGAATACACATCTGAACTATTTCGACCGCGAGTATGGCAATTTTTCTTTTGTCAAAAATGAATTACAAATGAGCGGTATCCGACATTTGCGTGACGGCGTACATTTTCAGGATCCTGGCTATAACCGTCTTATGTACGGCCGCTGGGCGGAGCTTGGTGCTCTCGGCATTCGGTTCGATGCGGTTGTGGATCCGCGGAACAATCTTGGCCCAGTGAGGCCAGAGATACTGGAAGAGGCGGACCAATTATCGAATCATTCGATTGAAGCGTTCGAAGGGCCGAACGAGATGGATATCAGTGGACAGTCCGATTGGACCTCTACAGACCGCGACTACATCAAAGCCCTTTTTCGTTCAGCAAGATCACTCGCAGGCGGCAATCGTTTCCAGATCATCGGCCCATCGCTGGCCTTCGCAAAACGCGGGTCAGAGCTGGGGAACCTCGCTGACTCTATTGATGCTGGGAATCTTCACCCATATCCCGCGGGGAAGATGCCGTCGCACGTCTTTCCAGAGCAGACGGACTTCGCAAAGAATGTGTCCGGGGCGAAGAACATTGTCGTTACAGAAACCGGTTACCACAATGCTCTGAACGACCACACGGATCAGCCTGCTGTCTCGGAATTGGCCTCGTCGAAATACATCCCACGGCTGTTTCTTGAGCACTTCTCGCGGGGAATTCAACGGACATATCTCTATGAATTGCTGGATGAGACGGCTGACCCGGGTCTTGCGAACAATCAACTGCATTGGGGACTGATTCGCGCTGACAGGTCTGAGAAGCCTGCATTCATCGCAGTAAAGAGACTTATCGAAGAGCTGAACGACACGGCCACACCTGCTCGCCTTCATTCGTTAGCCTGGTCGCTCGAATCGAAAGACTCTCGCATCCATCATGTGTTGCTCGAGAAATCGAGCGGGGAGTTCGATCTTGTGCTTTGGCAGGAGACACCAAGCTACGACACCTTCTGGCAGAAGGACATTTCGAATTCACCCATCGCAACAACATTGGCGCTGACGGGTGCCGCTCGTCGCCTCGTTCTCTACGAGCCCTCAGTACAGGGTGATCCGCTGAAGGAATGGAAGGATACCGCGAAGATTCCTTTGGCCATTCCGGATCACCCGCTCGTTATCCGCATCGTTACGCGATAGAGCGTTTCCCTGTTGCTGGGTATCCCGAAAGTGACGTGTGGCGGCGTTTTCATTTGCGGAAAACGCCCAATAGATGCTGGAGCCCTACTCGACGCCTACAGGGAAAATGCTCCAGCATCGGCGTAACGATGCGGGATCAGAAGAAAAAGTGATCCTCGGTAAGCAGTGACCGTACGCCGGCTATGACGCGGCCAAGGCGGGTAGACCTGACGGCCGCAAACCTGGGGCTAATAACCCCACCGAAGCCGGTGTAGTGAAGAATGCTGCCCGATGTTCCCAGGCCCGCGAAGTCGAAGATCAGTCCCTTGTTTGCCGCATGCTGGATGGCCTTCCATACCAGCATGCTTGCCGCTCCATTTCCGGCAGCATCACTGCGAGTACAGGAGATGTAATAGGACGTCTTTTGATCCCACGCGCAGAAATTCGCGGCCACGATCTCTCCGGTCCGATTTCTGGCGGCAATCACGCGTCCCTGGTTGTGTTGGAGCGCAGCCTCGATAAGCCTTTTACAGGCGGAGAGATCCAGCTTATTGCGCACGCTTTTTGAGGAGAGGTTCGTCTCATACAGCCGGATAAAGGCATTGGCGTCTGGGATCTCAACCGTCTCAAACTGTTCTTCTGCCCGGCGGATTACATTGCGTGTTTTGTCGCGCATGCGCTGCCAGATTTCTTTCTCCGAGGCCGGCAGCACCTCATAGGTAAATTGCACATAGGTGCGAAAGGCCTGCTCTTGAAAGGGGATTACGTCAGGCGTTCCCCCATGGCAGCGAATGCATTGCCATGATGACGGCGGTAGCTTATGAATGAGCTCCCGTGTAATTTCAAGTCTGCGAAGATAGCGTGTGTTTGCACTGCCTTCTCCCTCATCAATTCCTGGTCCCAGAAAGTAGGTAAAGGGGGGAGTCCAGATTCCTTTGAGGCCCAGACGGTTTCTCATCATAAACGGAAGCCGGCCGACGGTCTGGTTATTCGCCGAGACCTCCAGGGTAGTATGGCGTCCTTCGGTGGCGGCCTCCATCCACCAATCTTCGTGGAAGACGGTAGGAATAAGGCTCATCCGGGATGAGGAGATAGCGGTTTTGGGCGCGACAGCATCAGCGCCCGGAGGTTGGGCGAGCCTGGTTCCGTTGCGGGGAGAAGTTACCTGGAGAAGGGTAGTGTCATACAACGGTTTTCGCGTACTTTTTGGTTTCTGCGACTCTTCCGTGCTGGTCGCCTCAGTCGTTATCTTCATAGGGAGAGTACTCCTCGCATGGCGCGTCGTCTTTCTTTCCAACGTCGCGCATGACCGACCAGGCAAGGCACGCTGTATTCTTCTCGCGGCGTGCGAAGATTGCATTCGTCTTCCGATATGGATTCGATGGGAACATGCTGTGAGCTGCAAACCCCCTTATTTCTGCCAAACTACGTTGGACTCTGTGTCGATGTTCGGCGATAAGGAGAGCTCCTCATAAACGCTCTGAACTTCGCCGGCCATGACACTGACACGATAGTCTTCAATTCCGTTCAGTGCCTGTTTTCTCCATGCGTCGCGCTCATCCTCGGAGCCGATCAAGGACGATATGGCTCTGGCGAGTGCTTCCGGAGATTGGGGTGGCACCATGACTCCGGAACGCCCATCGTCCAGAGCTTCGGAGATGCCGTCGACATTGGTTGCGACAATGGCGCAACCCGCCTGGCGAGCTTCAATCAGTACCAGCCCAAACGACTCTCGCCTTGAAGCCAGAACGAAAACATCCGCGCTCAGCATGTATGCCTGAGGTACTGCCCGAAACCCTTCGAAATGAATGCGGTCATGGAAGAGGGACTGCTGTGCTCGCTGTTCGAAGATATTCCGTTCCGGCCCATCGCCAACGAGGTAAAGATGCGCCGTTGGGAATTTGCGTCCGACAGACTCAAACGCCTCGATGAGTTCTGCAATGCCTTTGCGGCTTGTCATGCCGGCGACGGTAACAATGGCCGGATGCTGCAATTGCACCGGCTGAATCTCATCGAGTTGCGGTTGACGCTGGTTTTGCAACGTTCGGTTGAGAATGACCCTGATCTTGTGCGGCGCGATGCCCTGGCCCTCCATCGTTACGGCAACCGATTGACTCACGACGATAATGCGGTCAGCGAGCCCCATCAGGATGGAGCTTCGATCATGGACATTGTGAACGTGCCCGACCAGAACGAATCGCCGGAACCTGCGCCAGACCCATGCAAGCAGCAGTCCAGTGCGCATGTGTGCGTGAACGACATCAGGCTGGAACTCGCGGAGGATCTGTCCAAATCGAATGACGGCGCGCAGCAGCTGCAGAGGCCGGCGGGCCTGATTGAGCGTAATGTGGGTTGCGCCGGCTCTCTCCAGTAAGGGCTGATACCCTCCACCGTCTGAGACAACGGCCACGGGAACGCCTGTTCTCGCCTGCTCGGCAGCGAGATCGACTGCGGTATTGACGATGCCATTACCCTGGTCGGTTACGTCGTTGAGGATATGGAGAACTCGCATGTCCCCTCCTAAGTGGTTGCGTAGCTGGCGGTTGGGTTGGGTTGATAGTCGAGCGTCCGTTCGCGTGTCTCTGGACTGGAAGCTGCAGCGAGGCTCATGGATGCAAATGTCCAGACCATGAAGCCTAGGACGCCCAGCATGACGCTGTTCAGCATGGCCTGTGCGACAAAGCCAATCAGGATCGCATGCGACGCGAGGACAAAGGGATCCCGCCGACTATGGCGGATCACTTGAAAGAGAAGATAGCCGAGCCCCAACAGGTAAATGAACGTGCCGACCCATCCGAGGGAATAGAGAAACTCAAGTAAGGTACTGTCATGAGGACCGATCATATCGTCGTCGCCTTCGGTGTTGTGGTTGGTATCGGTGCTTCCGATGCCTTCACCCCAGGGCTCCTCAGCAATCTCGCGAAGAGCTCGTTGGTGGCCTTCAATACGGGCAAGATAGCTCACGTCCTGTGATGGCTGCGAGAACGTACGCATGCGTGTTGCAACAACTTCATCAACACCAGGAACCTGCGTAGCGGCCAGCATGAATGCGATGCAAGCGAGCGAGGCAATCGCGAAATTGACGCGCGCACGCATTCCGAGGCGGAAGAGGAGATATGCGCCGCCGGCTACCAGGCTGAGCCACGACGAACGGCTGAGGGTCATGATCAAGCTAACGAATCCGAATGCCGCAGCCGGCAGGCGTAGCTTCTCCTTCGAGTTGAATAACAGCAGAAGACCGGTGGCCATCGCCGCGGCGAAGATGGCCGGTGCATTCATAGTGCTGAATGCACGGGTCTTCATAGGATCGATTTCGCCGAAGGAATTCATCTGGACGTGCAACATCCAGCCACGGTCCCATTCTGGAAGGACAAAGAATTGATAAATGCCGTAGGCTCCCAGGATCAGTACACCGTAGAGAAATGACTTTTCAATCACCCTGCGGAACTCTGGGTAGAACTCTCGATTCTGATAGATGAACAGGCCAAAGATGACGGGGACCAGCCAGTTCAATAGTGCGCGTAATACATTGAACAGTGGAAGGGTCACAAGACCGAAGACGGCGCCATAAAAGATTGCCGCCAATGCGCAGGCATAAGGAACGGTACCCCGGTCGGTAAGGCATCGCAGATTCGCAAGCAGAGGAATTCCTGCAAGACCGGCAACAAGATAGGGAGCAATTTCGACCGGGTTCGCAGGTGTGTATCCCGATTGATAGTCTGCCATGCGGCCGAGAAACGGAGTCACAAACCACAACCAGAAGGTGAGGCCAACGTAGTGCGGCTTTGACCGCCAGAGTAGAAACGCACCTATGATCAGGCTGAGGGCAGGGAATGCAAGCCGCAAAAGTCCGGCCTGATGGCCAAGAATCAAGATTGCGGGCATTCCCACGAGTATCAGGATGGCACAAAGGACCTGTCCGCGATGCAGCGTAGGATGGTGGACCTCGCCGAGGGGATACTGCTGTACATCTGTGAGAACAGTCATGCGGCACGCTCCATACGCCAGCCCGAGACCACACTCCACAAGAGGCGGATATCTGCCCCTTCGGGGACCAGGCTCGGTGGCTTGGTTTTGAGAAACCAGTGGAAGCCAACATAGACGAAGATCAGTCTTGCGACCGTCGATGTAAGAAGCGACACTGCTGCTCCGTAGATTCCATAGCGGGGAATCAGCACGAGCATCATCGGAATGCTGAATGAAAGCCCGACCCCCTGAAGAACGGTGACTACACCTGGCCTATCGAGAGCCATGAAGGCCTGAGCCAGAATAAAGACAGCCCCCGAGAGCACTACTTCCAGAACCAGGATGCGCAGCACGCCGGCGGCCTCAACATATTCACGGCCATAAAGCAGGCGCAACAGGAGCGGGCCGGCGAGACAGACGAAGATGCCGCATGCTGCCGTCACAAGTCCGCTTACGCGTACGGCGTCGCCTGTCATAGCGATGACTTCGTCTGCGGAACGCCCCGCGGCTTTGGGGAAGAGCACCATGACTACTGAATTTTGGAAGAGGTTGAGCATCCGGGACAGACTCAACACAACTACATACGATCCCATCGCGCTGGGACTCAGCATGCCTACTACCAGTACCTGGTCGACTTGTAGTGTCAGTGTTCCTAATACGTCGATTCCGTACGAACGAATTCCATAGCTCAGGATCTGCTTCACGGTCGCCATGCGCGCAGGTACAACTCTTGCGGAGACTCGCCGCAAGCGCGCGGCCATATACCAGAACGCCGGGCCGGACGCGGCGATGTATGCGATCGCGGCGGTGAATGGCGTAAGATGATGGGCGACCACAAAACATAAAAGACCAATCAGCGTTGCGAAGGGTGTGATGATCTGGATTGCATTCGAGCCGGAGAAGTCGTGCGATGCCTCAAGCACTGCGCGGCCGACGAGAGTGACGGAGCAGAGCGGCACGGTGATGAGAAACCATTGCGCGGCATGTACGGTCGACGGCGAGTATTGATGCAGCCAGTGGGGAAGCAGGAACACGGTGCCTGCTGTGGCAAACATACCCAGTATCGTCGCCATGAAAAAGCCATTCGCAATCAGTTCTTCTCGATCTTCAGGGCGAAACCGCAGATAGTAGATGAGAGAACTGGGAACGCCCAGTGTCGTAACGCTGGCAATGAAGAGAGGCCACAAGATCATCGCCGCCAGTTCGCCGCGGCCCCAGGGTAAAAGCATCCGAGCGGTAAGTATCCCTGTGGAGGCCTGAAGCGCAAGAATGAGAACCTTGCTGGCGATGGAATGAACGACCGCACGCGCACCGTGTCCAGCGCTTGTTTCGGCCGACTTCGGTGGTGAGATCGATTCTGTGGACGACACGCTCATCCAGCCCTCCGCTGTAACAACTTCAAGCTATGAACTGCAGGCGATACGCTGTCGAGAAAGCCCAGTAGACGCTCCTGAAACACATTGATGTCATAACGCTGCGCATTTCTCCGGATAGCCGCTGGGTCCCATTGCTGGCTTTCCAGTCTTTCCAGCCCCTCTATCAGTGAGTCGACGGTTTGTTCGCCAAAGCGGACGCCATTCATGCCTTCCACCACGGTCTCCGTTGCTCCTCCGGCATCGTAGGCCACCACAGGCCGGCCCGCCGCATTGATCTCAAGCGGAGCCATCCCAAAGTCTTCCTCGCCTGGAAAGATCAGAGCGCGGCAACGGCTCGCATAGCGATTGACGTCGGCATCGGACTGACGCCCAAGGAAGGTAACGGTTGGTCCTGCCATAGCCTCGAGCGATTCGCGGGCTGGACCATCACCGATAACAATCAGCCGCCGATTGGTTCGCGTGCATGCTTCGACCGCGAGGTCGATTCGTTTGTAGGCGTTCAAGCGAGAGAGAATCAGGTAATAATCCTCGGTTTCTTTGCTCACCCAGAACCGCGATGTAACGATCGGAGGTTCGATGACAACTGCATCCACACCGAAGGCTTGTTTGAGACGGTTCGCCACGATATGCGAATTTGCGATGAAGAAGTCGGGCCGCGTGGCTGCCTGCATTTCCCACTTCTTTAAGCCTTGGACCATAAGATGCAGAAGCATCTTTGTAGGTTTATTGAAGTGTTCGCGCGCGATGTATTCAGGAAAGCGCCACACCCAGCGCATCGGATTATGGCAGTAGCAGACATGAATCGCGTTTTTGCTGCGCTTCACGCCTTTGGCATATCCGCAGCAGCTGCTGACGATGAGGTCGTATGCCGTCAGATTCGCCGACTCTACACCGAATGGATATAGAAGGAAATATTGACGGTACCATTTGGCCTTGGCAGGCAGTGCCTGCATCCAGGTCGTCGTCGCATCTGCATCGCGAAGATATGGGGGCAGCCGCTCAGGCACCGCCATTGTGGTGTGAAGATCTGCGCCGGGTAACGTCCGGAGGATAGCTTCGGTTACCCGTTCTGCACCGCCGTTCTGTGCAAGATAGTCCTGGAAGAGAGCAATTCTGGGCATAGAACCCCTTGTTCCCCGAAATGTGACTACTCGAGGAACTTCGTTTTGAAGTCGTGTTCTGTACTGCTTTTCGCGTTCACCTGGCAGCGGACAAGAGAACCGAGCTCATGCGGGTTAGGTGTATGCCGCTGCCGTGTTGTTGTTGGGACTACGCGTTCATAGAGTTTCTTCAGCTCCGCCCGAAATCTCTCCGAAGAGAATCGCGGGCAGGTCTCAAGCCGTGCTGTCATGGCCGCAGCGTCGAGCAGAACGCGGTTCTGCGATAACTGAAGCAGTCTGCCTGCGAGGCCGGCTGTGTCTCCTGGCTCAACAAGCCACCCAGTTCGCGCGTCCTCAACGATCTCCGGAATTCCTCCTGTGCGTGTCGTAAGCACAGGCGTACCGCTGGACATCGCTTCTATGAGGACCAGGCCAAAAGGTTCGTCCAAGGAGTTCAATACAAGCAGGTCGGCTGCTCGCAGGAGTGCCGACGTATTACGGATTTCACCAATGAGGTGCACCCGGCCCTTGAGCTCCGGTGTGGCTGCAACATGGCGAAGCGTCTCAAAGTACTCCTGCTCATGATCGAAGACGACCTTTCCCGCGATGACGAGATGCATCGTCGGCGCCAGTTGACGTATGCCCTGGAAGGCTCGGACGAGCTCCACCAGCCCCTTGCGCGCGCAGATCTGTCCTACAGCGCAAACCAGAAATGCATTGTCGGGAACTCCGATTGTCGACCGAAAATCACGATCGCCGTAGGCTTTCAGCGGGAACTGGGCGAGATCGGTTCCGTTATAGATGGTGTTCACTTTCCCGCCGAAGGGAAACAGGCCACGGAAGGCTTTGGCTACAGCATCAGAGACGGTGACGATTTGCGTGCGGCGTGAAAGAAAGGCGAGGAAGCGGATTGCGCTGCTGAAAGGATGTCGCGGGAGCGTGTCATGTACGTGCCAGATTGACGGACGCGACATACCTGCAGTCGCCAGGGAAACAACGATGCCTGCACGCAATGTGTTCGCATGAACAATGTCGGGTTTGAGATAGGCGACCGTCCGGCGAACGGCAACTACGGCCTGGCTTATTGTCCGGGCGGCTTGCCATAGCTGGCTCAGTCGCCATCCGAAGCGGGCCCGTACCTGTGGGATTTCGACGCATGGAACGTCTTCTGCCGTTACCGCCCTGGTAAGGCGACCATCCGCTGGGCATGCAACGAAGGGTTCGTAGTATCTGCGGTCAAGTCCTTTGATCATGTCCAGAAGGACTCTCTCCGCGCCGCTCACCTGGCCTGTGTGGTTGATATAGAGGACTCGCATGCGTCCGAAGGAGTTCATGCGGCCCCCGTCTCACGCAGGACGACAGGCACAGTCCGGGCGAGGATCTTCAGGTCGAGCTCAAGTGACCAGTTGTCGATATATTGCAGGTCGAGTTCGATCCAGCGATCGAAGCTCACATTACTGCGTCCGCCAATCTGCCACAGGCATGTGAGTCCGGGTTTGACGCTGAAACGGCGCATCAGCCATGCCTCAGAAAACAGACCTACGTCGCGCAGGTTCAGAGGACGTGGACCGACGAAGGACATCTCTCCCTTGAGGATGTTGATGAGCTGCGGTATCTCGTCGATGGAGGTCCTGCGGAGAAAGGCTCCTACCTTCGTTACGCGAGGATCTTTGAAGATCTTGAACACCGGGCCGCTATTCTCGTTGAGATGTTCGAGCGATGCTTGGGCAGCCTCAGCATTGACGACCATCGTGCGGAACTTATAGATCCGGAAGATGCGGCGTCCAAGGCCATAGCGCTGCTGCAGGAAGAACACGGGACCAGGGCTGGTGCTCTTGATGAGAATGGCTACGATAAGGAACACCGGCGCGCAGAGGATCAAGCCAAAGAGTGCGCCGGCAATGTCGATCCCTCTTTTAATGCGATGACGGTAGTCGTCCTCAACCATCTTGAGAATTACCTTGCGGTCGTCGTGGCGTTCCCGATAGCAGCGGCCTCGGCGCGAAGCATCGAAGAAGAGGTCATCGCGATACTGCACCTGGACACCCACTCGCTCGCAGACCGAGATCGTGTGTTCGATGGCGGCATAATCCGATTTCGCCGGCAGAGCGACGATGACCTCGTCAACGACCTGCTTCAGCAGGATGTCTTCAAGATCTCCAATCTTTCCGAGACAGTCGGCCGGCGTTTTCGACTGATATACGATGCCGTCCACACGGCCCAGGATCTTGTAGTCCCATTTCGGGTGTGCTTTGAGCTCCTCAGCGATCCGGCCGGCGCGCGCACGCTTGCCGACGATCACGGCATATCTGCTCTTCCGGAAACGAGGTTGCACATAACGGCGAAAGAGCCCGATTGCGATTCTCGACAACATGACGCCGGTGCCGGCGATGACCCAGAAGAGCAGTGCTTCTCTTACAAAGTGGCCATGGTGCCAGATCGTGGAGATCGTCCTTCCTGCGATCAGTGAAGAGAGGAAGGTTGCCAGGACGACTCTGCCTGGAAGGCCCTTTATCGACCGCACATGCCGCCAGGTATAAAGTCCGCAGTAGGAGAAGATGGTGTGCCACAGGATCAGACATACTGCCAGTACGGCAAAATGTCCGATAGAAATCCGCATGGACAGAAAATCAAGGACGTTGCTGGAGATCCCAGGCCGTCCGCCTCCAGCCCACAGAGCCAGATAGATAAGAGCCGCACTCATGCACGTAAGGTCGCCTATGCGGCCCGCAGGTCCGGCTATGGCTCTCGCAACTGACGGTTGTAGGCGAAGTGCAGACTCTGTCGGCATAGGCGCAATGAGCGGCGTGCTGAGCGACTCAAAGCGGGTTGCCGAGCGATCGTCGAACTGCGAATTCTTCTGCTGCACCGCAAACCTCCATCGATGAAACGAAAAAGAGCGTACGAATCCTGACGGCTGTGCGAGGCAGGGCGCAGCTAGCCGTTACCGTTCAGGAAGAGATGCCTATGGCATCTGAGTCGGGTTGAAAAATATGCCGAGGTTGCTCGCCTTCATGAAGCGGGCGAGGTGTTCCATTTTGTTCCGGGTCACCAGCAACATATCTCCTGGCTGTAACTCGGTATCTTTTTCCAACTCGGCCTTGGTTTTCACATTGTGCAGGTTGAGCTTGCGCACTTCAGCGTCATCGGCGTTGATCTTCCGAAAGAGAATGACCTGCGTGTCGCGCGCAGAGTCTTTGAAGCCGCCTGCCAGCATAACCGCCTGCAGTGCTGTTGTATCGTCTCGCAACTCGAACTTCCCGGGATGTTCCACCTCACCGGCAATGACCACGTATGGGTGCTCGAACTCCTGCAGCGTGATTGTCAGTTCCGGATTGTTGAGCCGGGCAGAGGCCTTCTGCACAATTTGATTGTGGGCATCATCAATGGAGAGTCCTGCGACCTTGATGTTGCCGACGATGTTCAGATTGACGCAGCCATCGGGCTGCACCTTGATTGTCTGATTGAATTCCGGGGTATAGCGATAGTTGAGGACGATGACGTCGCCAACATGCAGGGTATACACAGGCCGATGGTGCAGTTGCTGGTCAGCACCCAGCAAACGATGGCTTGGCGCCACCAGGAGAATGGCCAGCGTAATGGCCAACTTCACTGCATTCCATTGTCTTCCGGAAACTTGCTTACCTTCTATGCACTGGGGGATAACCATCGGGGCACCTCGCTAGTTTGCTTGTTGAGGATGTAACCAAGGACGGTTCCACCGGCAGCGGTGATCGCCTGCTCGGCCTGGCGTGGCTGATGTCGGAGTGTTCGGTTGGCCTCCGCCACCAGAATGACGCCATCGACGAATGGGGCAATGCTGAACAGGTCTCCGGATTGATCCAGGGAAGGGCAGTCGATGATCGTGTAGTCAAATTCAGAGCGCAGGAGCTCGATACAGTCGCGCCGGTAGCGCCAACTGCAATCCCATGGACTACGCCGTTCCGACAGCACGAGCGGCCGGGGACTACCTGCCGCATCATCTCCATAGTCTTCCTTAGGGTGATTTCCCGATCTTGCAACCGAGTTGCGGATGGCTTCGACAGTTGGCTCATGCAGCTTGCGTAAGAAGCTCAAATTGATTCCGGCTACCGACGAAAGGTCAGAGCTGGAGAGTTCCTGGAGCAAAGCCCGGGCTACGTAGGTGACACCTCCGCCGGTGTTACTTGAGCAAAGGGCGATAACCACTCCGGAATCCTGCTCTCGCGGCTTCTGCAGGATGGTGTAGAGGAGTGTTTGATATACCGAGCGTGAGACATCTGCCGATGCTGCCCATTCTGCCGTCTCCGGATGATCGAGAATTATCTTCATATCAGGTACCCTTCTTAGCGATATCGAACTAGACTTGCCCTCTGTATCTTTTGTGGTTCCGCGTTGGCAGTAAGTCCAATCAAGACCGGACCAAAGTCCGGAAGCCGTTCTTTCTTTCTCTTGCGGTCCTTATCCAGCGGCACTGTTGCCAGGACTGGATAGCGCGCGTATTTGTCCAACTCGTACGAGTTGGCAATGGTTTCTCTTCCCATCTCGGCGAGGAATACCAGGAAGCTGGCGAGGAAGATTGCAGTGAGACCACCCAGGATCGAGTCCACGACTGGCTTTGGACGAAATGGCATCGCAGAGTAGGTCGGATTTTGTTGTATTGCAACGTTGAGCAGGCGGTTTTCGTTCATGGAGTCCGCCATCTGTGCTTCATCGTGCTTTTGCGTATAAAGCTGATAGTTATTGGTCAGGTCGGCAACCTTCTGGCGTAGCGTCGTGTATTCGACCGTAGAGTCTTCAGCGTGAGAGAGATTCCTGCGGAGCTCGCTAACCTGTTGGGACAGTGCATCGCGTTTGGCCTGTAAGGCCTTACGATTCGTCTGGTTCAGGATGATGGAGCCAGTCATGGACTGCCAGACCGGGTTTACGTCCGTCGAGCTCTCCTGCGAGGTCATCTGTTGCGCATTCTTCAGGGCAGATTTGGTGTTCGAGATTTTCGTTTCAATCTCCTGCACAATGCGGTCCTGCGGGGTGAACTTCGTCAGCAACGAGGTGCGCTCATTCTGCAACTCGGCAAGCAAGGTATTCAATCGTTCCACGGAGTAGTCATTGGGAATGGTGCGCTGCTGCGTCGTCTGCCGCGGAGCGATGCCGGACAGTTGATGTGTGTCGCTCGCGATGCGCTGTGTCATCTCTCCGATTTGAGCGTCCAGGCTTCTCACTTCAGTCTGGGCGTCATTGATCTGGCGATCGATATTCTGCTCTGTCTCGGGCAGCGATACGATATTGTGCTGCTGTTGATACTGCGCCAGCTCCAGCTGCGCTTTGTCGAGATCGGTTTTGTAGTGTGCGGCTTCGTTGGCGAAGAATTGGGAGGTTCCCGGCGGCTGTGCAATCTCACGATGTTTCGCAAGGAAGGCATTCAACAACCGGTTGAGTGCGTCGGCGGCTTCCTTGGGGTCGGATGCGACGTATGTTGCGTGAATCACATTCGATTTACGCACGAGGTCGACATTGAGCCCCTTTTCGAATTTGTCGATTGCCTTGTCATGGGCTTTCTGCTCGGCCTGCGACATGCTTCCGATTGGCCGGTTCTTCCATTCGGGATCGACCACACTACTGGCCAGGCTTCGGCTTTGGAGTAGTTGGATCTCGGAGTTGATCCGTTCTTCCGTGACTCCGTTGATCTCGATCGTGCCATTGACGCGGCTGGGGGTGATCTGTTGATCGGCTCGTGTGTTCTGTACGAGAATGTCCATCTCTGAGCGATACTGACGCGGCCGGAGAGTGGTATACGCCACAGAGAGAGAGAACACGACGAAGACGACAAGAAGCCATAATCGGCGATGCCGAAAGACGGCTTCGAGGATATGGCGCGACGAGAAACTTTCTTGCTGTGTCGCGAGTGCTGCGTTACCTGGAAGGCTGTGCATGATTACAAATCACCTCTGCGCAATAGAAGTACCTTTCGATCACGTGGTGCTTACGCTTGCACGCGGACCCAGGAGTTGGACAATGCCGCGCGCACGCCGATCAGACGTGCGGATTGCAAATCGAACGAACTGCTCTTACAAGAATTGTCCGAACGTAACTAATTGCACATCGGAGGAATATCTATTTCTGGGTCATGGGATCGTGCCAAGAAGACCGGCACAAAATCACGGCCAAAACACGTACGGCGTTTCGACTCAAGAATGCATCGAACCGAAATGTACAAACTACCAACGTGTAATGTCGGATTCCGAACATTTCTGATTCTCGCGAGAATATCGACCCGATAGGGAAATATTTGGATAAGTGCTGGGAAATATTTGGATCTGAGTTAGGAAATATTTGGACCAGGTTGGCTTTACATAGAGTTTGTTTGGGTATTTCCGATAGTTTTATGTTTTCCAAGCCAATATTGGAATTGTTTCCGGGTAGTATGAAGACACCGAGCACGTCAATTTCAATCAAGCAGACGACGCCACTGTGAGCGTTCGTTCTCCGCTTTGTGCGCGTTAGCGGTGGTGTCTCTGAAGGGTGGTAGTTTGGGTTTTCTTTCGTTTGGGAGGATTCTGGCCGCAAGCCAGCAGTCTCTAGTTATCTCTGAGCCATCGGATACGACCTGCAAGACGATTATTCGGAAACCGGTCTCACGACGCACCAATCAATTCAACAAGTGGACGCTGCGCACATCGTTCGCGTGCGCCGTTGTCCTTTACCTGGGATGCGGCTCTGCAAAACAGGCATTGGCGGCTGGCGGGCAGGCAACGACAGACGCAGTGACATTGTCCCAAGTGCAGGCCTCTCCCGCCGATACGTTTGTCGACTCCATGGGCGTAGTCACACACATAACCTATGGGAACACGCCTTATTACACCAACTGGCCTCAGACGCTGAAGCTCCTCCAGGATCTTGGTATCCGTCACATCCGTGATGGATATTTCGATTCGAGCTGGACGCCGTTTGCCACAAAGCACCAGCAATTGGCGCAATCGGGAATCCGTACGAACTATGTGATTCCTTACGATCCCTCGATCACATCCCAGAGTATCCAGAAGCTTGCAGCTGTCAGCAATGACATGGAGCTTCTCGAAATTCCAAATGAGTGTGACCTCGCGGGAAGCTGCGGCGATTCTTTGGATTCAAGCATGGCGAGTATGGCCGCCTTCTCGCCAGTTGTGAAGGCAGCGGGTACGGCGATGAATATCCCCGTGCTTGGACCGGCCTTTGCCGCGTACGAAACGTATGGACAAGTGGGGAATCTCACTTCTGTTATGGACTATAACAACCTGCACGTATACTTCGGCGGCCGTAACCCTGGCGCGGAAGGATGGGGTAGCCCGGATGCACAGGGGAACGCTTACGGAACATTCAGGTTCTGGCTCGATCAGGCAAATCTCGATGGGCCAGGACTGCCTTCGCAGATAACAGAGACGGGTTACATGACCTTCCCCGGTAATCCGACTCCCTACACCGTTCCTCTAGATGTCGAAGAGTCTTACATCCCGCGGACGTATGCCCTTGCTTATCTCCACGGCATTGGCCGGACGTATGTGTACGAGCTTCTCGATGAGATCAACTCCCCTGGCTTCGGACTAGTCGACGGCAACATGAATCCGCGGCCGGCATACTACGCGATTCGGAGCCTGATCGGAACTCTCGCTGATCCGGGCCCGAGCTTTACCCCTGGAACGTTGCCCTATGCCGTCACTGGAGGAGATTCCTCACTGCGCAAATTGCTCTTCCAAAAACGAGACGGCAGCTTCTGGCTGCTCCTCTGGTCAGAGCAGAGCAGCTATGACTCCGTGCATACCGTGTATACGCCCGTGACTCCGCAGCAGGTAACGCTCTCTCTGGGAGGAACCTACTACACTCCTAGTGTCGGCACGTTCGATACAACCGGCAATCTGAACTGGACCAACACGGATACAGCAAGCCAGACAGTGCCGTTCACGATCTCAGACCAAATCACGATTGTGAAGATACTTCCGCGGTAAGGTCTTCCTCGTTAAATATCTCTGATGGATCAGAGTTCCCATGAGGAACGCTCCGCAGAGGTTACTGGATGAATGCTTTGAATTTCGAGAGGGGGGGCAACCCCCTCTCTTCTTTTTTGTCTTGCGCTTTCGGCGTCTGCAGGTGGGCAGGAGAAGAGCAAGTCTCCCGTTCAGTTCCATAACTCCGCGCTCTGGAAGCTAATCTTTCTGTCGGATCAGGTCGGCGCCGACAAAAGCGGACATATCGAAAGACGATTTCAATGCTCAGACAAAGCAGGCCTCCGAGAACCTGAAGACGATTCTTGCCGAGATCGAGGCTTTTGCGGTCAGTAGTTCCCAAGGTCCCGACAGATTTGTTAGTGCCATTCTTCAAATACCAGGTTCAATGTCGCCTTCCCGACTTTTAGATAAGTGTGTATCTCTCGCTCCCGGTAAGGATCGATTTCTCGAAAATTTACGGGCAGTTATGGAAGAAGGCGCTTTCGTGTACGGTTGGCGCGAAGTCTGGACCCTCTGGACCAAAATGGGTCTGGAAGCCGTTTTGTGTGGCATCCCGAAACTTGCGTTGGAATGGTTCCCGCTTAGGATGAAAACACCGAGCACGTAAATTTCAATCGTAAGTCGACGCCGCCGCTGTTGTGCGAGCTCTTTGCCCGCTTCTGCACGTTGGCGGCGGTGTGTCTGAAGGATGGTTTGTTTGAGTTTTCTTTTGTTTGGGAGGATGCTGGCAGCGGGTCAGTCGTCATCATTTAGTTCGAAGCCCGTGGATGTAACCTGCAAGAAGGTTTTTCGAAAGCTGGCCTTACGACACTGCAAACCATCCAGAAGACAAACACTACAAGCGTTGTTCCTAAGCGCCTGTGCTGTTTCTTTGGGATGCGGTTCTGCGAAAGAGGTGCTGGCGGCCGGGGGGCAGCAATATACAACCTCAAATTCAGTAACCCTGCCTCAGGTGCAGGCTTCATCCGCCGATGCGTTTGTTGACTCGATGGGTGTGGTCACGCACATGACCTACGACAACACGCCGTACTATACCAACTGGGCGAAGGTGCTGACGTATCTGCAGCGTCTTGGTATCCGCCACGTCCGCGATGGATACTTCAATCCCAACTGGGGTGCGCCGCTCACCACGCGGCATCAGCAGTTGGCACAGTCTGGGATCCGCACGAACTATGTGGTGCCGTACGATCCCGCAATCACATCACAGACCATTCAGAAACTTTCGGCTGTGGACAAAGACATGGAGCTTCTTGAAGCTCCCAATGAGTGTGATGTCGCAGGGAATTGCGGTGCCTCTGTAAGCGCAAGCATGGCCAATATGATTGCGTTTACTCCGGCAGTACGTTCAGCAGGAACGGCGCTGAAGATACCTGTGCTGGGGCCGTCGTTCGCTGGATACGAAACCTATGGGGCGGTTGGCAATATCAGTTCTCTGATGACTCATAACAATCTGCACGTCTACTTCGGTGGGCGTAACCCAGGCAGCGCCGGATGGGGTGGCCCGGACGCGCAGGGAAATGCTTATGGATCCTTCCCGTTCTGGCTGGATCAGGCGAATCTCGACGCGCCCGGACTGCCTTCGCTGGTCAGCGAGACAGGATACTTAAGCTTCCCCGGCAATCCAACACCGTATACGATCCCAACGGATGTAGAGGAGTCTTACATTCCACGGACGTATGCTCTCTCATTTCTTGACGGCGTCAGCCGGACGTATGTGTATGAACTTCTCGAAGAGGTCAATTCGCCTGGCTACGGACTGATTGACGGCAATATGAATCCTCGGCCGGCGTACTACGCAATCCAAAACCTGATTGCGAATCTCTCCGATCCGGGACCGAGCTTTACTCCAGGTACCTTGCCCTATGCCATTACTGGAGGAGATGCGAACGTACGTAAGCTACTGCTCCAGAAGCATGATGGAAGCTTCTGGCTGCTCCTCTGGTCGGAACAGAGCAGCTATGATCCGGTGAACTGCTTGTATCTGGTAGTGACCCCGCAGCAGGTGACTCTCTCTCTGGGTGGAACTTACTACACCCCCAATATCGGTACGTTCGATACGACGGGAAATCTGAATTGGAGCAGCACCCGCACGACAAATCAGACAGTGCCGCTCACGATCTCAGACCAAATCACGATTGTGAAGATCCTTCCGCGGTAAGGTCTTCCTCGTTATGATCTCTGATGAATGAGAGTTCCTTTGAGGAACGCTCCGCGGAGGTTACTGCATGAATGCTGTGAATTTCCTGAGGGGGGCAACCCCCTCTCTTCTTTTTTGTCTGATGCTTTCGGCCTCTGCCTCCGGGCAAGCGAAGATCAACTCTCCCGTCCAGTTCCACAACTCTCCGGCGCTGGCGCCATCGCCTGGTTACAGTCAGTCAGCAGTTGTCACGAGCGGGAAGCTCATCTTTCTTTCGGGACAGGTCGGCGCCGATAAAAGCGGCCATATCGCGAAAGATGATTTCAATGCACAGGCAAAGCAGGCCTTTGAGAATCTGAAGACGATTCTTGCCGAAAATGGAGCAACACCGGCCAATCTGGTGAAGCTTAACTATTACGTGGTTGGGCTGAATACCGATCGTCTGAAGTCGTTGCGGACCATTCGGGATCAGTACATCGACGTTCAACACCCGCCTGTGAGTACGCTTGCCGGGGTGAAAGATCTCTTTCGCGAAGAGTGTCTGATTGAGATTGAAGCTGTCGCGGTGATTCCCTGAAGCTATCGCTCATTCAGGTTTTAGGGTAGTGACAGATTTGTCAGTAGGACTCTCCGAATCGGAGCGGCATGCGCCAGCGTCTCTACTGCAGCAAGATCAGTAGCCGGAGGCGTCATGGAGATACTTACCATCATCTGCATTGGACTTATGACGGGCGTGGAGTTATGCGTCGCTGTCTTTATTAACCCCATTTTCGCCAAGCTTCCCAATGACGCGAGAAACATTGCGACCTCGCTGGGCGCGAAGCAGTTGGGCAGAGCTATGCCATTCTGGTATGCGAGTTGTCTGCTTCTGTTGATTGCGGAAGGTATCGCCCACCGGCATTCACCGCAGGTGCATTTGATTTGGGCGGCAAGCCTGATCTGGATGGTGGTGATCGTCCTGACGATTGTCTTTCTCGTGCCGATCAATAATCGGATCGCATCTACAGCTCCGTCCGCGTTTACGGAAAAGCTACGTCAGGAGCATGATCGGTGGAATCTGCTCCACAGATGGCGAGTTGTTGCTCTGGTGGTTGCCATGGCTCTCTTTCTCCTCGGGACTGGCGTAGCATGATTGCAGTCAGTCATCAATAAAGTCGCGGTGGGATCGGATGGCGGTATCGAAGAAAGAAGCCGGTGAATGCCCTGTAGATGCCATGATGCGTGTGCTCGACGGGCGCTGGAAGGGAACGATTCTCTGGTGTCTGCAGGACGGTCCAAAACGAACAAGTGAACTCAAGCGAGCTGTTCCGGAGATCACCGAGCGTGTCCTGATTCGTCAATTGCAGGAACTTGTCAGCGATGGCATTCTGCAACGAGCCGAAAGCGATGAAAGCGCGACCCGCGTGTACTATTCCTTTTCCGAGTACGGGAAGACTCTGATTCCGATCGTGCAGATGATGTGTGAGTGGGGACGTAAGCATCTGGTGCGAGAAGCTAGTCCGGGCTGCGAGATGAGCTGAGGTCCGGCATCCCGTTTCGAATGATGACGAGATCGTTAGTGGTCAGACCTTGCGTTTCTCGTTACGGAGTGCCTTGCATTTTCTCTGTTCCTGCTCTCGCCAGTTGTGTTTGTGTCGCGATAGGATGCCAGCGGTCCCTGAAAACTCTCCTTTAGAAGGAAGGAAACTGTATGGCTCCTATGCCGTATCGGCCGTCTCGCTCTCTTCGCTCACATGTCATTTGTTTCTTGTGCTTTTCTTCACTCGTGTGTGCTTCAGCAGGCCTGCTGGCGCAGGCGCCTGCCACGGGGGATACGGCGCAGCCGGTACGACGTCCCCAGATCGGGCCCGATGGTAAACCGTTGCCGGGGATGCCAAGGTTTCATGAGCCTGATCCGTATGACATCAATGAGCACACAGGCTTCAAAGAGATCTTCGACGGCAAGACGTTCAACGGATGGGATGCCGATTCAACGATCTGGCGCGTGGAAGACGGCGTGATGATCGGTGAAACCCTTGAAGGGAAGCCGCGCGGGAACAACTACATCGTTTATCGCGGAGATACGACGAAAGACTTCGATCTGAAGTTGCAGATCAAGGTGGAGAAGGGCGGCGGTGGCGGCATTCAGTATCGCAGCCAGACCGGAGTCCCGTGGACGCGTGCACAGCCAACGGGTTTGCCTCCCTATGATCTGCGCTACATGATGACGGGGCCGCAGGCCGACTTCTGGTTTCCGGTAAGACCGCAGGCATTTATCTATACCGGCCAGTGGTACTCGGAGAATACGATGCAGGGCATCCTGGCATGGCGTGGGCAGGTGACGCAGACGATTCCAGGAAAACCGAATCGTCTGGTCGCAGACATCGGTGACCGGCAGGCACTTGGTGGTTATGTGAAGATCAACGATTGGAACGACTATGAGGTGATAGCGCGCGGTGGTGTGATGATGCACATCATCAATGGCCACCTGATGGCGATCTATATCGATGACGATCCTAAGTCAGTTAACAATCAGGCTGGTCTGATCGGATTTGAGATCGAGAGCCAGCCGTGCAAGATCTCGGTCAAGAATATCTGGCTGCGCAAGCTGGACTGATCAGGAAATACAAAAGAGCCGGGGAGAGGATCCCCGGCTCTTGTCATTTTATGGCTAGAGCATTTTCCCTGCTCTACTGTGGCGGTGGCACGCCCGGCCATTCGCGTCCTGGAGGAGCGATCGGTGCAACCTGCGAGGTCTGCTGAAGCCGATAACCTTCGCGGGTGCGAATCTTGTATTTCTGCATGCTCTTGTCGGCCAGCTTTACGGTTATGGTGCGCCAGCCCTGGTTGGGATTGGGTGCAGGGTAATAGCTGAGTGAGTAGAGGTGCGCCAGATCTTCGCGGATGGACTCAAAGGCCATCTTCTCGTCCTTCCAGCTCTTGGAGAAGTAAGCCTTACCCCCGGTCGCCTTGCTGATGCGTTCGAAGACAGTCGTCGAGGCCTCATCGTTGAGAGCTTCGCGGGTGCTGATCATGTAGATGATGGTGCCGGTCGATTGCGCCAGTTCGGCCACGTCTTCCGGGGGAACCATGCTGGCGTTGTCCGGACCGTTGGAGAAGACGACGATGGCTTTGCGGCCATGCAGCGGAGCGGCGTCTTTCAAGGTAAGCAGAAGGCTGTTGTAGAGAGCTTCATCGTCGCCGGCGACGGTGTTGCGGACGCCGCGGATCACGGCGCTACGATCAGCGGTGAGAGGAGTGATCTTCGAGAGATTGCGGCTATACGAATAGAAGGCCACCTTGCTGACGCCTTCGAGTGAACGGATGAAATCAGCGATAGCGTCCTGCGCGAAGACGAAGCCGCGGTACATGTAGTTGCTGCTGTCAAACAGAATGAAGACGCTGGCCCCGGCAGTTTGAGGGCCGCCGGTTGCGGATGGAAGAGCCGGGTCACCGGGCGCGGGAATGGATTGTGGCGCCGTTGTGGGCATTGGAATGCCTGTATCGTCGGCCGCGCGCGTGAGGGTGGTGACACCTTCTTCAAAGCCGGCGAGCCTTTCGGGGATCTTATCCTCGGTAACGACGAAATCATCCGGTTTCAGACCGCCGATGTAATTGCCCTTGCCATCTGTAACGGCGACACTCAACTGTACGAGTACGACGTTGACGCGAATACGCGAGTTATCCTCCTGCGCACGCAGGCCGCCTTGCAATAGCACTAACAGACCCAATGACGTTCCAGTCAACAAATTTCTAAACATACTCAGTGTCCCGTAATTTCCAAGATTTCATTGCGCGCTGCTTGCAACGGCCTGCGCTGCTTTTTGTGCTGCAATACTATGGCGGAAGTCTTCTCCTGTTTCTCGCATGGCGCGGTCCAGTGCTGCCCAGTCCTCAATGTGCGATGCGAAGATCTTTGCCGTCATGCGCCGTGTCAGTTCCGGCACAAGGCGATGAAGCATGACCGGTTGATAGCCGAGCTCATCGGCAAGGCGGGCCCAATAGAAGTTGTTGGAGTCCCAGCTTTCGCCGAAGAGGCGGCTCGAGAAGCCTCCGAAGAAAGGAAATGGTTTGATCGCCAGGAGATCGCGGCCATAGCTGGAGTCCATGACCGGGTGCGGTACACCAAAGTCGCGCGCAATGCGGTCAGGCCGTGACTCTTCCGGATGTTCTTTACTCAACGCTTCGAGTTCCTGATCGGCAGGGCTCCATGCCTGCTCCTGCGGGAAGCGCGTGCGGTACAGCGAGGCGAGATAGAAGGCATCGGCAGGAGCTATCTTTGGCGGGCTGGCGGTCTTGCTGTTCCATGCGTCGTCCACCGTCATTATTTGACCAACGGTCAGGCGATCTTCCAGAATGCTGCGAACATGGGAACGGACTTCCGGGTTCTTGCGGGCGAGATCGATGAGGTCTTCTCCGGCTCGCTGATAGAGAGCGGCGGCATGCATCTCCGGGGCGGTGATCTCCCACCAGCGTGGCATGCTTGCGGAGACGAGAAGCTCGGGAACCAGCTCGCGCCAGATAAGCGCCTGTACATTTTCCGGAACGATAAAGTCCTGCTCCGACTTTGCTAAAGCAAAGGGAAGATCAGCCAACGAGCCGGCGAGATAGGCGCCCCCACTGGCGGGTGAACCGGTGCCGAAGAGTTCTGCGATCATCCAGGCACGTTCGGGGCTGGAAACGGTTGTGCCAGTGAAGTCATGGGCACGTACAAAGACGGGATTGTGGTGCAGCATCTGCGCGCCCGGCGGCTCGTAGTAGGCGTAGTTCAGGCCCACCAGGGTGTCGCGGAGGAAGGCCGCCAGGGTGCCGCGGGCATTCTCAAGCTGCTGCTTGTTTGGTTGCGACTTCAGCAGCTTCGTCATGTCGGTGCGCGCCTGGAGCTGCGCATGGCGAATCGAGTATCCGCGGGGAGCCCATTCGATGCGCTCCATTGTGGTGAGAATGGCGCGCGGCATCTCAAACTCGCGCAGTTCCTCGGCCATCGGCAGCAGCTTGTCCGCGGTGGTTGTGCCTTGTGAAAGAGCAGAGAGACCGTCACTTAAGGTGAAGAGCGTGTCGAGCGAGACCAGCCGCTGATCGACCATGACGGAACGGATACGGCCGGCCATTTCCTGCTGCATGGCGCGGCCTTCGCGGCTGCTCTGGTTTGGCCCTCCAAGCAGACTGATCCATTCGTCCTGAGTGCAGTTCGGCTTACCGGCGGCCGCCATGGCAAGCTGGCCGAGCGATTCGCGGGCGTGGTCGAAGAGCTCGGTATCATTCTGTACTTTGTTGAAGGGCTCCAGCATGTGCTGCCAGGAGGCGTTCAGCATTGCGGGCTGGATCTCACCCTGCCGGGCCAGTACCTGCCATATGCCGACTATGGCCTGGAAAGAACCGAGAGCATTGCCCCGAAGCGTCTCATTGGAGATGCCGCCTACAGTTTGAGCTGTATTGATGAACTGCTGAATCGAGTCATTGTCGAGTTCTGGGAATTCCGCAAAGAGTGGGAACCAGTTGGCATACTGCGAGAAGTGCGATGCCATCAGGCGGACCGTCTGCGGGTCGAGCGGTTTGGCATTGCCACGGGCGCGGTCGATGGCGTTGGTCTGGAGGAAGACCTGCAGCGGTCCGCTCTCCATATCAGTTCGGGAGATGCCAACCATCCCTTGCAGCACCTGCTCCGGACGATTCCAACCTTTTGCGTGCTTGGCCCATTCGCTTGTGGCATGGTTGCGCGGAGCATCGGCGAGGATGTGCTTCCATGTATCGATATCTCCCGGGATATGAGGTGTGCCATCGGGAGCCCAGTTTGCGCGTGAGAAGAGGACGAGGATATCGGGAGCGCGGCGGAAGACACCACGAGTCGCAGGCGGATCCGAATCGGACGGATGGAAAGCTTCGTACAGCTGCTTCATGCGCGTCGGCTCGGTAAGGTGAACCTGTTCCTCACGGCTGGCGCGAGACAGGGAATCGAAGTAAGCCGCGGTCCAGCCACGGTCTTTCGCAAGCAGATGAAGGATGAAGTCTCCGGGCGACTGCGGGCTTGCTCCCACAATATCTTTCCAGGCATTGTCGCTGGTTGGGCCGCCAGGGACAACAACGCGGTTATCGCGGACGGTGAGCTCGCCGCCATAGAAATCGAGGACCGCGCTGACCGGCGCCAGGCGGCGAAGACCAGGCTGGCGCAGCAGTACGTTGCGCGTTTCAGGATCAAGCTTACTCATCGCCCAGTAAAGACGTGCTACTGACGGATCGTCGACGATGGCGTCAATCAGGCTGCTGATGCCGCGGCGACGGCTGGTGCTGATGCTGAACCAGTCGCCCTCGTGCAACAGGCCCGGCACCTGCGAGTAGGTGTAAGGCATGGTGAAGGTCTGACCGGTTTGCAGTGCTTCTTCAAGCTGGGGGAGGGGAAAACCGGAATCGATGGTCAGAAAGGCGCGGTCGGGATCGGCGGTCGTAAGCAGCGTGGTCTTTCCGCAGCCGTTGCGGATGCGGTAACCCAGGATCTGCAGGAGCGGGACGGCGTCCGTGCAGCTTGTGACTTTGAGAGTTCCCGCGGGGCCGGCGAGCGCTTGCAGCTCCCGTGCCTGGGCGACGTAACGGTCCAGCAGCATCAGATATTCGGATGGTCGGCCGCCGGAGTAACCACGGATGAAAACGCTACGCGCGAAGAGCGGAAGAACATCTTCCGGGGCGGCTTTCTGGCTGACACCCGCCATGCGCAAGAACGAGCGCAACGGCCCTGGAATCAGTACAGTGCTATTTTGAGCGAACGCGATCGGTCCAAGCCCGAGAAGGCCTGCCGCAAAGATATGTAACCCACGCCGACGGAACCGCATCACGGATACCTCGCACCTGGAAGAGCTTCTTTAAACTTGTGCCGAAACAGAGCTGGTGTTCCGGTGCGAGCAAGACTACATCATCCTTTGTTCCGGGTCCAAGAGTGGAACGTGAGTTTTTGTTGCGTTGGATGTCATTTGATTGTCAGCTCCCCGTAAGAGCGGTTCAGAGAGGTGATCGGTAAACCGCCTGATAGAGCCGGGAGGAAGCCTCTGCAGAATTATGAGACGACTCATAAAAACATTTTTTCTGCCCACGTTTCGGCACCCATCAAAATTTCGGTTGACAGTCATTTGCATTCTCCCTATATATTTTTGCCCGCGTAATAAAGCCGTCAAAGACGGAACTCTAAAAACAGGTTGCCTTGTAACGCAGGGAAGTCCTCTTCCACACAGGGTGACCACAGGAAGTCATTGAAACAGGGGGCGTATATGAAGCGAAGGCTTCTGATGTTTTTCCTCATACTTATTTCGTCAATAGGAATTTCCGCAGCACAGGCGGTGGACAGCCAGCAGATTTCGGGCACTGTCACCGATCCTTCCGGCGCGGCGGTTCCTCAGGCGGATGTCACGGTAATCAACGAGGCCACCGGCGTCAGCCGAGCGGTCAAATCGAACGATGACGGTAACTACGTCGTTCTTAACCTTCCCGTAGGCATCTACACGGTCACTACGACCATTGCGGGATTCAAGAAGTCGGTCCTGACCGGCGTTCACGTGGACGTGGGCAGCAAACCGTCCGTACCGGTCGAGCTTGCTCTTGGCCAGGCCACCGAGTCCATCGAGGTAAAGTCGAGCGATGTGCTGATCCAGACAACGACGGCGGAGATCGGCGGCGTGATTTCGAGCACGGAAGCGACGCAGATCCAGTTGAATGGCAGAAATTACATTCAGCTTCTCACCTTGCAGCCGGGTGTATCGCAGACGATCGCCGGAGGCTTCGCGCTCTTCGGTACCTATGGTGTTAGCGGCAGCTCGCAGTCGGTGAATGGTATCCGTACCGATTCGGCGAACTACTTCATTGACGGCGTCGATAATAAGGACAATGGCGGCGGCGGTAACAACTTCGTCAACATCTCTCCGGACTCCTTGCAGCAGTTCCGTAACGTTGCATCTGCCTACGATGCCAGCTACGGTGGAACCTCCGGTGCGACGGTATCGGTAGCGATTAAGAGCGGTGGCCGCAACTTCCATGGCAGCGTGTATGAGTATCTGCGCAATGACGCTGTTCAGGCCTATCCCTTCCGGGCGATCAGCTCCTACAGCGTGGCTCCGGTTAAAGCGCCGCTCCGTTATAACGACTTCGGCTATACCATCGGGGGTCCGATCTGGATTCCTGGTGTCTTCAACAAGAACCGGGAGAAGCTCTTCTTCTTTGCCGCACAGGAATACAAGCGCCTTCGCACCTCGACGGTGCAGAATGTGACGGTTCCCACTCCGGCGGCCATCGCAGCTGCTATCTCAGCGGGAGGATCCACTGCGACCGGTCGTGCTCTTGCTGCAACGGTGCTGCAGGACCCAAGCGGCAACTTCCGTTACCTCAGCCTGGGAAACAATAACCAGTCCGAATACCTGGTCAAGGTCGACTACAACATGAACGAGAAGAACCAGATCAGCGGGCACTTCGTTCACGACAATACGCTCAACGTGGGTAATCCGACGAACTTCGTGATCTACGATCGCACCATCCCCGGACTGACCTCTTCGCTGCAGTGGACGCATACCTTCAATGACAAGACGGTAAACGTCGCAACGGGTTCCTACTCCGGAAACATCATCAATGAGGGCGGGAACATCCGGGCGAATCCTCAGTTCAGAGGAGCAAAGATCCTCCGTTCGGACTTTGGACTCACCTACGCGACCTTGTATAACGCGTCCCCTATCATTCCGCAGATCACCATCACTGGATTCGGCAACCCCAACGTATCGCCGAGACAATTTGATAACTATCAACGTATCTATGCGTTGAAGGATGACTTCTCGCGCGTGCTGGGGAACCACTCTCTCAAGATTGGTGGGTACTTCTGGCGCGCGCGTAAGAACCAGACGGCTCCGCCGGCTTTGAACGGGCAGTTCACCTTCAGTTCCTTAAATGCTCTCGTTCAAGGCAACTTCGCCAACTATACCGAAGGCAGCAACATTCCCCAGATCCAGGCTCGTTTCCCGCAGTTTGAAACCTATGTGCAGGATGACTGGAGAACGACTCGCCGGTTGACCCTGAATATTGGCCTCCGCTGGCAGCTCATGCCGCCTATCTCAAGCTGGCCCAACAACACCGCATTCTTCGACCCGACACTATTCGATCAATCGAAGGCGGCGACCATCAGCCAGACAAATGGAAGTATTACCTCCAACCCTTCGCCCTACAACGGTCTTGTACTGCCCGGCAACGGCTTCTCCGAGAAGGCGAAGCAGGTGGTAGCGCCATCCGTATACAACAACCCGGCGGTGCAGGCGTTGTTCCGAAACAAGCCCGGCGGTATTGTCGAAACGAAGTACAACACCTTCGCTCCACGCGTTGGGTTCGCTTATGACTTGACGGGAAAACAGACTACCGTGGTCCACGGCGGCTACGGCATGTCCTATGAGCGTGTCGAAGGTAACTATATTTACGGTGCGTCGTCGCAGTTGCCGTTTACCGCAGTTGCTTCACTTGCCAGCGCCGGCAACGTGGACGGCCTCGGTAGCATCGGTACACAGTCCACGCCAACCAATATCGGCAACTCGGCGGCAATGAACCTGGAGCCCCCGCGGATTCACAGCTACAGCTTTGGTGTACAGCACAAGCTGTTCAACAACACGTCCGTTGAGCTGAACTATGTAGGCTCTCGTTCAGCGAACCTGACCTACCGCAAAAACCTGAACCAGGCCGCTGCCGGCACGGAGCAGGCAAATCCGTTGGCTGCTGCTCAGCGTAACGCATGGCGCCCGTATCGCGGCTACGGCGAAATCTACCAGTACACCAATGGAGCCCATGCGAACTACAACTCGCTGCAGTTCCGCATGCAGACCCATTTCAATCACGGTGGCCTGGCGACGATTTCCTATACCTGGTCCAAGGCTCTGACCGAAGGTTCTACCTTCGACTACCAACCGCAGGATAGCAACAACCTGCACGCTGACTACGGTCCGGCTAACTACAATCAGCCTAAGATCTTCGTAGCCAGCTACGTCTATCCCATCCCCTTCTGGCAGCATGAGCAGGACTGGTACAAGAAGGTGATTGGAGGTTGGCAGCTTTCGGGTATTACCCGTATTGCGAACGGCCTGCCGATCAATGTGGTTCAGCCCTCCGGCCAATCAGTCGCAGGCAATCTCGTGACAACTTCCTCTGTTGCCCAGCGCCCGAACCTGGTTGGCGATCCCTATGCTCATAACGGCAAGCAGTATCTGAACCCTGCTGCGTTCGCTGTTCCGGCTGCGGGAACCTACGGCAACCTGGGGTACGACGCCATCAAGGGGCCGCTGTTCAATAACTGGGACGTCGCGCTGCAGAAGAACATTCCAATTCACGAAGACATTGGAGTGGAGTTCCGCGCCGAGATGTTCAATGCTCCGAACCACCTGTCGCTCTTCACGATCAGCAATACGCTCGGATCTGCCCAGTCAAACGGAACCTACCAGACGAACTTCAGCTCAACCGGTACGTTCCAGAACGCTTTCGGTCAGGCGACGGCTACCACCGATCCCCGCACGATGGAGTTCGTTCTCCGCGTTCATTTCTAACCTCCAACGGGCCCCGGTTTTATGCCGGGGCCCGCATTTTCCCGACACCACCCCGCTTGACACACGATTTTCGCGCCTCTTATATTCGAGGCGGAAAATAAATCCATTCCCATTACGGCTGCGCCTCTCCTCCAATGGAGTTTGCGCGGCGCAAGAAGCGAAGGTTCGATGAGGCTCCGTTCCCGAAACATCCTGCTGGCCGCTGCGGTGGCGGCGCCAGTGATGCTGTTTACCTTAAGCCGGATGACAGCTCAGGCCCCACAGACTCCTGGTCAAAGACCCACTCCTGCTCAGAGACCCAGTTGGACGGTGGGGTCACAAGGTCCCCTGCCGGAGCACGCCAAGTTCACGCCGCTGCAGGCGGAGAACGGTGGAGCGCTCTTTATCCAGAACTGCGCCTTCTGCCATGGCAAGGATGCCGCCGGCGGCGAGACCGGGCCTGACCTGACACGCTCGAAGCTGGTGACCGGCGATAAAAACGGCGAGGCGATCGGCGCGGTGATCCGCAACGGCCGGTTGGAGAAGGGCATGCCACGCTTCAGCCTGTCGGATACCGAAATTCTGAATCTTGTAGCGTTTATTCACACCCAGCAGGATTCCTCACTATCGCAGTCCGGTAATCGCCGTGGCGTGGACGAGAGCGATCTGCACACCGGCAATGCCGAGGCGGGCAAGAAATATTTCGAGGGGCCGGGAGGCTGCACTCAGTGCCACTCGGCAACGGGCGACCTGGCCGGGATTGCCTCAAAGTTCAGCGGTCTCAGGCTCGAGATGCAGATGCTGTATCCCCGTGATGCAAAGACGAAGGCCACGGTGAAGACCAAGTCCGGCCAGACCTTTGCCGGCACTGTCGAATACGAAGACGAGTTCACTCTTGGCATCCGGGATAGCTCCGGGATCTATCGTTCGTGGCCGATGACCGCGATCACTGCAAAGCTCGATAAGCCGGTTGAGGCTCACGTTACCGCCATGAGCAAGTACACCGATGACGACATTCACAATGTTCTCGCGTATATCCAAACCCTTAAGTAAGGAAAGAGAGCGCACGTTGAAGCTGGTCCCGATGAATTGGAAGAAGAGTGCACGGGTGCTGACGCTGGCTGCTGCCGCGACTGCCACTACGGGTTTGAATGCGCAGAGCGTGGATAGTGCGATGCTGAAGAATCCTCCACGCGATAGCTGGCTGGGATATCACGGCGACTACTCCGGCCGCCGCCACAGCGCGCTGACGGAGATCAATACGCGCAACGTCAGCGGGCTGTCGCTGGGATGGGCCTTTCAGACACAACAGAACGGCGTTCTGAAGGCGACGCCGATCCTGGCGGACGGCATTCTGTACTTCACCCTGCCGGATCACGTGTGGGCCATCGACGCCCGCTCCGGTCACCAGTTATGGCACTATGCCGCACCGGCAACTAAGGCGTTCCACATCGGTCAGCGTGGGGTGAGCATTCTGAAGGACAAGCTCTACTACATGACTTCGGACGCGCATCTGCAGGCGCTGGATGCCAAGACCGGCAATGTGCTGTGGGATGTGGAGGTCGCCGACTCGAAGAAGGGGCAATGGGCAACGATGTCTCCCCTGATTGTCGGCAATCACGTCCTGGTGGGAGCTTCGGGTGATTTCGATAACCTGCAGGGCTTCCTGCGAGCGGTCGATCCAGATACCGGAAAGACGCAGTGGACGTTTTACTCGACACCGACAGTGGACACCCCACGAGTTGCCTATAGCGGCAATATGTGGATGACCGGTACGTACGATCCAGAGCTGAACCTGATCTACTTCGGTACGGGCAATCCCTCGCCAGTGCTGAATGGTAAGGTGCGGCCGGGGGACAACCTTTATACCTGCACCATCCTGGCGCTTGATCCCGAGACCGGCAAGCTGGTGTGGCACTTCCAGCCTTCGCCGCACGATACTCACGATTGGGATGCCGTAGAGATCCCAGTACTGGCTGACGGCGTCTTTGAAGGCAAGCCGCGCAAGATGCTGATGCAGGCTTCGCGTAATGGCTACTTCTTCGTAGTCGATCGGACGAATGGCAAGAATCTGCTGACCACGAACTTCGGCCCGGTGAACTGGGCGAAGGGTGTAGATAAGGATGGCCGGCCGATTCCGAATCCCGACAAGGAGCCCGCGCCGGATGGCCGCCTGATCGCCCCGGATGAGGGTGGCATGACGAACTACCGCTCGCCAAGCTTTGATCCGAAGACCGGCTTGTTTATCGTGAGTGCTTCACCGAGCTACAGCCTCTACTTCAATAAGCCCGCCGACGGCGCATACGGCTGGGCAGGCGCGGACTACGGCCTGTGGAGCAAGGGTGTCCTGGACGCGATCGACTACAAAACCGGCAAGATCCGGTGGTCGCATGAGCTTGGCCAGCGTGCAGGCTCCGGTGTTCTGACCACAGAAGGTGGGCTGACCTTTACGGGCGACTCAACCGGGAACTTCCTGGCGCTAGATACGGCGACGGGAAAGACGCTGTGGCACGCGGGAGCGGGAGGGCAGATTGCATCGTCGCCTATCAGTTACGAACTGGACGGGCATCAGTACATCCTGACCAGTGGCGGCAATGTGATGTTTGCCTGGCGCCTGCCTGAGGCTGCGGCGGCACCTGCGGCGAAGCGGACTCCAACTGCAGCAACAACGAAGTAGGAAGAGGCAGATCATGAAGCATTGGTTTCTTGCACTCGCAGTTGGCTTTGGCTCGCTGACACCGGCGGCGATGGCCGCATCGAAGATTCACGTTCTTATCCTCGACGGAGAGAGTGCGGCTCCGTATCACAACTGGGCGGCGGAGACGCCGGTCCTGAAGCAGGAGCTGGAAGAGACAGGCCTCTTCGATGTAGAGGTGTTGACGATTCAGAAGGACGGCGACTTCTCTCAGTTCCATCCCGCGTGGTCGAAGTACCAGGCGGTGGTGCTGAATTATGACGCTCCGGATGAGCGCTGGTCGAGCGATGTGAAGTCCTCTTTCGAGCAGTACATGAAGAACGGCGGCGGACTGGTAACAATCCATGCTGCCGACAATGCCTTTCCCGACTGGGTCGCCTTCAATGAGATGACAGGCATCGGCGGATGGCGTGGGCGTACTGAGAAGGCTGGTCCACACTGGGTTTATAAGGATGGCAAGCTGGTTGCCGATGATAAGCCGGGCCGGGCCGGTGTTCACGGTTTGCGGCTCCCATTCCAACTTACGGTGCGCGATGCCAACCACCCCATTACCAAGGGACTGCCGAAGCAGTGGATGCATCAGGGCGATGAGATGTATGCCAACATGCGCGGTCCCGGCAAGATGACCGTGTTGGCCACGGCCTACTCTGACCCAGAGAACCACGGTACCGGTTTTGACGAGCCGATGCTGATGGTCTCGCAGTTCGGTAAGGGACGCATCTTCCACTCGACACTGGGGCACGATGTGATGGCTATCAGCTCTGAGGATTATGTAGTGACCTTTCAGCGCGGAGTGGAGTGGGTGGCGACCGGCAAGGTCACGCAGCCTGTGCCTTCCTCTTTCCCAACGGCAAATTCAGTGAGCTTTCGTACGGATCTGGCCGCGAAGGATCCGCATTACAGCAAAGGTTTGAACCCGATGGATGGCCCGCCACCGATGCGTCCTGGCACACAACCCACACCACAGAAGTAAGATGGTCGGGAGAGAACATCGCGAATCATGAAGACGATCAAGGGACCTGGAATTTTTCTTGCGCAGTTTGCCGGCGATGAACCGCCATTCAACTCACTGAACGAGATCTGCAAATGGGCCGCCGAAATCGGCTTCAAGGGTGTGCAGATCCCTACCTGGGACGGCCGCCTGTTCGACCTGAAGCGCGCCGCCGAGAGCACAGCCTATTGCGATGAGGTGCGCGGAGTTGCGGCATCGCATGGTCTGGCAATTACGGAGCTCTCAACGCATCTGCAGGGACAGCTCGTTGCGGTGCATCCGGCGTACGATGCGCTGTTCGACAGCTTTGCTCCGGCCGCAGTGCATGGCAAGCCTGCCGCGCGTACGGAGTGGGCGATCGAGCAGCTTCGCTTCGCAGCGAAGGCTTCGCGGAACCTGGGACTCGATCGTCATGCCACGTTCTCAGGAGCGCTGGCTTGGCCGTATCTCTATCCCTGGCCGCAGCGTCCTGCCGGTCTGGTGGAGACTGCTTTCGGAGAACTGGCAAAGCGCTGGTTGCCGTTGTTGGATTTCTTCGAGGAGCAGGGCGTTGATCTCTGCTACGAGATCCATCCCGGCGAAGACCTGCACGACGGTTCATCGTTTGAAATGTTCCTGGACCTGGTGAAGGGCCACAAGCGCTGCAACCTGCTTTATGACCCCAGCCACTTTATTCTGCAGGGGCTCGATTACCTGGAGTACATCGACCTGTACCACGACCGTATCAAGATGTTTCACGTCAAGGACGCCGAGTTCCGGCCGACTGGACGGCAGGGTGTCTATGGCGGCTTCCAGTCATGGGCGAATCGCGCGGGCCGTTTCCGTTCGCTGGGCGATGGACAGGTCGACTTCAAGGCGATCTTCTCCAAGCTGACGCAGTATGGCTTTGACGGTTGGGCGGTGATGGAGTGGGAGTGCTGCATCAAGAGCTCCGCACAGGGCGCCCGTGAAGGTGCGCCGTTCATCCAGAGCTGCATCATTCAGGCGGTGGAGAAGGCGTTCGATGACTTCGCCGGAGCCGCGACCGATCAGCAGATGCTCGACAACCTGCTTGGCATTGGAAGGAAGGACGCATGAGCAAAAAGCTCGGACGGAAGCTGCGCCTGGGCATGGTAGGTGGAGGCCCCGGGGCCTTCATCGGAGAGGTGCATCGCATTGCGGCACGGTTCGATGGTAAGTACGACCTGGTAGCCGCGGCACTCTCTTCCAATGCGGAGAAGTCGAAGACCTTTGCTGCAGAGTTGGGAATTCCGCGCGCGTACGGCAGTTTCGCCGAGATGGCTGAGGTTGAGTCGAAGCGCGAGGACGGCATTGATGTGGTCGCGATCGTGACACCGAACGATACGCACTATGCCATCGCCAAGGCCTTCCTCGATGCTGGTATCCACGTTATGTGCGATAAGCCCATGACGACCACCCTGGACGACGCGATAAAGCTGGCCGAAGAGGTTGAGCGTTCCGGCTTGATCTTCGCCTTGACGCATACGTATTCCGGTTACCCGATCGTGCGGCAGATGCGCAGCATCGTGGAAAGCGGCGTACTTGGCAAGGTCCGCATGATCAATGTGGAGTATGTGCAGGGCTGGCTGGCGACTCCGCTGGAGAGCTCGGGAGCGAACAAGCAAGCGGAATGGCGCACCGATCCCAAGCGCAGCGGCCCCGCCGGCTGCCTGGGCGACATCGGAACGCACGCTTATCACCTGGCCTACTTCGTCAGCGGGCTGGAGCCGGCATCGATCTCTGCCGATCTGACGACTTTTGTCGAAGGGCGACGGCTGGATGACAACGTCCAGGCAATGATCCGTTACGAAGGTGGCGCCAAGGCCAGCCTTTGGTCGTCGCAGATCGCCATCGGGAATGAGAACAACCTGAATCTGCGTATCTACGGTGAAGCCGGTTCGCTGGAATGGAACCAAGAGAACCCGAACTACGCGCGCTATACACCGCTGAACCAGCCGACGCAGATTCTGAGCCGGGGTGGCGGAGCGTTGAATGCCGCTGCGGCGCGTTTGCCGGCGGGCCATCCCGAGGGATACTTCGAGGCCTTTGCGCAGCTTTATGCCGACCTGGCGGAACGTATTACGGCGAGGCTGGAAGAGCGTGATCCCGCACCGACGTCGTTGTTGCTGCCTACCTGCCAGGATGGTGTGAACGGACTGAAGTTCATTGAGGCGTCATTGAGCTCCTCAGCGAACCAATCTTCCTGGACGTCGCTTAAGTAGTTACGGTGATGTGACTTGCTGTCGTACCATGGTGGGACTAAGAGCATTTTCCCTGTTGCTGGGTATCCCGGAAGAGGAGTGCAGCAGCGTTTTCATTGCGGAAAACGCCCATAGATGCGGAAACCCAACTCTACACCTACAGGGAAAATGCTCTACTGATCGGTACGATGAGTTCTCCGAAGTCCAGAAAACCGAATACACGGCAGACCCATGGAGTGCGCCAGATCGATCTGGCGTCATTCCAGCCTGCCTCCAGTGAGATGGCTCGCGACATCAATCGCGACATCATCCTCGAACTCATCCGTTTCAAGCAGCCGCTGGCGCGCGCCGATCTGTCGCGCCTCTCCGGCCTGCGTCCAAGCACGGTGTCGGCGATTGTCGAGCAGTTGATCCAGGAGAACTGGGTGAAGGAAGGCGCGGTGGTCAAGCCCGCGCGCGGACGGCCCTCCACCATGCTTTCGGTCAACAGCGACAAGGTGACGCTGGCGCTTGATCTGCGTCCAGACCGCGCCATTCTGGCGGTGGCAGATCTGAGCGGGCGCTTCCTGTCGCGCGAGACCATCACCACCTCGTCGGACTTGAAGAAGACAATCGCGCAGATTGGAAAGCGGATGCGGGCGCTGCGTGACGAGCACGCCACCAAGTCGTTCGAGGGGATCGGGGTCAGTCTTCCGGGCCGCGTCCAGCCCGCGACTCAGCGTGTGCTGCTGGCGCCGAATATGCACTGGCACGAGTTCGATCTGAAGAAGGCGCTGGAAGATGTCTCCGGCCTGCAGGTAGAGATCGACAACGATGCCAATGTCTGCCTGATCTCAGAGCTTTGGTTCGGCCGGCTGCAGGGCGCCAAGGATGTCGTGCTGGTTGCCGTGGCCGAAGGTGTCGGCGCCGCGATTCTTGCCGGTGGACACATGCACTCGGGGTACAACGGTATGGCCGGCGAGTTCGGCCACGTCTCGATCGACCCCAATGGACCTCTGTGCCAGTGCGGACAGAAGGGTTGCTGGGAGATGGTCGCGTCCTCACGCGCAGCCATCCGGAACTTCAACGAGGCCAGCCGCCGTAAGGTGAAGGATATCTATGAGCTGCTGCAGCTCTGCGAAGAGGGCGATGAGAACGCCATCGAGGCGCTGACCGACCAAGCCCGCGCTCTTGGCCGGGGCCTGCGGCTGATTACGACCAGCATCTCTCCGGAGCTTATTCTGGTTGTGGGCGATATCACCGCCTCGTGGGATCGTTTCGGGCCCGTTGTTGCGCAGGAGCTGGCGGCATCCATGCTGGCCGGTCCCCCGCCGTTATTGCGCGCCACCGGTGATGCAGAGTTAGCCCGCCTGAGCGGAAGTGCCGCAATGCTGATGCAGCGCCATGCCTCGTACCACCGTTCGACGCACGACGCATCACGCCGCCCTTGATCCATGAAAAACGGATTTCATTGACCATGGAAAGAACATGTTGATATATTTTTGGACGGAAAATAAAGAAACTGCGGCCCCTTCACAGCCTCCTTTCTTTAGAACTTCAAACCAGATGGGAGCTCTGATTTATGTACTTGGGAATTGATTGCGGAACCCAGGGTACAAAGGCTCTTCTCATCACCGAGGCGGGCGCAGTCCGTGGTCGTGGGTATGCCAGGCATCAGTTGATTGAGCGTGCCAGCGGGGCTCGCGAGCAGGAGCCGCAGTGGTGGGTCGATGCTCTGCGCACCAGCGTAACGCAGGCGGTGAGCCACCATGGCGCCGAGGTCCTGGCGCTGGGCGTGAGCGGACAGCAGCACGGCCTGGTGATTCTGGACGAGGCAAAGCAGGTGATCCGTCCCGCGAAGCTGTGGAACGACACCGAGACCGCTCCGCAGAACGCTGCCTTGATTGAGCGGCTGGGCGGAAAGAGCGCCATGATGGAGCGCTTCGGCATTCTGCCGATGACTGGCTATACCGTCTCGAAGCTGCTGTGGGTTAAGGAGAACGAGCCGGAGAACTTTGCCCGCATCCGTCACATCCTGTTGCCGCACGAGTATCTGAACTTCTGGCTGACCGGACAGCTGTATGCCGAGTACGGCGACGCCTCGGGCACGGCCTTCTTCGACATTCGTACGCGTGAGTGGATTCGCGAGATTCTTGATGAGATCGACGGCGGTACCGGCCAGCTTGCGGCAGCACTGCCTCCGCTGCTGAAGGTAGAGCAACTTGTCGGCACAGTTCGCCCCGAGGTCGCGGCCGAGCTTGGACTATCGCCACAGTGCGTTGTCTCCTCCGGCGGTGGCGACAACATGATGGGCGCTATTGGAACAGGCAATGTGCGTCCGGGGATTGTGACGCTGAGCCTGGGCACCTCGTCGACGGTCTATTCCTTCCTGGAGAAGCCGCTAGACAGCATTGATCCGAGTGTCGCGCCGTTCTGCTCCTCCTCGGGTGGATGGCTGYCGCTGGTCTGTACCATGAACGCTACCAATGTGGTGACACAGACTCTGCATGTGCTGGGCAAGGGCGTCGAAGATATTGATCCGGTTCTGGCCTCGACCAATCCCGGTGCGGACGGTATTACTTTCCTTCCGTTCCTGAACGGCGAGCGCACGCCGGACCTGCCGACGGCACAGGGCAGCATGCATGGTGTAACGGCCACGAACTTCAGCGCCGGCAACTTGCTGCGCAGCGTGATTGAGGGCGTGACCTTCGGTGTGCTGAATGGCCTTGAGCTGATTTTGCAGGGTCAGCCTGCCAGCAAGATTCAGGTGATCGGCGGCGGTTCGCGCTCGGCAGAGTGGCGGCAGATGATTGCCGATGCCACCGGTGCGGTGATCCAGGTACCGATTGAAGAAGAGGCTGGCTGCCTTGGGGCGGCGATTCAGGCCATGTATGCGTACAAGAGCCAGCAGGGAACTCCGGTCACCTTTGCTGTGCTCTCCGAGCGCCTTGTCAGCGTCGATGAGGAGAAGACAGCTCACCCCCGGGCGGAGAAACGTGCCGCCTATCGTGCGGCGCAGGACCGCTACAACGCTGTACTCAAAGCTCAGTTTCCGAACCTATGATCCAGATTGGAGAACCACTTGTCTGAAACGATCTTCAGCAACTTTCCTACGGTGAAATTTGAAGGTGCCGCGAGCACCAATCCCCTGGCCTATCAGTACTACGACGGCGACCGCGTCGTGCTGGGCAAGCCGCTGCGCGAGCATCTTCGCTTCGCCGTGGCCTACTGGCACTCATTCGCGATGACAGGAAGCGATCCCTTTGGCGGGCCCACGATTCATCGTCCGTGGATGGGTGCGGGCGACCCCATCGCTTTGGCAAAACAGAAGGCCGATGCCGCGTTCGACTTCTTCCGCGTGCTCGATGTGCCGTTCTACTGCTTCCACGATGCCGATGTTGCCCCCGCGGAGGAGACGCTTGCAGGCACGCTGAAGAACCTGCATACCATCGTCGATTACCTGGGCGAGAAGATGAGCTCGTCGAAGACGAAGCTGCTGTGGGGAACGGCGAACCTGTTCTCGCACCCGCGTTTCATGGCCGGCGCGTCCACCAATCCTGATCCCGAGGTCTTTGCCTGGTGCGCTGCCACGGTGAAGCACTGCATGGACGCGACGATGAAGCTCGGCGGTTCGAACTACGTTCTGTGGGGCGGACGCGAGGGCTATGAGACGCTGCTGAACACCGACATGAAGCAGGAACTGGAGCAGATGGGCCGCTTCCTCTCGCTGGTGGTCGACTACAAGCACAAGATCGGCTTCAAGGGGCAGATCCTGGTTGAGCCGAAGCCGAAGGAACCGACCTCGCACCAATATGACTTCGATACGGCGACGGTCTACGGCTTCCTGAAGCGCTTTGGCCTGGAGAATGAGGTGCGTGTAAACCTCGAAGCTAACCACGCCACGCTGGCCGGTCATACCTTTGAGCATGAGATTGCCACCGCGGGCGCCTTTGGCATTCTGGGCTCGCTGGATATCAACCGCGGCGATGCACTGCTGGGCTGGGATACTGACCAGTTCCCGAATGACCTGTGGAGCATGACCATGTCGATGTACCAGGTCATCAAGGCCGGCGGCCTTGGCGTGGGCGGATGCAACTTCGACGCAAAGGTCCGTCGCCAGAGCTTCACCGCCGAGGACCTGGTGTATGCCCACGTCGGCGGCATGGATCTTTGCGCCCGCTCCTTCCTGACAGCCGCAAAGCTGATCGAAGAGGGCGAGTACGACTCCATCCTCACCGAGCGCTATGCCGGCTGGAAGACTCCGGAGGCACAGGCCATGTTCAACGGCAAGCTCTCCCTGGAGGAGATTGCTGCGAAGGCCGAGAAAGATGCGATCCAGCCCCAGCCTCGTTCGGGTCGCCAGGAGAAGATCGAAAACCTGCTCGCCCGCAAGATCTACCGCGATCTGCAGTAATTTTCGTAACGCTTCTGAAGTCCACAAAAAGGCCGTGATGTCAGGAAGACATCGCGGCCCTTTTTATTGCAAGTCGATGAATTACCTGGCCTGTGCGGGGAAGAAGACGGCCTGCGTCGGTTCGAGACAAGACAAAAGTACCGTCGGCTCTGTACACTGTCCGTCCGCCAGTAAAACCTTTCGATTTCGACGTACGGAGATGATCTATGGCCACTTCGCAGACTGATCGCCGCGAGTTCCTCAAGCTTTCCACTGCCGCGCTTGCTACCTCTGCGCTCTCGATGAACGCCCGCAGCTATGCTGCCGTTGTCGGAGCCAACGACCGTGTCCGCACCGCCGTTGTCGGCTGCGGCGACCGTATGCGGCAGGCTCTGATTCCTGCCTTTGAGGCCTGTAAGCAGGAGAACAACTTCGAGTTCGTCGCGGTATCTGACATCTGGTCGATGCGCCGCGAATCGGGTCAGGCGTTGCTAAAGAAGCTCTCCGGCGGAGACATCGCGATCTGCCGTAATAACGACGAGCTCTACTCGCGCAAGGATGTAGACGCGGTTCTGATTGCAACCGCCGACTTCCAGCACGCGCAGCACGGCATCGAAGCAGTGAAGGCCGGCCGCGATGCCTACTGCGAAAAGCCGACGGCGGACATGCTGTCAGACGCTCGCGATCTGCTGAAGGCCGTGAAAGAGAGTGGACGGGTCTTCCAGGTGGGTACGCAGCGCCGGTCGACGCCCGCGTATCAGAAGGCGTACGAGTACATCCGCTCCGGTAAGTTCGGCGACATCAACATGGTGGAGATGACGTGGAACGTCAATCAGCCGGGGCGCTGGCGCCGTCCTGACGTAGTGCCGTTGCTGAAAGAGGAAGACACGGATTGGAAGCGCTACCTGCTGAACCGTCCGTATGAACCGTTCGATGCACGTAAGTATCTCGAGTTCCGTCTCTTCTGGCCGTTCTCCTCGGGCATTCCCGACCAGTGGCTGGTGCACCAGATCGATACTGTGCACTGGTTCTCCGGACATCCGCATCCGCGCTCGGTGGTTGCCAACGGAGGTATCTATCAGTGGCACGACGGCCGCCGCAACTGGGATACGTTTACGGCAGTCTTCGACTACGGCCCGCTGGATGATCCGAAGAAGGGCTTCCAGGTGATGTACTCGTCGCGCCAGACGAATTCGGCCGGCGGTATTAAGGAGATTTACTACTCCAACGGCGGCAGCCTGAACATGGATACGCAGGAAGTAACGCCGGATGGCGGCCTCACCACGAAGGCGGCCGCGGAGATGAAGATGCAGCCGAACCAACTGCCGAAGTTCTCGCTGGCCGAGAAGGCAGAGAAGGTTTCGACCGATGCCAACACCGGCGGCGACCCGATGACGACGGCGAACATGCATAACTGGATGGAGTGCGTGCGTAGCCGTAAGACTCCGAACGCCAGCATTGAGGCCGGTTATTCGCACTCGATCGCTCTGTGCATGTGCATTGCGGCCATGCAGACCGGGCAGAAGGTGACCTTCAACGACAAGACGCAGCAGATCATCGCCGGAGGCAAGGTCTATGCGTAAGTTGTTGGCAGCGGCTATGGTACTGCTTCCACTTACTTCGGTTGCGCAGATGGTAAAAGTAACTCCGGTAGAGAGCGAGCGCCGCATCGATATCACCATCGACGGCAAGCCCTTCACCAGCTATATGTGGCCCACCACGCTGGAGAAGCCGGTGCTGTATCCGCTGACAGCTCCGGACGGAACCATCGTGACCCGCGGCTATCCGCTGAAGCCGCAGAAGAACGAGCGTACAGACCATCCGCATCACGCTGGTCTGTGGTTCAACTACGGCAATGTCAACGGATTCGACTTCTGGAATAACTCTGACGCTATCAAGCCCGAGCAGAAGCCGAAGATGGGCTCGGTGCATCACACCAAGGTCGTGAGCACGCACAGCGGCCAGGGCAAGGGTGACCTCACGGTCGAGTCCGTCTGGACCAATGGAGCGGGACAGGATGTACTGCGGGAGACGACGCAGTATGTCTTCGGTGTGAAGAACGGTGTCCGCTACATTGACCGCATCGGCAAGCTGACCGCGCTGGAGAAGATCACCTTCAACGACGACAAGGAAGGCGTGCTGGGCATCCGCGTGGCGCGCTGGCTCGAGTCGCCGACGGAGAAGGGCGGCACCTTCCTGGACGCCAGCGGCAATCCGACGCAGGTGGCTGCCGTGGATAACTCCATCGCGACGGGTGTATATCTGACCAGCGAAGGCATCGAGGGCGACAAGGTGTGGTCGACCCGCGGTCGCTGGTGCTTGCTGGCCGGGCATACTCCTGAGGGTAAGAAGGAAGCGATTGCCATCATCGATAACCCCAAGAATCCGGGATATCCCACTTACTGGCATGCACGCGGCTACGGGCTGTTTGCGGCGAATCCGCTGGGAGCGCATATCTTCAATCCGAAGGCGGAGCCGTTCAATTACACGGTAGAGAAGGGAAAGACCGTCACCTTTACGTATCGTGTGTTGCTCTCATCCTCGCCTCTAACCTCGGATGAGATGAACCACGAAGCAGATGCATTTGCGAAACAGTACTAAATAGGGTGTGTCGACATATTCGAAAATGGTCGCGCCATGCGCGACCATTTTCGTTTGTCATTTCGTAACGACCAACGGGAGTGGAGAAATCTGCTTCTTCTCCTGGGACATCGGCAGAATCTCCGAGCCACAACTTCCGTTGCTCATTCTTCGCAACGACGTCGCGAAGGATGAGGTCCCGGCGAACTTGTTCGCCGGGGTGTAGCGTGGGGTATCACGCTGTGCGCGGCGGTCTTTTTGTTTGTCATTTCGAAGCGACCCCCGGAAGCGAAGAAGTCCGCTTCTCTATCCATACTTTCATTTGGTTCCGAGAATCCCTCCTATCGGCGCTGGCTATATTCCTGAGAGGAGGGCTATAGAGTCTGTGTGAGTGAGGGATCTTCTCTTTGTTGAGTGGGCCTTAGTTGCTGGATTTCTTTGTGRCGTCTGGAAGGAGTTGTTTTATCGGGTTTTCTGCGGGACATTTTCTTTGTTGTATCGGAAGGAGTTGTTTTAGCGGGGCTTCGTCAGGATGTAGATGCGCTTGAGGTTGTAGGCGGTGGCGGCGAGAGCGAACTCGGCCTGAGCCTTGG
>NZ_JBFRFJ010000006.1:0-273710 GCF_052114765.1 Terriglobus sp. 2YAB30_2
ACACATCGCTCTTCGACCATGCACCGTCAATCGGGCATGATAGTGATAGTCCATCCGTTCCTCCGGAAACTTCTATTTGCTCGTCACAAACAGAATCTCCAGATACAAACGGATGGACAACAACCTCTTGAAACATCACAGGCACCCAGCCGGGAAGATACTGGAACACTCAGACTGAACAACAAAAGCCCCGCCGAAGGCGGGGCTTTTGTGCGGAGTTCTTTCGGAAGTTATGCGCTGACAGCAGCCACCGGCACACGTACCGCGGCAGCAACCACCTGGGCCGGAACCGCCGGCTGGTGGGTCTGATGCCCCGTCTGAGGACGATGCACGAAGTGATACGGCGGCCAGGGACCGGAAAGCTGGAACTGGCAATCCTTCATTGTCTGCTGCGCCTGAACGTACTTGTTCTGGTAACGCTCCACACACTTGCGATCGATCAGGTGAGCGATGTCAATCAGCAGCTTGCCGGAGTCCAGACGCTTGCAGGAGATCTCCTCCGCCAGCGGCAGGAACATACGATTCAGTTGCACCGACAGGGCTCGGGCACGAGCCTGACGCTCACGCTGGCGACCAGCCTGCTCACGCAGACCAGCCAGATACTCTTTGCCGGCACAGCAGGTCTGCATCTTGGAGGCACCCTCGATATCGTCGACCAGGACCTTCAAATGCATCTCCGCCTTGCCCTGGAAGCGCTCCAGGTTGGCGACAAAGTGGCGATGGTTGGAACGAATCGACCGCCGCAGCGCGTCGTCATCCGTAAACGTAGTGTTGAAACGAAATGGCAGAAGCGTCGTCTGTTTAAAACAGTCGGCGATCACGCGAGCGTGATCCTTCTGGCACTGCTGATCGATGCGTGCTGCATCTTCCTCAGAGTGCTCAGATACCAGAACAGCGAGGTCGCTCGCCGGAAAGAGGAATACCTGATTTCCAAAGAGGCCCTTTACGTTCTCCAGGGGCATCGGACGACGATGACGTGAAAGCTCCGGAAACGCCTGACGTTCAGCGATACAGTATGCATACCAAGACATATTATCTCCGCATAAAGCCTTAGGAATCAAATACATCCCTTGGGCCGTTATCGACGTATATAGTGCGGTAAAGCTCAACGACGTTTGGCAGCTGGTTCGACCACTATGGCGGACTGAACCGATTGCGAAACGGATACTATGCCCGCCATACAACGTTTGGCAAGCAGATGTTTTCTTGCGGGCTTGAAGGAAAAACCGAAAGGCACCAGCGGCGCCTTTCAGCAGCCAGCATGGAGCATGCCAATTAATTGCTGGTCAGTCAGGAACTGGATGACACGCCCTGCCCCTTACGGTTCAGGCGCATGGAGGGAGTTCGCCAGGCGAAGAAATTCGATAACAGGCGCAGCAGGAAACCCGTTGCAGATCCCAGGGTCGAGCTGGTCTCCGGGGAGAACCCCAGCCGTTCGGCCATCAGATAAGTCGCAGCAGCAGCGGTTGCAGCCAGAGCGTACGGCTCACCCTTCTCAAAGACGGCCGGGGTCCGGCCACTGAAGACATCGCGCAGGGCTCCCCCGCCGACGGCGGTGGTAATTCCCAGCAACAGGCACGGTAAAAACGCCAGGCCTGCATCTTGAGCCCGGGTCGCCCCGGCGACGGCAAACAGCCCAAGCGAGACCGCATCGATAAAAAAAATGAACCGCTGCACCCGCGCTCCCACCACGGAACCGAAGAACAGCGCCAGGCTCGCACCACCCAGGGCGCAGGTGAGATAAGACGGGTGTTCAAACGAGAGCGGTACGCCCTGCTGCAGGATGATGTCACGGGTTACACCGCCACCCACACCGGAGATCATTCCCAGGCCCAGCACGCCTATCCAGTCATAGTGGTAGCGCTGATCGCGCCGCACCGCCAACGCTCCTGCGAACGCGCCAACCCCTAGCGCCAGATACTCAATGACGGTCGAGATCGTAGAGCTGCGGATCGGAGCATGCGGTAGCGCAGGCAGCATGGGTTATTTTTTCCCGTCTTCAGGCAGCTTGTCACGCCAGCTAGGCCCGTTGGCCTCCCGGCGCTTTCGCGAGTCCTCGGGGTTCGAGATACCTACGAGGGAAAGAATGCGAACGATCATATCGATAAGAGACTTCATGGCACGTGCCTCGTCTGCGTAAAGGAAAGATGACATCATCTTATGAGAATGCCCGTTGATGTGGCTATGGGATGAGGGTCCCGTAACCCGAGACAAAACCGAACGAAACCTATTTTTGTTGAGAGGAAATCGCGAGTTCATGTCCCTGTTCAAACGTGCGCGCGGATTGGCGCTGCTCCTGATTCTGGCCCCAGCCATCATGCCGGCGGAAGATAAGCCGAACGCCGAAAAATCAAACCCCGACGTCATCGTCTTCAAGAACGGCGACCAGTTGAGCGGAACCCTGGTGCGCGGCGTCGGCAATTCCATCCTCTTCAAAAGCGATATCGTTGGCGAAGTCACCATCCCCTTGAGCAAGATCAAGGAACTCCGCTCCAGCGGCAGCTTCGCCGTCCTCAAGAAAGACACCCCTGCGACCCGTACCAATACCCAGACCGGCATGGTCACCATGGACGACAGCACCGTCACCTTGCTGCATCCCATGGGACAGACTGAGACGCTTCCTGTCAGCAACGTGGCCTACATCATCGACCAGAGCGTCTACGACCGCGAACTCGAAAAGAAGGCGGGCCCTCTCTATGGATGGGCAGGCACCGTCACCGGTGGCGCCTCCTTTGTTCAGAGCACCCAGCACGGTGGCACCTTTTCCGCGGGGGTGAAGCTGGTCCGCACTATCCCCACTGTGCCTTATTTACCAACACGAAATCGCACCATCTTCAGTCTCTCAGAGACCTACGGAAAGCTCACCACGCCGCTCATTCCACAGACCACGCCGGCTTCACCGGACTCCGTGGTTAAGACCAGCATCTTCCACACCGACCTCGAACGCGATCAGTACGTCTCGAAGAGGTTCTATTACCTGGGCACCACAGCCTTCGACCACAACTTCTCCTCCGGCCTCGACCTGCAGCAGATCTACGGCGCCGGGGTTGGTTGGACACCCGTGCTCGACGCAAAGCAGCAGCTCGACATCAAAGGTGATCTTCACTACGAGAAGCAGGAGTTTGAGGATCCTGCCAGTAATCAAAACCTTATTGGCGCGAGCATTGGCGAAGCCTACAAGCGAACCCTACCGCGTTCCATGATCTTCACTCAGACCCTACAGCTCCTGCCGGCCTTCAACGAGCCCAAGGCTTATTCGGCAAACTTCAGTACCGGTTTGGCGATGCCGGTCTTCAAAAAACTCAGCATGAGTATCGCCGCCAGCGACGCTTTTCTGAACAACCCGTCGCCCGGCTTCAAAAAGAACACCTTCCAGTTCATCACCGGCGTGGCCTATACACTGCCGTAAGCGGAAGGAAAATCAAAAGCCCGCATCGTCGAGATGCGGGCTTTTTTTGTTTTTAGTCTCCCATCAGATTTCGAACCGGATCGGGCAGATCGCTGCCCGCCTCCTTCAATAACAACGTGAGTTGCCAGATCTGCTGGCTGCTCAGTTTGCCCGCAAAGGCATGACCGCCGGCCTTAGGACTTCCCTTGGCAATCATCGTGTAAATCGCCGACGGCGCTTTGGGGCCAACGCCGGATGCACCCGTTACCCAGAACTGCGGAGCTTCGCCAGTTCGTGGCTTTCCGCTGGGCGTTCCATGGCAGGCAGCACATTGCTTCCGGTAGATCGGAGCCGCAGCCTCAAAGACATCCTCGCTGGCGGCAAACGGAGGCTGCCCGGCGGCAACGGCAGCCGGATTCGGCGGCGCCACCTCGGAGGGAGCAGGTGTTACCGCCTGTGGACGCGACTTGTCCTGTGGCTTCGACACTGACGGCCTGCTTGCCTTTTCGTCGCCCTGACCTTCCTCCCCTGACCCAGCGGCGTCAGGATAATCTCCGTGAATCCCAACCGAATTCCGGACACCGTGCAGCGCCTTTGGATGGAGGTACAGGTAGCCTGCGCCGGCCACAAGTCCACCGCCCAGCAGTGCGCCAAGCAGCAACTTGCCGGAGCCGGATGAACCTTTGCTTGATCGTTTGGCCATGAATTCTGCGTCGGGGATGTTCTAATAAAAGGGTGTGCCGCAAATGCCGGCCCACCTGGTTTGAAACTAACAGAGCAAGAAGGCTGCAGGGGTATCGTTTGATGTTCGGTTTGAAGCGGATCGTGTGCGCGCTGGCCTTGGCCGCGCTGGTGGGAACGGCTTTTCACGGCGAGGCACAACAGGACCGCCGGCAGCGGCGCATGAACGCCAATCGCCAGGCGCGTATCGCCAAAATGATTGAGGATACCTACTCCCACAAGTACGAGGTTTTCGGCGGCGTCGGCTACCTGCGCTTCCGCTCGGGTGACTTCCTGCAGCGCAACAACGAGATCAGTTGGCAGGTTGCTGGGAACTACTACCTGAACCCGCGCTGGGCGGTCGTCGGTGATGTCCGCGGCCACTATGGCAATGCCAAGACAGGCAATAACCCCTATAACATCTGGGATCCGCTCATCACGCACTACACCTTCATGGGCGGACCACAGTACCGCTTCTATCGCAAGGAACGTCTGAGCGCGAACGTCAACGTGCTTGGCGGTATGGCGATGGGCAACTTCGACGGCGGCTCCAAGGGCGTTCCCGCACCTGCATTGGGCCTGTGGAAGACCGGCAACGCCGGAGCCTTCGCTCTGGGCGGAAGCGTGGACTATAGCTTCTACCAGAACCTGGCTTTCCGCATCGCCCCGACTTACCAGATCACGACCTTCGGCTCGACCCTGCAGCACAACGTGGGTTTCAACGCCGGTCTCGTCTATCGCTGGGGCCACCAGAGCAAGTAGGTCTTCCCGCAGATCAAAACAAAGATCAAACAAAGCCCGGCTTCGGCCGGGCTTTGTTTTTTGTTTGTCATTTCGCAGCGACCTGGCTGCTCGGCCAGCGTGCTGGCTGGAGTGGTCGACCAAAGGGAGCTGAGAAATCTGCTTCTCTACCTATAAGGTCGCAGGGCAATCGTTGTGCTCTACTTCCCCCGCCATCCGTGCCGCATACGCCTCCGGCAGACTCGCCCGCTTGAATTCGCGGTCGATTACCACGTGCACCGTCTCGCCCTCGCAGAGCAGTTCCTCATCCACGACACGGACGACCTGGTAGCCGATACGGATGATCGATCCGCGTACCTGCTTGACCGTCGTACGGACCGCGATCTCGTCGTCATATCTCGCCGGACGCTTGTAGCGCGCGTTTACCTCCGCCACAGCGATCAGGATGCCCTCTGCTTCGAGCTGCTTGTACGGCAAACCGATGGAGCGCAGAAGCTCCACCCTGCCAACTTCAAACCAGACAACATAGTTCGCGTGGTACACCACGCCCATCTGGTCGGTCTCGGCATAGCGGACCCTGATACGTGCTTCGGCTGTAGGTGCTGGCATAGTCATAGTGTACGAATAACTGTATGGCCTTCGCGCTATCCTCAACTGACGCCCTCGTCATCATCGATCTGCAGAATGATTTTTGCCCCGGCGGCGCGCTTGCGGTTCAACAAGGCGATGAGATCGTTCCGTTGATCAATCGCCTGCAACGGTGTTTTGCCCACGTCGTTCTTACCCAGGACTGGCACCCTGTCGGGCATATCTCATTTGCGACCTCCCATCCCGGCGCTCAGACCTTCGAGACCATTCAGGTTGCTTACGGTCCCCAGGTCCTCTGGCCCGATCATTGCCTTCAGGGAAGCGCCGGCGCGGACTTCCATCCGTTGCTCGATACCACACACGCTGAGCTGATCGTCCGCAAAGGCTACAACCCGCGCATCGACTCCTACTCTGCCTTTCTGGACAACGACCACTCCACGCCGACCGGCCTCGGCGGCGCTCTCAAAGAGCGTGGCATCCAGCGTCTTTTCTTCTGCGGCCTGGCCTATGACTACTGCGTCCTCTTCTCCGCCATGGACGCCGTATCCCTCGGCTTTACCGTTTGTGTCATCGAGGATGCCTGCCGCGCCATTGACCTCAACGGCTCTGTCGTCCGGGTCAACGAGGAGATGCAGCAGGCTGGTATCGCCCGCATCTCCAGCGACACGTTGCTCTAGAGGAAACGGCCCTTTCCACTCGTGCTACGCTGTCTGGCATGAATGCAGTCCAGGGTCGCAGCATTGTCATCGTCGCCTACCGCCCCAGACCCGGCAAGGAAGCCGATCTGCTGCAGCTCACCCGCGAACACCTGCCGCTGCTGCGTACAGAGGGCCTGGCCACTAGCCGTGAGTTCATTGCCTGCCGCGCCGCCGATGGCACCATCGTCGAAGTCTTCGAGTGGGAGGAGGGCGGCATCGAGAAGGCTCACAACAACCCGAAGGTCAAAGCCCTGTGGGACCGCTACTTTGCCGCCTGCGAGATCGTCCCCCTCAACCAGCTCCCCGAGGCCACCCAGATGTTTGCCGGGTTCGCTCCCCTGGCCCTGGATTAAAGCGTTTTCCCTGTTGCTGGGTATCCCAGAAGGGCGTTCAGCGGCGTTTTCATTGCGGAAACGCCCATAGGATGCGTACGCCCTACACAACACCCACAGGGAAAATGCTCTCGGGCTCGATCCTCGGCCCTGAGCTACAATCGAAGCAGGTTCTAAAAGCAGCGCGTCACGCCCTGCCATATCCGGCCCTTTGCGCCCGGAAAACCATCAGAACAGTTCAGGAGATACACCATGGCGATTCCCGCCACCCAGATGCGCCCGGGCATGATCATCAAGCACAACGACAAGCTCCACATGGTCTTCTCAGTGGAGCACCGTACCCCCGGCAACCTGCGCGCCTTCATTCAGGCCAAGCTGCGCAACCTCTCCTCCGGAGCCATGTTCGAGCACCGCTTCCGCTCGGGCGACGCCATCGACCGCGTCGTCGTCGATGAAATCGCGATGGAGTACCTGTACAACGACGGTGATGACTACATCTTCATGGACACGGCTACCTATGAGCAGACCACCCTGTCCCGTGAGATCCTTGGCGAGGCCGTGGACTACCTGCTCCCGAACATCGGCATCTCCGTCAGCTTCTACGACGGCAAGGCCGTAGGTATCGAGCTTCCTCAGGTTGTGGAGATGACCGTCATCGAGACCGAGCCCGGCATCAAGTCCGCGACTGCTTCGTCCGTGACCAAGCCCGCCAAGACCGAGACCGGTCTGGTGGTGCAGGTTCCTCCCTTCATCAATGAAGGTGAAAAGATCCGCATCGACACCTCCGAAGGCGCCTACATGTCACGCGCCTAGGTCCGCGATTACTTTCTAAAAAAGGCTCGCCACCCGGCGAGCCTTTTCTCTTTAGAGCATTTACCCTGTTGCTGGGTATCCCGGAAGGGGAGTGCAGCGGCGTTTTCATTGCGGAAACGCCCATAGATGCGGATGCTCTGGACTACACCCACAGGGAAAATGCTCTACTGGCTGTAAGGCACTCCAAACACAATCGCTGCTGTCCTCGCTGGACGGTGCATCTCTCCCACGATTGTCGGCGCTTTGCCCATTGCCTGCCATATCCGAAGCGCCTCAGAATTCATGTAATAGGTCCGCGCCTGCTCACGTGTCTTTCCGCTCTCGCCGTAGATGCTGATCGTCCCCAGCAGGTCTTCCTGCCCCGTCGCCTGCAGGTACTCCCACATGCTTACCGACGGAGAGTTGCCGGTATCGCGCATCTCCTCCACACTCTGTGCCACAACGCTGTAATTCAAAGCCACATTCCAATTATCTACTTGCTCTACACTGACCAGAGTCATGGTGCGTCACTACCTCATCTCCGGTCGTGTACAGGGTGTTGGCTTTCGCTGGTTCGTCCACCGCGAGGCCGCGGAACTGCATCTCAATGGCTGGGTCCGCAATCTCCCCAGCGGTAAAGTGGAATGCGTCGCCGCCGGCTCTGAAGACAGACTTAAAGAGCTTGAAGACCACCTCCGCAAAGGCTCGCGCGGCTCACGCGTCGATCGTCTCCAGATCCACGATCTCGACGACAGCGAAGCCGGCAAGCTTGGGCCGTTCCAGATTGAAGGGGCTTGGTAAGGCGGTTGAATAGTTGAATGGTGCTCAAAGGGATCGATTACACACGCTGGCCCGGCACACCGCACGATTCAACCATTCAACTATTCCACCATTCAACTATCCTCTAAAATTTCCTCATGGCGACACCCATTAACTGTGAACCACTCAAGTCCCTCGTGCGGACTGTCCCTGATTTCCCCAAGCCCGGCATTCTGTTCTACGACATCACCACCCTGTTGAAGGACAAGGCCGGCTTCGCGCAGATGATCGATGCCTTTGCCGCCTATTACATCGACAAGGATGTCGATCTGGTGCTCGGCATCGAAGCCCGCGGCTTCATCTTCGGACCGGCGCTCGCCTATCGCCTGAACGCAGGTTTCGTACCAGTCCGTAAGCCGCGCAAGCTGCCTGCCGCCACCGCCAAGGTCACCTACGACCTCGAATACGGCTCCGACTCGCTCGAAATCCACCTGGACGCCGTCCAGCCCGGGCAGAAGGTCGTCATCGTCGATGACCTGCTCGCCACCGGAGGCACCATGGAAGCCACCAACCAGCTTGTTCGCCAGCTTGGCGGCATCGTTGTCGGCCTGGGCTTCGCTGTCGAGCTCGACTTCCTCAAAGGCCGCGCCAAGTTCCCGGACTACGACGTCTACTCGCTGCTGCACTACAACGAGTAAAATCGGCCTGAATCTCCACTCTCTCGAGCCTTCCGTAGACATTTCTGCGGAAGGCTTGCCTATTTCTGCAGATTTGCGCAGAAATGATGTCTCTCGTATCTCGGCTTCGCTAGACTTTTCTTCGTGAGCAGCCTGGCCTCCATTCACGCCTGGATCAACCGCGTCCTCGACCGCATCGATAGCGGGGAAGGCATTCGGCCGACCGATCTCCCAGGCCTGCGCACCGTCCGGTGTCATAAAAACATCCCTCGCAGTTCGGTGCTCTATGAGCCCTCCATCGTGATGGTCACCAGCGGCAGCAAGCGTGGCTACGTCGGCAGCCGAAGCTTTGTCTACGACACCGAAAACTACCTGGTCCTCGCCGCACCGCTGCCTTTCGAGTGCGAGACCTTCTGCGAGCCCCATGCGCCGCTACGCGGCGTTTCCATCCTGCTCGACATGGCGGTCCTCGCCGACCTCGTCCTCAAGCTACCTCCTGCCCCGGCGCAATCCAGCCTACAGCCCAGGACCATCGATGCCACACCCCTGCCGGAAGCGCTTGCCGAGGCAGCACTGCGCCTTTTGGAAGCCTATGAGAATCCCAATGACCGCATGATCCTCGGCCCGCAGATCATGCGCGAGATCACCTATCGTGTCCTTACCGGCCCGCGCGGACAGGTTCTGCGCGATCTGCTGGCGATGCAGGGCAACATCAGCCAGGTCTACCGAGCCATGCATCGCATTCACACCGAATACGACCGGCAGCTCGATATCCCTACCCTTGCCTGCGATGCCGGCATGAGTCTCTCTGCCTTCCACCACCACTTCAAGAACATGACCTCCACTTCGCCGTTGCAATACCTGAAAACAACGCGGCTGCATAAGGCGAGGCTCATGATGATCCAGGAAGGTATCGGACCGTCGGCTGCGGCAACGCGCGTCGGCTACGAAAGCCCATCTCAGTTTTCCCGGGAGTTCAAACGGCTCTTCGGAGTTTCCCCTGCGGAGGAAGCGCTTCGCCTGCGGTCCAACCTGGGCACGCAGGTGCAACACCCACTCCGCGTCGCCATGATCTAATTTCCAACCGAACCACTCGTAAGGAGACAAGAACCATCATGATTGCCACCAAAGGCTACGCCGCGCACAATGCGACCACTGACCCGACTCCGTGGAACTTTGAGCATCGCGATCCCGGTCCCAACGATGTCCTGCTCGACATCCTCTTCTGCGGCATCTGCCACTCCGATATCCACCAGGCGCGCAATGAGTGGGGCAATGCCATGTTTCCCATGGTTCCCGGCCACGAGATCGTCGGCAAGGTCGCCGCGGTCGGCTCCGCTGTCACTAAGTTCAAGGTAGGCGACTCCGCCGCCATCGGCTGTATGGTCGACTCCTGCCGCACCTGTCCCTCCTGCAAAGCCGGAGAAGAACAGTATTGTGAGAATTTCGCCACTGTCTTCACCTACAACTCCAAGGACAAGCAGGGCAACCTCACCTTCGGCGGATATGCCAATCACATCGTCGCTGACGAGGCCTTCGTGCTGAAGGTCCCCGGCAACCTCGACCTCGCCGCCGCGGCTCCTCTGCTCTGCGCCGGTATCACCACCTACTCTCCGCTGAAGCACTTCGGCGCTGGCCCTGGAAAGAAGGTTGGCATCATCGGTCTGGGCGGCCTGGGCCACATGGGCCTGAAGTTCTCGCATGCCTTCGGGGCGAAGACCGTGCAGTTCACGACTTCCCCCTCCAAGATCGAAGACGCGAAGAAGCTGGGCGCCGATGAGGTCATCCTGACCAAGGAAGCCGAGTGGACCAAGAACCACATCCACAGCTTCGACTTCATCCTGGACTGCGTCGCTGCTCCGCATGATGTGAACCCGTATCTCAGCCTGCTGAAGCGTGATGGTGTCTACTGCACGGTCGGCGTTCCGGAAACACCTCTGTCCATCCAGGCCTTCAGCGTGCTTGGCCGCAAGCATGTCACCGGTTCCATGATCGGCGGCATCAAGGAGACCCAGGAGATGCTGGACTTCTGCGGCCAGCACAACATCGTTTCCGACATCGAGATGACCAGCTTCACCAAGCTGTCCGAAGCATGGACTCGCGTCGTCAAGGCCGACGTGAAGTATCGCTTTGTCCTCGACTGCAAAGCGCTGTAAATCTCGCAGTACATCCAACAAAGCGGCCCGCTAAAGTGCGGGCCGCTTTGCGTCATGAAAGAATAGAAGCTGTATGCCTGTCATCAATCGGCTCCAGAAAGGCTGTAAGGATTGCGCCGTCCGCCATCCCAATAGCTTCTGCGCTCTGGACCCCGATGCCCTGGAAAGGCTGGATACGCTCGGCCAACAGATTGACGTCGAACCTCGCACCGTCGTCGTCGAAGAAGAGAGCAAGCCGCGCAATCTGTACGTCGTGTGCGCCGGCCGTCTGAAGGTTGTTGTCTCCTCTGAGAGCGGCCACTCGCTTCTACTCCGCATTGCCGGTGCCGGCGACGTGATCGGCCTTGCTGCGGTGCTGCGCAATGTTCCGTATGAAGCCTCGGCCGAAAGTCTTGAGCCCTGCCGCTTGAAGCGCATTCCGCAGGCAGCGTTCCTGGAGTTCATGCACAGTCACGCACAGGTAAGCCAGAACTGCGCCAATGAAGCGGCAGCAGAGTATCAACAGGCGCTTATCTCGGCACGCCGCCTTGCTCTCTCAGGCTCGGCCGCGGCACGTCTCGCAAATACGCTGATTGAATGGGCGCACCCCCGCGACCTTAGCGCTCCGGCACGTTTTGCTATGACACTCACACACGAAGAGCTGGGTTCGATGGCTGGAATTACGCGCGAAACTACCTCTCGCCTGCTGGCCCGCTTCGAACGCGAAGGCCTTATTCATCGACGCGGTGCGTTTCTTGAGATTCCACGGCCTGATCGACTCGCTGCACTTACCGAATAAAAAAGAGCGGCCGGGCCCTGCAATCAATTGGCCCAGCCGCTGCCGCAAACCTGGAGCATTTCCCTGTGGGTGTGGGTGCAATGTAGGGCTTCCGCCTCCTATGAGCGTTTTCCGCAACAAAAACGCCACTGCACGCCCCTTCCGGGATACCCGACAATGGGGAAAATGCTCTAAACGTTCTCTGTCTCGTTCTTCAGCCCGTCCATCCAGGCGTAGTCGTATGCCTCCGTGGTGACAATCGGGGTCTCAAGGAAGTTCTCCGTTAGCGGAGGAGAGTGCGTCTGCCACTCCAGGCCATACGCGCGCCATGGATTGTCGCCGGCCACTCTACCCCACTTCATGCTCCAGATCAGATACACCGCCGCCAGCATGTAACCCGCGCCCATCACCGTGGCGCCCGCGGTCGACATCACATTCAGCACCTGCCACTCCGCCGGATACATCGCGTAGCGGCGCGGCATACCCAGGTGACCAAGGATGAACTGCGGTCCGAAGGTAAAGAAGAAGCCGATAAAGACCAGCGCTGCCGCCACTTTGGCCGGCATCTCCGGGTACATGCGGCCCGTAATCTTCGGCCACCAGAAATGCAGCCCGCCGAGATACCCCATAATGACGGCGCCGACCATCACGAAGTGGAAGTGCGCTACGACGAAGTACGTCTCGGTCAGATGGATATCCGTGCCCAGATTGCCGAGGAAGATTCCCGTGCATCCACCAATGACAAACAACCCGATAAATCCAAGGGCGTAGATCATCGGCGCCGAGAAATCGATCGATCCCTTATAGAGTGTTGTCGCCCAGTTGAAGGTCTTGATCGCTGAAGGCACCGCCACCAGCATGGTCAGCAGGCTGAAGACCATCGCCGAATACTGGCTCACGCCCATGATGAACATGTGGTGCTCCCACACGAAGAAGCCGAAGACCGCGATCGATACAGAACTGAAGGCTACTGCGGTATATCCAAAGATGCGCTTACGGCTGAAGCATGCGATGATCTCGCTGATCACGCCCATCGACGGCAGCAACATCACGTACACGGCCGGATGCGAGTAGAACCAGAACAGGTGCTGAAAGAGCAGCGGATCACCACCCAACGTTGGATCGAAGAAGCCGAAGTGAAAGATGCGCTCCACCGCCACCATCACGATGGTCACGCTCACCACCGGTGTGCCGAGGATCATGATGATCGCCGCCGCATAGTTCGCCCAAACGAACAACGGCAAGCGAAACCACGTCAACCCCGGCGCACGCATGCGGTGAATGGTGACGATGAAGTTCAGCCCGGTCAGGATGGATGAAAACCCAGCCACAAACGCTGCGAGTCCAGCGGTGATGACGTTCGTATTGACGAAGCGTGTACTGAGCGGAGCGGTGAAGGTCCATCCCGTATCCACGCCGCCGTTCACTACCGTGACTACCAGCAGCAGGCCCGCAATCACGTAGAGATACCAGCTCAGCAAATTGATCTTCGGAAACGCCAGATCGCGTGCTCCCAGCATCATTGGCAGAACGAAGTTGCCGATCACGGCAGGAACCGCCGGAATCAGAACAAAAAACACCATCACCACGCCATGCATGGTGAACACCTTGTTGTAGGTATCCATGGCCATCATGTCGGCGTCCGGCGTCAGCAGCTCCATGCGAAGGGCCATCGCCAGAAGGCCGCCCACCAGGAAGAAGAAACTGACACCCATCAGGTACAACAAGGCGATGCGCTTATGGTCGCTTGTGAGTAGCCAGCTCTTCAGTCCATGAGTTGCATTCAAATAGTTGACTCGCTGTGAGCGAGCCTCTTGCTCCTGCACAATATCCGGGCTCACGACCGCGGTGCTCATTGTCTGCTCCCCTCCACGGAAGGCTTTGCTGTCTGCTGCTGGACGGCAATCACAATCAATGGAGGACATCCCTCACGAGAACCGTAACCCGGGCAGTGACCGCTGCACGGATGCATAGCCCATGACGCTACTGTGTTTCTGCATACCGGGACCATAGAGAGATGCCCTCCTCAAGAGACATCTTCCCGTCCGGCATTCATCCCAAGCTGTGATCTACATCACAGGTCTTCTGTGCGGCACTGCATTGCAGTTTTTGTTTTGTCGTTTCGGAGCGCACGGAGCCCCAGGCCGGCGTTGCCGCCTGGGGTGAAGAGCAGCGGAGAAATCTGCTTTCTTCCGCGTTCTTCACGCGAATTGTCGATACGCGTTCAAAAACAAACACCCGGCACAATGCCGGGTGTTTGTGTGCAATACCACCGCTTACTTCGACAGTTTCAGATCGATGACTTCTACTTCGGTGTTGTGTGCCGAGCGGATGCCATAGGATCCGTCCGTCGACTTCAGCTTGCCGGAGGCCATTACATCGGTCTTGCTCGCCGACCAGACCTGCGTGCCGTTGATGCTGCAGCTCACAGTGTCGCCTTTGACCTGCATGGAGATCTGCTGCACTACCTCGGCGTCCTTAGCGGCAGCCTTGTGAACAGCCTCATTCTCCTGTCCGGTGCGTCCGTTCATCTGGAACGGTCCCGGCCCCATGCCGCGCACGATGAACTTTCCACTGCCATAGGCCGCGCAATAGAGGAAGCTCTGGTTCTCCGTCCCCATGTCATTGGCGCCGATCACGATGCCGTAGGGATGGGGATGGTCGTTCAGGTTCATGTAGTGCGGCTCCCGGAAGGTCGCCGAGACGGTGTAATCGCCCTTGGCCATATCGGACACGTTCCAGTAGGTCGTCGCCGGTCCGGTCGTCACATGCAGGTTCTTGCCGTCCATCGCCAGCCGTGAGTTTTCAATCGTCTCGCCGCGCTTTGCGGAGAGATCATCGACCACGCCCTTCCATCCGGGCACGAAGATACCACCATGCTCTACTTTACGGTTCGCGTCCTGTGGCGGGCCCTGTGCCACGGCAACACCGCCGAGCACCATCAACATGACTGCAATCTGGGTACACTTCATTACGAGGTCTCCTTTTTCCGCGGGAAAAGCCTAGCAGGCTCCTGCTGAGACGCGCCAGCGGGCGTTCGGTTATCATTCGGCAAAAATCTGGCTTGGCAGCCCCGTCCAACAGACCCGCGCTCTGCCCACCGCTGCGTTAGAGCATTTTTCCTGTTGCTGGGCATCCCGAAAATGGCGCGCAGCGGCGTTTTCATTGCGGAAAACGCCCATCGATGCAGAGGCTCTTGACTACACCTACAGGAAAAATGCTCTATCCTTAACGAGATATGGGAATCACTCGCGAACAAGCCCTGGAATGCTTCCGCTCGGACGATCTGATCGGCATCGGGATGGAAGCCGACGCCGTACGCCGCAAGCTGCATCCTCACGGCATCGTGAGCTACATCATCGACCGCAATATCAACTACACCAACTTCTGCACGGAATATTGCACCTTCTGCGCCTTCTACCGGCCCCTGAAGGGCAAACTCGCCAGCGAGGGCTACATCCTCGACTTCGAGACCATCTACCAGAAGATCGCAGAAACCGTGGAGATGGGCGGCACCGGTGTACTGATGCAGGGCGGCATTCACCCCGACCTGAAGATCGAATGGTTTGAGTCACTGTTCCGCGGCATCAAGGAGCGCTTTCCCCAGATCTGGCTCCACTGTCTCTCCGCCAGCGAAATTCTGGCCATCGCCGAATACTCTGAGCTATCTCTGCGCGACACCATCATGCGGCTGCGCGATGCCGGCCTGCAGTCCATCCCCGGCGGCGGCGCTGAGATTCTCGACGATGAGGTGCGCCACCGCATCGCCCGCCTGAAGTGCAGGACTGAGGACTGGGTCAGCGTCCACCGTACTGCCCATGAGCTCGGCATGCGCACCACCGCCACCATGATGTTCGGTGTCGGCGAGACCTTTGAACAGCGTGTGAACCACTTTGAGGTCGTGCGCCGCCTGCAGGAAGAGACCGGTGGATTCACCGCCTTCATCCCCTGGAGCTTCCAGCCGAAGAACACCGCTCTCGGCGGCCGGGGTTGGGACGAAGCCACCTCGGTCGAATACCTGAAGACGCTCGCCATCAGCCGCATGTTCCTGGATAACATCGAAAATGTGCAGTCGAGCTGGGTCACACAGGGCCTGAAGGTCCTGCAGATGGGCCTGCGCTTTGGTGGAAATGACGTCGGTTCCGTCATGCTGGAAGAAAATGTAGTGAAGGCCGCTGGAACGGCCAACTGCACCACCGAAGAGGAACTTCGCCGCATCATCCGCGACGCCGGTTTCCGCCCGGTTCAGCGCGACACTCTCTACCAGACCATGTTTCTGAACTAGAGCATTTTTCCTGTAGGTGTAATGTAGGGATTCAGCATCAATGGGGCGTTTTCCGCAATGAAAACGCCGCGGCACGCCATTTTCGGGATACCCGGCAACAGGGAAAATGCTCTAATCTGCACCCACCTTCATGCCGGCTATCACCGACACAATCCCCCAAAATCAGCTGGATCGCCTGCCGCATGCTCTTCTTCTCAACCCAGGGCATGCGTCAAATCCTAACAATCTCACTACGGACATCTCTGCCCGCCCTCAAGTAAGATCAAAACAATAGTTTTCTTCGAGTTTTCAGACCCTTGATCGCCTATCTCAACCTGATTGCGAGCCTGCTCCTGGCCCCTAAAGGCCTCGGCCACTACGTCCGGTCTCACTACCTGGACAACACCTTTCGTCAGTACGGCACCCTTTATCGCTGGAACACCTTCGATACCTGGCTCCTTGTGCCCTACTTCATCGTCATGGTGATCCTCGCCTTCTATGGCATCCACCGCTATCAGCTCGTTTATCTCTATTACAAGCACCGTAAGAACGCTGCTAAATCGAGCGAGCCCCCATCGCGGTTCCCCGAAGACGAGCTCCCTTTCGTCACCATCCAGCTCCCCACTTTCAATGAGCAATACGTCATTGACCGCCTGATCGACGCTTGCTGCAAGCTGGATTACCCTCGCGACCGCTTCGAGATCCAGCTTCTGGACGACTCCACCGACGAGACCAAAGAGGTCGCCGAGCAGATTGTCCGCCGCTATGCCGAGGGGTTCCCAGGGATGCCACCGCAGCCCATCGGCTTCCATCACCGCGAGAATCGCTATGGCTTCAAGGCCGGTGCACTCGATGCCGGCCTGAAGACTGCCAAGGGCGAACTGATCGCGATCTTCGACGCCGACTTCGTTCCCCCGAGCGACTGGTTGATGAAGGTGATCCACCACTTCGCCGAACCCAATGTCGGCATGGTGCAGACCCGCTGGACCCACCTGAACCGCAACTACAGCTTCCTCACCCAGGTGGAAGCCATTCTGCTCGACGGTCACTTCGTTCTGGAGCACGGCGGCCGCCATCGCGCCAACGTGTTCTTCAACTTCAACGGCACCGCCGGCATGTGGCGCCGTACCGCCATCGACGAGGCCGGTGGCTGGCAGCACGACACACTCACGGAAGACACCGACCTCAGCTACCGCGCCCAGTTGAAGGGCTGGCACTTCAAGTACCTGCAGGATGTTGAGTGCCCCGCCGAGCTCCCCATTGAGATGACTGCCTTCAAGACGCAGCAGGCACGCTGGGCCAAAGGCCTCATCCAGACCGGCAAGAAGATTCTTCCGCGCGTTCTCAAGTCAGACGCGCCCTTCCACACCAAGCTGGAAGCCTGGTATCACCTGACGGCCAACATCAGCTATCCGCTGATGATCATCCTTTCCACGCTGCTGATGCCCGCCATGATCATCCGTAGCTGGCAGGGCTATATTCAGATGCTGCTCATCGACTTCCCCCTGTTCATGGCCAGCACCTTCTCGATCTCCAGCTTCTATCTGGTCAGCCAGAAGGAACTCTTCCCCAAGACCTGGTACCGCACCTTCCTCTATCTGCCCTTCCTGATGGCGCTCGGCGTCGGCCTCACCATCACCAACACCAAGGCAGTGATGGAAGCTCTCTTCGGCATGAAGTCGGCCTTTGCCCGCACCCCGAAGTACCGCGTCCAGAAGAAGGGCGAGAAGAACAAGGCACAGAAGTACCGCAAGCGCCTCGGCATTATTCCGTGGATCGAGCTGGCGCTCGGATGCTACTTCGCCTTCACCGTCTGGTACGCCTTCGAAAGCGAAAACTACTTCACCGTGCCCTTCCTCCTGCTCTTCGTTCTGGGTTACTGGTACACGGGTCTGCTCAGCCTGCTTCAAGGGCGTTTCGACAGGCTGGCAGCCGGCAGCAGCACAGAAATACACGAAAAGCCGTATCCAGTGGGCATTTAGAGCATTTTTCCTGTTACTAGGTATCCCGGAAGGGGCGAGCAGCGGCGTTTTCATTGCGGAAAACGCCCATAGATGTAGAAGCCCTACACTACACCTACAGGAAAAATGCTCTAGCAGGATTTCTCTCTATCGCTGTTTTCACGCACGTTGATGTACCACCTCGCTCACTGACGCTTCAATCTTCATGGATTATTAGACCTATGCGTAAGCCGCATCTTGCTGCCCTGTTCCTTCTGCTTGCCGCCACTGTCGCTCACGCTCTGGACGCCGTTCCCCAGTCCGAGTATCGTCAGCGCCGCATCGCTCTCGCCGAGAAGCTGAAGGGCGGCGCGACTCTGCTCTTCGCCGCCGAAGAACCGCAACTGGACTTTATGCCGTACCGGCAGGATGAGGACTTCTACTACCTCTCCGGCTGGAACGAGCCCGGTGCGGCCCTCCTCATCATCAGTGCGGGGCCGGGTTCCGTCGACCGGCTCGGAACACAGATTCCCGAGCACAGCTATCGCGAAGTGCTCTTCCTGCCGGCCCGTAACCTCGTGACCGAAAAGTACACCGGCATCAAGATGGACGCCGCGACGAAGGATGTCACCGAAAAGACTGGCTTCGCCGAGGTCCTGTCCATGTCCTCGCTGCCCCAGGTCCTGGGTAGCTTTCTCGCTGAAGATCGCCGCCGTGCCTCCAGTCTGTTCACCCAGACCGATATGTCTTCCGCCCATGCCGCAGTGGAGTTCACAGGGGCTACGCTCGGCAACTCGGGACTGTCGGCAAAAGAGGTACGGCCGCTGCTTATTCCGCAGCGCATGGTTAAGTCTGATGCCGAGATCGATCTGCTGCGCAAAGCTGCCGTAGCTTCTGCCGCAGCACAAAAAGCCGGCATGAAAGCCATCAAGCCCGGTGTGCGCGAACGCACCATCGCCGGCCTGGAGCTTGCGAAGATGCTGGAGAGCGGATGCGAACGCCCTTCCTACGCTCCCATCGTCGGCAGCGGCATCAACTCCACGACGCTGCACTACTCCTCCAATGAAGCCACTATGGAAAAAGGCGATGTCGTTGTCATCGACGCCGCCTGCGAGTACTCTATGTACGCCTCCGATATCACCCGCACCATGCCCATTGGAGGCAAGTTCACACCGCGGCAGCGGGAACTCTATGAGATTGTGCTGGGAGCCCACCGCGCCGCAGCAGCAGCCTTCATCGCCGGCAAGATGCGTCTTGGCAACGTCAATCAGCGCGGCCCTGAAGTCACCGACACCCTCGACAAGATCGCCTACGACTACATCAACACCCATGGCAAGGACCTGCACGGCGAGCCTCTCGGCAAATACTTCCTGCATGGACTGGGCCATCACGTCGGCATCAACGTACATGATCCCTATGACCCTGCCAAACCGCTCGACAAGGGAAATGTCTTTACCATCGAACCGGGTATCTATATCCCCGAAGAAAAGATCGGAATTCGCATCGAAGATACCTACTACGTCGATGCGGACGGCAAACTGGTAAACCTCATTACGAACCTCCCTGTCGAACCAAACAGCGTAGAAGCAGGAATGCGATAGGATCGAGAACGATGACTAAGTCCATACTTTTCATGGCTGTTGCGGTACTGGCTGGATACTTTGCCGTTATTCTCGCCTATCTCGTCGTGACGTTCGTCATCACGTCGGTGATGCCGACCTTCGTGATGCAGAAAGGCCGTTTCACCAGCGCCTATACGACATTGCATGCGCTCCTCTGGGCGGTATGCGGCTTCGCCGGGGGATATGTTGCCACCGTCCTGTCTCCAGTCAACAAGGGCTACCAGACCTTTCTGCCTGCGGGAATTCTGCTTCTGACGGTCAGCTACATCGTCTTCACCAACACAGGGCAACTGAATCGTTCAAGGGTCGGTCAGACATTGCTCGCAGCCCTCGGCGTCGCCGGCGGCACGGCTCTCTGCATGGCTCTCTAGTGTTGTGAATCAGCGGATCACACGAGCTTCCGTCTTGTTCACTCCCACCCTCTACTCTGGTGATTCCGCTTCGCCCCGAGACATCCATCGTTTCCAATTGAGTGGGAGCAGCGGCTTCTTCAGCCCGGTGACGTGAACGCTCTCATGAATGGGCGAAATACCGTGGGCTAAAAGCATTTCTCCTGTAGGTGTAGTGTAGGGATTCCGTATCTATGGGCGTTTTCCGCAATGAAAACGCCGCTGCACTCCCCTTCCGGGCTACCCAGCAACAGGAGAAAGGCTCTAAAGTCGACGGCTCCCACCGAACGCGAACTTTCTTGAATGTTTCACACGCTACAAATCTCACCTAAAGCAAAAAAGCCGTGAGCCTTTGCTCACGGATTTTTTGTAAGTGACAATGCTTTACCAGCGCAAGCCGAACGTTACCGGAATGTAGCTCGTACGGTAGTTGTTCGGGGTGTAATAGATGTTGCTATTGGGCTGGTTGTCCACCCATGTATAGCGCGCCTCGGCAAACAGCTTCTGGTTGCTGTAGTGAGACAGTTTGTGCGTGAAGCCCAGGCCGATATTCACACCACCAGCATTATTCGAATAGTGATCGAAGGTCTGGTTGGATGAAACCGCATAGCAACCGTAGAAGTAGTCGCAGTAATAGCCCACCTGAGGCAGAGTAAAGTTCGTTACCTTCCGGTAGAAGCCTCCACCGCCAGTGACGTAAGCGCTGGAAGACTCATCCTGCATGAAGGTAATAATCGGGTTCAGCGTAATCGACCAGAGATGCGTATTGCCGTCCAGGCCGCTGGCATCGAAGCCGATTGACGAATAATCTGAGATCATCTTCCGCAGGATGTAGCTCGGGATATTCATCCGGTCATAATCGTACTGCAGCAGCACGCCGAAGTACTTGTTGAAGTTCACTCCGCCGCCTACAGCAACCTTCCAGCCGAGCGTCTGATAGTTGCTTGTGGAGCCGACAGGCGAAACGAAACCTCCGCCCACCATAAAGGTGTACCGGTTCGATCCGTCAGGATTATGATTCCGGTCGTTATAGCGCGGACGGCCATACTGGCGGCGTGGAGGTGGCTGCATCTCGCTGGAGAAGTTCATCTCCGGTTCTACCGAAGCCACGACCGACGAACTGTAAGACGCTGACGGCGTCGTGTCGTACAGGTACTCATTGAGCGAAGGGAGAGTCGGAGTAAGATCCAGCTTCGGTTCGCTCGCACTTTGCGCCTTCGCAACCAATGAACCAGCCGCCAAGGCAAATAAACCTACGATCCGCGCCATGCGCCGGCCGGTAAACTCAGTGCTCATCAGCATGTACATACGCTCCTTGTTCAAAAAGGACGGGGAGGACCGCCCTCAGCCTGTTCAGACACCGGTTTTTCCCGGTTGTTGTGTAGGACGCTCTTCGACGACAAATGGATTCGTCGCAAAAGAAAGCGGGCCCTGTGTCAGCAACACAGGACCCGCTTCTTCCTAATGACTAGTGGATGTCGAACTGCTCAGGATGAAGGCTCGGATCGCTCTTCACCAGGATGGTCTTGCCCGTGAGTTCTTCTATCTCATGCAGCCAGCTTGCATTGTTGCTCTTCAACTGCTTGACGACCTCCGGATGCACACGCAACATGATGTCGCTCTTCTCGATATGGCGATACATCTTGCGCATCTCGATGTAGATCTCGTTCGCGACCGTGACTGGTGACTTCACCATGCCCGTACCGGTGCAGATGGAGCACTGCGTGCTCAGGGTGCGCTCCAGCGACTGCTTCACACGCTTACGGGTAATCGCCACCAGGCCAAAATCATTGAACTGTAGCACCTTGGAAGGAGCACGATCGTTCTTCAGCTCCTCTTCAAGCGCAGCCAGCACCTTCTGCCGGTTCTTACGCTCATCCATGTCGATAAAGTCGATCACGATGATGCCGCCAAGATCGCGCAGGCGGATCTGCCGCACGATCTCTGGAATGGCATCGAGATTCGTCTTCACGATGGTGTCTTCCAGGCGGGCCGTCTTACCAACGTACTTGCCGGTGTTGATATCGATGGCCACCAGAGCCTCAGTCTGGTTGATCACGATCGATCCACCGGACTTCAGCCATACCTTCGAACGCAGCGCCTTGTTGATCTCCTCCGAGATACCGAACTGCTCAAACAGCGGCGTTTCCTTGCTGTAGAGCTTCACCCGGCGAATCAGCGAAGGCTCGAAGCGCTGCAGGAAGCGCAACACGCGCTCGTACTCAGTCTCGTTATCAACCCAGATATGGGAGAAGTTATCCGTCACCTGGTCACGCAAAATGCGCTCTACCAGGTTCAGGTCGTGATAGATCAGGGCAGGCGACTTCGAAGAATCCGACCGCCCCTTGATGTCGTTCCAGAGGTTGATGAGGAAGCGGAGATCGCTACGCAGCTCCTGCTCACTGGCGCCGTCCGCAGCCGTACGAACAATAAACCCGCCGGTCGCTTCGGCCTTTTCGCTTAGCAGCACCTGCTTGAGGCGGCGGCGCTCATCGTCACTCGAAATCTTGCGGGAAACACCCACATGGTTGACCGTGGGCATAAAGACCAGGAAGCGGCCAGGGAGGGCGATGTGCGAGGTGATGCGCGCACCCTTCTTGGCGATCGGCTCCTTGGCAATCTGCACCAGGATCTCCTGTCCCGGCTTCAGCAGATCGCTGATCGCCGGCAGGTTAGTGGTCTGCATCGAGGCCCGGCTCGGACCACGTCCGCCACGCCCACGATCCCGGCCACGGTCACGGTCTCGTCCGCTGCGTCCACGACGGTCGCGCCGTCCTCCACGCTCACGGCGGGGCTGTGCCTCACCTTCGGCCGCTACCTCTTCTGTCTCCTCTTCCGAGGAACCCTCATCCTCAGACGTCTCTTCGAACTCGCCTTCGATCAGAGGCTCATCCTGCTCCTCTTCCTCTTCTTCTTCCTCAGTCTGTGTGGCTTCGTCGATGGACATATCGCGGAGCATCGTACCCAGATCCGCGGCGCCTTCCAGCGTCTCCTCTTCCAGGTCGTCTTCGAGATATTCCTCGTCGGCCGCATGCATCGCCAGGGGCTCGAACTCGTACTCGTCTTCGTCGATCAGTTCTTCCTCGAACTCACCCTCATGCAGTGCCTCAACGATGGACGACTCGACCGTAGCTGCTTCCACCGGTGTTACCGGATGCTCCGCTTCCGCCAGAGTCACCGACTGCACGGCAGACTCATGCTCGATAGGAGAGGATGGGACCTCCGGCGTCTCCACTTCAGAGATCATCTCGCCGGTCGGCTGCAGCGTGGTGAAGGCATGCTCGACCGCGGAATTTTCCTCCGCCGCTGCCTCCTCAACCATCACCTCTTCTTCAAACTCCGGCTCCACCTTCTGGCGAAACTCGCTCTGGCCGACATCCACACGGAACGACACCGAACCCTCGGTGGGCTCATACTCCGCGGGCGTTACCGGCTCTACAGGCTTCTGCTCCACTGCTGCAGCTTCCTCAACCGGCTCAGCCTGGGCCACTTCCTGAGCCTCTGCGGCTGCAGGAGCGAACTCCAGGTCTGTCGCCGTACCCAGAACCTCGGCAGGCTGCTCGGCAACCACCGGAACCTCTTCAACAACCGCAGCAACCGGTACAACGGGAGCAGCGGCCTGCGGGGCACTACGGCGGCGGCTCAGCGACTCGCCAGGAAGCGCAAATCCGCCATCCCAGCCGGTGGTGTCGACCTCTTCCACGAGCGTTGCGGGCTTCGCCACACCCGAGATTACGGGGCCAGCCGGCACGGACTTCTCCTCGGCTGCGGCAGCGGCTGGTCCCTCACCGCGGCGATACTTCGAGAGCGATTCGCCCGGAAGGATAAACGGAGCTTCCAGATCGGCGGCTACTTCGGCTGAGAGCTCGGGCTGCTCTGCCGGATGCGCTTCGGGCTCAAACTCCACCGGATCAGACTCGTGCTCAGAGCGTGGCTCTCCACTGAGCGTCTGCGACTCTTCGCGGCGTCCACGGCCACGGCGGCGGCCACGACGTCCACGCCAGCGGCGGCTGCCACCCTCGCCCTGATCCTCGGCGGGACGCTCCTCGCCCTCTGCCCGGTCTGCGGACCCGGTAAACTCAACGGTCTCTTCCTCGGCGAAACCGCCCTCCAGCACCAGGGTCTCACCCGTTGGAACAGCCTCCTGCCCGCCCTGCTGTTCACCACCGCGTTCTCCACGGTCGCGCCCACGGCGTCCACGGCCACGGCGGCGGCCGCGCTCCCGCTGGTCTCCGGAACCGGCGCCATTCTCAACGGGCGTAGCGCTGCCTTCTGTCTCAAATTCCTCTGAATCTGGAGTCTCTTCCAGAAAATCGGTGATGTAGAGGAAGGCATCACGCTCGAGCCCGATGTCGACAAACGCCGACTGCATACCGGGTAGAACACGGGTTACTTTGCCTTTGTAGATCGAGCCGGCGAGAGTGTATTCGTTCTCGCGCTCGTAGTAAATCTCCGAAAGTGCCTCGTTTTCTACGATGGCCAGCCGCGTTTCATGCGGCGTTGAGGAGATAAAAATTTCCTTCGACATATCTGGTCTCTTTCTTCTAAGACCAGGCGAATCAATTACCTGCCGAACAGGAAAGGAGAAAAACCCGTGCTACACCCTCGCCCCGTGCGCGCCCCATCCTGGGGGAGCCCCGAAGTGTGTTGCAACTGACTTTGAGGGGATTACAACCGGGAAAACGCAGACGGATTTTGTGACCTGTGCTGCCTCGTTTTGAGGTGCGGCCGTTCGCGGTCCGTGTACGTTCATCGCTTCTTCTTCAATCCTGTCCAGCGGGCGGAATGGTCTTCGCCTGGCCGGAATCACATAAAAATCTTTGTTTGCCGTCCGCGCTCACGTAGCGCCGCTAGGACGGCTGTAGGCCATCTGCCGGAGGGTCTCGCCTCGGGCAGGTCCTGCCCATAGTATGCACTATCCAGAGTGCCGCGTCTAAACCAGCCTGTAACCTTGCAGGGATTTCAGGGAATTTAGTTCACAAATCGCCGCATCCGCACGTTCATTACAATCCCCAGCGCCATGAAGGTAAACAGCACCGACGATCCCCCATAGCTCATCAGCGGCAGCGGAATTCCGGTCACCGGCATGAACCCGATCACCATGCCGATATTGACCGCCATCTGGAAGATGATGATCGCCACAATCCCCATCACGATGAACGTACCTGGTGGATCCGGAGCCGTCTGGGCATTCTGGATCAGGCGCATCAGGATCAGGAAGTACAGCAGCAGTACTCCCAGGGCGCCCACAAACCCATGTTCTTCGCAAAAGGCGGCAAAGATGAAGTCGGTATAGGGAATGGGGAGAAAGTCACCCTGCGTCTGCGTTCCCTTCGTCGCGCCTTTGCCCCAAACGCCTCCCGATCCGACAGCGATCAGGGACTGGCGGATCTGGTAGCCGGAGCCCTTCGGATCGTTATCCGGATTGATGAAGTTGGTCAGGCGGGCCTTCTGGTAGGGCTTCAGCAGCTTTCCAGTCCTCCACACACCACCTACCAGCAGCAGAAACCCCAGGATGAGAATGCCTGCCTGCTTGAACCGGATGCCGCCCAGGAACAGACCGCAGATCAGGATCGGCGAATAGGTGAGGGCCGTTCCCAGGTCAGGCTGCTTCAACACCATCAGCATAGGAACGCCTACCAGCAGGAAGGCTTTGCCGATGTCTTTCCACGTCAGGTCGCGGCCGCCCAGGCTCCAGAAATACCGCGCCACCGCCACAACCAGCACCAGCTTGATCCATTCACTCGGCTGAAAGTGGATGCCGCCGGGAAATTTGATCCATCGCTTCGCTCCAAGCACTCTGGTGCCCACCGCCGCCACGGCGACGAGCGCAAAAATACTGGTGCCATAGGCCCAGGGAACAATCTCCAGCAACTGGTGATAGTCGATCAGCGAGACGATGAACATCAGCACCAGGCCCACGGCGAGGTACTCGAGCTGCTTCTTCTCAAAGCCGTGGAATTTGGTGTGGAGAGTCGCCGAATAGATCTCAAAGACCGAGATCACGCTCAGCAGGAGCACGAAGCCGAGCAGAACCCAGTCAAAGTCACGGAACGAAGAAAAACGGCGCATGGATCAGGCAATTTCAGTGTAACGGTATCCAGCAGTGGCAACATGAAGGCAATGAACGGCCCCCACACTAGTTGGTAACAGGCTGTTCTTTCTTTGCAGCATTCTCCAGCGGTGTAGCCGATTTCGGAGCTTCGGCAACCTTCATCAGGTTCCCAGCCTTCTTCCGCTGTTTTTCCACGAAGGTGTTCACAACCTGCGCACCCAGTTTGGCGGCGTTGGCGCCCCAATCGCCGTTCTCCCACAGAACGGCAACCACGACGTCCGGGTTCCGCCGCGGCGTCATTCCCACAAACCACGCATTGGGAACCGTCTTGTGGCCGCCACCGCTCCTGGCGAGAGCCGCGTGGCTCATCACCTGCGCAGTACCCGTCTTCCCGGCAAAGTCCACGCCTTCCAGATGCGACGCGGCGGCTGTCCCGGAATTCAAGGTCTCGGCCATGGCGTCGGTGATGATCTGCCAGTTCTCAGTCTTGAGACTGACCTGTTTATCGCCGCCGCCTGGATAAGTATCCAGAATCGCCTGTTGATACTGCTGCGAAATCTGGCCCTCCAGAATGACATGTGGCCGCTTCAGAGCTCCGCCGGAGGCAAGGCCGCTCAACGCCCGCGCAAGCTGAATGGGTGAGGCCTGAACAGCGCCCTGGCCGATGCCAACCGAGATCACTTCTCCGGCGTACCACTTGTCGTGGAAGTTCTTCAGCTTCCATGCCGTTGATGGCATGGTGCCCGTAGCCTCATCCGGAAGATCGATGCCCGTTTTCTGGCTGATACCGACTGCGGTCGCATACTTCGCAATCGTATCGATCTGCAGCCGCTCCGCCAGTGTGTAGTAGAAGGTATCGCAGCTCCAGGGAATGGCATGGTAGATGTCCACACCACCGTGGTGCTTATCGCAGGCAAAGAAGTGGCCGAAGAAGGTTCCGCCCCCGGCACAGTTCACGTGCATGTCCTGGGCGACTCCCTCTTCCAGACCTGCATAAGACATGATGATCTTGAAAGTGGACCCCGGCGCGAGCTGTGCCTGGATGGTCTTGTTCATCATCGGGTGGTCGGGGTCGTTCAGGATCTTGTTCCAGTATTCCTTCGTCAGCCGCACCGCAAACTGATTCGGGTCATAAGTGGGGCGGGAGACCATGGCGAGGATCTCGCCCGTATGGGGATCCATAGCGACAATGGCTCCGGTTTTACCTTCCATCGCCTTCTCTGCCGCCATCTGCACGTCCAGATCGATGCTCAGCCTGAGGTCCTTGCCGGGGACAGGATCTTGCTGGCCGAGCTGGCCGACCTCGCGGCCGCGGCTATCGACCACTACGTCGCGCGATCCGTCCGTACCGCGCAGCACCGCGTCATAGGTCGCTTCCACGCCCGACTTCCCGACCACGTCACCGGCCTGATAGAAGGCATACTTTTCTTTGTTAAGGTCGTTTTCGCTGATCTCACCCACATACCCGATCAGGTGCGCGGCGAAGCCTCCATTGGGATAGAGGCGGCGCTGTTCGTCCAGGGTCTCCAGCTCCGGCAACTCATTCCGGTGCGCCTCAATAAACGCAACCTCGTCCGGTGAAAGATCCTGCTTGAGCGGAATCGGCTGATACTTCGGGGCAAACTGATAGCGGCGCAGCACATACTGGATCTGGTCAACAGTCATGTGCAGACCTTGGGCGATCATGGGAAGGTCGGCGTCCCAGTCACGGGCTGGCTCGCGCAGCAGGTAGCAGGAGATGGAGGCATAGTTGTCCACCAGCAGGCGGCCTTCGCGATCAAAGATTTTGCCCCGCGGCGCCATGATGGGAACCTTGCGGACACGGTTCTGTTCGGCCAGCACGCGGTAGTTATCCGCGCTGACCACCTGCAGCCGCCACAGCCCGGCGAGCAGCACCACCAGAAGCAGGGCGACGACATACTGCACCGAGTTCAGCTTCAGCGGGGAGACTTTCTCCTCGCGGGCTGTTAGCTTCTCCTCCTCTATCATCGCTTCCGCTCTCCAAATCTCTATCTCTTCCTACTAGAGCATTTTCCCTGTTGCTGGGTAGCCCGAAAATGACGTGCAGCGGCGTTTTCATTGGGGGAAAACGCCCATAGATGCGGTAGCCCTACTCTACTACTACAGGGAAAATACTCTATGCGCGCTGTTTCGCGTAGTCCAAAAGGAAAAACAGCGGGATCGCCACCACCGTATTCACTCCTGCACGCAACAACTCATGCAGCCAGCGCGTCTGCACATTCGCGTCCTGCAACAGCCACTGATAGATGCCCAGCAACATCAGGCTCTGCAGCAGGCAGAAGCTGAAGTTCATCACGACGCGTGTTGCCAGCGCATCCACATCTACGCGCAGGCTGATCGACGCCGCCACATATCCCACCACAGCCTTGACCATGCCGTTGATACCGATCGGCTGGTTCAGCAGCAGATCCTGCAACACGCCAACCAGAGCCCCCGTCATCACGCCGGAGATCGGACTACGCCGCGCTACCGCGAAAAAGATCACCACCACCAGCGGCAGGTCCAGAATCATCAACCAGGGCGCCAGCTTCGGCAGATACGCGCCGGCAAACACGGCAACCAGCGGCACCAGAAGACTGACCGCAGGATGGAAGACGTGCTCATCCATCTCCCGGCGGGAGCTGTACATCCTTCCCAGGGCGGCCATCAGTGCTGGTCACCGCCTGCTTCTGTAGACGGAGCAGGGGCCGCATTGTCATGACGCGCACCCGGCGTCAGCGTTGCAGCCGACGGCGTGGCCCCAGGACTGTACGTGTCCTGCCGGATAGCCGGCGTGGGCCGTGGCAGCGGAGCTTCCTTCGCACTCTTTGCCTCTTCGTCGGGAGCCTCGGGCTTCAACTGGGGCAGATGCTCTCCGCGCGCTCCGGTCTCCGGCTCATTCTCCGTGGTAGCTACCTGCTCCGGAGCGGCCGGACCCTTCTCCAGGACTACCAGGACCTCTTCAAGCCGCGCGAGGTTCGCAGTGGGCTTCACCGTCACCAGCGCATAGTTGCGATCCTGGCCAATGCTTTCCACCACGCCGGCCTTCAGGCCGCGGGGAAAGACCTGGTCGCCGCCGCTGGTCAGCACAGGTTCACCCGGCTTGATGCGGCTGTCAGGCAGCACATCCAGAATGCGGAGCCGTCCATCGGTCGTACCGCGAAGCACACCGCGGATTCGCGTTGTCTCCAGAACCACGCCCGCTCCCGAGGTGGTGTCACTGATAAGCAGGACCTGCGCCGAGTGCTGAAAGACGTCACGCAGTTTGCCCACGATGCCATCCGGCGTAATTACCGCCATATCCGGCTTCAGGCCGTTTGCGATGCCCTTGTCGATATACAGCACGCGCGACTGCTCGCTCCCGCTGGTGCCAATTACCTGCGCTGCAACGGTCTTGGCGATGTACTGCTGCTTGAATTCGAGCAATGCCTGCAGCCGCTGTCCCTGGCGGGCATCCTCCGCCATGGCGGCCTGGTACAGCCGCATGCGGTTCAGATCGTTCTTCAATTGCTCGTTCTGCCGGCGGACATCCCGCAAGTCGATGTAGTTGTGCCAGGTCCCACGAATACCCTGGCCGGTCGCACGGAACAGGCGCTCGAAGGGAGAGACCAGGGCCACTGCCCAGTACCGGAAGACACGGATATGCTTCCCGTCCTCGCGCGAGCCATAGTCGGGCCGCCGCACCTGCACTGCCAGGCCGATGGTGAACACCACCAGCACGGCAATCAGTACGAGAGCATTTCTATACCTGGCAAAGAACCCATCCATGACGTGAGATCCCAGCCCGCGAGGGGCCGTCCTCTTGACCTCGACTAAAGCATTTTTCCTGCAGGTGTAGTGTAGGGCTTCTGCATCTATGGGCGTTTTCCTCAATGAAAACGCCGCCGAACGCCCCCTCACGGGATACCCAGCAACAGGGAAAATGCTTCTAGTCGATAGAAATTTTACGAAGCAGCTTGAAGTCCGAGAGCATCTTTCCGGTGCCCAGAACCACGGACGCCAGCGGGTCGTCGGCGATCGAGACCGGCAGTCCCGTTTCCTCGCGAATCCGCTTGTCCAGGTTCTTGATCAATGCTCCGCCACCGGTCAGCACGATACCGCGGTCGCTGATGTCGGCAGACAGCTCCGGCGGCGTACGTTCCAGCGCCACGCGGATAGCGTTCATGATGGTGGCGATCGATTCGCCCAGTGCTTCGCGAATCTCCGAATCATCGATCGAAATGGTCTTCGGAACGCCTTCGATCAGGTTGCGGCCCTTGATCTCCATCGTCAGCGGTTTGTCCAGCGGATACGCCGAGCCGACCTCCATCTTGATCTGCTCCGCGGTACGCTCGCCGATCAGCAGGTTGTACTTGCGCTTGAGGTAGTTCATCACCGACTCGTCCATCTGGTTGCCGGCCATGCGGACCGAGCGCGAGTAGACGATACCGGCCAGCGAGATCACCGCGATATCCGTGGTTCCGCCGCCGATGTCCACAACCATGTTGCCGCCTGGCTCAGTGATCGGCAAACCTGCACCGATCGCGGCCACCATCGCCTGCTCGACCAGGTAGACTTCGCTCGCCTTGGCGCGATAGGCGGAGTCCTCAACAGCGCGCTTTTCCACTTGAGTGATCTCAGAGGGCACACCGATGATGATGCGCGGATGCACCATGCGCTTGCGGTTATGCGCCTTCTGGATGAAGTAGTTCAGCATCTTCTCCGTCACCTTGAAATCGGCGATGACGCCGTCTTTCATCGGCTTGATGGCAACAATGTTGCCCGGAGTACGGCCAAGCATCTCCTTGGCCTCTTTTCCCACAGCCTCGACCTCGCCCGTCGACTTATTGATCGCGACGATGGAGGGCTCATTGACAACGATTCCCTTCCCGTGGGCATAGACCAGGGTGTTTGCGGTGCCCAAATCGATTGCGAGATCGCTGGAAAATAGGCTGAAAAGGGAACGGAGGCTACGCCCCCGCGATGTGCGCTGCTGGAAACCGTTTGACGACATTTTGAAGCTGAAGTCCTGATCCGTAGATTAGTTCCATTGTAAGGCTACAAAATCAGCTTTGGGTCTGAGGAACACAATAAAACCGCGGCCCGATCGAACGTATCTGCACCATACCGCGAACAAGCTTAAGAAAGCACAGCTACTGTCAAGGTGTCATCAAAAGCGGCACGGTGTGGCCCGGTTGATATTCTTAATCGGAAAGTGAGTTGTACACCATGATTATTGGCGTCCCCAAGGAAGTGAAGGACCACGAAACGCGTGTCGGCATTACTCCCGCCGGCGCACGAGCCCTCACCGAAGCCGGCCACAAGGTGCTGGTGGAACACAACGCCGGCGAGCTCTCTGCCTTCCCCGACGACGACTACCAGAGTGCCGGAGCCGAGATCGTTGGCTCCGCCTATGACACCTGGAGACTGGCCGATATGGTCGTCAAGGTGAAGGAGCCCGTCGAAAAGGAGTACGGCCACTTCCGCGAAGGCCTGACTCTGTTCACGTATCTGCACCTGGCTCCCCTCAAGGACCTCACCCAGAAGCTGCTGGACAAGCAGGTCACCGGCATCGCCTATGAGACCGTACGCGACCGCTTCAACACCCTTCCGCTGCTCACCCCCATGTCTGAGGTCGCTGGACGGCTCTCCGTTCAGGTGGGCGCCGAGTACCTGACCAAGGCCCATGGCGGCCGCGGCCTTCTGCTGGGTGGAGTTCCGGGCGTTCCCCCGGCGAACGTCGCCATTATCGGCGGCGGCATCGTTGGCACCAACGCCGCCAAGATCGCCGTCGGCATGGGAGCCAAGGTCACCATCCTCGACCTCTCGCTGCAGCGCCTGCGCGAGCTGGATGACATCTTCAGCGGCCGTGTAGCCACTGTCGCCTCCAACAGCTACAACATCGCCCGTGCCGCCGCCGAGGCGGACCTGCTGGTCGGCGGGGTGCTCATTCCGGGTGCAGCAGCACCCAAGCTGGTCACCAAAGAGATGGTCGCCACCATGAAGAAGGGCGCGGTCATCGTCGATGTGGCGATCGATCAGGGCGGATGCATCGAAACGGCGCACCCGACCACGCACTCCGATCCCTCCTACGAGGTCAATGGCGTGGTGCACTACTGTGTGACGAATATGCCTGCCGCCGTTCCCAATACCAGCACGCTGGCCCTGACCAACGCGACCTTCCCCTACGTGATGCGCCTGGCGCAGAACGGCGCCGAGGCCGCCATCCGCCAGGACAAGGGCATCGCCGAGGGCGTCAACACCTACCGGGGACACTGCACCTACGGTGCGGTCGCAAAGGACCAGGGTCGCGATTACACCCCGATCTCCTCGCTGATTCAGTAGATCCGATCAAGAACATACGGCGCCGCGTGCTTTTGCCCGCGGCGCCGTTCTGTTTTCTCTACTACTGGAAATCCCTCCACTTCGATTTTTCACGCACGCATCGCCTACGTCATTGATCACAAATCACTTAGATAAAACATTGCACCCGCCCTAGAGGAGCTTCCAGCCCTGAGGGCAATCCCTAGAGCATTTTCCCTGTTGCTGGGTAGCCCGAAAAGGGTGTGCAGCGGCGTTTTCATTGAGGAAAACGCCCATAGATGCACAAGCCCCGCACTACCTACAGGGGAAATGCTCTATCGCCGAATTCTCACCGCAAACTGAGCAACCCGTGGGTCAGTCGTCGTACTGGTAATGCTGCCGAACGCCGACGTTCCAAACGATCCGCTCGGCTGCGAGAATGCGGGCGTGTTCGTCACATTGAACAGCTCCGCCCGGAACTCGACATCCGTTCGCTCTCCGACAGCCGTATGCTTCACCAGCGCCAGATCAGCGTCGCGATACGCCGGCCCACGTACCGGGTTACGCGAGGCGTTACCAAACGTGAACTGCGGCGCCGTTTGAAATGCAGCGGTATTGAAGAAGCGTTGCGGCGTGCGCTGGTCTGCAGGCAGCGAAGGCGACGTCAGCATATTCGGCCTCTGAAGCACCATGCCCGCAAACGAATTGTTATTCGTCGCCTGCGTGACCGGGACCGGCATGCCGCTCTGCATCGTGCCGATGATATTCACCGTCCATCCACCCAGCAGGGCCGTAGCTGCTCCATGTCCACGGAACTTCGGCAGGTCATAGACGACGCTGGCCGTCAGCACATTCGGCATATCGCCGCTCGACGAATCGCGCTCCAGATAAGGACGGAAGGTATCTGCCGCGATCAGTGACGAGCTGTTGGGCGAAGACAACACCGTCGAGGAAAACACCGACGATGCATCGTCAATCAGTTTCGAGTGCGCATAGCTCGCCAGCAGGTACAAGCCACTGGCAAGCCGCTGTTCCAGTCTTGCCTGCAAAGCGTTGTAGTTACTGGTGCCGGAGTTATTGCGATACGTCGCCACGTTCTGGAAGCGGGGATACGGCTTCAGCAACTGTGCCGCGGCAATGGTGGGTGTATCGAGCGTCGAACCCGCAGGCAACTGTCCGTAATAAGGATTGGTGACACGGGCAGTCAGCGCTGTCCCCTGCGCAAGCTGAGCAGCCGTGAGCTGATTCAGGTTTGAGTCCGGAATGCCGACGTGCACGATGTGCGACCCGACGTAGGCCAGCTCCAGCGACATGTTCTTCGTAATGGCGCGCTGAACTGCGAGATTCCACTGTTCAACGTATCCCGATCCAGCCTTACGGCTCGCTGTATAGACGCTCTGTCCCAGACCGGCATCCGGTGTCAGCGGAATGGACGAAACCGTCGGTCCGGTGCTCAGTTTTAATGGAGCCACGTAGCCATCCTGTGTGCGCTGTTGCACATTCTGGATGAAGGGATACTGCGGTGTCGTAAACGGCGTCGTAATACCGCTCTGGTCGATAAACACGATGCCGAAGCCGCTGCGCAGCACGGTCTTCGGATCGACCGCATAGGCAAGACCGACACGTGGTGCAACATTGGCCCAGTGCAACTGGCGCGCGCTGCGGGGGTAGCCATTCACGCCCAGATAGTCGAGCTGCTGCGTGGCCAGATTGAATACCGCTCCCTGGTTATGCGTCTCGGTGGATGGCATGTGCAGCGTCCAGCGTGCGCCCAGGTTCAGAGTCAGACGAGGCGTGACACGCCAGTCGTCCTGCAGGAAAAACTCGTGGATGTAATCGCGCGGCCGGATCGTCTTCGTCTGCAGATCGATGGAGAAGGTATCCACCTGCCCCAGCAGGAAGCTGGCAAAGGCATTGCCTCCGCTGGCGCCGCTGGTCCCGGTGGTATTCGTGCCGGTCGTTGTGAAGGCGAAGGAACCGGTCGGGTTCGGCGGCGAGATAGCGTTCAGCTCATACCGGCGCAGATCGCCACCGGCCTTAAGGGAGTGGCCGCCGTGGGTCCATACCACCATGTCGATCAGTTCGCTAACCGAGGTCTGATACCGTGCCGAGGTGCTGGCGTTGGCGCCGAGCTGCTGGAGTCCCGTGAAGGTGAAGAGCGGCAGCGTATTGTTGAACGCCGCGTTGACCGGAATACCGGGAATCCCCAGATCGGCCGATGGAGAATTGGCGAGCGATACGCCGTTCTGCGAGTTGCCGCGGCGCGTATATCCCAGCCGGAAGTTATTCAGCACACGCGGCGAGAAGAGGTGTGTCTCATTCAACACCACCTGCTGCCCCAGAACATCCGTAAGGCCGGAGACATTTCCGGTTCCAAGCACCGAGCCGGAGATCGATCCCGAGCCATCTGCAAACGGCGTCACTGGCCGCTCAACCTCATGGTAGTAGGTGTAACGCGCAAAACCACTGTCCTTCGCGCTGAAGGCTCCATCCAGTCGAATGTCGAACTGGTTCTGATGATCATCATCCGGAGCCGTACGGGTGTAGTTATTCGCCGAGCCGCTGCTGGTCGGTGTAGGAATACGGCCGACCAGCCGCTGCGCTACGGGATCAAAAGCCGAGGTGATGACGTCGTTCGTAAACTCCTTGCGCTGCACCTGGCCGTTCACGACAGTTGTCGACGACGGGTCATAGATCTTCGCTACACCGGTAAAGATGCCTTGCTGCATTGCCGCCGTCGGCACGGTGGAGATGCGAGTGACACCGATGCGCTGCTTGATCCCCTGATAGTCCGTGAAGAAGAAGAGACGGTCGCGCTTGATCGGTCCGCTCAGGGTTGCACCAAACAGATTGCGGCGATACTGCGGCTTGCGGGCCGTAGAGGAGGCGAAATAGTTGCGGCCATTCAGTGCCTCATGACGAAAGAACTCGAAGACGCTGCCATGAAAGGCATTGGCGCCGCTGCGCGTGGCAACGTTCACCACACCGCCGTTGAAACGGCCAAACTCAGCGGGAACGTTGTTCGCCGCAACCGTAAACTCGGCGATGCTGTCGAGGATCGGAAAGAAGGCGACCTGTCCGGGCTCCGGCTGGAGCGCGGAGATGCCGTCGTACAGATACTCGTTCGTACGCGGGCGACCGCCGTTGATACGCGGCAGCACCGTGCCCGGAGGCAGCTCCACACCGGGAGCCATCTGGGTCAACTGGATAAAGTTCCGTGAGTTCAGCGGAAGCGCCACAATGGCGTGACTGGGAATCGTTGTCGCGATATCGCTGGTCGACGCCTGCAGTAGCGGAGCATCCTCATTCACCGTGACCGACTCCCCTGCTCCACCAGCTTTCAGCTGCAGTTCCAAAGTCACAGTCTGTCCGGTAGTGACCGTGACGCCGCGACGCTCCAGACGAGCAAATCCCGTCTGCGCCACGGCCAGGCTGTAGCTCCCGGAGGTGAGTTGCGTGAATGAGAACTCACCCGATGATCCCGCTACGGTCTCCCGTGCAATCGCGGTCGCAGTCTGTGTGAGAGTGACCTTTGCCCCCGCCACTGCCGCTCCGCTTGCGTCCACGACACGTCCTTTCAGTTCACCAAGAACCTGTCCGTCTGCACGGCCGAAAAGGACAAGCAGGCAGACGAAGGCGATCAGAAGAGACGTGCGCGGAAATCTGAACATACGACGAATTTATACGATTCTAATCGTATTAATCGAATTGGCGCGGATGCATGGGTGGGAGCCATCTGTGGCCGCGACATCGTCCTCAGCGGCTGAAGCCGCTTGCTTTCCACGTTCGACTGCGGCGGCTGAGCCGTGCCCTTAAGCAAGGCATTCGCACCCGGGGTGCGAAATGGTTGCGCTACGCGCAACGGTTTGAGGGTTTCGCCCGCTGCTCCCACCGGAAACCGCGACACACCCTAATCCAACCGCTCAATCATCACATCGGTCGACTTCACCAAGGCTGCCGCCGTCTGTCCCTTTTTCAGGCCGAGCTCGCGTGCCGCCTCCGCGGTAATAATGCTGTTGATCCGCTGCTCGCCGATCGCCAAAACCACCTGCGCCAGCAGACCCTCGATCCGGACGCTGACGACCTTCCCGACGATCTGGTTCCGTCCGGAGACCCGCCGGTACCGCTCACGCGACTCCTCCTGGGGCCGTTTCCGGTCCTCGGCAAGGTATGGTTTCAGCACCGGCTCCGGAATACGGTGATGCCCCCCGGGGGTCGTCACTGTCTTCAACTTGCCGCTCAGAATCCACTGCTTAATCGTCGGATAACTGATGCCGAGCATCCGAGCCGCTTCCCGCGCACTGAACATTGCCACCGTCGCCATACAGCATTCTGTACCATAATCTTCACGGACTGCATGAGCCCTGCCACGCCAACGCGTAAGGCCCTCACCATCGTTCTCGGGGTGTGCCTGCTGGTCCTGTTCCTCACCCTGGCGGCCCTTAACGCCTTCAAACTCGACTTCCTGGACCCATCTTCCACGCCGCAGATCTTTCTCTTTACGGCGCTGTCGACCATCGCCTTCCTGCTCTTCGTGGTTGTCCTGATCCTGTTGACGCGCAATCTGCTGAAGCTCTATGCGGAGCACCGTTCGCGTCTTCTCGGTTCCCGGCTTCGGGCACGCATGGTCTGGGGCGCCGTCATCCTGTCGCTGCTGCCCATCGCCTTCATGTTCGCCTTCAGTTACCTGTTGATGAATCGCGCGGTCGAACGCTGGTTCTCACAGCCGGTGACGCAGCTCCGCGATGACTCCAACTCCCTCGCCGTGGAGCTCTCCCGCTATGCCGCTGCCAACGCACGTGCCGAGGCCCAGGCGATTGCCACCTCCCTCCCCAGCAACAACAAGGACCTGCTCCGAAAGCTGCAGGAACACGACATCACCTTGCAGGGCGGCTTCGTCGCCATTTACCGCAACAATGTCCTGGTCGCCGCCATCCATCTGCCGCAGGAGCAGAATGGCCATGTCGTCATCAAACAGCTTCTTCCGGAGGGAAGCACTGCAGCGGAGGCCTCCGCCTCCGTCGCAGAGCTGCTCCAGACGGCGCTCCGCTCTGACGACCCCCTCTACTCCGTAGGCAAACAGGACTTCGCTCTGGGTACGGCATGGGTCAAACCCAATGGAGACATCGTCGTCGTCGGCCTTCCTCTGCCGGCAGGCATGTCTGACACCGTCAACCGCATCCGCACCGCTGCCGATACCTACTGGACCCTCTTCCGCACACGACGCTCCATCCGCAACCAGTACATGCTGCTGCTGCTCATGATCACGGGCCTGGCGCTCTTCGCCTCGGTCTGGCTCGGTCTGCACCTCTCGCGGCAGGTTACCCGGCCGGTAGAGACCCTGGCCGACGCGATGGAAGACATCGCTGCCGGCAACTATGCCCGGCGCGTAGAGGCCAGCGCCACCGAAGAGCTGGGCGAGCTGGTGCGATCGTTCAATCACATGGCGACCGACCTGCAGAGCTCCCGTGCGCAGATCACCGAATCGACCCAGCAGCTCTCCCTCGCCAATGCCGCCCTGGAGGCCCGCCGTAAAGAGCTGGAGACGATGCTCGAGACCATTCCCAATGGCGTCGTCATGCTCGATATACACCRGCGCGCCATGCTGGCGAACCGTGCCTTCAGCGAGATGCTCGATCCCGRCGGCCAGCGCGCCTTCACCGGTCTCGCCCTCTCCTCCGTCATCCCCGCCGAACACATGCCGGAGTTTGAGCGGCTCTTCCGGCGGTCGCATCGCATGGGTTCGGCATCGACTGAGATCGAGATGATGGGCCTAAACCTCTCCATTACCGTCGCGCTGCTGGAGTCCGCCGAGCGCAACCATCGCGGCTACGTCCTTGTTCTGGAGAATGCCACCGAGCTGCTGCGCGCCCAGCGTCAATCCGCATGGAAGGAAGTCGCCCGCCGGGTCGCGCACGAGATCAAGAATCCTCTTACGCCCATCTCGCTCTCGGCCGAGCAGATTCAGCGTCATGCCGGCCGCATTGAAACCCAACTCCAGGAAGCACATCTCGAGTCGCCTTCGCCCGCCGTGATTCGCCGCAGCTCCGACACCATCCTCTCCGCGGTTGAGAGCCTGCGGACGCTGGTCGATCAGTTCTCGTCCCTCGCCGAGTTCCCGATGGCGCGGCCCCGTCCCGCCGACCTGAACACCATCGTCGAAAACTCGCTGGCCCTCTTCGCCGGACGCACCCAAAACGTTCGCATCCGCCAAAACCTCTCCCGTTCGCTGCCGCTTGTACTGGCGGACCCGGAGGCTTTGAAGCGTGCCCTTTCCAACCTGATCGACAACGCCCTCGAAGCCATGCAGAACCAGCTTCTGCGCGAGCTGAGCATCTGCACATCGCCGCTGCCTTCGGGCATGGTTGAGCTGGTGGTAGAAGACACCGGTACCGGCGTAACCGACGAGATGAGGGAACGACTCTTCCTTCCCTACTTCTCCACCAAACAGCGCGGCACCGGACTCGGTCTCGCCATCGCCGCTAAGATTGTGCAAGAGCACCACGGGACCATCCGCGCTGAGAGCGCCACACCGGTCGGCGCACGTTTCATCATCGAGCTGCCGTCTGCATCGGAATCAGACAACCAGCCCACACAACCTAACCAGCAACTCACAGCCAGCAACTGAGCCCTCCCCCATGAATCACATTCTCGTCATCGACGACGAAGCCTCTATCCGCACCTCCCTCGAAAGCATCCTCAGCGATGAGCAATACCACGTCGCCAGCGCCGCCACCGGAGCCGAAGGCCTGGCACTGTTGCAGGACGGTACGTGGGACGCCGTTCTGCTCGACATCTGGCTCCCGGATGCTGACGGGCTCGATCTTCTGGCGCAATTTCGTGCTCTGAATCTCTCCTCGCCGCCCGAGGTGATCATGATCTCCGGTCATGGCACTATCGAGTCCGCGGTTCGCGCCACCAAACTTGGCGCCTTCGACTTCCTCGAAAAGCCCCTCTCTCTCGACCGCACGCTGCTTGTGCTGCGTAATGCGATCCAGGCGCGCCAGCTACGGCTTGAGAACCAGGAGTTCAAGCGCCAGCTCGCGACCAGCGCCACACTCACCGGGCAATCCGTCCCGTTGAAGGCGCTACGTCAGCAGATCGGGCTGATGGCGCCCACCAACGGCCGCGTTCTTATCTATGGGGAGTCCGGCGCAGGCAAGGAGCTGATCGCCCGCACCATGCACGGCGAATCGCTGCGCAGAGAACATCCCTTTGTCGAGCTCAACTGTGCCGCCATCCCTGAGGACTTCATCGAAGCCGAGCTCTTCGGCCAGCGAGGCGATGGGACGCAGAATAAACCGGGCACCTTTGAGCGCGCTCACCTGGGCACTCTCTTTCTCGATGAGGTCGGCGACATGAGCCTCAAGACTCAGGCCAAGGTGTTGCGCGCCCTCGACGAACAGCGCTTCACGCCGGTGGGCGCCACCTCCCCCATTGCCGTGGATGTGCGCGTCATCGCCGCCACCAACAAAGACCTGCAGGAAGAGATCGCCCGCGGCAACTTCCGTGAGGATCTGTTCTATCGCCTGAACGTGATTCCCTTCTTCGTTCCGCCGCTGCGCGACCGTAAGGAAGACATTCCTCTGCTGGTGCGTGAATTTCTGCTCGAGTTCGGCCGCCAGTACGGACGTCCGCGTATGGAGATCGCCGATGACGCCATCGCCACGCTGCAGCACTATCACTGGCCGGGCAACGTGCGTGAGCTGCGCAACGTCATCGAGCGCGTGCTGATCCTGAACCCGCGCGTGCAGCGCATCGAACGCAAGCATCTTCCCGTGCTGGTTTACCGCGAGCCCGGCAAACCGGGCCGGACGGAAGATTTCCCCACCTTGCTGCAGGCGCGTGAGGCCTATGAGCGCGATTACATCCTGAAAAAGCTGGACGACGTCCACGGCAATGTAAGCCGCGCGGCCGAGCTCCTTGGCCTGGAACGCTCCCACCTCTACCGCAAGATGAAGGCCCTCGGCATCAACATCAAGGAATAAGCAAGACCATGACGAATGCAGCACCTCGCACCAACTGGGCCGGAAACTATACCTACAACGCCGGCGATCTGCTGATCCCTGCCTCTGTGGAAGAAGCACAGGAGCTGGTGCGGGAGACATCGCAGCTACGCGCCCTGGGCACGCGGCACTGCTTTCACGGCATTGCCGACTCGGACGGTGTTCAGATCTCGCTCGAACGGCTAACCTCCATCACGCTCAATGAAGCCGACCGGACCGTCACGCTGGGAGCGGGTGTGCGCTACGGCGATCTGGCCGTGTGGTTGCACAGCCGTGGCCATGCCATTCATAACCTCGCCTCACTGCCGCATATCTCAGTCGTAGGCGGCGTGATGACGGCAACGCATGGATCGGGGTTGCGCAATCGTAATCTCGCTGCCGCAGTCGTTGGGCTGGAGATCCTGAACGCCAACGGCGACCTGGTCACGCTGACGCGCGACGCAAACCCAGATACCTTTCCCGGCGCCGTTGTCTCCCTCGGCGCCCTCGGCATCGTCACTTCGATCACGCTGCAGGTGGAACCGGCCTTCGAAGTGGCGCAGACGGTCTATGAAAACCTCTCCTTCGACCACCTGAAAGGCAACCTGCGTACCATCATGGACGCAGCCTACTCTGTGTCTCTCTTCACTACCTGGCAGGACCATCGCGCTACGCAGGTGTGGCTCAAGCAGCGCGTGGATGACGGTATTACTGCACCGGCGGAATTTTATGGAGCGACACGAGCGACCACCAACCTGCATCCGTTGGCCGGACTCGATCCCGTGAACTGCACCCAGCAGCTTGGTGTCCCCGGCCCCTGGCACGAGCGCCTGCCGCACTTCCGCATGGAGTTCACACCCAGCTCCGGCGCAGAGATCCAGACCGAGCTCTTTGTTCCCATTGATATGGGTTACGACGCCATTCTCGCCGTCGAGACACTGAAGGACCAGATCACACCGCACCTGCACGTCACTGAGCTGCGCGCCATCGCGGCTGACGACCTATGGATGAGCCCGAACTATCGCCGCGACTCGCTCGGCATTCACTTCACCTGGAAGGCAGAGCCCGAAGCCGTGGCACGCCTGGTGCCGCAGATTGAAGCCGTACTCTCACCCTTTGGGGCCATTCCGCACTGGGGCAAGTTCTTCACCATGGACCCGCGCGTGCTGCAGCGCCGGCTGCCAAACCTTACCCGCTTCAAGAACCTGATCTATCACTACGACCCGAAGGGCAAGTTCCTGAACGAGTTTTTGGAGAACACGATCTACGCGGGATAGCGAGAACCGGATAATTTCGGTAGGCACACATCCGTTGCCCCATTCTTCGCGGCTTTATCGCGAAGGGTGGGGTATCGAGCGAAGCTCGACCGCTTTTCCCTGTCCATGACTATGGAGCCGAGAGGGTAGTGACAGAGCAGGTTTCTCCGCGCCCTCTGGGCGCTACGAAATGACAACCAAAGAGATCGAGCCTGGGACGATAAAAACTGTCGCGCATAACGCGATATCCCACCCTTTGCTTGTCACCCCAGCCAGCGAAGCTGGCCGGGGACCCCGAGTCGCAAAGAATGGGGCAACGAGTTCGTCACTAAGAATGACAGTATGAAATAACCTGGAACAGAGTTATTCCGCTACTCTTCATTCGACTGCTTGATCGCCAGGTCCTCAAGCTGCTTGCGCCAGTCGAGATCATCGATAAACCCACGCGATGACCTCCATTCCGACTGCACCTTCACAAACAACTCCAGAAAGACCTTGCCGCCCAGCAGATACTCCATCTCCTTGCGCGCGGCAGTTCCGATCTGTTTCAGCATCGCTCCGCCTTTACCGATCAGAATCGCTTTCTGTCCAGCACGCTCGCAGTAGATCGCCGCGGCAATGCGCGTCGCTGCACCCTTCTTTACCGGCTCCTCAAAACGCTCGACGACAACAGCCGCGGCATACGGCACCTCTTCACCGGTAAAAAGCAGCACCTTCTCGCGGATCAGCTCAGCGACCAGGAAACGCTCGGGCTGGTCTGTGATCTGATTCTTCGGGAAGTAGCGCTCACCTAGCGGTAATACGGCGATGATGGCCTCGATCAACCGCTCCAGACCGTCCTTCTTCTTTGCCGAGATGGGAATCACCGCAGCGAAGTCATGTTGCTTTTGCCAGTAGGCGATCTGGGGCAACAATTGGTCGCGCTGCAGCTCGTCGATCTTATTCAGCGCCAGGATCACCGGGCAGTCCAGCTTTTTGACCAGGCCCAGCGTGAAGTTGTGCTCGTCCAGAGACAGCTTCGCCTTGCCGGTCACTTTTTCGCCCTCCTGCGGCAGCCGGTGAGTCACGTCTACCATGAAGATCACCGCATCGCGGCTTTCCAGGGCGTCATGCACCTCCTGCATCATGCGGCGGTCAAGCTCCGTAGAGGGCTTGTGAATTCCCGGCGTATCCACCAGGATGATCTGCGCCGCAGGATGGCCTGGATGGCGTGTTGTCTTCTTCTTGAGAGGGACCTCCAGCACCGCCTGAATGCGATTGCGTGTGGTCTGTGGTTTATGCGTCACAATGGCCAGCTTCTGGCCGAGCAGCGCATTCACCAGCGTCGACTTGCCGGCATTGGGGCGGCCGACGATGGAAACGAATCCGGAACGAATAGGCATCGCTATTGATTATCCGCCGTCTCGGGCGAAGCGGCCATCTGTACCTTCACACGCTGCACCCGCCGGTCGGTCGAAGACAGTATCTCCAGACGCAGCCGCCCGGCCTCCACCACCTCTCCCGAGTGCGGGATATGGCCGGCTAATTCGCTTACCAGACCGCCGACCGTCGTCGCCTCCACCGCGGAAGGTAGCTCCAGATCGACCGGGAGCTCATCGTTCTGGCTCTCAAAGAGCTCGCGCAGGCGCGAAACCTCGAAACGTCCAGGAACGGACCATCCCTCCTGCGGATTGCCGACCGGCTCATTGGTCTCTTCCTCGACATCGTGCTCATCCTCGATGTCGCCGACAATCGCCTCCAGCAGGTCTTCAATCGTGATGAGTCCCGCGACCGCGCCATATTCGTCCACCACGATGCGCATGTGCTGCTTGGCCCGCTGCATCTCCTTCAGCAGCTCGTTCACCTTCTTGGTCTCGGGGACAAACGCGACCGGCTTCTGAATACTGGCCACTGTCTGGCGGGCGGCCTCGGAGTCGGCCACGCCTAACAGATCGCGCGCAAACGCAATGCCGGTAATGATGTCGATGGATTCTCCATAGACCGGCACGCGCGAATACGCCTCTTTCGCCATCAGGCTTGTGAACTCGTCCAGGGTCATGGTGCCGGGAACGCAGAACATCTCCGGACGCGGCGTCATGACCGCACGCGCAACCTTATCGCCGAACTCCACGACGCTGCGCACCAACTCACGATCGCTCTCCTCCAGGATGCCCTCTTCCTTGCCGGCATCCAGCAGGGCGTCCACGCCCTCCGAGGAGTTCTCTTCCTCTTCCTGCTCCTCGGGCTCCGCCAGCGCAATGATTGAGATCAGCAGGCTCAGCAGACCTGTGATGGGCAACAGCGCCAGAAAGATCAGTACCAGCGGCAGGCGCAGCCGTGCGATCCACAGTCCCTTCGTCCGGACAAAGAGCAGATACGGGACCAGGCGGTCGAAGAGGATGACGATGCACACCAGCTCAACCGCCGTCATCGCGAAGTCAGGGAGACGGGGGCCATGCCGCAGGATCGGCAGCAGTGTCAGCGAGCTGTAAAGTTTGGCTCCGAACAATACAGCGATCGCCGTCAGCGTGATCTGGCGCAGCACCGAAGCCGAAAGCGCCAGCGTATCCCGGCCGAGAATCATCTTCGGCTCCGCCGCGCGCGTCCAGGCATCGACGTTTTCCTGGAAGTCGCGAGAGAGGAACTTACCCATCTCCGAGTACACGCGGTCGATGTAGGAGGCGAGTGTCTGTACCGCCAGCAACAGAAGCAGCGACCCTAGGGTCCAGTAGCTCATCGCCGGCCACCCTCGACGCGCGCAATCAAGCTGCTAGGCAACCGCAGCTTCGCTCGCAGGCGGGTCTCCTCGGCGGCCATCTCGCCGTTGTCGGTCTCATGGTCATAGCCGGCCAGGTGCAGCAGGCCATGCAGCAATAGCGTCTTAATCTCGTCCTCCAGGGTGAGGCCGAAGCGCTTTGCCTGCTTTGATGCGGTATCGAGCGAGACGGCCAGATCGCCTACGATTCCCTCAGCAAAATCGCCGGCGGGAAACGACAACACGTCGGTCGCCTTGTTCTTACCGCGGAAGTCGCGGTTCAGCCGCTTTACCGTCTTATCGTCTGTAAGCAGCACATCCACCTGGCCTTCCAGGCACGTAGCACGGCGTGCACGCAGCAGGTAGCGCGACAGGCGGGTTCGATTGATCTCCGCGGCAGCAGGCATCTCTTGTGGTTCGATGCGAATCATGCAGAAACAGGAAAGAGGGCGTAACGCCCTCTTTCCATGATGTTACCCGATTCGATGCCGTCCTACTGCGGCTTTGCGATTCGTTTGATCGGAGCGGCCGTCGACATCGGCTCTCCCAGTGGAGTTTCCAGTCCCAGCGGAAGCTCCCGCTGCTCCCGGCTGTAGCTGTCATAGGCACGCACAATACGCTGCACCAGGTGGTGGCGTACGACGTCCGCGTCTTCAAAGTGAACAAAACCGATGCCTTCCACGCCATCCAGCACCCGCAACGCTTCCAGCAGGCCGCTCTTCTTGGGATTCGGAAGATCGATCTGCGACAGGTCGCCGGTGATGATCGCCTTGGAATTGGCGCCAAGGCGGGTAAGGAACATCTTCATCTGCTCGTTGGTGGTGTTCTGCGCCTCATCCATGATGATGAAGGCGTCATTCAGCGTACGGCCGCGCATAAAGGCCAGCGGCGCAATTTCGATGACGTTGGTCTCCAGCATCTTGTCCACGCGTGGCGGATCCAGCAAATCGTACAGAGCGTCATAAAGCGGACGCATGTACGGATCTACCTTCTCCTGCAGCGACCCGGGCAGGAAGCCCAGGCGCTCGCCGGCTTCAACCGCCGGACGAACCAGGATGATACGGCTGATTCTCTTCGCCATCAGCGCGGAGACGGCCATAGCCACGGCAAGATAGGTCTTGCCGGTACCGGCCGGTCCGATGCCGAACGACATATCGTTCTCTTCAATGGTTTCAATGTACTTCCGCTGATTGGGCGAGCGCGGCTGCACCGTGCGTTTTACGCCGGTGGAGCGCTGCCGTCCGCTTTCGACCAGTCCGCGCAGGGTAATGCGCGGATCTGAGACAACCAGCTTCAACATGCCATGCAACTCCCCGTTCTGCAGGACAATGCCTTGATTGCAAAGCTGGTCGTAGTCCGTGAAGATCTTCTCGATCCGTTCAATACTCTCCGGATCCCCCGTCACCATGACCGCATCCGATCGCAGGTCAATGGCAACACGCAGGGCCTTTTCCATCAGGTGAAGGTTTTCGTCGCGGGTCCCGAACAGGGGCTCGATGTTGGGCGTAATTTCAAGCGCTTTTTTCATCAAGCAGTTTGCTGACCTCCGTCAGCAGATACGGCGGTGAAGGTTGACTGACTGTGAGAATTAGATGCCACATCCAGCCGCCGCGCTGCGCTTAGCGCTAACGGGAGCCGGACCGGGTTGGCGAGAGCTGCCAATGAAGTTGCGCAAAGATTAACCCCCGCAAAAACAGGAGTCAAGCGAAAAAACAGGCAAAAATGCGGCGTGCCCTGGTTGGGGCACGCCGCGGGGAGTCGTGTTTTCGTCAGGTTAGAAGTTGATACGGCCCGAAAGCTGGAGCTGGCGGTTCGCTCCCTGTCCCACTTGGTTACCCACCGTCGAGGTGAAGGTTCCGAAGTTCGAACCTGCCGTACCGGTGGAGTATGCCTGTCCCGGCTGTACGCCGTTGCTGATGGTCGTGGTGGCCGCATTACCGCCCGTCGGAATGCCCTGCGCCAGGCGGATGGTGCCCGGAACAGCGTAGTTCGGGTGGTTGAGGATGTTGAAGCCCTCGGCCTTGAAGTCAACCTTCACACGTTCGGTGATAGCGAAGGTCTTTTCCAGGGTCATATCGAGCTGAGCCAGCGAGGCGCCATTCAGGCTATTGCGGCGCAGCGAACCGAAGGTTCCAGGCGTCGGAATTGTGAACGCAGCCGGATTCAGCAACTGCTTGCCGACGTTGGTATATGGGTTGACGCCAGGCACCAGGTTCACGCGGCGAATGTTACGGGTGTTGCCGCCGCCCGGAACGTTGACCACCGCCGTGGTGCAGACGCCAGCATTCACGCTGGTGGTGCCGCTGGAGTAAGCCGGGCACGAGGAGGAGAGCACGGGCGAGGAGTAGACCTTGCCCGCGTAGGTACCGGAAGTCGGCGTACCGACGTAGGCGATGTCAGGACGGGTGATCAGAACATCGACCGGGAGACCCGAGCGGAAGTTCACGATACCGCCAATCTGCCAGCCACCCACCACCGCATTACCGATGCTGCCAAAGTCCATCGACTTGCCATGGCCGATCGGCAGGTCATACAGAACCGTCGCGTTCATGCTATGACGGATATCGAAGTTGCCACGGCCATACTCTGTATTGAAGTCGTAAGGATTCTGCGCCGTGCTGGCTTCGTTCGATCCGCTGGTCGTGCCAAGTTCCTTCGCCCAGGTGTACTGCGCACCCAGCGACAGGCCCTGACGGAAGCGGCGCTGCAACGTCGACTGCAGCGAGTGGTAATGGTTCGTACCACCTGAGGTCTTGTAGTCGATTTCGCCGTAGCGGCTGCCGAACTCACGTACCGCAGTGCCGGCGCCGGTCGAGGCATTGGTCGTCACGCTGGTGATGCGGTTGGTGATCGAACGCAGGAAGAGGTTCCGTCCCTGCGATCCGACGTAACCAATCATCATCTGCATCTGTCCCGGAAGTTGCTGCTGGATCGAGAAGGTGTAGGTCGCCACACGCTCCGGCAGGTGATAGTACGGAGCATACGCACGCGGCTGGAAGCCGGAGAGATTGTTGGCGTCAAAGCTCGACAGCAGGTTCGCCGTGTTCGCCGGATAGGGCTGCGCGCCGTTCGAGAAGCTGCGGCCTACGCGGTCGTTTGCCTCAGGCTGCACCTGATCTTCCGTCTGACCGGGGCCGAAGAAGATGCCGGCACCGACGCGGACCACCGTGTTGTTGTGCAGACCGGCGGGAGCCCAGGTCAGGCCCAGACGCGGTCCGAAGTTCTTCGTTGAGCTGCCAAACCAGCTCTTGTTGTACTTGGGAAACGCTGCGACGCGGCCGCTGGAGTACAGGGTAGCCGTTGTCATATCGAAGAAGACGTACTTGTCGTTTACTTCATGCAGGGGCTGGAAGTACTCATAGCGCAGGCCATAAGCCAGTGTCAGTGTGGGGCGGAGCTTCCACTCATCCTGACCGTAACCGATGTAGTAGTTCTGGCGCATCTGCGCATTACCGGAGATGCCGCTGAACGGGCTCGGAGCGCTGAGGTCACCATTGAACGCAGTCGTATCCGGAACATTGTTCACGAAGTTGCTGACACTGTTGAAGGTGTACTGCGTACCGCCGAGCTGGTCGTTGTAGATCTTGATGATGCGCGACTCAAAACCAAACTTCAGGTTGTGGTTTCCCTTGACGATCGAGAAGTTGTCGATCGGCGAGATGCTCCACGCGGTGTACGGTGCGCCACGGCCGGTAAAGCTCGAAGAGGTCGTAACCAGACCACCCGGCTTGACGGCATTGGCGATGCTGAATAAGCTGGCGCTCAGATCAGCATTGGGGCTCGGTCCGCTGACGCCGTTGACGCGCGTCTTGGCATAGTTGAAGCCCACCTTGGTCTCGTTGAACATCGAAGCCGAGAGCACCTGATTCAGCGCGATCACGCCGTTCTGCGGAACATACTTGTTCTGCGTCAGGCCCAGCGCCGGATCCTGTGTCTGGTTCGCCGTACCCTGGTCCCGATTGAAACGAACGTAGGAGGAGTACTTCTCATTGAAGTGGTAGTCAAAACGAACGGCCGCAAAGCTCTCCGTCAGCGAGAAGGGCACTGCGCGGCTGACCGAAACCAGCTCGCGTCCGGTGGCTCCATTGACCGTACCGTCCGTGAAGGTTGCGCCCGGCTGCTCGATCGCGATCGGATTCCGATCCAAAGGATAGGCGCCCACAACATTACGGATGGGTGAGTTGGTGGGAATGCGGGAGATGGTGTAGTTCGAGATCGTGTTGCCGGTCGAAGCGACGTTCCAGTACTGACGCAGACCTTCATACACGCCGAAGAAGAAGAGCTTGTCCTTGATGAGCGGACCGCCTACTGAGCCACCGAACTGATTCAGACGGAACTTCGGCGAGTTGTTGGCGACGTTTACCGCATTGAAGGTGTTACGAGCATCGAAGAAGTCGTTACGCAGATACTCGAAGACCGATCCGTGGAATGCGTTCGAACCCGATTTCGTCACGAAGCTGATCTGACCACCGGTTCCGGTACCCATCTCGGCGGGGTAGCTGTTGGAGTCGACACGGAACTCCTGGATGGCTTCCAGCGACTGCTGCAGACGGAAGATCGAGTTGGCTTCACCGTTCAAGTTTCCGGGGGCGGCGTCGATAATGGCAGTAGCTTCCACGCCATCCAGGCGAAGGATGTTCTGCTCTACGGCGCGGCCGGAGAAGCGGATCTCACCGAAGTTGCCAGAGCCGACGTTGGTCGCGCCCGGAGCCAGAAGGTAAAGCTGCGAAACCTGGCGTCCATTGATCGGCAGGTCTTCGATCTCGCGGCTGGCAATGTTGGCACCGATACGTGCCGAAGAGGTATCCAGGGCGACGAGCTGACCGGCATCGACCAGCACCGAGGTTGCGCTGCCGGCTACCGGCAGGCTGATGTCCTTCACCAGCTCCTGGCCGACGGCAAGGACCACACCCTTGGATTCGGCATCAGAGAAGCCGCTCGCCGTGACCTTCACCTCGTACTCAGAGGGCACGAGCGACGGGATGATATAAAGACCCGAATCGTTGGTCGTCACCGTACGGCTCTCACCGGTACGGATATTCTTCACGACTACGGTTGCGTTGGGAATCACAGCGCCGCTCTGGTCGGTTACGGTACCTACCAGACGGGCGGTCGTCATCTGGCCAAATGACGGGATACAGAAGATGGCAAGCAGAAGGGCAAGCCTGATGAGTTTCATATACCTTTGAGCTTCGCCAGCTCCGGTTACGACCCGTTAACGAAATCGTGAATGTTGCGTTAACAGAGCCAAAATCATTGGAAATTCTGCGTCTTCTGCACCAGATTGTGTAACCTCAAAAACAGTCATGCCCGTCAAGTGCATCCTCAGTTGGAGTGGCGGCAAAGACTCTGCCTAGGCCTTAAAATTGCTGCGCGAGCAGGGTGAGTGGCAGGTCGGAGCCCTTCTTACGTCGGTCAACGAACATTTCCGGCGCATCGCCATCCACGGCGTCCGCGAAGACCTGCTCGACCGCCAGGCAGAAGCCGCAGGCCTCCCTCTCTGGAAAGACCTGCTTTTGGGTTCGCCAGTTACCTTCCCCACACCACCTCAAAAATCTTCTTCCCTCTAAACCACAACCCAGCGTACGATTCTGCCGCCTAATTAGGAGGCTCGAATGCTGAAGCCTTTCTTTGTTCTACCTGCCCTGGTGGCTCTGGCGTTTCCACCACAGCAACCCGTGCCCGCAACTCCCGCGCCTGCAACCGGGAACATGACCAACCGCGTCAAGCCCACAGCCGAGTCTCAAGCCAAAGCCAAGAAGATGTACGGCTATGACTGCTCCATGTGCCACGGCCCAACCGGAGACGGCAAAGGCGACATCGCCATGAAACCGGCTCCGAAAGACCTTACCGACTCCTCATCACTCAAAGACATGTCCGATGCCGACCTCTACGCCATCATCAAAACGGGCAAGGGCCAGATGCCTGGTGACGGCGACCGGCTAAAGGATGACGAGCTCTGGAACATGGTGATCTACGTGCGGTCGCTGGCGAAGAAGTAGCTAGAGCATTTTCCCTGTTGCTGGGTGTCCCGAAAGGGCGTGCAGCGGCGTTTTCATTACGGAAAACGCCCACAGATGCGGAAACCCTACTCTACACCTACAGGAAAATGCTCTAACGCCACTGTGGTCCTTCGCGCGTAGCGTGAACGGATTTGCCCCTTGAGGAGATCATGTCTAGAGCATTTCTCCTGTTGCTGGGTATCCCGAGAGGAGCGTGCGGCGGCGTTTTCATTGCGGAAAACGCCCATAGAGGCACTAGCCCTGCACTACACCTACAGGAGAAATGCTCTAAGGCAAAGCCCCGCCTGACGGCGGGGCTTTCTGTTTTTGCGTGAAGCGCATTTGCCTGGACGGCCAGTCCTAGCTGCAGCCGCTCGTCGAACCGCAGCTCATGCAGCGATAGCAGCTACCGTTGCGCACCATGATGGCTCCGCAGGTGGAGCACGACGGGGCATCGCCCATGTCGTACATGCTCTTCATCGCATCGGCCGCGTGAACGGTCTTCGCTATGCCGCGGTCTTCCACGCCATAGCTCGCCATGGGAACGGCACCGGTTGCCGTCGGATCGGGAGCAATGCCCTCGATCGGAGGCGTGGTACGCGGACCATAGACCTCAGCCGACAGGCTCGGTACTACCGTGGCCTGCTCGCCTTCGATCGCTCCTGTCACCGGCACAGCCTTCGCCGGAGCCAGGCCCTGGAAGAGGTCAAGCTGCTGCCCACTGAGGAAGCGGAGCTGCATCCAGCGGAAGAGGTAGTCCATGATCGACTTCGCGTAGCCGATCTGCTCGTTGCCCGTCCAGCCCGAGGGCTCGAAGCGGGTGTGCGCGAACTTCTCGCTCAGCACCTTCAGCGGCACTCCATGCTGCAGCGCCAGTGAGATTGCCGTCGCGAAGGAGTCCATCAGGCCCGAAACCGTTGAGCCTTCCTTGGCCATGCGGATGAAGATCTCGCCCGGAGCTCCATTCGGATACAGACCGACCGTGATGTAGCCCTCGTGTCCGGCGATGGCGAACTTGTGCGTCACCGAAGCACGCTCAGCCGGCAGACGGTGCCGTACGGCGCGCGGCGGTGCCGTGGCGTCGGTGGCATCGGTATTCTGGTTCGACTGCGCGATGAGCTGCGCCACCTGTGTCTCCAGCGTCGCGATGCGGGCTTCCTTCGCAGCAACAACGGCTGGGTCGACAACCGGCTCAGCCGTAGCGTTGATGGCGGCAGTCGCCTTGTCGGCGATGCCCTCCTTCTTCGCCTTGCCATCAGAGGCAGAGACGTTCAGCGGCTGCGCTCCCTTCGAGCCGTCCCGATAGATGGCCACGGCCTTCAGGCCCTGACGCCAGCTCTCGATGTAAGCCTCGGCGATATCGTCCGCCGTGGCGTCGTGCGGCAGGTTCACCGTCTTCGAGATTGCGCCTGAAAGGAAAGGCTGCGCCGCCGACATCATCTTGATGTGGCCCATGTAATGAATGGAGCGCGTGCCCTTGGCCGGCTTGAACGAGCAGTCGAACACCGCCAGGTGCTCCGGCTTGATGCCAGGCGCACCTTCGATGGTGCCGGTCGAGTCGATATAGCTGACGATCGAGTTCACCTGGTCGTTGTCATAGCCCAGCTTGAACAGGGCCGACGGAACCGTGTTGTTCACGATCTTGATCATGCCGCCGCCAACCAGCTTCTTGTACTTCACCAGAGCCAGGTCAGGCTCAATGCCGGTGGTGTCGCAGTCCATCATGAAGCCAATGGTTCCGGTCGGGGCAAGCACGGTCACCTGGGAGTTGCGGTAGCCGAACTTCTCGCCGTGGGTCAGAGCGCCATCCCACGAGTCCTTGCTGGCCGCGATCAGCTCATCGAGCTGCGGAGCAACGAAGCCCTCTTCCGAGCTCTTCGACTTGCCGATCTCATTCACGCTGGCGCGGTGCAGACGGATCACATCCAGGAACGGCTCGCGGTTGACATAGTAGCCGGGGCAGGCGCCGCCCTCGCGGGTGGCGGACTGCGTCAGCGGAGTCGCGGCAGCCAGAGGCTGGCACAGCTCAGCCACGCGTGACGACTGCCAGTAGGCATCGCCGCACATGATGGCGGTTAGCGTCGCGGCAAAGTCGCGGCCGGCATCGGAGTCATACGGCAGGCCAAAGGCCATCAGCAGAGCGCCCAGGTTGGCGTAGCCAAGACCCAGCGGACGGTAGTCATGCGAGTTCTTCGCGATCGCCTCAGTCGGATAACCGGAGTTGTCGACCAGGATCTCCATCGCCGTGATCACCGTGCGGATCGCCGCGCGGTAGGCCGAAATATCGAACTGTCCGCCCGGCGTGAGGAACTTCAACAGGTTGAAGCTGGCCAGGTTGCAGGCCGAGTCATCCAGGAACATGTACTCCGAGCAGGGATTCGACGCATTGATGCGCGCCGTGTTCTTGCTGGTGTGCCACCGGTTGATGGTGGTGTCGTACTGCATGCCCGGGTCGCCGCACTGCCAGGTCGCCTCGGCGATCTTGTTCATGATGTCGCGGGCGCGATACTCCTTGACCGGCTTGCGGTCCTTCACCGTCACCGTGGCGAACTGCCCATCGCGCTCCACCGCATGCATGAACTCGTCGGTCACACGCACGGAGTTGTTCGCGTTCTGGAAGAAGATCGAGGAGTACGCCTCGGAGTCCGGGCCGGAGCCGTCATAACCGGCCTGCACCAGCGTCCAGGCCTTGGCTTCTTCCTTCTGCTTGCACTCGATAAAGTCCACGATGTCCGGGTGCTCCACGTTCAGGATCACCATCTTCGCCGCGCGGCGGGTCTTGCCGCCGGACTTGATGACGCCGGCAAAGGCGTCAAAGCCGCGCATGAAGCTCAGCGGACCGGAGGCGGTACCACCGCCCGACAGCGTCTCCATGGAACCGCGGATGCCCGAGAGGTTCGATCCCGTGCCCGATCCCCACTTGAAGAGCATCCCTTCGGTCTTGGCCAGCGTCAGGATGGAGTCCAGCGAGTCATTCACCGCGTTGATAAAGCAGGCCGAGCACTGTGGCTTACGGTAGCCGGTCACCGAGAACTCAATGGCGCAGGCATGCGGATTCCAGTGCCAGTTCTGCGCGTCGGAGTTCGGCTCCAGACGGTCGCAGCCGACGTTGAACCACACCGGCGAGTTGAAGGCAGCCTTCTGCTGGATGAGCAAGTGCGCCAGGTCGTCATGGAAGACAGCGGCGTCTTCGTCGCTGGCAAAGTAGCCGTCTTTCATGCCCCAGTCGCGGATCGTCTCCGCCACACGGCTCACCAGCTGGCGCACGCCCGTCTCACGCTCCGGAGTTCCGAGCTGGCCATGCAGATACTTGCTGGCGACGATGTTGGTCGCGGTCATGGACCAGTCAGCGGGCACCTCGACGTCCTTCTGCTCGAAGATCGTTTTGCCCTTGAAGTCCTGAATGATGGCATCGCGCTTCTCCCAGACGACCTCGTCATAGGGGCTGACGCCGGGCTTGGAGAAATAGCGCTGCCAGGTCAACCCAGGGGCAGACTTGGTGGAAGATTTGGTTGCAACAGGGGCCGAGGCGGCGACAGAGTCAGCGACAGCAGCGGCCTTACGATTTTCAGCCATAGGGGAACTCCTAGGAGACGTTTTAGATGTTCTTGTACAGATCTTGGGACTGCTCGCTTCCGTTATTTCTTAGCGACTTGCCGGGCCCCTGAAAAAGGAAGCAGATGTGAAAGTAACGCTCTCTGTAGGGCATGTCAATCGGCATATACAATCTATTGTAGTTGCTTTGTGAATACCCTGCGAATCGCGGCCCGAAATGACCCAGGGCTCGAAATCAGCCCAAATTCGCTGTGGAAGTTCGGAAAGAGCCACGCCAGAAGCGAAGTTTACAGTCCGGTTAACACCGCACTCGGGTGAGATTACGCCTGTTGCGCCTTCGGAAAAGGGGTCCTTTGGGTGGAAAAGTGGCCCGGCTGACGCTATTCATGCACTGGTGCCAGGTGTCCCTTGGGGACATGGTTTTCGCACCAAACGCGAATACCTGTTTTCTTCCCTACCGATGAGCCTCAGCCCGTCGCAGCAACTGCCACAGCGCCACACCCACCGGCGGACACAGACTCACAATCCACAAGGTCGCCGAGTAGTGTTTCTGATCGAACAGGCGGCCCAGCCAGGGCAGCAACAATCCCGTCAGCAGCGCCCAGCTCGAGATCGAGAATCCAGCCAGAAAAGCCGCATTCTGCTTGGGCTGCACACTGGCGCCATCCGCCAGGGCAAAGACGACGAATCCGCCGGCGAAGAACATCTCCAGGAAGAAGAGCGTCAGCACCAGCGGCACCGAGGTAAACATCGGCACCACCGTGATCAGGAAGCTGGCCACCATCAGGAAGAGAAAGACACCGAACGGCCGCGAGGTGGTCCGGCGGCGGCGCAGATCGCTCAAGCGACCGAAGACCAGGTAGCCCACCTCCCAGCCCGCGGGAGGCACCCACAGCAGGTGTCCCAGAGACGCCTGCGAGACGTGCAGTACCCGCGACAGGTACAACGGCGTTGCATACAGCCCAAAAGCCAGTGGAGCCGCTCCCAGTCCATAGATCGCGGCCGTAGCGAAGAGATCGCGGTTCCAGCGGGAGACGGGTCTAACCGCCTCGTCCACCGGCTGCGCATGCTTTGGAGGGTAGATACCGGCGATCCGCAGGCCGAGCCACAGAACCAGCCACAACGCTCCGACGACGGCGGTAAAGACAAAGGCAGCGCGCCAGCCGTAATGGATCGCCAGCGGCGTAACGATCAACGGAGTCAGGGCCGCGCCCAGGGAGCCTCCGCTGTAGGCCAGGGCCAGACCGAACGACCGCTGCTCCGCCGGGAGGGTTTCGCTCACTGTCTTCAGACCGGCAGGAAAGGTCGCTCCCTCACCGAAGCCAAGCACGCCGCGGAAAACGCTCATCGTCAGCAGGCCGGTCATCATGGCATGGCTACCGGAGGCCAGTGACCACAGCCCCACGGCCGCAAAGCAGGTCCAGAACAGTCCCTTGCGGTCCATCACCCATCCCCAGATGGGGTTCGCCGCCATGTAGCAGAGCGAGAAGACCAGGATCGCCTCGCCGTACTGCTGCGCCGAGAGATGCAGATCGGCAAGAATGGTCGGCGACAGGATCGACAATACGCTGCGGTCGACATACGAGATGAACGACAGCAACAGCATGGCGATGGCAGGCAGCCAGCGGCGCACGGGACTGGAAGCGGGGGCAGGTACAGCCACGCCGGAAATCCCAGGGCTGAGGGTCGTTACACTGTCGGGCACGAGATAACTTTATAGGAAGCTATGACACTCGACGACGAGATCCGGATCATTACCGAGCAGGAAGCCGCTTTGCAGTTCTCCACCTTCAACGCCGATACGGCCTGGGAGCTGGGCAGCCGCCTGCGCACTCTGGTCGCAAAGGACAGCCGTCCAACCGCCTTTGGCATCTGGATGGGCGGTCAGACGCTCTTCTACGCCGCGACTCCCAACGTGGCTCCAGGGAACGAAGACTGGGTGCGCCGCAAGCGCAATACCGTCGTTCGCTTTGCCAAATCCAGCTTCCGAGTCGGCAAGGAACTGGCAAGGCAGAACACGACCCTCGAAGTGCGCCAGGGACTCACGCTCGCCGAGTACGCCGCACACGGCGGCGGATTCCCTCTCACGCTGCGCGGCTCAGGCTGCCTGGGAGCCATTGTCCTCAGCGGCCTGACCCAGCCGGAAGACCACGAGACGGTTGTTACCGCGGTGGCGGAGATTCTCGGCGTGACCGCCCCCGGTCTGGAAATATAGACAGCCCATACACCGCATAACGAACCCACACACCGGGTGCCCCATTCACGTGGCGCGTGAGAGGGACATTCGAGCGAAGCTCGAACGGCCCTCTTTGCCTTTTGTCATTTCGAAGCGACCGGGGTGAAGCGCAGCGGAGAAATTTGCTACTCTAACGCTTTCTCTTGCCCTGGTGCACCACCGGCGTTCAGTTGGGTATCGCGCAGCGCGCCCTCTGCTATACGAGATTACGAACGACTCTCAGGAGCATTCGAAAGATGCGTGGGGCTTATTGCCGGGGTGAACCGTTGGACGTCTGAAGCCACGGTGCTTTATAAGGAGAGCAGTCTCGTCAGACCAATCCGGGCTACACCCGGATACGATTGCAGTCAATTCGTCTTCCCCCTTCTGCTTCCTACCCAATCCATTGAATAACGCAACTGTGGAGATCCGTTATGACCGAAAACATTCCCACCCCCAAGAACACACTCGATGCCGCTCTTGCTGGTTCGATCGGCACGCCAAGCCTTCCGGATGGACTCGCCATGATTCAGAGTCTCTACGACAGCCTAACCAAGTTCAGCTACGAAGGAATCGAAGTTCCGGCTTATCTGGATGGAATCAAGACGTATTGCCACGAAATCTCTCAGATCATGGCAACTGACCCACCAGCCACTGCGCCAGGGTTCAGTACGATTCAGGGCATCTGTGGCGTAAATCTGCTGCTCGCATCCAGCGAAGACGTTAGGGGGCAGATCCAAGCGATCCTGTCTGTCTGCATTGCGATTCTAAATCCGAGTGCATCAAGCCCTAAGCAAGGATTCACCGCGATCCAGGACATGTGCAACAGTCTGCTGCCCGAATCGAACGGATCCATTTACGGACAATTGCAAATGATACAGGGTGTCTGCGAGAGTGTCTTGCCGATCCTGAGTTCTTGAGGAGAGTACCCCCAGATACCGTCGCCTATACGGTCACCTTCTTTCTTCCTGCATCCGCTACCCAAGCCAACCGTGACGTAACAGAGGAGTTTTGTCATGACCGAAAGTACTCAAAGGCCTGCTGCCCAGAACGCAACAGAAAATTCCAGCCCAGCCACAACTTCCAGTGCGCTGAACATTCCCCCAGGCTTTGCGGATGGGATATTCATGATTCAGGGCATCTGCGCAAATCTGCCCTCGGCAGGCAACTACGCAGATTCGGTTAGTACGATTCGGTCTGCCTGCGACGCGATTGTAGCTACCTTCACCTCAAGCACTATAAGCGTGCATCAAGGGACGCTCGAAATTCAGGACATTTGCAAAAGCCTGTTGCCCAGGGTCAGCGGAGACTTTATCGGGCAAATTCAGACGATTTTATCGAGCTGCGGCGCGATCTTAAGTACCTATTCGCCGACCCCATCCAGCTTTGAGCAGGAGATCAGCTCGATCGAGGACATCGCGACTCGTCTGCTTCCTGAGAGCGAACTCATCAGCATGGACGTTTTCAGTCAGTTAGCGTGCATTTCATCGACTTGCGAAAATATCACAGGATCTTAGGACCTGCTAACACTACCAGGGCGGGCGGCATTGCCAGCGAAAATCGGTCCAGACAAAACTTCTTCCGAAGGCTCAAAGCGGATCCACAGTCAAGGACTAGCATGAAGAATGGGCCGATTTTCGCCGTACGGTTTAGGGTCGGCGTCACGCTTGAGTTCGCGCCGGCATCGGCGCACCTTCCAGCGTGACAAACTTCTGCGGAGAGCAACAGGCCATCTCCAGATGCCGCAGGTCCGCCTGCATCTTCCTGTCATCTTCCAGCGCCCGCAAGGCCGCACTCAGCGCCTTCCGAAGATCCTTCTCCTCAGGCCACGCGATGCTGTAGTGCACCCACTTGCCCTCTTTGCGAGTCGCCACCATGCCCGCGCTTCGCAGATACGCCAGATGCCGCGAGATCTTCGGCTGCGGCTCTTTCAGAATCTCCACGAAGTAGCAGACGCAGACCTCCCGCCCATTCAAAAGATTGAGGATACGCAGGCGCGTCGGGTCAGAGAGCGCGGTAAAGATCTGCGCCAGTTGCTCCGTTCTCCCTTTCGTCGCCATGCGAAATTCATTATATCCGTCTTGACAGATATGCCCTCACCAGATACATCTGCTTAAGCAGATATGTCAGGAGGATCTATGGATACCATCTCTGCCGTGAAGGACAAATACGGCGCTCTGGCGCTCGCCGTCAAGCAAAACGAACCCGCGTGCTGCGACCCGCTGATGCAGTGCTGTGACCCCATCACCCGCAATCTGTACACGGCAGATCAGCACGGCGTTCTGCCTGAGAAAGCTGTGCTGGCCTCTCTTGGCTGCGGGAATCCTACGGCACTGATCGATCTCAAGCCGGGTGAGACTGTCCTTGATCTCGGGTCTGGCGGAGGCATCGATGTATTGCTCTCAGCGCAACGCGTCGGCCCTACCGGCAAAGCCTACGGCCTCGACATGACCGACGAGATGCTGGAGTTGGCGCGCGAGAATCAGCAGAAGGCAGGCGTCACCAATGTCGAATTCCTGAAGGGCAATATCGAAGCGATTCCCCTTCCAGACGCAGGTGTAGACGTCATCATCTCCAATTGCGTGATCAATCTCTCCAGCGATAAGGACCGCGTATTGCGGGAAGCCTTCCGTGTCCTCAAACCTGGTGGCCGCTTTGCCGTCAGCGACGTTGTTGTTCGTGGACAGGTACCGGACGAGATCCGGCAGAGCATGCTGCTCTGGGTAGGCTGCATTGCCGGAGCCCTGGAAGAGCGGGAGTATCGCGGGAAACTCGCTGCCGCAGGCTTCACCGGTATCGACCTCGAAATCACACGCGTCTATTGCATCGAAGACGCCCGTCACTTCCTCACCGAAGCCGGTGTCGATGTGGACTCCATCGCCTCGCAGGTGGAAGACAGGTTTGTCAGCGCCTTCGTGCGTGCCACCAAACCAACGGAAGCTCTCGCATGATGAATGTTCTTTTCCTGTGCACCGGAAACTCAGCCCGATCCATCCTTGCCGAAGCCTTGTTAAACCATCGTGGAGCCGGCCGTTTCCGCGCCTTCAGCGCCGGCAGCCAGCCGGCCGGCCTGGTGCGCGAAGGCGCATTGCGCCAGCTCCAGAGTGAAGGAATCTCAACCAAAGGCTTGCACAGCAAGAGCTGGGACGAGTTCGCACAGCCCGGTGGGCCGCAGATGGATATCATCCTCACCGTCTGCGACAACGCTGCGGCGGAGCCCTGTCCCTTCTGGCCCGGCCATCCCGCAACCGCGCACTGGGGCCTGCCCGATCCCGCAGCAGCAGAAGGCAACGAAGAGGCGATCGCTCATGCCTATGCGGAAGCCTTCGCCACACTCGATCGGCGCATCCACCGTCTGCTCGATCTGAAGACCATTACGCCCGAAGCTTTATCCGAAGCAGGTTCTTTGTGAGCTCAACTCTCGGCCGCCGCGCCGTCTCAGAATTCCTCAGTACCGCTCTTCTGCTGGCCGTCGTCGTTGGCTCCGGCATCATGGGTCAGCGGTTGACTCAGGGCAATGAGGCAATAGCACTACTCGTCAACTCGCTGGCTACAGGCGCAGGTCTGGTTGCACTGATCCTCACCTTTGGCGATCTTTCGTCTCACATGAATCCGGTCGTCACCATGGCAGCGGTCCTCGATCGCTCACTGCCACGCGGACACGCCGTCCTCTACGTACTTGCACAGATCGGAGGCGCCTGCTGCGGCGTAGTTCTGGCGCATGCCATCTTCGGTGTGCCTCTGCTGCAGCATGGAACCCATATCCGCAGTGGACCGGCCTTGCTGCTCTCGGAGTTCGTAGCCACCTTCGGTCTTCTGATGGTCGTGCTCAGCTGCTCTCGTGTACGTCCGGCAGCAACTCCCTATGCCGTCGGCGCATACATCACTGCCGCGTACTGGTTCACCTCATCGACCTCCTTTGCGAACCCCGCAGTAACCGTTGCCCGATGCCTGACCGACACCTTCGCCGCAATTCGCCCGGCCGACGTTCTTCCCTTCATCGTTGCTCAGATGGTGGGAGCGGTGGCAGCTCTGGGCGTGCAGCAGTGGCTTTTTCAACCGTCACCGGTATCCGTCACTCCTTCCCAAGAAGAAGAGTTCGTGGTTTCAAACACCTAGCCAACAATTCGTCGCCTTCTCTTGTCCCGACCGCAACCTCTGCCCAGCTTTCGTGTCATCTTCAGGATGCCGCCGTTCCCCTGGCGGCACTCGGCAACACACGACAGAGGTGACACCGATGCGACCGATGCTTTGGGCTGCTGTTCTTGCAACAGCAGCGACGATCTCCGCGGGGCAGGAGCCCTCCGGTACCAACACGCAATCCACTCAGGAACAGACTCCATCCACGCAACAACCGGCGCCCCAGCCTTCTGCCGCTGGGCAATCGCCGTCTTCGCAGCAAGGTCCGGTCACTGCCCAGCAGCAGAACGGCGCCTACACGATTCAGCGCAATGCGCGTCTGGTGATCCTTGATGCCGTAGTCGTCGATAGCAAGGGCAATCCCATTCCAGGCCTGAAGAAGGAAGACTTTTCTGTCTCCGAGATGGGCGAACCGCAGACGGTTCTGAATTTCGAGCAGGCAGGCGCGACCATTCCGCCGCCCTCTGTCACCATTAACTCGACCGGTGAGCTTGATAAGCTGACGCCGCGCGCGCCTGTAAACATCATCGTTCTCGACGAGTTCAATACGCGCTTTGAAGACATGGCCTTCGCGCGCTACTCGCTGAAAAAGTTCATGGAGAAGCAGCCGGACAAGCTCGAGGTTCCGACCATGCTGCTGGCCGTAGACCTGCAGCACTTCACCGTACTGAAGGACTACACCCAGGACAAGCAGGCTATCCTGCAGTCCCTGGACAAACACTTTGTCGCGTATCCATGGCAGACACATAACTATTCCTGGATCGGCGAACGTTACGCTACCGCCTTCATCACCCTGCGCCGCGTTGCGCAAGCCACCACTGGTCACTTCGGCCACAAGAATATGATCTGGGTCGGCCGTGGCTTCCCGCCCTTCAACTTCGTCAATGCCCCGGTCGATCAGCAGCACCGCGTCGATAACGCGATCCAGGACGCGGTCAACACACTGCGTGACGCGCGCATCACGCTCTACACGATCGATCCGGCAGGTGTGATGGCGGATCCCGGCAAGTATGGCAGCGCCGCCGCGTTCAACGATCCGCTGGGCGGCAACTACCAGTTCTCCGCTCTGGCAAAGGCAACTGGTGGGRCCGCGCTCTATGGCCGCAATGATGTCGACACCGAGATTGGAACTGCCATCAAAGACGGCGCGACCTTTTATACCCTCACCTACCGGCCGACTGACACCTCGCGTGACATGCAGAAGTTCCGCAAGATCGTGGTCACCGTGAATCGTCCAGGAGCAAAGGTTCTTACCCGCGAAGGCTACTATCTCTCCTACGGTCCGGGCCGCGTGGATCCTACGAATCCCTCTCGGCGCCTGGTCTCAGACCTGGTGGCCGCAGAAAACAGTCAGATGGTTTACGACGGCATTCCTGTAACACTGGAAAAAGATTCGACTGAGGCAAACACGTACCTGCTACACGTGGATGCACGCGGTGTCGCCTGGAGCTATGCCACCGATACAGAGCCGCGGCGCGCTGAACTCATCCTGATGTGCACGCAGTTCGACAAGAAAGGCAAAGAGATCGACCGTGACGCTCGCAGCATGAAGATCTCAGCCGGAAGCGATGCTCCCCCCACCGGTCCGCTGGTGCGTCCACTCAACCTGCGTTACCACATGAAACGCAACGACAAAGCTGTGCGCGTCCGCTTCACATTGCGTATGGCCGCGACAGGACGTATTGGAACCGCTGATGCAGAGCTCAACTAGTTGAATAGTGGAATGGTTGAATAGTGGAATAGGTAGGGTTGCTAAAACAGTTGAGCTAGCCCCAGACACCATTCAACTATTCAACAAATCAACCATTGAACTATTCAACTATTAGTTCCTTCCCAGCCACCGTGCCAACTCGCCCTGCTGACTCTTTCTCAGGGCGATGCAGGCGTCGATCGACTCCAGCGATTTCTTCAGCGTGCGCTCGGAGGCATCGACCTTGTGTTCCGCAAAAAAGCGGTCTACCTGGATGCGCTCATCCTGCGTGCAGAAGCTTCCTACTGCCGACACGATGCGTGCACCGGAGCTTTCTGTAAGCGTCGCCTGCACCTGCTTCCAGTTCTCCTGAATGAAAGCCCACGTCTGTGCATGCGTCTCAGGACGCGAGAGCAGAATCGCCAATAGCACCCAGCTATCCTGCGTCCGCACCTCGCCGGAGATGGCGTACTTCAGCGTCGCCTCCACCAGCGCCGGATTAGTGAACCGAGCCAGCGTATGCAGGAAGTTGGTCTTCAGACCAGGATCTTTCACGATCTGCGAGGCCTTCCGTATCTTCTCGTAAAGCGATGGATCTCCGTTACGCGCTGCGATGGCCAGTGCGGTACCGGTCATCGCCGGATCGATCGAGAGCTTGCCACGGAAGAGCTGATCCATGAAGCCGTTCGCCTCGGCGATGATCGCTTTGTCACCTGCAAAGCCCAGCAGACCAAAGAGCGTAGCCCGCAGGCTCTGTTTCTCAAAGCTGTCGTGCTTCGATGGCTTCCCCAGCGCATCGTAGACCGGACGGTACTGCATGCAGATCCAGTCCTGCAGCCGTGCGCGGTCCTCGTCCGAGACGATGCGGGCATCCACACCCAAAAGGCCGCCGGCTGCCGTCTCCAGAACCGCCGCGCTGTCGTCTTTCTTCACCATGCGCAGCAGGTTCAGGTAATCACTCACCTGGATCAGCCCTGCACGCATCAAAGCCTCACGCTCTCCCAGAAACAACATCCGCTCTGCCGGAGAGAAGCGTGTCTCCATCAACTGCAGGATGGTGCTGTACTGCTGCTGCGAATAGGTCGCGCGATAGTAGCCGGTCGCTCCGGAGTTCGCGAAAAAGAACGGCTCCGGGATCGTCGTACTCGCGCCATCCGGCTCCATCACGCGGCAGAGATCGGCGGCGACACCCTTGAGGCACGTCGGTACGTCCCAACCCTGCGTCTGCTCTGTCTGCGACGCACGCATTGTCAGCGGTGAGAGATAGAAGCGGCTCTGCGATGCGTCCATTGCCTTGTCGGTAAAACGCAGTAGTGGCACGCCGCGCTGGCTGATGAAGCTCTCCATGATGCGATCAACCGGCTGATGACTCACCTCGGTCTGTGCTGTCCAGAAGTCCTCGGCAGTGGCATTGCCATAGAGATGCGCTGCGAGATAACGATGGACTCCCTGGCGGAAGACCTCGGGGCCGACGTAGTGCTCCACCATGGCAAGCACAGCGCCCGCCTTGCCATAGGCGATGCCATCGAACATCTCGTTGATCTCATCAGGCGTATTCGCTGTGGCGCGGATAGGCCGGGTCGCGGAGTCTGAATCGTAGTTGAGCGTTTCGTTGAGCTCGGCCGCGCGCTCCTGCTGCATGTTCCACTCCGGATGCCATGCAGCCAGAGGCTTCTTCTCCATCCACGTGGCGAAGCCTTCGTTCAGCCACAAATTGTCCCACCACTGCATGGTTACCATGTCGCCGAACCACTGATGCGCCATCTCGTGTGCTACCACCTCGGCGACATTCTTCTTCGCCGGGACCGATCCGTTCTTGATGTCAACCAACAGATCGGTCTCACGGTAGGTGATGCAGCCGAAGTTCTCCATGGCGCCTGCCTCGAAGTCCGGCAGAGCGATCATGTCGAGCTTTGGCATCGGATACGGAATACCGAAATACTGGTTGTAGTAGTGCAGGATGTATTGAGCCGCATCCACCGCATACTTCGTGTACTTCACCTTGTCAGGCGTGGAGCAGGCGCGGATGGGCACGCCATCCGCCTTCCCGGTAGAGCAGGCAAACTCGCCAACCAGAAACGCCACCAGGTACGTGGACATTTTTGGCGTCGTCGCAAACTTCACGCGATGCTTCTCGCTGCCGAACGGAGTATCGCTGACGATCTGTGTATTCGAGATCGCAGTATCGCCCTCGTCGAGCACCAGCTCAATATCGAAAGTCGCCTTCATCGCCGGCTCGTCGAAGCTGGGAAAGGCACGCCGCGCATCGGTCGGCTCAAACTGGGTCACGCCATAGCTGCGTTGCTGGGTCTTCGAAAGATAAAAGCCACGAAGCTTATCGTTGAGGATGCCCGTATACCGGATCTGCAACGTAACCGGCCCGGCGGGCAGGGCATGCTCGAAGGTAAACGTCGCCTGTTCTTTCGCGTCGTCCAGCGACACCCCGGCAACCTGCCCGGCAGCGCGTACGGACGTAAACGTGATCTCCGCAGCATTCAGCGTGATCTCTGTCGCGGGAGCATCCAGCGTGAGATCGATGCTCTCCTCGCCCCCAAAGGTCGCTGCCTTCAGGTCAGGCGTGATGGTCAACCCGTAATGCGTTGGACGGGCATTCGACGGGAGACGCTGAGCCTGTGCAGAGGTGATGAAAGAAAGTGCTGCAACAAAGAGGGAAAGCCAAAATCGCATCTGTTAAATGAAATGACGATACTAAAGATCGGCAGGTTTCGCTCGCCTATTAGTCTGGAATGGCTTTTTTGTCGGGTTTTGGCGTTTTGGGGAAGGTATTTCATTTGGGGCCAGCTTTTGGGTAGAGAAGCAGATTTCTCCGCTACGCTGCGAAATGACAAAAAAGGATTGTAGTTGGCTTGCCCGAGAAAGCTTGGGTAGAGAAGCAGATCCCTACGGGATGACAAACAAAAAAGGCGTCTTGGCCAATTCGGCGACGGATACCTCCGCGATCAAAACAGCCCATAATTTTGTCATTTCGCAGCGTAGCGGAGAAATCTGCTTCTCTACCAAACCCCTATCCGGAGCATAGGGCGTTTACATAATCCGTTCCCCTTTGTAATTCCTATAAAACGCCTCCGACAGGTCCTCCCAAGCAGGATTGTCCTGCTCAATCAGCTCAACCTTCCTCTGACGGCTCCAGGTTTTGAGTTCCTTCTCCCGCGCGATCGCGTTAAGTACGTACTGGTGCCGCTCGTAGTAAACAAGCCGGTAGACGTTATATCGGCTTGTAAAGGATCTAGGCTGTTTCATGGCATGCTGCCGCTGCCGGCGAACGATGCCATTCGTCATGCCGATGTACAGGGTGCGGGAACGGCTCGCGAGGATATAGACATAGAAGACGTACTCGCGCGCCATGGGTTCCTATTCTAGAGCGTCGCGTTGTTTAGCAAGAAGCAGATCCCTACGGGATGACAAACAAAACGTGCCGGACCATTTCAACAGTCAGGGCACCTCTAGCAATCAAACAGCCCATAATTTTGTCATTTCGCAGCAAAGCGGAGAAATCCGATGTTCTGCCCGAACTTTAAAGGAAAAAACGGATCCCCATCGGGGATCCGCCATTCAGTAGCCGCTACTGATGCCGCGAAGCAGCCCGCTCGCTCATTCCGGAGAACTCCGCCGCCCGCGATTCCGCGTAGGCCGCTGCTCCCAGGAGCGCACAGCTCTGATCCAGAATCACGCGCACCGTGATCGTCTCGAGCAGGGGCGAGAGCCGTCCCTTGTCCAAAAACGCCTTCCGGAACGTACCGTTCTGCAGGGTCTTCAGCAGCTTGGGCGACATGCCTCCCCCCAGGTACACACCGCCGCGCGCCAGAACCTTCAGCGCGATATTGCCTGCCTCCGCACCGTAGACACCCGCGAACAGGTTCAAGGTTTCCGCGCAGAGCTCGCTCGAACCATCTTCGCCGCAGGTTGCGATTACGAAGTTTGGATCTTCCTTCGCCATGCGGTCCTTTAGCCACTGAGGCTCTTCCATCTTCTTTACGTCGCGGAAGAACTGATAAACGTTGATCAGTCCCAGCCCTGAGATCACGCGCTCGTAGCTGACGCGGCCGTTCAGCTTCTTTGTCAGATGCTGCAGCAGCGCAATCTCATCCGGCGTTCGGGCTGCAAAATCGGTATGGCCACCTTCGCTGGCTACAGGGATATGCCGCTTTCCATTCCAAACCAGCAACGCTTCTCCCAGCCCGGTACCGGCGGAGATCAGACCGGCATTGCCCACCGCCGATGGATCGCCCTGGTAGAGCGTGACCAGGTCCTTCGGCTCCAGTTCGGGAATACCGTACCCATTGGCTTCCAGGTCGTTCAGCAGCAACACATGGGGAATATCGCTGGTGCGCGAGATGACGCGCGCATCCAGCTTCCAGGGCAGGTTGGTGGGCTCCATGCGCTGATCGATTACCGGGCCTGGAGCGCCGAAGCACGCTGCGGTGATGCCGTGCGTGTCGCCCGTGTTGTCCTGGGCGATGAAGGCCTTCACGACATCCTCGACCGAGGTGAAGTCGCGCGAGGCGAACTTGTGCTCGCGCAGCATGTGCAGGCGCCCGCCCGTAAAGTCAAAAAGTGCTAAGTGTACTTTGGTACCGCCGACGTCGCCTGCAAGAATCATCCAACCCACTCCATGGTGCCGCCATGCGGCGAGGGCAGTTTGGCTGCCGCGGCCGTATCCAGCAAGAAGAGCAGCTTACCATTTGCGGGCCGAATCAATTGCGAGGGCAGCGTTTCCGGATCCTTCGGACCGGTCAGCACACGTGCCAGGACCTCGGTCTTGGCGGCACCCTCGATCAGGAAAACCACCTCGCGAGCGGCGATGATCACCGGCCACGAGAGCGTGATGCGCCACGTGTCCTTTTGCGGCACATGGTTAGCGAAGGCAATACGGCTCAGCTCATCGATACCTGCCGTATGCGGGAACAACGATGCGGTGTGGCCATCGTCGCCCATGCCGAGCTGAACCAGGTCGAAGACCGGAGTCTCCGCTCCCTCCAGCTTGAAGGTATTGCGGATCAGGGCCTCGTAACGGGAAGACGCCTCATGAGGTTCGAGCTCGCCTTCCATCCGGTAGACCTGAGAAGCCGGCAGCGGGACCTTATCCAGCAGCAACTCCTTGGTCACACCATAGTTGGACTCAGGATCCGACGGTGGCACGCAGCGTTCATCCACCCAGTACAGATGGAGCTTGTCCCAGGGAAGATCGCTTAGAAATGGCTCCTGCGAGAGCAGGGCGAACATGCGTTTCGGAGTCGATCCGCCGGAGATAGCGACACGCGCCATTCCGCGTGCCGCTACCGCCTGCCTAACTGTTGTGGCGAAGTGCTCCGCCGCCTTCTTTGCCACAGCCGCCGCATCCGGCGAGACATCCAACGTTACCAGGGTCGTACGAGCCATTCAGTTCCTTCTACTCAGTGGTTGGAGCATTTTTCCTGTTGCTGGGTATCCCGGGAGGAGTGTGCAGCGGCGTTTTCATTGCGGAAAACGCCCATAGATGCACAAGCCCTGCACTACACCTGCAGGAAAAATGCTCTAGCAGCTCTTCCAGCAGCGGCCGTCGCGCGCCAGCAGGTCGTCCGAGGCTTCGGGGCCCCAGCTGCCCGCATCATAGTTCGGGAAGTCGGAGACCGGAGTCTCGGCCCACTTCTCGAGCAGAGGAGTGAACAGCGCCCAGGTCGCCTCCACGCCGTCGCGGTGCGCAAACAGCGTCGCATCGCCCAGCATGGCGTCCAGCAGCAGACGCTCGTAGCCGTTGGCCGTGGACTTGCCGAAGGCATCGGCGTACTTGAAGTTCATGGTCACAGGAGCGATGTTGGTCGTCGGTCCCGGAACCTTGGCGCCGAAACGCAGGCTGATACCCTCATCCGGCTGGATACGCATGGTCAGGATGTTCGGCGTGACCTGCGTGCCGCAGTCGTTGGTCGTTCCCTTGAAGATATGCAGCGGCGGCTGCTTGAAGGTGATGGTCACCTCGGTTTCACGCTTGGCCAAACGCTTGCCGGCGCGGATATAGAACGGAACGCCCGCCCAGCGCCAGTTCTCGATCTGGAGCTTCAGAGCAGCAAAGGTCTCCGTCTGCGAGTTCGGGTCGACGCGCTCTTCCTCGCGATAGCCGATCACCTGCTGGCCATCGACGGTTCCCGGACCATACTGTCCGCGTACCGTGTCCTCGAGTTTGAACTGCTCAATCGCGCGCCATACCTTCAGCTTCTCGACACGGATGGTGGAGGCCTCGAAAGAGTCAGGCGGCTCCATCGCAACGTAGCTCAGAACCTCCATCATGTGGTTCTGCAGAACGTCGCGCGATGCGCCGGCCTTCTCGTAGAACGGTCCACGGCCTTCAATACCGATCGACTCCGCTGCGGTGATCTGCACGTTGTCGATATATGTACGGTTCCACACCGGCTCGAAGATGCCATTGCCGAAGCGGAAGACGAGGATGTTCTGCACCGTCTCCTTACCGAGGTAGTGATCGATACGGAAGATCTGGTCTTCGTCCAGCACCTGGTTGACCTCGTCGTTCAGCTCGCGCGCCGACTGCAGGTCATGGCCAAAGGGCTTTTCGATGATGACGCGTACCCAGGCATCGCTCCCCGGCTTGGCCATCTTGTGCTTGCCCAGCCGGTGAATGATGTCAGAGAAGTACTCAGGCGCCACTGCCAGATAGAACAGGCGGTTGCCCTTGGTACCGTACTTGGTATCGAGATCAGAGAGAGTGGCGTTCAGGTTCTGAAAACCCTGATCGTCATCGAAGTTTGTGGTGAAGTAGTGGACGCGGTCGACGAACTCCTTCAGCTTCGGGTCGTCGTCATCCACACCTCCGCCCTTGAGGATGCCATCACGCATGTCTTTCGCAAAGGTGGCCGACAGGTCGCGGCGGGCAACACCCACCACCGCAAACTCCTCCGGCAGAAGACCTTCCTGTTCCAGATGGAACAGCGCCGGCAGCAGCTTACGTTTGGTCAGGTCGCCCGACGCGCCAAAGATGACCACGATACATGGGTCAGGCTTGCGCTCGTTGCGCTGTTCATTCACGGTCGCAGGAGATACAGTTACTTCGGCAGTCGCCATGGGCTTACACCAGCTCCTTACTACTTCAAGGCTAAACGAGGTTAAGACTTCTTGACGGCATGGCCGCCGAATGCATTGCGCATGATGGAGAGCGCGCGGTCCGTGTAGTTGTTGTCCTCACGGGAACGCAGACGGCGAATCAGCGCCTCCGTAATCACCGGAGCGGAGATATTCAGGTCGATCGCCTCGAAGACCGTCCAACGGCCCTCGCCGGAGTCCGGAACGTACGCGGCCAGACCTTCCAGGTTCGGATTCTCCTTCAGCGCCTCTGCGGTGAGGTCGAGCAGCCACGAGCGGACAACCGAACCGTGACGCCAGATCTCGGAGATCTGCGCCAGATCGAGATTCAGACTCTCCTTAGCCTTCAGAATCGCAAAACCCTCGGCAAAGGCCTGCATCATGCCGTACTCAATGCCGTTGTGCACCATCTTGGTGAAATGGCCGGAACCGGTAGGTCCAACGTGGCCCCAGCCCTTATCCGCAGCCGGAGCGAGCGCCTCAAAGATAGGCGAGAGATACTTCACCGGCTCCTCATCGCCGCCGATCATCAGCGAGTAGCCTTCCTGCAGACCCCAGACGCCGCCCGAGGTTCCCACATCGACAAAATCGAAGCCCTGCGGCTTCAGCTCATCGTGCCTGCGGATGGTGTCCTTGTAGTTCGAGTTGCCACCGTCGATAAAGATGTCGCCCTGCTTCATCAGAGGCTTCAGCTTGGCTACGGTCTCGTCCACCGGATCTCCGGCCGGAACCATGATCCAGATGGCGCGCTTTCCGGTCGTCAGGTTCGCTACCAGATCTTCCAGAGAATTCACGCCGACCGATCCGGTCGCCGTCAGTTTGGCGGTTGCCTGTGGGTTAAAGTCGAATCCAACTACCTTATGGCCGGCAAGGCGAAGACGCTCCGCCATGTTGCCACCCATCTTTCCCAGACCAATGAGGCCGATTTCCATCTCGACTCCTAACGTAGCTTTATTTTTATATCTTTCTGTAAAACCAGTACGACGATTGGACAACTATTGGGCCATTTTTGAATTATCCGGCCGGCGGTTCATCGTTACGTTCGATGCTCCGCCTCAGCAGGACGGTTCAAAGAGACCCTCTGGGAAGGCCCAGTCCACCGTTCCGAACAACGGCGGAGTTTGCGGTGCAGTTTGTGTTCCGGAGCAGGCGGAGGTCGCAGCGGTCTTCAAAGAAACCTGAACCAGCCGGAAGGCAATGCCCGTTTGCCTGTCTTGCGAAAGGGCCTCCGTTCCCGGAGGCCCTTCCCTTCCTTCTTTTACTTACCGGTGAGCTTCTTTGCGTGCTCAACGATGTTTGCGGTGTTGAAGCCCAACTTCTCGAACACAATTGGCGCCGGGGCCGATGCGCCGAACCGGTCGATACCGATAACAGCGCCGTTGCCGCCCAGGTACTTGTACCAGCCCATGGTGGCGCCGGCCTCGATGGCCAGCTTGGGCAGATTGGAGGGCAGAACGCTAGCCCTGTAGGCCTCGTCCTGCTCGTCGAAGAGGCGGAAGCTCGGCATGGAGACAACCTTCGCCGAGATGCCTGCAGCCTTCAGTTCCGGCAGCGCCTTCAGAGCCAGCGAGACTTCCGAACCGGTCGCGATGAGCACGATCTGTGCATCGGCGGCGTCTTCCAGAACGTACGCACCCTTGCTGGCGCCCTTGGCCTTCTCAGGGTCCAGAACGGGCAGGTCCTGACGCGAGAGGGCCATGAAGCTTGCCGACTTGCGCTGCAGGGCGATCTTCCAGCACTCAGCTGTCTCATTGGCGTCCGCCGGGCGGAAGTCAGTGAGCTGCGGAATGGCGCGAAGGCTCATGAGCTGCTCCACCGGCTGGTGGGTCGGGCCGTCTTCGCCCAGGCCGATCGAGTCGTGCGTGAAGATGAACAGCGAGTGCGTGCTCATCAGCGACGCCAGACGGATAGCGTTCCGCATGTAGTCGGAGAAGACGAAGAAGGTCGAGCCGAACGGAATCAGACCGCCGTGAGCAGCCATACCATTGACGGCAGCAGCCATGCCGAACTCGCGAACGCCGAAGAAGATGTTGCGGCCGTTCGGGTCGATGTGGAAGTTGGTCGATTCCTTGAAGATGGTCTTGGTGGAGGCGGTGAGGTCGGCGGCGCCGCCGATCAGCTCCGGAACCGTCTTGTACAGAGCCTGCATCACAACCTGGCCGGCGTTGCGGGTCGCAACCGGCTTGTCGGTCGGGAAGGGCTTGATCTCCTTGGCGAAGTCAGCAGCCAGCTCTGCCTTGATGGTGCGCGCGAACTCGTTGGCCAGGTCAGGATGCGCGACCTTGTACTTGGCGAAGAGAGCGTTCCACTCTTCCTGGATCTTCTCGCCCTTGGGCTTGATGGAGCCCCAGTCGTCCGCAGCACACTCAGGAATGTAGAACGATTCCTCCGGCGGGAAGCCAAGAGCTTCCTTGGTCTTCTTGGTGTTCTCAGCGCCCAGAGCCTCGCCATGCACCTTGCTGGTGCCGGCGTGCGGGCTGCCGTAGCCGATGACCGTGCGCACGCGCACCAGGGTCGGCTTCTCAGTCTCAGCCTGAGCTTCCTTGATGGCCTTACGCAAGGCGTCCAGATCGTTGCCGTCGGCAACGTGCAGCACCTGCCAGTGATAGCCCTCAAAACGCTTGGTCACATCTTCGGTGAATGAGAGCTCGGTCGGTCCGTCCAGCGAGATCAGGTTGTCGTCATAGAAGACGATCAGCTTACCCAGCTTCAGCGTTCCGGCAAGCGACGCGGCCTCGTGCGAGACACCTTCCATCAGGTCGCCGTCACCGCACATCACATAGGTGTGGTGATCGACGATCTTCATCTCCGGCTGATTGAAACGAGCACCCATGTGCTTCTCAGCGATCGCCAGACCGACGGACATCGCAAGGCCCTGGCCCAGCGGACCGGTAGTGACTTCAACGCCGGGGGTCTCACCGTACTCCGGGTGACCTGGCGTGATGGAGTGCCACTGACGGAAGCTCTTCACCTGATCCAGCGGAACGTCGTACCCGGAGAGATGCAGCACGCTATACAGCAGCGCCGAAGCATGTCCGTTCGACAGCACAAAGCGGTCACGATCGATCCACTTGTGGTCCGCGGGATTATGCTTCATCACATCGTGGTACAGCAGGTAGGTCAGCGGCGAAAGCGCCAGCGGAGCACCGGGATGGCCACTCTTGGCCTTTTCAACGGCATCGACTGCGAGAAGACGAAGGGTATTGATGGACTTCTGAACCAGGTCGCTCATGTATTCCTCGGGCACCAGGGCAAAAGCCTTAGTGCGCTCGTGTTAGTAAGGGTTTTCGTTATCACTTCCAGTGTACAGGTTCCGTTGACTGGCCTTGGGTGGTCAGCTGACTTGCACCGTGAAGTTATAGCCGAGCCACCGATGCTGCTGCGGCCAGTAGAGGGTGAATTCGATGTGGCCCTGCTGCCCTGACTGAGTTGCAATCTCAGCGAAGAAACCCGGATAGCCCGCCGATTTCGAATCGGCAGCCTGACGAGTGGTCCAACCATCTGTCGTCCAGATCACCTGGAATTGGTCGCGATCCACAATTCTGAGCCGCTTTCCTGCACCGACGGTATGCACCGGACGGATGATCTTGAAGATCTCAATCTGGCAGCCGCCCTTGCGCTGCTCACAGGGCGCTGCATAACGCTCGGCGACACATGAGATGCGGTCGAAGACCTGACCGTCCGTTGTGGATCGCAACAATTTCAGATATTCCGAGTGCGCCCACACCAGCGGCTGCGCCGCCCCGGCGGACCGGCCGAAGAACAGCCCTTCTTCGGGGAGATCATGGTAATCCCAAATCTGCTCGGGCAACATGCCGCCGAAGCTTGAGAAGCGTTCCAGCGCAGTAATGAATGGGGTCACGTCTTTGCCCGCCGCCAGTTCATAGTGTGCACGTTCACCAGTCAACAGAGGCCAGGCGCGGCCCTGTCCATAGTGAAGGAACGGACCTCCATCCTTTTGCTGGCCGTAGCCATCATGGTTGTAACGGCGCCAGCAGGGGCCGTAGGGCGTATCGATACGCAATACCTTGTCGATAACCTTCAGCGAATTGATGATCAACGGATCATCTGCGCGGCGAACGCCGTAACGCACAAGCTCCAGGAAGCCGGCGTCCACAATCTCATTGGCAGCGAAGTTGTATTGCTCGCCCGGAGTGCGATTGGCCAGGTTCAGGCGTCCATCGCCGATCGCCGGATTGTAAAAAGGATCTCCGGGATAGGGAGGAGTGACACGGACATAGTGATATCTCACATCCGGATGCAGCACACCGTTGGTCGTCGTCGTCCACTCTTCCAGATGCGACTCGATCCAGTCGGCGTAGACCTCGAGGAACTCCGCCAGCTCCGGCGCCTTATGGCCACGTGCGATATCGGCAGCGCAGATAAGGCCGCTGATGACCGCAGCCAGTGTCGATGGAGAGTATCCGGCGTTCTCTTCCCAGCGCTCCTGCTGCGTCACCGGAGCATAGTGCACCAGGAAGGCGGCGGCATTTTCGACGAACGGAAACACATCGAAGCCACCCAATCCACCCAGCTTCCATAAACGCCACGCCAGAATGATGGGGAACGCGACTTCATCCAACTGAATGCCGGTCCAGTAGGGTGTTCCGTCGATCCAGAAGTTCTGCGGGAAGCTGCCATCAGGCTGCTGGGAGCAGGCCAGATATACCAACGCCCGGCGTGCCGTATCGACGCGCCCACAGGCCAGCAGAGCGCTGGCAGACTGCACCATATCGCGCGTCCAGACCAGGTGGTAGCCGCCCAGGTCGTCGTCACCCTTCGATGCACCCCAGGGAATGGAGGCAGAAGCGATGAATGCTCCGGTATAGGTCTTATCTTCGTGCGCCAGCACAACGTTGTGACTGATGCGCATCAACCGGCCGCCGTCGGTGGACTTTCCTGCCAAGTGTTCGGGAGCCGGAGCGCGGTACCACTGCTCGATAAAGCGCTTCATGTGCGCCTCGTAAGGAGTGGAGAGCGATTGCATCATTCCGGCAAGAGCAGCGTGATGGCCCTCTCCGAGGGAGATCGCAAGGGTGAACTCACGGTTGCGGGCGACATCGATTTCGCCCATCAGAGCGATATTGCCGTTCAACGCCTGCCCGAACTGCCAGTCCATCTTCATGTTCTGAATCAGATCCTGGTAGCCGTCTGACGAGCCCACAAAACCGCAGGACGAACGCGTGAATCCGCAGGAGGCGCCCATCGACAGCGAAGTTCCGTTCTTCCAGGCAATCAGGGCACGCTGGCCAGCAACTTCAATCGATCGGCCGGAGTTTCCCGCACCACCACCTTCAATGTGCGGCGCCAGCAGGGCATAACACTTCAACCGCTGCAGCAGGTCCTCTTCCCCATCAATCTTCACGCGGACCAACACCACCGGGTGGTGAGGATCGCAGAGAAACTCCTTCGTCACGCGATATCGGCCCTGCAGGTCGGTGGCGACGACGCGGACCGCAAGCGCATCCGGATCCACATAGTGGAAGTCGTACTCAAAGTCACGCTTCTCTTCGTGGAAGAAGGTCTCCCCATCGGTGAACAGAAACTCCATGTCGCGAATCTGCGGACGATCGATGGTGGGGTAGTAGACCTCATTCAGTGTTCCGTGCGAGACGGTGAACCAGACTCGTGAGGATGCGGCATACGCCGTACAGACAGCGTCTTTTTTTGAGGAAGTCCAGCGAGGTTCAAGCCCAGGCGCACCAAAAGCCATGCCCTGGTCGTCAAGCCAACGATACGCAGCGGATAAAGCGTTCATTGTTACTGATTAAAAACCATAGGAACGCAGGTAACCGCAAATGAAGGAAAAATGTCGGCCCGGTTCTATGCGAGTCGCACTATTTCTGAGGCATATTGCGCGCCGACGTCCCTAAGTTCACGTGGCAGCAGACCTTCGGCTCGCTGCGATATCATCAGAGTCCGTGACGTACTGCGCATCGCAGTGCTCAATCGCCGCATCAAAGGGCGTGTCACACCGCTGACGCCAGAATTTAATGGCACGCCCTAACCCTGAACCGAAACGACCCGACAGGAGATCTCACGTGGCCTACGAACTACCCGCCCTTCCCTACGACTACGCCGGCCTGGAGCCCCATATTGATGAGGCGACCATGAAGCTGCACCACGACAAGCACCACCAGACCTACGTGACGAACCTGAATGGCGCCATCGAGAAGCATCCGGAGCTGGGTTCAAAGTCGCCGGAAGAGCTTGTGGCCGGTCTGGCGAGCGTACCGGAAGACATCCGTACCGTCGTCCGCAACAACGGTGGCGGCCATGTCAACCACACCATGTTCTGGGAGATCATGAAGCCGAACGGCGGCGGAGCTCCGACCGGCGCTATCGCCGACCAGATCACGAAGGACTTCGGCGACTTTGAGGCCTTCAAGAAGAGCTTCAATGAGACCACTGCGAAGCAGTTCGGCTCCGGCTGGGGCTTCCTGGTCTACAAGGGCGGCAAGCTCGAGATCGTCACCAAGCCCAACCAGGACTCTCCGCTGACCGACGGTCTGTTTCCGATCTTGGGCAACGATGTGTGGGAACACGCCTACTACCTCAAGTACCAGAACAAGCGCCCGGACTACCTGGCCGCCTGGTGGAACGTCGTCAACTGGGACGAAGTCAACAAGCGCTTCGAGACAGCCAAGAAGTAGGAATTAGTTGAATAGTTGAAGAACAGAAGAGCCACCCTGACGGGTGGCTCTTCTGTTTGGGTTGAATGGTTGAATGGTATAGAACGTGGAGGGCTTAGAGCATTTCCCGGTGGGGGTAATGTAGGGCTTCCGCATCTATGGGCGTTTTCCGCAATGAAAACGCCGCTGCACGCCCCTCCCGGGATACCCAGCAACAGGGAAAATGCTTTAGAGATATGCAACCAAGTCGATTTCGACCGTTGTTCCTCGCGGATTGGCAGCCACGATGGTCGTTCTTACCGGCGGCTCCTTGGGAAACCGCGCAGCGAAGATCTCATTGAGCGCCGCGTAGTCCTTGATATCGCTCAGCGCGACATTCACCTTCAGCACCTTTTCCATCGAAGAACCCGCGTTCTTCAACTCCTTCTCCAACTCGTCGAAGACCCATTTCGCATCGGCATGGATCTCTCCCGGCGCGGCGCTACGGGAACTCTTCCCGGCGAGAAACAGCAGATTTCCATACGCGACCGCGGGCGAATAAACCGCCGGCGGCGTTGATGGAGGGTTCGCACTGAAGATCTTCTTACGTAAGGCTGCCTCCGCCTTCGCAAACGGGGCCAGCAGTGCAAGCCCGAGAGTAGACACAGAGGCGACCACAGATCTGCGACCTTTGTTCATGGAGCACTCCTAATAGGAAATTCCCCTGAGCATACCGCTCGCAGCCCGCCTGAGGAAAAAGAGTTGAATCGTTCCTCTCGGACGCGCCATCCATTTAGACGACTATCGAAACGTTGAAATGATGACGGGACGATTAAAGGAGAAGGTCATGGGACGTCTGGCGAATAAGGTGGCGGTGGTAACGGGAGCTTCCAAAGGCATTGGCGCGGCGATTGCGAAAGATCTCGCCAAAGAGGGCGCGACGGTTGTGGTGAACTACGCCAGCAGCCGCGAAGGCGCGGAGAAGGTCGTCAATGACATCACCAAGGCCGGCGGCAAAGCCGTCGCCATCGGCGGTCGCGTCGAGAACAAAGACGATGTGACGAAGCTCTTCGCTGATGTGAAGCAGCAGTTCGGTCGCGTCGACGTACTGGTCAACAACGCAGGCATCTATGGTTTTGCTCCGATTGAAGCGGTCACCGCTGAGGACTTCCAGAAGCAGTACGGCACCAACGTTCTGGGCCTGCTGCAGGTGACGCAAGCAGCCGTGCCGCTCTTCCCCGCCGAGGGTGGAAGCATCGTGAATATCAGCTCTGTCGTCCGCACCGGCGTTCCGAACGGGACCATCTACGCCGGAACAAAGGGCGCAGTCGATACGATCACTTACTCGCTCGCCAAGGAGCTTGCCCCGAAGAAGATTCGCGTGAACGCGGTAAACCCTGGTCTGGTAGCGACCGAGGGAACAGCAGACTTCCTGGGCACCGACTTTGAGAAAGACGTAGTTGCAAAGACGCCGCTCGGCCGCATCGGTCAACCCGATGACATCGCTCCGACCGTCACCTTCTTCGCCTCCGACGACGCCCGCTGGGTGACCGGTGAGACGCTGCTGGTCTCCGGCGGCGTACTGAACGTCTAAGACAGGTTTCTCTCCGCAATAAAAAGGCCCGGCAGTTTCGCCGGGCCTAACTTTTTATCTTGTCTTCCACTTGCCGCCGAGGGCGGCGAGTTTTTCTTCCATCGTCTGCGGTGGAGCAGGAGCAGCAGGACGCGGCTTCCCTGCAGGAGGCCTGGCTCCGCCGGCTGCCCGATTCGGTCCGTTTCCGCTGGGGGCTGCACTTGCATTCTTCACCTTCGGTCCGGCAGGAGCCTCAAGCTGCTTGATCGATAGTGAGATGCGGCGCGTCTTTTCATCCGCTCCCAACACTTTGACCTTCACAATCTGTCCGGTCTTTACGGCCTCATGCGGATCTTTGATGAACTTGTTCGAGAGCTCACTGATGTGAACCAGGCCATCCTGGTGTACACCAACATCGACAAACGCTCCGAACTTGGTGACATTGGTGACGACACCTTCCAGCACCATGCCCTCTTGCAGATCGCTCAACTCGTTGACACCCTCAGCAAAGCTGGGGGCAACGAACTTCTCGCGCGGATCGCGTCCGGGCTTGCGCAGTTCTTCGAGGATGTCATTCAGCGTGAACGATCCTGCATCGAGACGCGAGCGATCGACTTTCTCCAGCAACTGCGGATTCTTGATGACATCTTCGATCGGTGTCCCGATCGCCGAAGCAATCTGCTCAACGACCCGATAGCTCTCCGGGTGCACTGCTGTCGAATCGAGAGGATTCACACCGCCGCGGATGCGCAGGAAGCCTGCGGCCTGTTCGAAGGTCTTCGGTCCAACGCCGGAGACCTCCAGCAATTGCTGCCGCGAGACAAATTTGCCGTTGTTGTCTCGGTGGCTGACGATGCTCTGTGCCGTGCGCTCACTGATACCTGAAACGTAACGCAACAGGGTCCACGACGCTGTGTTCAGATCAACGCCAACGCGGTTCACGCAGCTCTCAATCGTATGCTCCAGCGACTCCTGCAGCGCCTTCTGGTCGACATCGTGCTGATACTGACCGACGCCGATCGCCTTGGGATCAACCTTCACCAGCTCAGAGAGAGGATCCTGTAGACGGCGCGCAATCGAGATGGCTCCGCGCACGGTCAGATCGAGATCCGGGAACTCCTGCCGCGCAACGTCCGACGCGGAGTAAACACTGGCGCCGCTCTCGCTTACGGTGACCGAAAAGACAGTGTTCAGATGATGTTCGCGCAGGAACTCGCGCACAAACTGGTCGGTCTCACGCGATGCGGTTCCATTGCCGATGGCGATCGCACGCACATTGTGCCCCTTCAGCAGCGCCGCGACCTTCTGCTTGGACTGCTCCACCTGGGCCTTGCCGGTGTGCGGATACATCACATCGTGCGCCAGGAACTTGCCGGTCTCATCGACGACGGCAAGCTTGCATCCAGTGCGCAGGCCGGGATCGATACCGAGCACAGCAAGCGGACCAGCCGGCGGAGCCAGCAGGAGATGATGGAGATTTTCGCGGAAGACCTCGATTGCCTCCTTATCAGAACGGCGCTTCAGCTCCAGGCGAATTTCACTCTGGATCGATGACTTCATCAGACGCGTCCACGCATCTTCCAGTGCGAGGGTCATGTGCGACGTCCAGTCTCCCTGGTCGCGCAGAACCCGTGCCCGCAGCAACGCCAGAATGCGCTCCTGATCGCTCTCGATCAGAAAGTAGAGCACGCCTTCTTCTTCACCGCGGCGGACCGCCAGCATACGGTGCGACGGAATCGTCTTCACCGGCTCACGGTACTCGTAGTACATCTTGAACTTTTCCTGCGGATCCTTCGGAGAATCGCCTTCAAGCTCCATCACCTTGCGCGAGACGATGATGCCCTCATCGAACAGGACCTGACGCAGCTCCTTACGCAGATCGGCGTCTTCGCTGATGCGCTCAGCAACGATATGACGAGCGCCCTCCAACGCAGCTTCCACATCGGCGACACCTTTCTCTGCATCGACGAAGGTGGCAGCGAGAGTGACCAGATCCTGCTCGCCACGCTGTTGCGCCCACAAATACTCTGCCAGCGGCTCCAGCCCGGCCTCGCGTGCAATGGTGGCCTTGGTGCGGCGCTTCGGCCGGTAGGGGAGATAGAGGTCCTCGAGCTCGCTCTTATCCATCGCGGCCTCGATACGGGCCTTGAGATCTTCGGTGAGCTTGCCCTGCTCCGCGATGGAGGCCAGAATCGTCTCCCGGCGGGAGACCAGCTCGCGGAAGTAGGTCACGCGTTCTTCGATCGAACGGATCTGTACTTCATCGAGGTTGCCGGTCGCCTCCTTACGGTAGCGGGCGATAAACGGAACCGTGCCGCCGTCATCCAGTAGTTCGATCACAGCCACAAGGCTGCGTAGCGGAACATTGAGTTCGTTGGAGATGTGTTGCAACAGGGGAAGAGCCAGCGCGGGAAACTTCGATTCAGCCATAGTCCTCGACTGATCTTAAAGGAAGTTGCGGTGAGGAAATGTCGGCGTATCAACATTCGATCGTGGAAGACCGATAGAACCAGCTTTTAGCTTAGGATGAATTTCTTAGAGCGCCAAAGGCGCTCCGTCTCGCTTAAGGGCATGGCTTCAGCCATGCCGGACCGGTACTGCACGATATGCGGCTTTAGCCGCTGAGGTCATGCGCATACCAAGGCTTTATCCACAAACCACGATGAGACGAACCAGTAGCGCACCTCGTCCGTAAACGAGAGCCTCATCCGGTGTTGAGATCGCTATGGATCGCGATATTCGCGGCGCTTGAGCTCTCGAACTGCCGCTTCGTGTCCCTGCTCGGCGGCCTTCTTTGTCCAATAGCGGGACTGCACATAATCATGCTCGACGCCCTGCCCGGTGGCATAGAGATGCGCAAGCTGGAATTGGGCCTCAGCGTTGCCCTGGTCGGCCGCCCTGCGATACCACGTTGCCGCCTGCGCATAGCTCTGCGGGACTCCCTGGCCAAAGTAGTAAAGACCGGCCAGCTTCTGCTGGGCCTCGGGGAAGGTCTGCGTGGCCGCCAGACGATACCAGTGGGCGGCTTCAGCAAGGCTCTGCTGAACCCCTTCCCCCTTCTGATACATCAGGCCGAGGTTGTATTGTGCCCAGGCAAGGCTGCTATAAGCCGCGCGCTGGCACCATGCAAAGGCCTCCGCGAAATCTCCAGCGCTGTAATAACGGAAAGAGAGATTGGCCTGCGCATAGGCGTGGCCCTGTTCCGCCGCTTTACGTTCCCACAAGGCCGCTTGGCTATCGTCCTTTGACATGCCCTGGCCATCGTCGTACATCGTGCTGAGCAGATACTGTGACTCAGCATGGCCCTGTTCAGCGGCAAGCCGAAAGCCGTTCGCGGCTTCGATGAAGTTGCCGGCCTTGTAAGCAATGATGGCTTGCTGGTAGTAGGGATTCGCGGCTGCACTGGCAGCATCGCGACGGCCGCGGGCAATCAGGCCAGAGCGTGTGGAATGCAACGACAGCGCAGCTCCGGTGGGGAGGTGCTGCAAACCGACTTTGGTCTTATCTTCCATAAGCATTGATCTGACGGTTGACAAACTCAAAGCGATACTTAGCGTCAGCGATCTGCTCCTGAAGGCTGGTGGCCAGCTCCGTGAGTAGATCGCGATGCTCGCGGGCTGCATTCTCAGTGTCGAGGAATAGCTGGGCGATCTCACTGGCGAGCAGCGTGTGCCGTTCTGCCTCCAGGGCGGCGATATCGCGCTCGGCGTGCTGGATCTGGCGGCTGATGCGAAGGAGTTCCGCAGCAGCGTCTTCGCCTGCAATGGATGCATTGATCTCGCGATGGTCGTCCAGCATGCGCTGCAGGGTTTCGGTATCGCCGCGGCGGTAGGCCTGGTTGGCGCGGGCCATCAGTAGGGTGAAGTGTTGTTGTTCGGCATCATCGCGAGCGAAGTCCGGATGGATACGCTTGGCGACATCGCGAAAAAGAGTTTTGAGATTGGGCGGCGGATCGAACTCTTCCGCCTCGCGCGCCGCACCGAACGCGGCATCATGCGTCTCCTGTGCTCGCTGGCGGGCTTCCTGGGCGCGTTGACGGGCTGCGTCCGAGTCATACAGGGAAACTTCGCGCTCGGCGATGCGCGCTTCCAGATCATCGAGCTCGGCGTAAAGAATGCCAACCTGGCGGAGATACCGGCCTTCGAAGGCCTTGAGCTGCGCACGAAGCTGTGCCAGCTCCGATTCGCACTCGGCGAGCCTGACGCGAACACCGGCAAGCTGCTCGCGCCTGTCGAGCAGGGCGGCGGCGTCCGGAGTTTGCTGGAGAATGATTTCGGCAGGCATGCAGATTCCGCGCGCGGAACTTCCAGTTTATCGTCATACGCCCCTTTTCTTCCCTAACCGGCTCAACCGCCGCTTGTCTAAGAGACACGGGAGAGACGACGATGGCATGTTTGTGGCTGCTGACAGCGATCCTCTTTACGGCGCCAAGCCTGATGGCACAAGACACGAAGGCGGATGAGGTCATCCATAGGGCGGTCGGCGCCATGGGTGGCATCGAGAAGATCCACGCTCTCCACAGCCTGATCTATCGCGGGTTCCATTACGAAGGTAGCTATCAGCAGGAGTACGTGCAGACCAAGACGTCAAGCTCGGTAATGGTGCGCATGCGCCCGGGATTACGCCTTGTAGGGTGCAGACCGGAGATTCCTGGCTGCCAGGGGCAGTGGAGCAGAATCGTCGAAGGCTTCGATGGCCTGCGCGGATGGGAGCTCAACTGGCCGAAGCAACGGATGGTGCGCACCGTCAATAAGGCCGAACATGCCCTGCACTGTGGAGCCGCCTTCGACTATCTCTTCATCGACTACAAAGAGCGCGGGTTCCGCGCCACTTATCTCGGCACACAGCATGTTCTTGGCGTGGATGTCGAAACCATTCAGATCGACAGGCCGGACTGCGGATCGGGCATGCTCTACTACTTCGATCCGCAGACCTATGCCATTCGCATGACGCGGGCTAAGCTTCCGATTCACGCGCGTGGCGATGCCGTCGACACCGTCGCTGTTTATACGAAAAACCTGGAAGTGAACGGAGTCCGGCTTCTCTCGCGCGAGGAAGAGGTGAACTTCAACACAGGCGAAGTCATCGACGGAGTGGAATGGACCTCCATCGAAGCAAACACGCTCAACGATCCTGGAATCTTTCAGTCGCCTGAGGTACATCCATCAGGAATCACAGCCGTTGTTTTGAAGATGCTCGAGCAGGCGAACAACGACACTCCCAGCCAGATGATGGCAACCTACACCGGCTTTCGTCACAGCACCGAGGGTAAAGATGCCGACGTGATCTATGACATGAACTGGCTCGGGTACGAACTTTTGAAGGTCGACAGATACAGCTATGCCCTACCTGTGTTTCTTCAGATCGTGCGGGAGAATCCGCAATCAGCGGATGCCTACGACAACCTTGGGGAAGCCTATCTCCAGAAGAAAGACAGAAAGAACGCAATCGCCGCTTTCGAGCAAGCATTGAAACTAGGAGCAAAAGGAGACGCAGTTCAGAAAAAGCTGGACAGCCTGCGCAAAGGAGAAAGCTAGAAGATCAGTCGGTGACATCTCCCTGCAGCGCGATCTCTATAATGGCCGCACACGCCATCTATGGCTAGCGAAATGGAGAAACCTGTGCGGAAACGACTGATACTGTCCTTGCTCTGCTTTACGATCGCGGCATTTGCCGGAACAGCAACGCAGGTCTACAACTACCGCCTGAAGACAATCGATGGTGAGCCGACCTCCCTGGCGAAGTACAAGGGCAAGGTTCTACTTGTCGTGAATGTGGCAAGCGCGTGCGGATTTACACCGCAGTACACCGCGCTGGAAGCCATCTATGAGAAGTACAAGGACAAGGGACTGGTTGTCGTTGGCGTTCCGGCCAATAACTTTGCCAACCAGGAATCCGGCACCGAAGCTGAGATCAAGACCTTCTGCAACCGCAAGTACCACGTAACCTTCCCGATGATGTCGAAAGTTTCGGTCGTCGGCGCAGATCAGACGCCGCTCTATCACTACCTGACGGACAAGGCGGCAAATCCCGCTGTCGGTGGCGATATCAAGTGGAACTTCACCAAGTTCCTGATCGCACGCAGTGGGACACCGGTCAACCGTTTCGAACCGGCGATAAAGCCTGACTCCCCGGAAGTAATTACCGCCATTGAGAATGAGCTGAACAAGAAGTAACCGATCTCACGTCAACAAAGGCGCCCATTGCACTGGGCGCCTTTTTGTTTGCTCAGATGAGTTCTACTTCTTCCGGAAGCTCTCTCAACATAACGTCGATGCGTGGATCGTCCGCGCTCTGTCCATAGACATCGACATAGATATTCACCAGCCATTGCCGTAACTCTTCCCGCCGAATAGTACTGGCCGCTGGAGCGAGGACCATCATCTCCATCGCCGGCGGCAGTGTCGCGATGACAGGCGGCATGATCCAGCTAAGGTTGCGCAGCTCGAGCGCTCCCAAGGCGCGATAGAAGTGTTTCCGCTTTGTGCGCAACGACTGATCCGGGCTCTTGACATTGTCAGATTCCACCTCAAGCAGAAGCGTTACCGGTGGGGCGTTAACCGCCCGGGCAGCGGCAAGGACAATCTGACCACCAATCCCCCGGCGACGTTGCGACGGCGCAACAGCCATGTACTCCAGCAGCGCCGCGGTGCCGCCGGAAAGTACACGCACAATCGCGAATCCGACTGTTACTTCATTCTCCGTTGCTAGAAGAAAATAGTACTGTTCCACAGCAAGCATGCGACGCAGTACCGCCACCGGTTTACGTTCGGAGCTTGGGAACGCCTCCTCATAGAGGCTGAGCAGATCGCTGAACTCCGCTTCAGAAGAGAGCTGAAGGCGCTTCAGCACGAGTCCTGAAGGCTTCGTTTCCGCAACGAGCGATCCAACCATGCTTTATTTATAGCTTCACTGGGCTCCCTTGTGGCCCTTGCTGCTATGTCGACAAATTCGGACGCTGTACGCTCTCGTTGCCCCATTCTTCGCGGTTTTACCGCGAAGGGTGGGGTATCGCGCTTTGCGCGACCGTATTTCCAGCTCTCTAACGACAGCTCCAAAGAGATTGTTTCCCTGCTTAGGAAAGTAAAGACCGGGCCCATGTCCCCGAGGGACATGGGGCACCCAGTGCATGGGCTAGACTCATCGGTACCCCTCGTTAGTGCCTTTGGGAGGCACCTGCAAGGCACAAAGGCCGCACAGAATGTGCGGCCTTGTCTCCAGAGAAGAAATGACGACTACGGCTTCGCCGTGTTATTCGCACGGTTGCCATCAGGGATACGATGTTCCGGATCGATGGTGACTTCGGCGATCTTCTTCGTCGTCGGCAGAGGCATGTTGTACGTCGCCTTCTGCATCCAGGTTTCCGCCGGTAGCTTGACCTTCAGGTCCGTTCCGTCGTCGTACTTCACCTGCACCCACGCCGGCAGAACCAACTGCCCGTTCTGCTCGATGGTGACATGGGCCCCTTTAGAAGGATCAGCCGGATCGTTGTACTTCAGATCTTTCGCAGCCATATCCATCGCCCAGTTGTTCTCATACCAACCCCGCCAGAAATAGCTGAGGTCTTCACCACCCTCACTCTCCATCTCGCGGAAGAAGTCTGACGGCGTGGGATGCTTGAAGGCCCAGTCGTTGATGTACTTACGGAACGCGCGGTCAAAGACCTCGTGGCCCAGAATCTCTTCGCGTAGCAGATACAGCCCCTCCGCCGATTTGAAGTAGGTGATGGGATGGCGATACCTCTCCCGGATGGCGTCAGAGCGCATCAGAATGGGCGGAGCCTCTGGATCGGCATTGACCTTGGCGATCTCGTCTGCCGGATATCCTCCGCCGGGAGCATACTCGCCATCGCGCTTCGGACCCCAGACACCATGGTTGAACTGGTCAGACTCGTAGATATCGATGAAGGTATTGAAGCCCTCATCCATCCAGGCATCGCGACGCTCGTTCGACTGCACCACCATCGGGAACCAGGTGTGACCGATCTCATGAGCAGTGACGACAAAAAGCCCTTTGCTCTTGGAACGGATACCATCGAAGACCAAGCCCGGATACTCCATTCCGGAAGAGAAACCGGCAACGTTGATACCTGCTGGATAGGGATAGGCGTACCAATCCTGCGAGAAGTGCTCGACGGCGTCCTTCAGATACTCGGTGCAGCGTCCCCAACCGTCATCGCCGGCGGCCTCCGCAGGGTAGAAACTCTCCGCGAGCGAGGTCTTGCCACCGGGAAGATTGATCTTGGCGGCATCCCAGATGAACGATGGCGATGCGGAGAAGACGGCATCACGCGTGTGGTCCATGTGATAGTGCCAGGTCAGCGTGCCGTCCTTCTTCGGCCGGCTGGCTGGATCGTGCACCTCATCCTGCGTGCGAATGAAGATCGTCTTGTCGCTCGTTGCAGCCTGCTTCAGGCGGTCTTGTTGCGTCTTGGTGAGCACCTCCGTGCCATTCACCAGATAACCGGTACCCGCGACCAGGTAGTTCGAGGGCACGGTGACGTAGAAGTCGTAATTGCCGAACTCGGTATAGAACTCGTTGCCGAGGAAGGGCTGCGTGTCCCAGCCGTGAATATCGTCATAAACAGCCATCCGGGGATACCACTGCGCGATGTCGTAGATCGGCCCATCCTTCACATCGTCGACCGAGGTGCGTCCGCCCCAGATACCCGGCACCGTGTAGTGATACTTGATCAGAATCTTGATGCTGCTTCCATGCGCCAGCGGCGCGGGCAGATCGATCCGTGCCCGCGTATCGCTGATCTCGTACTCGGCCTTCACGGGCTTGGCGCCCTTCGCGGTGGAGACCAGCTCCATCGATTCGAAGACCGTGCCGTCGGTGTTGATACTCTCCGGCCGCTGGCGGCTACCGCCAGAGAAGGCACGCGAACGTGCATCAGCGCGATAGGTGTTCTGCTCTACCTGCAGCCATAGGCTGTTGAGCGCCACCGGGCTGTTGTTGGTATAGGTAATGGTCTCGATATTCGAGAGCGTCTTCGTCCCCGGATCGATGGTCGCGTGCATCTCGTAGTCAGCCGAGTTCTGCCAGTACGCCGGGGTCGGTGCGCCATCGGCGCCACGATAGCTCGTAACTGGCTGCGGCATGGCATAAGGCGCAAAGGTCTTCAGCGGATCGTAGGTGGCGGAACGTCCGCCGGTATCCGGAATCTGCGGACGGCGGCCCTGCCCCTGGGGCGGCTGAGCGGCCATCATTGCGGCGGAAACGAGAAGTACGGCCGCGGTAAAAGCGCGGCGCATGGCACACGAGTGCGTCATGAAATCTCCTGAATCAGAGGTGGCGGTGCGGATTGGGCAGACGAAGGCGCGCGAGTTTTTCCCGCGGGGATCGGGGAGCCGATGGACCTTCTTTTGCACGTGATGAGAAGACGTCTGGAACGCCGAAAAGGACGCAGCCGCATGGTGGATCACCCTTAGCAGAGAAGCCGTTCCTCCTCTGTGTTTCACACCAACTAGCAACCTGTTTGGGAATCCCGCTCACTAGAGCATTTCTCCTGTTGCTGGATAGTCCGGAAGGAGGGTGCAGCGGCGTTTTCATTGCGGAAAACGCCTATCGATACGAATCCCTACACTACACCTACAGGAGAAATGCTCTAGAGGGCCTCACGAAGTTCGCGATAGCCGGAGACAAGTGCGTTCAGCGAAAACGCCCGGTTCAGGCCGCTGGGATTGGGTAACACCCACACCGTGGAGCCGGCAAAGCTGAATGACTGCCGTCCCCATGCAACCGTGGGCTTACGAACGATGGCGCTGATGGCAGGTTTCCCAAGGAATGCGATCACTCGTGGACGGTAGCACAAAAGTTTCCTCTCCAGCTCCTCGCCGGCGGCTCGCAATTCGCGCGGCGCCAGGTCACCGGCGCTAACGGTGGGACGGGCTACCGCGGCGGTGATGCCGTAACCGTATTGCAGCAGAGCGCGGTCCTGCGTTGCAGGGATGAGATGTGGCGTGAAGCCTGCCAGATGAAGCGTCCGCCAGAAGCGGTTGCTGGGATTGGAGAAGTGATGACCAGCGAGAGCGGCACTCAGAGCAGGATTGATGCCGCAGAACACAGTATCAAGGTTCTCCGCCAGGATATCGGGGAGATGGGGTGCAGTTTCCGTTGCCGCAGGAAGGTTTGCCAAGCTTTGACTGTATCGCAGACGCAAAGATGCGGATGCTGCGGAAATCGGCTTCGTCAATTTCTGATGCGAATCAATGTATCCAGATGACTCCTGCCGCCCTGATCGAGCATCCATGAGTTCAGATGCCGTTTTACGCCTCATAAAAGAGCGTCCCGATGCGCCGCGCTGTCACTCGATCGCGGAAGACTTCGCCCCTCAAACACGAACACTGCACTGGAGATGAGTGTCAATGACCAACTTACGAGATGTCCTAACCCGGACGGCGCAAGAGGGAATAGCCATAGGCCACTTCAATATCGCTGACTTTTCCCTGTTAAAGGCGGTCTTCGCTGCCGCATATGAATTGAAGGTACCCGTCATCGTCGGCGCCTCCGAAGGTGAGCGGAAATTCATGGGCGTTCGCCAGCTCGCTGCACTGGTCCGCAGCCTGCGCGAAGAGTTTGACTTCCCCATCTTCCTCAACGCCGACCATACTCATACGCTTGCGAGCGCTGTCGAAGCCGCAAAGGCCGGGTATGACGCCATCGTCTTCGATCTCTCGACGTTGCCAATCGATGAGAATGCGCGGCAGACCAAAGCGGCCGTGGAGACGCTGAAAGCGATCAATCCATCCATCCTGATCGAAGGAGAGATCGGCGATATCGGCACCGGGTCCGAGATTCATGACGAGGTCCCCGATCTGTCGAAAGGCCTTACCGATCCGGAAGAGGCGAAACGATATCTGGCTGCGAGCAACATCGACATCCTGTCACCGGCCGTAGGCAATATGCACGGCATGGTCCAGAGCATGGTGCAGGGCAAAGCCAAAAAACGCCTGGATCTTGCCCGCATCGCAAAGATCAAAAGCGCGACCGGAGCACTGCTCACCTTGCACGGAGCCTCCGGAACCGATGATGACGACATGCGCAAAGCCATCGACGCCGGAATCAACATCATCCACATCAACACAGAACTGCGTATCGCCTGGCGGCAGGGGCTCGATGCGAGCCTGGCAAAACAGCCGCACGAGGTTGTTCCGTACAAGATTCTTCCGGCAGCGATCGATGCTATCAAACAGGTCGCCACATCGCGTCTGAAACTCTTCAACAAGCTGACCTGACACTCCTCCGGAAAGTGCTCTCTCGAAGGAGCTGTTCCGGAGATCGAACCCTACATCGACATCAGAAGGAGACTGACCATGAAAGATTCGCAGGCCATCCAGCAGTTAGAGTCGGAGATCGCTCAGAAAGAGCAGCGATACCGTGAAGTCGAGCATCTTGAGGACGACATGATGCAAAACATTGGTCTGGAAGGCTTTCGAGCTACTTCCACCGAAGAACAGTATCGCGACGAAAAAGAAGCACTGACAACGGAGATCCGGGAGAAACGAGAGATGCTTGCTGGCATGGAAACGCAACCCGACCTCGATTAGAGCATTTTCCGGTTGCTGGGTAGAGCAATTCTCCTAATACTGTGGTGTTGGAGAAATCTGCGAATGCCGTTTTCTTCGAAGGAAAACGGCGCAAACTGCAAACGCTTCGCTCTACACCTTTAGGAGAACTGCTCTAGCCCGGAAGGGGTGCCTTGTAATCGAAGGAAAGTTCCACTCCGACGCCTGGGGAGAGTTCCGGACGTATTTCAGATTCGTGCTGAATCACGTCGGCAAAATCACACCGCTGGATATTGGGCAGGCTGAATAAACTATTTTTCCTACCCTGAACCCTTATTGCCGTGGGTGCTTCTTAAGTTTCTCCAGCTTCTCCGCTTCCTTACGTACCCAGCTCTTCTTCTGCGGCTTCGGGGGAGGAGGCGGAGCAAGCTCCGGATGCTCATTCATCTGCTGTGCGCGAATCCGCTCCGGCGTATAGCCTTCCCACTCCCACGGTGTCACCGTATCGCCCAGCAACTTCTCCAGCAATGGCTTGAAGGCAAACTCGCCGTTTTCGCTGTTGGTCAGCATGATCATGCAGTCTTCCGTCTTCTCGAAGCAGATCATGTAGTTCTGTGCGCCGTCGCCGTGTCCCTCTTTGAAGAACGCCCGGCCATACTTCGTATTCGTCAGCAGACCCCATCCCAGGCCATACGCCAGACCTACCTGCATCGGCTCTTCCGAGGTCTCCTCTGCAAGGGTTGGAAACTGATGCGCCGTATGGATCTGGACCTGCGGCGAAAGCATCTGTGCCTGCATTGGTCCGCTGAGTAGCTTGCCGGCCAGAAGCGCCTGGGTAAACTTCACCAGGTCATTGATGTTGATATCCATCGAGCCTGCGGCACGCGGATTGCTGCGATGCGTATGGGCGACGAGCTTACTGTCAGGGGTATATCCATCGGCCACATCCGGAGCAAAGCTATCCTTCCAGCTCATATCGGTGCGGGTCATGCCGAGCGGGATAAACAGGCGCTCCTCCATTAGCTCGCGCAGGCTGCGACCAGTTTTCTGCTCGATGGTGAACTGCAACAGGTTCAACCCTTCACCCGAGTAGGCAAAGCGCGTGCCCGGGTTGTAGTGGATATGCAGTTTATGATCCGGCTCCAACGCGGCAAAGTTAGCAAACCCGGCCGTATGCGAGAGAAGATGCCGGGGTGTGATCTTCTGCCAGCGAGGATCGTCCGCAAGATCTTTGTACTTCTCATACTCCGGCAGCGGCTTCGGAAGATAGGTAGCGATCGGCGTATCCAGATCGATCTCATGCGCCTGAACCATCTGCATGACGAAGGTCGCAAAGACACTCTTGGTGATGGAGGCCGCCCACATCACAGTATCGTTGTCCATGGCCTGCTTCTGTGCCACGTTTCTCAGACCGAAGCTCTCCACCCACACTGGCCTGCCATGGTTCAGAATCGCGATCTGCGCTCCGGGAATATTCGCTGAGGCAAGCGTCGTACGCGCCATGGTCCGCGCCTGCGCTGTCGTGAGCGTCGTACCATCCAGGCGATGGATGGCGCTCTGCGCTGGAGATGCCAACGGGGCTGCAAGTATCGCAGCCCCGAGAAAACTACGGCAGAGGACTGATTCGAATCGCATCGACCTGACTCGTTCCTTAGAAATCGGTGTCGTTGCTCTTGTTCTTATCTTTATTCTTCTGCTTCGAGGCCGTCTTGTTGCCCTCGTGCACAACCACACCGTTCTGATTAATGATGACACGTGTGCCGTTCGCGTCTCTGATATCTATTCCTGCCGGAGGAACCGGAGGCTCGGGCTTTTCCATCGTGATCTTCGGCGGCGCCGGCGGTGTAGCCGGAATCGGCGGAAGCGTATTGCGGTTGATGGAGATATCGCTCTCAGAGTTGAGGATGCGAATCTGCTTGCCACCGCCATTGATAGAACCTGAGAGCATGTGACGATCGCCGCTCGAGTTCCGGTCCAACGGAAGGTCAGTATCGGTCGATCCGTTCTTCGTCTCCGCGGAGATCGTGTAGCCGGCCTTCTCCGGCACTGTAAGCTTCACATCGCCGCTTCGATTGGTCACCGTAACATTGCCAACGGGCTGCGCAACCCCAATCTCGACCGTGCCATTCTTGTTCGTCACCGTCACGTCGCCTGCAACGCGGTTCATGACGATGTCACGGCTGCGCGTATTCAGAACGACGGGACCCAACACATCCTCCACCGTCATGTCGTGATCCGGGTCGATATCGACGTGACCGTCCAGGCGGACGAAGCGGAACTCGGTGCGGCTGGTGCGCAGTTGGAACGGCCCCTGGACACGCTCGATGCGTCCCGCACCGAAGAAGTCTCCATTCATCTGCACCGGACCATTCACATCAGAGATGCTAAGCTCGTCGATCTTGCCTTCAATATTGAGTGAACCCGTCAGAGAATGTGCATTCAGCGACGAATCGTTGTTGTTGATATGCACGTTCGAGGTTCCGGTAATGGCCGAGATATCGACGTTGCCATGGTTGGCCGTCAGATTCACCGGAGCCTTCAGATTGCGGACATGCAGCTCACCATGATTCGCGGTTGCGGTCACAACGGCCGTGGCCGGAACCGTAATCTCAAGGTCGAGCTTGCATCCCTTCTCTGCCGCGATATTCACCACCACGCTGTTGCCGCTGGCGGAAATATTGGGATCGATCGCCTTCGCCTTGCGCTCAGCCTGGGAGTCGCTGTCGGAGTAAACCTCTTTGTGACCGGTAATGTGCAGCTTGCCGTCGTCGCTGGTACCGGCAATCGTCAGGTCGCCCCGCGGGTTGTCTACGGTTAGAGTTCCACCGTCTGGAAATGTCTGCTCGACCGGCGTGAGATCGCTCTCATGCTTGTCGCCCGTAAACTCATCCCAGTTATCACCACTGACATGGAAGCTGCGGGCAACCCATCCGTTGACGCGGCGCGAGTCCGTATAGGCGAAGCTGACAAACGCCAGCAGGATCACCAGAAAGACCACGCCGCCTACACTGCGCCGCACCGGCGGAGCATCGCCGGCCCGGAAGTAGCGATCCACAGCCCACTCGGCCAGCATCAGCACACCGATCGCAATCAGCACCAGCGGCCAGAAATGTCCATACCAGTTCCAGAACTGATTCGCTGCAATGCGTCCCGTCTGGATCAGTAGAAAAACAATGCCGATGGCCACCAGGAGCAGGGGGCCAACGATGGAGCCCCGGCGATACTGCCGCATCTGCCAGCGCATCTGTTCACGCTGCAACCGGGCCTGGGCCCGCCATGCATCCCGCTGCGCCTTTGCCTGATCGCGGGCAATACGCTGCTGCTGACGCCACTGCTCACGTTGAAAACGAGGATCGATTGGAGGAATCGTAGCCATGCTCTTACCTGGCCTCTCCTTCGTGATCCACAGACTCCGTACCCGAAGAAGGCACGGTGGGGGGCCCTGTTGGAGCCGCTGCCGTCGTACCTGGAGCAGCAGGCTGCGTGTAGTACTGCGCGGCCGCAGCGTCAGAGTAGGCGGCGCGTTCGGCAATCGCCAGCAGACCGACAACGATCAGAAAGATCGGCCAGCTATGTCCCCAGGTCAGCACGTGCACCTGATTCAGGAAGAAGAGCACGCCCACCAGAATGATCCATACCGAGCCGCGGAACGCACGCAGCACCCGCAGGCGATATCCCAGGCTGCCGTCGTCACCCAGCGTCAGGCCGCTCTCCGTCATCTTACGGAGGAAGATCCAGATACCGAACCCGATGATGAGGAATGGCCAGAGATAGTTCATGCTCATCCCGCCGAGAATCCCGGAGCTGCCGATCAGGAAGATCACACCCAGGCCGATCAGCCAGATCGCTCCGGTGGGGAAACGATTGACCGGAGCAGGCTGCCAGTTCGGGTCATACGCAGGAGTGGCGGGAGGCACCGGAGGTACCGGAGGCACGCTGTAGTTCGCGGCGGGCGGTGTGTAGGGGGAGCTGCTCCAACCGGCGGGAGGCGGCGGTGGCGCCACAGGTTCCGGAGATGGCGGCGGAACGGGGCCGGCCGGTCCGGTGGCGTGATTCGCAGGCCAGGTCTTTCCAAAACCGAACTTCTCGCCTACATCGTTCAAGCCGAAGGGATCGGGCAACGGTGTGCCCTCACGACGGGCCTTCGCTGTCTGGTAGGCATCGAAGACCATGTAGAAGATCCAACCTGCGACGAAGATCCCGAAGAAACCGTTGACGTGGTCACTCATCGAGGCGAGTACGGCAAAGATGGCGAGGTGGACGATGCCCTTGGCAAACTGACCGTTGTACATGGCGCCAACGCCTGGAATCACACCCAGCAGACCTGCAAGACCGGGATTCGGCCCGCTGGAAACCGGCGGGACGGCGGTGTAGGCCGTGCCGCCTGAGACTGGCTGCCATCCGGCACCCGCAGGTGGCGGGGGAACGGCGCCGCTCAGCTTGGCCGCCAGGCAGGGCTCACAGAAGACAGCCGAGCCGACGGTACGTGTGCACTCCTGGCAGAGCGGTTTGCCGCAGTTCTGGCAAAACGCCACGTTTTCACGATCGTTATGGTTGGCGCACATCATACCGTGCCTCTTTCCGTTTTACCGCCCGCGCGGACGGCGTTGGCTACTACACCATGGAAGTCGTACTGCAAAACTTTTGGATCGATATGGTTCGGCTCAATCAGGTTGAGCTCGACCTGGGCCGTCAGCACATAGCTCGGATGAATGCTTTCTTTCCGGCTCGATCCGTTGCGCGGCCGCTTCTCTTCGTTCTTCTGCTGCTGATTCTGTTGCTGATTCTTCGGCTGGGCGTTCTTCTGGTTCTGGTTATTGCTGTTACCCGCCGGTGCATCGTCGTTACGCCGCAATTCACCCAGGCGTGACTCCAACTCATAGACCACTCGCAGGTTGTCGTAATAGCGCACCACACGCGCGTTGGTCTGGTAGAGGGTTCGCTTCAAGTTGCTGGGCTTCAGATCGCTTGCCTTGATATCCGTAATGCGGATACCGACCAGGTTCATCGTGAGGGCAATCGAGAAGAACGCCATCGCCGCCGTCATTGCCAGCCGTGGCTGCAGAAGAGACTGCCCAAGGTTCTTCAGGTTGAACCAGGCCCGTACGCGAGTCGACCACCGTGCCGCGATGGCAGGCGCCATCACCGGCTCCACTGCGGCCACGTAGGCCGGCTGAGCCATTTGCGCGCCAGAGGTCTGAGCCAGGATGCGGGCCATCAGGTCCGTCGTTGGCTGCGGACGATCGCTTTTGAGCATCTCCAGCCAGGCCGCGCCGCGCTGGGCGTCTTCGTACGCCATCGCACAGTCTTCACAGCCCAGCAGATGAAGATCGAACCGAGCCCGCTGCTCTGGTGTAAGCAGGCTGTCGATCGCGTCCGTCAGCATAGCCTCACACTCGGCGCACCCCATCCCTCCGGCACGGCTTCCCGGGTTCTGCGCTCCGAATTGGTTCATCTCCGCCACTTACACCACCTGCCTTTCGGTCTTTCCTAGAATTCTTGCCAACTCACCGCGTCCGCGGTTGATGCGGCTTTTGACGGTGCCCTCGGGCACTTTGAGTACAGCCGCAATCTCTTTGTAATCCATGTCTTCCAGATCGCGCAGAATAACTGCTTCACGCAACTCTGGCGAGAGCTGTTTCAACGCTGTCTGGATACGGGTCTTCAGCTCCAGACCGGCGACATGCTCATGCTGGCCCTTACGCGTATCGGCCAGCCGATCGGCGAAGGTCGGGCCGTCGTCTTCCCCGTCAAAACTCGCATCCATCGAATCCGAGACCCGGTCCATGCGCGTACGGCGGAAGTGATCTACCAGCAGATTGCGCGCCAGCGTCGTAATCCAGGTCTGGAAGCTGCCCTTGAAGGCGTCGAAGCTGTCCAGGTTCCGGTACAGCTTCAGAAAAACGTCCTGCGTTAGATCTTCGGCGTCTGTAGGCGAGCCCGTAAAGCGGTAGCAGATGGCGTAAATCCGCCGATGCTGTGCGGCGACGAGCTGCTGCCAGGCATGGGAGTCCCCCGCCATGCACTGACGAACCAGCTTCTCCATCGCCTCCTGCTCGGGCGTGCGTTCCACAATATGTTCCTCAGCCTGCTTATGTGTCTGATCGAGTGTAACTTGCGGCACAGGCGCGGAGGGTGGAACCTGGCCCTTTCTAGGATCCGGTCCCAGCAGCATGGCCCGCTTTACCGGTATGACCGGCAAGCCGTGCGCGGGAATCGCCATGTGTAAAACGCCCATGTGTTTCTATACGAAAAACGTAACTGTGCAGTTCCCAGGGACGTCCCAGAAAATCTGACCCAAAAGAGGGACGCGCGTTGACAGTGGTCGGTTCGCCGGAGTCTGATGCTCCTGCAGCAGAAACCCACTCATTTCCACCGTTTCATCCACCGTTTCAAGGAGACCCATGTCTAAGGTCCATCTCTCCCTGTCTGCCTGTGCTCTGCTGGCCTGCTCGGCCATTGCCCTTGCCCAGGCGCCAGCGGCCGCCCCAGCCGCACGTCCGGCTCCCCCGCCGCTGGAAAGCCCCAACCCGCACTACGTCTCGTTCGTTCTGACCCAGGATGTCAACGCGTCAGCCGACACGGTCTGGGCTCGGGTCGGAAAATACTGCGACATCGGCGACTGGGGATTTCCCTGCACCATCCTCCAGGGGCCAGGAGATGAGATCGGCTCCGTTCGGTCGATCCAGAACGAGGTGATGGTCGGCAAAACCAAGTACAGCTACACCTACGCCCAGGCTCCGCGACAGGGGGTTACCTACAACCTCTACCACGCCACGCTGGAAGTGGTTCCGGTGACGGCGAAGACCTCCCGGCTGGAATACAGCTTCCTCTACGACAACTCCATGCTCACGGACGATGCAGCTCGGAATACCGAGACCGCCACCCGAAAGATGCGCTTTACCGGCTTCCTGAAGAATATGAAGACGTTGTCCGAAGGTGGCAAAGTAGAAAAACCGACCGCGCCTCCTCCGGTGCTCTCCACGGCGCCATGGCTGGTGGCTGAGCCGCACTACGTCACCATCCCTATGAGCATCGACGTCAATGCTCCGGCAGACAAAGTCTGGGCACGCATCGGGAAGTACTGCGATATTGGCGAATGGGGCTTCCCCGGCTGCACCATTACCTCCGGCAAAGACGGAGAGCTGGGCGCCATTCGCACCATCGGCAACGAGGTGCTTGTCGGCAAGACAAAGTACAGCTACATCTACACGCAACCGAAACGAGCCGGCAGCAACTACATCATGTACCACGGCGACCTGGAGGCCGAGCCCCTGACCGCTACCACCACCCGCCTGCACTACACCCTGCTCTACGACAACTCCGCACTGCCGGACGATGCCGCGAAGCAGAAGGACATTGAAAACCGCCGCACCCGGTTTACCCAGATGCTCGAAAACATGAAGCTGCTCTCCGAAGGCAAGCCGTTGCCGGAAGGCGCCGTACGCAGGCCTGCACCGCCGGCAGGCACACCACGGTAAAGACAGATATCTTTGTTGGGAGCCGATACACCCGTTGCCCCATTCTTCGCGATGAAATCGCGAAGGGTGGGGTATCGCGCTATGCGCGACCTTTTTTGCTCGCCTGACAGTTTTTCAGGGGCTGAAGCATCGACCGCAGTTTCAATGCTTCCGGAAATTGAAGCGGTCTCGCTTCGCTCGATACCCCACCCTTTCGCTTCGCGAAAGAATGGGGCAACAGCATTGTGCCTCGCCAGACGTTCGGGAGCTCTCCCGCCCACGGCAGGAAAAGCAGATCCCTTCGGGATGACAAACAAATTCGAGCGCTCAAATATCCCACCCAGATCCGTGGTTACGCAAACAACAGGGGCTGGAGACACAACGTCTCCAGCCCCTTTGCTTTTTCCTGCCCGTTACTTCTACATCGAGGGCTTTTCGATCACACCGCAGGCCAGCCGGCTGCCGGCATTTCCAGCCGGGTCGGTCATCTGATCGTCGGCCTTCTCATGCACGACCACTGTGTGGCCGTAGACGGAGTTCGGCGCCGCCGGGTCCAGCGACAGGTAATCCGCGTCGAAGGTCTTGTGACCCATGCTTCCGGTCATCGTCACAGACTCGGGGAAGTCGCCATCGTGATGTCCCTCGGGGTTTTTGAAACCGTGGTGCTTGTTTTCAGGGTTGAAGTGACCGCCCGCGGACTGGAAGCTCGGAGCCTCACAGGTCGCCCCGGCGTGCACATGCACGGCATGCTCTCCGGCGGGCAGATTCTCGAGCATGACCATAACCTTCACACCGCTCTTAGCCGGGGAGAAGGTGACGTAACCGGCGTCCTTGCCGTTTGCGTCCTTCAACATAACCTTGACGGGCTTGGGTGCGGCAGCAAAAACGGGAACGGTAGCCAGAAGGGCAGCCGCAGCAACGGATGCAAGACGCATAGTGAATCTCCTTGTATCCCGCAGGATACGTTTAGGATGCGTCACGATGCAAAACGTGGCCTACTGTGCAACCGCCGGAAGCTCCATCTGCTCGCTCTGGTTCTCATCGATAAAGGGCTGGAAGTGCTCACGGCAGCGAGCCTCATACAGCCCGGCGGCTCCCACCACCACAAGCTCCTGGCTCTGTCCCAGCCGCTGCGTGTGAATCGCCGGATTCCCGCACACCATGCACACCGCCGACAACTTCGTCACCTCGTCGGCAAGCGCCATCAGGTTCGGCACGGGACCGAAGGGCTCGTTGGCGAAGGTCGTGTCCAGACCGCCCAGAATCACCCGCTTTCCCAGGTGCACCAGCTCCATCACCAACGGAATCACAGCCTCATCGAAGAACTGCACCTCATCGATTCCGATGACATCCACCTCATGAATGTGATCTTTCTCGAACAGAGTCGCCTTCAGGCGCTCGGAGGTTGGCGTAACGACAGCGGCGTCATGCGTCTGCTCGGAGTGCGATGCAATCGCCGTACGGTGGTATCGGAGATCGATATCAGGTTTGAAGCAGGCGACTCGCTGTTTCGCGATCTTGGCGCGCTTCAAACGGCGGATCAGTTCCTCGCTCTTTCCGGAGAACATAGGGCCGGTGATCACCTCCAGCCGGCCGACGTGATGCTGGGTCATTCCGGAATGGTACTGCTGCACGGGGTGTGCAAAAACGGGGCCGGATTCAGGGCGATTATTCCACCTGAAGACTACGCAATAGTTCTTCCATCCGAGGTTTTGCCATCGGAGCGGACACCGAAGATGTGTCCAGAACAAAGAGGTAAAGAATACGCCCCTTGGCCCGAGTCGAGCGCTCGGCAGGATGAAAATATTGTGGCTTGTCCTCTTTTTTCGTAGGCGGATCTGTTGGCTCTTCGAGCAACAACCCAGGATACTCAGGTCCTTCTTTCTCGAAGGCAATCAGCCAGCCGATCTCGTCCCCGTCCTTGCCGGCCTTGTTCTTATCCGCCAGCTTGACCTGAACGCAACTTGCCACAGGACAGGGTAGCTCGGCGAGGTCCTGTATCTCACCGTGCTGGACGGCGGTTCGCAGAAACTCCTTTACCGTCTCCTCTGATTTCGCGGGACGCGCCATTACGGCCACCTGAGAGTGCAGCCTTGCTTTCTTCTCCTGCGGAAGTTGCATCTGCACCATACATATCTGTTCGTTCACTGGGGCAAAGCCTATCTCCCAATCCCCGGGAACGTCCATCGAAAAGCCACAAAGATACGACCCGATTCTGACCTTCGGGGAGTTAGCCTTCCTGACACGCCATGCCTGTTGCTGTGGAACGTTTTTTGGGTCAGGATCGGTGAATCGCTTGGAGTTCGCCTCGATGAGAAAAGAACGCATGTCATTTGCAGGAGCGTTGAGTTTCGAGAGGTAATCTGCCGCTCGCAGCACGTGTGCAGGCATTACCGTCACAGTACCGCATGCCATGTAGTCATCCCAGAAATCGACGGGGAGAGACTTCCATGGATGCGATTGTTCGATTTCGAGAAATGCCTTCATCCCTGCGGCCGGCCTCGCGGACTGGCAGACATGAGCGGCCTCAAACCATCTGCCGCGAATATCTTCCGGCGCGAGGGTGTTTGCCTTTCCAAACATCGACATCGCAAGCTCGTAGGTCTGTGGTAGGTCCACGTTATAGCCGTAGTGAGCCACCACCCCCAGTAAAAGCGTCAGTTCCAGATCGTCAGGAGATCTGTCGTGCGCAGCCTGCACCGTCTTCAAAGCCGTGGCGAGCTGATCAACAACCCGTTGGCGGGGAGTGGTATACCTCCACGTCGCATCCCAGTGATCAACCATCGGCTCAATACGGTCTAGAGTCTCATACGTACTCCGAAATTCAGCATCAGATGGCAGACGATCTTTGGGAATATCCCGAACCGCGGCACGGCAGGGTAGACACAGCAACAACAAACTGAGAACAGAAAGCGGGTGGCATCTCATCGTTCGGAAGCTCCAGGAAGAGTCGTCCCAACCACACTACACCGGGAGCTCCGGTGTAGCCGCAATCAACTGCTGCGTATACGTCTCGCGCGGACGATCGCAAACCTCCAGCGCTTCCCCAATCTCCACCAGCCTCCCCCGCTGCATCACCGCTACACGATCGCAGAGATACCGCACCAGAGGCATGGAGTGCGAGATGAACAGATACGTCAGCCCATAGCTCCGCTGCAGCTCGCACAGCAGGTTCACCACCTGCGCCGCCACCGAAACATCCAGCGCGCTGACCGGCTCATCCAGCACCAGGAACTCCGGCCTTAACATCAGCGCCCGGGCAATGTTGATGCGCTGCCGCTGTCCTCCGGAGAACTCATGCGGATAGCGCTCAAGCGCTGACGCATCAAGCCCGACCTCATGCAAGAGTCGCCGTACTCTCTCCTCCGGCCGCATGCCCTGCGGTGCGCCATGAATCGCACACGGCTCAAGCAAGATCTGCCGCACACGCATCCGCGGATTCAGCGCCGAGTAAGGGTCCTGGAAGACTACCTGCATACGGCGTCGCAGAGCGTGCATGCCTGCGCGTCCCGCCGACAGCACATCGACACCATCGACGTGCACAGAGCCCTCCGTAGGCTCCACCAGTCGCAGTAGCATGCGAGCGACCGTGCTCTTGCCGGAGCCCGACTCACCCACCAGCCCAAGGGTCTCGCCGCGCTCGATCGTCAGCGAGACATCATCCACCACACACACCTTACCGGCGGCGTTCTTCGCCGGGTACTCCTTCACCAGATTCTGAGCGACGACAAAAGACATATCAGGCAAGCTTGGGATGGAGTTTATGGAAGCCCGTGGCCTCCTGGTACGCACGCGCCAATGCGGCCAGCCGTGCATCAGAGTAGAGCTGACCGAGGAACGTAATACTCGTCATCGTACCCGGTCCACCGTTGTTCCCCGGATCACCATCGCCAGTCTTCCATGGCAGTGGTGCATCGTCACCACGCAGGCCGTTGGGAACGATCACCGCCGGATGTCCCGTGAGATTGGTGGCCCGAAGCTGCGAGCCGCCCGAAGGAGTCACAATCACGTCCACCTTCGCAAAGAGTTCCGCCATCTGCTCGATGCCGAGAGTGCGTGCGCGCATCGCCTGCACATAATCCACTGCTGAGTAGAAACGCGCGATGCGGAAGGTGTTAGGCCAGTCGCCGGAGCTTTGCCCGGTCAGCAAACGATCGCGTCCGCTCAAGGTAAGCTCATCGAACGCAGCTGCCGCTTCGACCTCAAGCACCGGCGTGATCGCTCCCCAGGGAAGCTTCGGCAGCTCCACCGGGATCAAGGTCACGCCCATCTTCTTCAACGCATCCAGCGATGCGCGGTCGTAGCGGTTGTCATAGACAGACCGCTCGTAGTTGCGCTTTGCCATGGCAACGCGCTCGGCGTACGCCGCATCGGCCTCGCCATCCTTGCGCTTCGGCTCTTCAAACTTCGGTGCCTCAAACGCCGCCGACAACACACCGACACGGAGCTTCTTCCAGTCAAAGCGCGCATCCCAGGAGAAGGCCGCCTCTTTGACCATGCGATCTTGCCCATCAGGACCGTGAATGACGTCCATCACCAGCGCACAGTCTTCCACGCTGCGGCAGATGGGGCCGATCTTATCCATCGTCCAGCTCAGCGCCATCGCTCCGGTGCGCGGCACAAAACCAAACGTCGGACGCAGGCCGGTAACACCGCAACGCGTTGCGGGCGACGAGATCGAACCCAATGTCTCTGTCCCGATGGCAAAGCCCACCAGACCTGCACTGACCGCCGAGCCCGAACCAGCCGACGATCCGCTTGAACCCTGCTTCGTATTCCAGGGATTCCGCGTGCGTGCACCGAACCATAGATCGCCCTGCGCCAGGGCTCCCATACTCAACTTGGCGAGCAGCACGGCCCCGGCTTTGTCGAGCCGTTCAACAACTGTCGCTGTGGTATCGAACTGCTGCTCTTCGAAACCGGCCGCTCCCCAGGTCGTGCGATATCCCTTTACGCTGAGCAGATCCTTCGCGCCCCACGGAACACCATGCAGCGGTCCGAGATGTTTACCTGCCGCGATCTGGCGATCTGCCTCCGCCGCCTGCTGCAACGCACGCTCTTCAGTGAGGGTGATGACGCAGTGCAGCTGCGGATCGAAGCGCTTGAGGCGCGACAGATACAGCTTGGTCAGATCGACGCTCGATATTTTCCGGGTCCGGACCAGCTCGCCCAGCTCCCTCGCCGTGGCAAAAGCAAGCTTCTCCTCATTGCTCAGGGAGAGCGCGCTGACATCGGGCGCTACGGACAGCACGGCGGGCTTCTGCGCCGTCTCAAGCTTCATCCCTGAAGGCACGGGGTCGAACGAAAACGCGGGCGCCACTCGATTCGGCAGATGCAGATCGCGAAGCTGGCGAATGGAATCCCGCTGATCGACAACACCATCGAGCAACTGTTTCTTCTGCTCGTCGGTGATCGTCAACCCCGCCATCGCGGCCGCCTGGTCGATCATCTCCGGTGTGATCTTCGCAAAGGTGCCCGGATCTGCTCCAAGCCCGGCTCCAAGCCTGGCTCCAGGCCCAGCACTCTGCTGCGCCTGCGCGGCCAGCGTATACAGTGCACCGGGAAACAACGTGGCGCCCACACCGGCTTTGGCGCACACGCCAAGAAAGCGGCGGCGAGACTCGTCAGCTTGCATCATGTTTGCAAGCATAGAGCGTTTTCCCAGTTACTGGTATCCCAGAAAGGGCGTAGCGGCGTTTCATTGCGCAAAACGCCCGCAGATGCGAAAGCCCTACACGATACCTACAGGAAAAACGCTCTTGCGAAGCCGCCTCCCGTAAATTACCAGGACTGGTTTCCCTGTTGCCGCTACTTCTCTTTTTTCGGCTGCGAAGCCACGATCAACTGGTTCTCGACCCCGAAGACGCCCGGGGTAGAGTTTGCCTGCATCTGCGCGATGATCGAGTCGCTTTCGTTGTTGACCACCCCGGTCAGGATTACATTGCCGTTCTTCACAATGATGTGAATCGCGTGATAGCCAAGCGGCGGATCCCAGGTGATGCCACCCGCAGCGCGTGGAATCGATGGCGTCAGCGCAGCGTTCGGGAAGTTCGAGGTGTATTTACGGAGCGCCGGCTGCCTGTAGATGTTGGTGTAAACCGCCATCCGGATACGGTCATCGTTGGGTGAGTTTGGCAGAACCTCGATCTGATTGTCGACCTCAGTCACGCCCTCGATCTTCTTCACCACGCGTGCCGCGTCGTCTTTCAATGTGGGCCGGCTGGCATAACCGCCAAGGGTCACGACTCCGCCGCGCAGGCCGAAGTGCAGACTATCGAAGACGCTGTAGTTTGTCAGTCGAAGAAGCTGCTTTTGTACCTCGCGCGCAATCCGCGAAGCATCTTCATTCGACCACTTGGATTGCTGCTGCGCATGAGCAGCGGGTAGAGGTGCGATCAGCAGGGCAAGGAGCAGGGGAAAAATAAACCGTGCGGTACGTTTCATTTTGTATCTCCAGAGCGGAATCAGCGTCATTTGCTGGCGCCGTGCCGCCTGAAATCTTAGACGATGACTTGCGCCGAAGTGTGGGGATGCGCACTTCGGCGCTCAGGTTGCCATGGGGGGCCACGCAGGATTACGCCGCGCGTAACGTCTGTTCTCCGCTGTGATGATGCACCTGCGCATCGGAGCCATGCTGTTTTACGAGCTTGTTGTAGATGCCGAACAGTAAGAAAGGGGCGACCCATTGGCCAACGAACTGAGCATCCCGGTCGCGTCCGGTAAGTTTTAGCACCAGAGATGCGGCTACAGAAACACCCGCGACGCCAAGATAAAACGAACTTGGAAGTTGTGATGTGTACTTTTCGATATATGAGGTGACCTGATCTTCTTTCACCTGTCCCGGAACTACGCGATGATCCTGATCTGTGAGATACGGCATAGAGTCTCTCCTTCAATAGGAGCGTGAGATGGTGAGGGATCGCATTCCTTTGCCCGGCCCTGACGCGATAATCCTGCCGAGACCGGAACGAGTGAAATCTTGACACCAGATTTTTCGCAGTAAGAAAGGGCGGCCGAAGCCGCCCCATATCTGATGTCTATCGATGAATTAGGCCTTGCCCAGCACCTTGGCCATCATTTCGCCCATCTCCGCAGGCGACTGCACGACGTGGATGCCGGCCGCGCGCATAGCTTCCATCTTGCTCTGCGCCGTGCCTTCGCCGCCGGAGATGATCGCACCGGCGTGGCCCATACGGCGTCCCGGAGGCGCCGTCTGTCCGGCGATGAAGCCGACCACAGGCTTGGTGACATGCTCCTTGATGAAGGCCGCGGCTGCCTCTTCGGCCGATCCACCGATTTCGCCGATCATGATGATCGCCTCAGTCTCCGGATCGTCCTGCAGCAGCTTCAGCGCATCGATGTGCGTCGTTCCAATGATTGGGTCGCCGCCGATGCCGATGGCGGTCGACTGACCGATGCCGCGGGTCGTGAGCTGGTAAACCGCCTCGTAAGTCAGGGTGCCCGACTTGGACACAATACCGACGCTGCCTTCCTTGTGAATGCGGCCCGGCATGATGCCGATCTTCGCCTTTCCGGGCGAGATCACACCCGGGCAGTTCGGCCCAATCAGGCGCGACTGCGAACCCTTCACAACCGGCCAGGCCTTCGCCATATCCAGCGCGGGAATGCCTTCGGTGATGCAGATCACGAGCGGGAGCTTGGCGTCGACTGCTTCAAGAATGCCGTCAGCCGCAGCCGGCGGAGGAACGAAGATCACACTGGCGTTGGCGCCGGTCTCGCGTACAGCCTCTGCCACCGTGTTGAAGACAGGCCAGCCTTCGTGAATGGTGCCACCCTTACCCGGCGTAACGCCACCCACAACCTTGGTGCCGTACTCGGCGCAGGCCTTGGCGTGGAACGTACCCTCGCGGCCGGTGATGCCCTGAACGATCAGTCGCGTGTTCTTATCGACCAGTACTGCCATTACGCCACCCCCTTGGCTGCCGCGACAGCCAGGTCAGCGGCTTCCTTCATCGTTGCGCCTACTTCGAACTTCAGACCGCTCTCCTTCAGGATCTTGCGGCCCTCTTCCACGTTCGTGCCTTCCAGGCGAAGGACGATTGGAATGTTGACGCCCAGGTTCCTGGCGGCGGCCACAACAGCGGTCGCCAGCACATCCACGCGCAGAATGCCGCCGAAGATGTTGATGAAGATCGCCTTCACATTCGGATCCTTCAACAGGATGCCGAAGGCCTGTTCAATCTGCTCCTGGCTGGCGCCGCCGCCCACATCCAGGAAGTTCGCCGGAGCTCCGCCGGCGTACTTGATGATGTCCATCGTCGCCATTGCAAGACCGGCGCCGTTCACCATGCAGGCGATGTTGCCTTCCAGGCGGATGTAGTTCAGGTTGAACTTGCTGGCTTCGACCTCGAGCGGATCCTCTTCGGTGATGTCGCGCAGCTCCTTCAGGTCCTTGTGCCGGAACATGCCGTTGTCGTCGAAATTGATCTTGCAATCGAGCGCAGCGAGCTTGTCGTCCTTCGTTGTGATGAAGGGGTTGATCTCGAGCAGCGAGCAGTCCGTCTCGACGAACGCCTTATACAGGCCCATCATGAACTGCACCGCCTGACCCACCTGCGTGGGCTTCAGGCCCAGCTTGAAGGCGAGCTTGCGCGCCTGGTACGGCTGCAGGCCGATACCTGGATCGATGTACTCCTTATAAATCGCCTCAGGATCCTTCGCGGCAACCTCTTCGATCTCCATGCCGCCGGCCTGCGAGGCCATGAACACCAGCTTGGCCGAAGCGCGGTCGAGCACGATGCCGAGATACAGCTCACGGTCGATGGCGGAAGCCTCCTCGACCAGCAGGCGCTGCACCTTCTGGCCCTGAGGTCCAGTCTGATGCGTAATCAGCTGCATACCGAGGATCGCCTTCGATGCAGCATTGGCGTCGTCGATCGTTTTGGCAACCTTCACGCCGCCACCCTTGCCACGGCCGCCGGCGTGAATCTGCGCCTTGACGACCACGGCGGGAGCGCCGTTGGAGAAGAGCTGCTTGGCGGCCTTGTCGGCCTCTTCCAGCGTGGTGGCCATCTCACCGGCAGGGACGGTGACGCCATACTTCCGCAGGATCTCTTTTGCCTGATACTCGTGAATTTTCATTGGTTCCGGAGCTATCCGCCAATGATCGTAGTCGAGCCGCAGAACGAGGCGCAACCGGAGATCGCACTTTCGTGCGATGTTCGCACGGGGTTACGGTGTCAGGAAGCCATCGGGCAAACTTTTAATAATTCCGGAGAATCGCAGCGGCGCACAGACATGCAGTGAGAGAGGAACATGCTGCATCTGGCTGCCAGGACGCGTCAACCAACTGAACGTGTCTGGGTCAGCGCAGGGTGCGGAGTTGAGCGAACTAAAGCCGATAATCGCATAGACCACGGCATCGGATTCGACAACAATCTCCTGTCCGATGCTGGAGTTGAAGTGGAATCCGCCACAGTTCTGACAGGTCGTGATCGGCACTGGACGGTACCGCGTGACCGTCTTCATTACCCATGTCGTGCCCTGCCGCACCCTCTCCTGAACGACGGAGCTGTTCTCGAGCTGCATCACCATTACGGATGAAAAGGAACAGGTCAGATTGCTGCCGTTATGGAAGCTGATGGGAATGCCGTGCTGGCCGTTGGAAGCGTTGTCCGAGCCGATCTTTACCTCAATCTGTTCCGGATCACAGATTGGCGCGGCAGGGCGATTTTCCGGATGCGCCATAGGGTTGTCGTAATCGATTGAGTCGATTGGAACCGAATAGTTGTCGTTTGTCGGGACGCTGCGGATTCTGTTGTTGTCGTCGCCGGGCTTCGCCGTCCGCTGCGGGTCCTGCGCAGCCGCGGTGAGCGTCACGAACAGTGCGACGAGTGCCATCCAGCGCATACGGATATTAGATGACATTCCCGGCCGATTCGCATCTAAATGCTACCCTCAAAAAACGGATATGGGTCTCTCACTCACTCTCAAGCGCATCGTCGAACAGAAAGCCGTGCTCACGCGTGAGGAGTCCCGTGCCCTGATGGCCGAGATCCTCACAGGCGACTTTACCGAGATCACGCTCGCCGGCCTGCTCACAGCCCTGGCTACCCGCGGCGAGACCGCCGCTGAGATCGCAGGCTTTGCCGAAGCCATGCGTCTGGCCGCCCTGCAACTTCCTCTCAACGCAGGCGAACGCGAAATGCTGGTCGACACCTGCGGCAGCGGCGGGGACCTGAGCGGCACCTTCAATATTTCCACCGCCGCGGCCCTGGTCGCCACAGCCGCCGGAGCCAGCGTTGCCAAGCACGGCAATCGTTCCGTCACTTCGATGTGCGGCTCCGCTGACGTATTGGAAGCCCTGGGAATTCCCATCTCACAGACCCCCGAGGCCGGCGCTGAAACCCTACGCCGTAACAGCTTCCTCTTTCTTCATGCACCTGAGCTCCATCCCGGCATGAAGGCCGTCATGCCGGTACGCCGCGCTCTCGGCGTCCGTACTGTATTCAACATCCTTGGCCCGATGGCGAACCCCGCCGGAGCCCCATCCCAGGTGATGGGTGTCTATGCGCCACACCTGGTGCCGGTCGTTGCCGAAGCCATGGCCATGCTCAACACGCGGCACGCGTTTATCGTGCATGGAAACGGCCTGGACGAAATCACGCTCGACGGCGCCACGCAGATCGCTGAAGTGAAGGGACGCGTCGTCTCGCTGATGACCTTGAAGCCGGAAGACCTCGGTCTGAAGAGTGCCCCTATCTCAGAGATCCGCGGCGGCGATGCAGTGGAGAACGCAGCCATCCTCACCGCCATCTTTGCCGGGCAACAAGGCCCACGCCGGGATGTTGTGGTGCTGAATGCCGCCGCAGTGCTGGTCGTCGCCGGCAAAGCTGCCACGCTGAAAGAGGGCGTTGCCCTGGCACAATCAACCATCGACTGCGGCGCGGTTACTGCTTTGCTGGAAAAGCTTCGCAGTTAAGCGCGGCTATATTTCGCCGAATCTGGAACTCAGTAAACCTTCTCCTCGTACAATTCACCGCAAGGAGAACTCCATGCCTATCGATCCGTCTATGGTCACCACCGCGTTTGAGCTGCCTGGCTATCGCATCGTTCGCAATATAGGAGTCGTCCGCGGCATTCTGGTACGCTCGCGCTCGATCTTCGGTTCTATCGGCGCCGGTCTGCAGACATTGATCGGTGGCAATATCACCATCCTCAGTGACCTCTGCGAGAAGACACGCAACGACGCCTTTCAAATGATGCTGCTGCACGCCGAGCAAAGCGGAGCCAATGCCGTCATCGCAGCCAAGTACGACGCGACCGAAATCATGCAAGGCGTCACCGAAGTGCTTGCCTACGGCACGGCTGTCGTTGTGGAGAAGATTTAGGGTAGCGGCAGACTGAGTTGTAATGACCTTTTGTTTGTCATTCCGTAGCGAATGCGGAGGAATCTGCTTTTCTCCCCACCTTTGAACAGGGATTTAGGCGAAAAGCAGATCCCTACGGGATGACAAACAAAAAGAAGTCAAGCATAAGCCCGACTTCCTCATCCCATCTTCTCCTCAGCCTCAGTCTTCCGGCAGCGTGGGGTAATCTACATAGCCTTCCGGATTATGCGTATAGAACGTCTCCGGATTGGGCTGATTCAACGTCAGCCCTTCGGCAAACCGCCGCGGCAGATCCGGATTGGCGATAAATAACTTGCCGAACGCCACTGCATCGGCCCAGCCATCATTCAATGCATTGGCCGCCTGCTCGAAGGTGAACGCTTCATTCGCCACATAGACGCCGCCAAACTTCTTCTTCAGCTCCGGCCCCAGGCTGTCTTCCGCCACGCGTTCGCGAGCGCAGATGAAAGCAATCTTCCGCTTACCCAATTCCGTCACCACATGGCCAAAAGTCGCAGCCGGGTTTGAATCCTGAATGCCATGTGCGCCTGGACGAGGAGCCAGATGCATTCCCACGCGATCGGGTCCCCACACACTGATTGCAGCATCCGCACACTCCAGCATCAGCCGTGCGCGATTCTCCAGGCTGCCGCCGTACTCATCATCGCGATGATTGGCGCCGTCCTGCAGGAACTGGTCGAGCAGATATCCATTCGCTCCGTGCAGCTCCACACCATCGAAGCCGGCGCGCTGCGCATTCTGCGCTCCGCGGCGGAACTGCTCTACAACCTCTTTGATCTCAGAAATCGTCAACGCTCGCGGCGTCTCGAATGGAACCTGTGGCCGCAGGACATTTACCGTTCCCTGCACGGCGATCGCGCTCGGCGCTACCGGCAACTGACCGTTGAGCAGCTTCGAATGCGAGATGCGGCCGACATGCCAGATCTGCGCAAAGATGCGGCCGCCGGCCTCATGCACCGCCTGCGTAATCGGCTTCCATGCTTCAACCTGCTCATCACTCCAAATTCCCGGAACCTGCGGATAACCAACACCCAGCGGAGCCACGGGAGTTCCTTCACTGATAATCAGCCCGGCGCTTGCACGCTGGCGGTAATACTCCGCCTGAATCAGCGTGGGCACATGGTCCGGAGTGCCGCGCAGCCGCGTCAGCGGCGACATGAAGATACGGTTGGGAAGATCGAGGTCACCGACGCGGATGGGATCAAACAGAGTAGGCATACCTACGCTTGGATGGTTCGATGAACGTGAAAGATTCAACAGATCGGGCTGCCCATAAAAAGGCGCAATAGAGCGTTTTCCCTGTTCATGGGTATCTCCGGAGGGATGTGTAGCGGCGTTTTCATTGCGGAAAACGCCCATAGATGTGGAAGCCCTGCACTATACCTGCAGGGAAAATGCACTATCCCAGACAAAGCCGGATCGCTTCATCCACCGTATCGGCCACCAGCAGCAGTTCTCGCCTCGGCTGTGTCAATACACCTTCTGCAATGCAGTGATCCAGAAACGCCAACATGCCATCCCAGAACTTTGCCGTATTCAACAGCACGATCGGTTTGGAGTGAAGCTTCAGGGTCGACCAGGCCAGCACCTCGAAGAGTTCTTCCAGCGTGCCGAAGCCACCGGGAAGAATCAGAAATGCATCTGCCTTCTCTCCCATCAGCGCCTTGCGATCGTGCATCGTCTTCACGATATGAAGCTCAGTGATCTCGTGATGCGCTACTTCCATATCGACCAACACATGCGGAATCACACCGGTCACACGTCCGCCTGCAGCCAGCGTGGCATCGGCCACCGCACCCATCAGGCCAACGCGAGCGCCGCCATAGATCAGGCCGATATTCTGCAGGGCAAGCTGCCGTCCCAGATCTTCGGCATCGGCGCGGTATTCAGGCCGCGTTCCATTGGCAGAGGCACAAAAGACACAGATACTGCGGGAAGGCGAGATGGCTGCCGGCGAAGACATACTCCATTAGAGTACGCCTTCACCGCCAGCCATCCAGTAGGGGAGCGGATTGAGAAGTGTGAATCTTAGTTCAACGCCAGGGTAGCGTTGTTCATGTCCTTGGAGAGCTGCACCATCAGGGTGCCTGCAGCGACCTTGTCGGTGGCAGTGTTGCTGTAAACGCGGGTACCGTCAGCGGCTTCGAGCTGCTTGCTGCTCTTCGCGGCGATCGTCACAACGTCATCGCCGATACGAAGCTCGCGTGCCTCATTGGAATCGTTACGAACGGTGAACTTGATGGTCTTGCCGGCCTTCTTCATGGAAGTCTGTGTATCCGGGGTGCCCTTCTTGAAGAACGATGCGGCGTGCGCGGTAGGGGCCAAAGTCATGGCGGTGAAGGCGATTGCGAATGCAGCGCGCGTAACAGTCTGACGGTTCATGTGAGTTCTCTCCTTTGCGGTGGCTGATCGAATCTCATCTGGCCTAGGTTCAGGTGATTTCGTCACGCAGGAGGCATTACGCGGCCCGTTCCCACTTTGTTCCAACTTTTTTCGAAATTAATTTCGAGTAATTTTCTGAACTTTGCCTGCTAACGTCCGCTTCGTCGCGGCTGTCTTATATGTTCTTGTGCGCTGCGGCGGTAAACTTGATGCAGGAGTAGTTTTCTCGTCTTGCAGCATCTTCTCGACAAGTTGAATCCGCAGCAAAGGGCCGGTGTAGAGACCGTCGATGGTCCTGTGTTGCTGCTTGCCGGCGCCGGTTCCGGTAAGACCCGCGTCATCACACACCGCATCGCGTACCTGATTAATCAACGGGGTGTCTCTCCTGATTCCATCCTCGCGGTGACCTTTACTAACAAGGCCGCAAAGGAGATGGAAGAACGCGTCCTCGCACTTCTGGGCCACGGATCGCTCTCCAAACCATCGATCTCAACCTTTCACTCGTTCTGTGTGCGCACACTGCGCCGCGATATCGAAGCGCTACGTGTGAATAACGTGGGTCTCACCAAGACCTTCGCCATCTATGACGAGACCGATCAGCAGGCAGTCGTCAAGCAGGCACTGAAGCGGCTGGGCATCGATGACAAGCAGTTGAAGCCGCGTGTTGCTCTCGGTCGCATCTCGTGGGCAAAGAATCACATGATCGATCCCCAGGAGTACTTCCTCAACTCCACCAATCCCCTGGAAGAGCGGATCGCACACATCTTCAAGATCTATAAACAGGAGCTGGCCAAAGCCAACGCGCTGGACTTCGACGATCTTCTGCTCGAGACCGTGCGCCTGTTCAAGTCCTCCTCAGAAACACGCGAGCGCTACAACCGCCGCTATCGCTACATCCTTATCGACGAGTACCAGGACACCAATCGTCCGCAGTACGAGCTGATGAAGATGCTCGCCGGTGATCATCACAACGTCTGCGTCGTCGGCGATGAAGATCAGTCCATCTATAGCTGGCGCGGCGCCGACATCCGCAACATCCTCGAGTTCGAAAAAGACTTTCCCGAGGTTCAGACCATCCGCCTGGAACAGAACTACCGTTCCACCCAGGTCATTCTTGAAGCAGCAGGCGCGGTCGTCTCGAACAACACGCAGCGCAAAGGCAAGAACCTCTTCACCACGCGCGATGGCGGATCGCTGATCGGCTACTACGAAGCTCCCGACGGAGAAAACGAAGCTCTCTTCATCGCCGATCGCCTGAAAAGCTATCTAAGGACTGCTTCCGAAGGGGAAGGCGAAGCGCGCTGCGCCATTCTGTACCGCACCAACTCGCAGTCGCGTCTGGTGGAAGAAGCGCTGCGCCGCTACCAGATCAAGTACACGATGGTTGGCGGCTTCTCGTTCTACGAACGCTCCGAAATCAAAGACATGATCAGCTACCTGAAGCTGGTCCAGAATCCGCATGATTCCGTCGGCCTGGCACGCGTCATCAACGCGCCTGCACGTGGCATCGGCAAGACTACGATGGAGACGCTCGAACGCCTGGCACTCGAGACCGGCATGTCCACATGGGACGCCATTGGCCAGGCCATCAAACAACGTTTGTTGCCACAACGCGCCCTTACCGCGCTCGAAGGCTTCAAGCGTCTGATCGAAGATGCGCGCGCCATCCTTGGCCCTGGCTTTGCAGAGAAGCTCGCCGAAGATACGGCCACCGCGGCAGACGAAGACGTATCGTTCTCCTTCGCCGAAGCCGAGGCAGAGGTCGAAAACGAAGAGGCCGATGCCTCCTTCGACACCAGCTTCAATTTCAACTTCAACTTCGATTTCGGTCCGACGGAGGAACAATCTTCCATCGCCCCGGAAAACGCACACGGTACCGAGGATGTCTCCTTCAATCCCTTCGCTCCGGTGGTGGAGAAGCCCTCTCCTGCCTCCAACGCCGATGCCTCGACGGAAAAGCTCGAGACCAGCGCCCGCGTCGACGGCTTCCGCGCGCCCGGCGATCCGGCCACGCTTCCCGAGCTGATCAAGTTCCTCAACGATCGCTCCGGCTACATCCGCGCCCTTGAAGACGAAGGCACACCCGAAGCCTTCTCTCGCATTGAAAACCTGAAGGAACTCGCCAATGCCGCCCAGGATGCCCAGGAGCGCGGCGAGACCCTGGCCGACTTCCTGGACCATGCCGCTCTGGTCTCCGACGTAGACCAGTACCAGGCCGACGCCAAGGTCACGCTGATGACCCTGCACGCCGCCAAGGGCCTCGAATTCCCGCTGGTCTTCCTCTGCGGCATGGAAGAGGGGCTCTTCCCGCACTCGCGTGTCCTGCAAGACCCCACCGGTCTGGAAGAAGAGCGCCGCCTTTGCTACGTGGGCATCACCCGAGCGATGGATACGCTCATCATCAGCCGGGCGCGCTATCGCCGCCGCTACGGCAATGACATGCCCGAGGCCAGCATGCCCTCGCGGTTCCTGGAGGAGATTCCCTCCCGCCTGATGGAAGACCTAGGCAGCCCGCGGCCTACCCCGTCGTGGTCAAGCGGCGGCGGCCGGTATGGCCAGCAGCGGCGCGATCCCTACGAAGAGGGCGAACGGCACTACTCCTACGAGGACGAAGACCAGTCCGGCAGCCGCGGACGTCCGCAGCAACGCTATGGCGCCGGCAGCGGTGGCGGCGGCGGCCATTCCGGCTCCTCCATAGACAACATCGCCAGCTTCTTCTCGCAGAGGGGCCAGAAGGTCTCCCGCCCGAAGATGGACCTCCCCGAGCCCACCGGCAAGACCGGAATGGCCCGCGGAACCCGGGTCCGCCACCCCAAATACGGGGAAGGAATCCTGGTTCGGCGCGAAGGCGAGGGGGATGACGCCAAAATTACGGTAGAATTTACGAAGCATGGCGTTAAGAAGCTGGTGGAGAAGTTTGCCCAGCTCGAACGCATCTAGGTCGCATCCAGGGTTCGTATTCAGGAGTTCCGTATTCCGGGGTTCCGCATGCAGGCGATCTGGGCGTGCAACATTTTCAGAGAACAGAGAGAAGACAGTGGCAAATACCAAGAGCGTTACCGACACAACAGAGCGCAAGAAACTGAAGCGCGCTGCCCGTAAGAAGGCGGCTCCCAAGGCCAAGCGCACCACCCCGCGCGGCTCCAACAAGCAGAAACTCCGGAAGTTGTCGCGCGGCCAGTCTAAGCGCTAGAGCCACACACCTTCCAACAAGTAGTCGAAGCAAGGCCCGCCTACGCGGCGGGCCTTGCTTTTTGCTGTCCGGAATCATTGCCTCCAGACGATGGAGCATTTCTCCTAAAGGTGTGAAGGCGGATTTTTGGCTGTTTGCGCCGTTTTCCTGCGAAGAAAACGGCATTCGCAGATTTAGAGCATTTTCCCTGTTACTGGGGATCCGGAAGAGGAGCGCAGCGGCGTTTTCATTGCGGAAAACGCCCATCGATGCAGAAGCCCTACGCTACACCTACAGGGAAAATGCTCTCTCCAAAGCTACAGTATTAGGAGAATTGCTCTAATCTTGCTGTAATCGAACCTGAACCACACCACATCCGCAGGAGCACTCCGCTGGCCCGGCAAATCTTCGCGACCAAGTCGATTGACAAGCTTATCTCCGAGTCCGAAGACCCGGAACGGAGCCTGAAAAAGACACTCGGCCCGGTCTCGCTCACCGCGTTGGGCATCGGCGCCGTCATTGGCTCCGGCATCTTCACTGTCATCGGAACGGCCATCGGCGGCAATCCCTCCAAGCTCGCGGACTGGAAGGCCTCGCCCATCATCGACTTGATCCTGCATCACGGCTCGGTCGCCGGCCGTCCGGGCGCGGGCCCTGCCCTCGCGCTCTCTCTGATTCTGGTAGCCATCGTCTGCGGCCTGACCGGCCTTTGTTACGCCGAGCTCGCCAGCATGATTCCGATTGCCGGATCGGCGTACACCTACACCTACGCCACGCTGGGCGAGCTCATCGCCTGGATCATCGGCTGGGACCTCATCCTCGAATACGCCTTCTCGAACATGAGCGTCTCCGTCGGCTTTGCAGCGCACGTCGTCGACCTCATCGACTGGCTCGGCATCAAGATGGATCCCAAGTGGCTCTCCCCGGCCTATCTGCCACTCGGCCTGCAGGACCTCGCCGGACACGATATTTACCAACCGGGCTGGCACTTCGGCTTCAATATCCCGGCCTTCCTCATTGTGCTTATTCTCACCGTGATCCTTGTCCGCGGCATCCGCGAATCCGCCCGGACCAACAACATCATGGTGCTGGTGAAGATATTCGCCATCCTGCTCTTCATCTTCTTCGGCCTGAGCTTTATCCATCCAGGCAACTATCATCCCTTCGTTCCCAATGGCTTCCCTGGTGTGCTCGCCGGCGGTTCGATCATCTTCTTCACCTACATCGGCTTCGACTCCGTCTCTACCGCGAGTGAAGAGTGCCGCGATCCCAAGCGCGATGTTCCCATCGGCATCATCGCCACGCTGGTGATCTGCACCCTTCTCTACGTCGGGGTCGCCGCCATCCTGACCGGCATCGTGCCCTGGCAGTCCATCGCGGGCGATGCTGCCCCGGTGGTGACGGCCCTCAAACGTATCAGCCTCACGCCGGAAGGCCATCACCTGCATTGGGTGCGTCTGGCCGTGCTTCTCGGAGCCATCGTCGGGATGATCTCCTCCATCCTCGTCTTCCAACTCGGTCAGGCCCGCGTCTGGTTCGCCATGTCGCGCGATCGCCTGCTGCCCGATATCTTCAGCAGCCTGAACCCGAAGTACCGCACCCCCGCCTTCGCGACCTGGTTCGCCGGCATCCTCGTAGCCATTCCATCGGGACTCTTCGACGTGGGCTCGTTCGCAGAGATGTCGAACATCGGCACCCTCTTCGCTTTCGTTCTGGTCTCAATCGGCGTGATCGTACTTCGCCGCCGCCAGCCGGAACGTCATCGAGGCTTCCGCGTTCCATTCGGCCCGGTCATTCCCGTCCTCAGCACTCTCTGCTGCCTGCTCCTGATGGCCGGCCTGCCGGCTATCACCTGGGTACGTTTCTTCGTGTGGCTGGTGATCGGGCTCTTTGTCTACTTCCTCTACAGCCGCAAGCGCAGCGAGTTCGCGCCCAAGCCAGAAACCGTCGCCACGCTGCAGGGAAGGTAATTACCATTACCTCCGCATGCTCTCCACTTAGAGCATTTTCCCTGTTATTGGGCATCCCGGAAGAAGAGTGCCGCGGCGTTTTCATTGCGGATAACGCCCATAGGTGCCGAAACCCTGCACTGCACCTACAGGGAAAATGCTCTATTGCCCGGTACACTAACAATCATGCCGCAACGGGCTTTGTATCCCCCCGATCTCGAACCGCGCGACTGGCTCCGCCGCCTGCCGAAGTGTGAGCTGCATCTGCATCTCGAGGGCACCATCGAGCCGGAGACCCTGGTCGAGCTCTCCCGCAGGCATGACACCACTCCCCTTACGCTGGAACAGGCCCGCGCACTCTACCGGTACGACAACTTCCTTGAGTTTCTGATGGCCTTCAAGGCCGTGACCGAACGCCTGCAGACACCGGAAGACTACGAGCTGATCACCTATAACATGGTGAGCGCGCTCGCCGCCCAGGGCGTCGTGCATGCCGAGGCTTACATCTCTTTCGGCATCATCTACTTCATCAAGCAACTCGAAGTCGAACCCTTCGTCGAGGGTATCGAACGCGGCCGTCTACGCGCTGAAAAGGACTTCGGCGTCACACTGCTCTGGATCATCGATGCCGTACGCCACTTCGGCGTAGAGGAAGCCGCCCGCGTCTTTCACAAAGCCGCCGAGCTGCGCGAGCGGTACCCCAGCATCGTGGGCATCGGCATCGGCGGTGACGAAGCGCGCGGCCCCGCCGATCAGTTCCGCGATCTCTATCTCGAAGCCAGAAAGGCCGGCCTGCGGCTGACGGCACACGCCGGCGAGTCAGTCGGCCCGCACAGCATCTGGTCCGCCATCAACATCGGCGCGGAACGCATCGGCCACGCTCTTACCGCCGCCCAGGATACGGAGCTCCTGGAAGTGCTCGCCGAAAAGCAGATCCCTCTGGAGTTGAACATCACCAGCAATCTGAAGACAGGCTGTTGCTCTTCGCTCGATTCCCACCCGGCACGCGACTACTTCCACTCCGGCCTGATGGTCACGCTCAATTCCGACGACCCGCCCATGTTCGGTGCCAACCTGCTGGACGAATACATCCTGGCCCACGAACAGCTCGAGTTCACCCTGGAACAGATGCGCGAACTCGCCGCCAACTCCGTAGAAGCCAGCTTCTTAGGCCCGGAACGGAAGCTTGCGCTGCTGCGGCAGGTGGAACAGTTCTAAATAGTTGAATAGTGGGAATAGTTGAATGGTTGAATAGAGCCGGTTGCACCACAAACCACCATTCAACTATTCAACGATTGAACCATTCAACTCGCGCCCGTTCAGGGAGCGGGAACCATCACTGCATTCGGATCCACCTTCGGGATTCCGAAGTGACCGCTCAGGTGGAGCAGGTCCAGGGGCCGGAGCTGGCACGAGATCGAGATGAAGCTCATCTGCCGCGGCTGACGGATCAGCACCGAAACATCATCGATCTGCGCTCCGCTGAAGTGCATCCACAAGTCAGTTCCGGTTCCAGGGTCACGCTGATTGGCATTTACCAGGTGCTTCCATCCAGCAGCCCTGTATTCGGCGGCCACCGACGCCATCTGCTGCGGGTCGTAGCCGATCTCGTCGCGGAAGTGATAGTTGGTAACTGTAATTCCGTGAATCGCTGCGGCAGCCTGGCGGGCGTCTTCATCCGCCAGCAGCGAGTCCGCGGAATCCAGCATCGCCTTGTCGAAGCTGAAGCTGGAGCGCGATCCGGACGAACCCATCAGCTCCACACCCTCAGGGATACGGTTCATCAGCGGTTGCTGTGCGCCGGCATTGGCGCTAAATGACACAGCCAGCAACGGTAACACTAGAAAACGAAGCCAGGAACGCATCTTCATCACCTTCTTAAGAACCCGAAGTTGACGAGTTGGTTACTCATGGATAGAAAATTTCCCCGGAAACTAAGGCTTTCTGCAAGCCATGCCGATGGTGCGTTATGATGCATGGCATGAAGCCGTTTGGAAAGCGCCGCATTTTTGGCACAAGGCTCGATAAGATTCCTGCCGTAGTGATTGAATCTCTACCCAGCAGCGAGCCCTCGCGCTCGCGCGTGTTGAAAACCGTCGGCTGGGTCTCCGCCGGCCTCGGCGCCGTTGCTCTGGGCCTCTTCGTAGGCCGCGAATTGCGCCAGCGTTACAAGTTCAATCGCCGCACCCCCTACGACGCCTACTCGCACGCAGGCGACGAGATGCAGGATGTCGAGTTCGGCGTAGGAATCTAAAAGCAGTTGCTGGTTGCTAGTTCCTGGTTGCTAGTTTTGCTGCCAGTCGCATAAGGATTGTGGATTCAATAGGAAAGCGTGGTCCCTGGATCACGCTTTCGACTTTTAACCAGGAACCAGGAACTAGCAACTAGCAACTGGCCTCCGTTACCATGCCCCTATGAGCATGCAAAAACTGGCTTTCCTCTTTCCTGGGCAGGGCTCCCAGGCGGTCGGCATGGGCCGCGATCTCTATGACAATTTTCCAGTCGCAAAAGCGGTCTTTGACGAAGCCGATGAAGCGCTCGGGTTTCCGCTCTCGAAGCTCTGCTTCGAGGGCCCGGAAGAGGATCTGCAGCTCACGGAAAATACCCAGCCTGCGATCCTGACAGTCTCCGTGGCCGTCCTTCGTGTGCTCGAAGAAAAGGGCATTCGGCCAGCCATCGCCGCCGGACACTCGCTGGGCGAATACTCTGCCCATGTCGCCGCCGGCACCATCAGCTTTGCCGACGCCGTCCGCACCGTAAAGAACCGCGGCAGGTTCATGCAGGAAGCTGTCCCCGCCGGCCAGGGCACCATGGCTGCCATTCTGGGCCTGCCCGCCGCTACCATCGGAGAGCTCTGCACCCGCGCCTGGGATGAGACCGATTCGGTCGTCTCCGCCGCCAACCTCAACGCCCCGGAACAGACCGTGATCTCCGGCGCCATCAAGGGCGTGGAGCTCGCCGCAGAACTCTGCAAAGAAGCCGGCGCAAAGCGCGTCGTCATGCTGCCGGTCAGTGCCCCCTTCCATTCGGCCATGATGGCTCCGGCCCAGCATCAGCTTGCCAGCTACCTGGAACAGGTCAACTTCCATGACCCGCACATCCCCATCGTCTGCAACGTCGACGCCCGCGTGGAACATCGCCGCGCCGAATCTCGCGATGCCCTCATCCGCCAGGTCACCGGCGCTGTTCGCTGGGTAGAGTGCGTGCAGACGCTCGTCGCCCAGGGCGCGACCCACTTTATCGAGGTTGGCCCGGGACGCGTGCTCACCGGCCTGATGCGCCAGATCGACCGCAACCAGAAGGCCCTCAACGTCGAAGACACCGCATCGCTGGAAAAGACACTCGCGGCCCTGGCGGAAGTAGCGGAATAGAGCATTTTCCCTGTTGCTGGGTAGCCCGGAAGGGGTGTGCAGCGGCGTTTTCATTGCGGAAAACGCCCATAGATACGGAAGCCCTACACTACACCTACAGGGAAAATGCTCTAGTGACCAGCCCACTGCTCGAAGTCCGCAATCTGCAAGTCTCCTTCGGCGGAGAGCGCCCCGCGGTCGATGGCATCGATCTCGACGTCGCCGCCGGCGAATCGCTGGGGCTTGTGGGAGAGTCGGGCAGTGGCAAATCTGCCACGTCGCTGGCGGTGTTGCGGCTGTTGCCTCCCTCGGCGCAGGTACGCGGCCAGATCCGCTTCGACGGGCGCGATCTGCAGACACTCTCGACAGAGGCTATGCGGCAGGTACGCGGCCGCGAGATCGCGATGATCTTCCAGGAGCCGATGACCGCGCTCAACCCGGTCTCCACCATCGGCACACAGATCGCCGAGGCGGTGCGCGCCCATCATTCCCAGCTATCGCGCGCAGAGGTGAAAGAGCGGGTTCTGGAGTCGCTCGTACAGGTCGCCATGCCCGACCCTGCCCGCCGCTATGACGACTATCCGCACCAGTTCTCCGGCGGCCAGAGGCAGCGTATCCTGATCGCCATGGCGATCGTGAACCAGCCGCGGCTGCTCATTGCCGACGAGCCGACGACGGCGCTTGACGTCACCGTCCAGGCACAGATTCTGCGTCTGCTGGCAGACCTGCGCGAACGGCACGGTCTCTCTATGCTCTTCATCTCACACGATCTCGCGGTCGTAGCCCAGACTGCTGACCGGGTCGCGGTTATGCAGCACGGTCACATCGTCGAGCAGGCGACGGTCCAGCAGATCTTCCACCAGCCGCAGCATCCCTATACGAAACGCCTGCTGGCCTCCGCCCCGACCATGCAGACAGACCGGTCGAAACCCCTGGCGCAGGTGTAAAGCACCGCCGTCGGCCTGCCATCCTGAACGTTCGAGGTCCCCAGCGAAGTTGTTCGCTGGGGCGATAAGTGACGAACCTGCTTTTTGCAGGATGCTCGTCGCTCCAAGATCCCTCTTTTTCAAGCTTTTAGCTTTCAGCCCAAACTTGTTACATTGGTGTGCAGGCCCAACCCACACCAGTTGCGCGCCGAACACCGAATTTATCTGTCATGCGCGCGCTTGTTCTCTCCGATATTCACGGCAGTTTGGAAGGCTTAGAGGCTGTCCTCGAGGCAGCTGGCGCCGTCGACAGAGTGTGGGATCTCGGTGACGTCGTCGGCTACGGCGCCAGTCCCAATGATGTTGTCGAAAAGATTCGCGCGGTAGGCTCACTGCATGTTCGCGGCAATCATGACCGCGTCGCTGCCGGCCTGACGTCTTCCCTGAACTTCAATCCCATCGCCCGCGCTGCCGCTCTGTGGACACAGGAGGCGCTCTCGCCCACCAACATGGATTGGGTACGCGCCATGCTCCTAGGCCCCATTTACCCCGAGGGCGTTGCAGTGGCCTGCGTGCATGGTTCTCCGCTCGACGAAGACGACTACATCCTCAACGTTCGCGATGCCTGGGCGCCGCTGCAGCAGATGCAGCAGCCGCTTACTTTCTTCGGTCACACCCACGTGCAGGGAGGCTTCATCCAGCAAGGGACTGCCTGGCGCGAACTGATTCCGGAGTACCGCTCCCGCGAAGTCGCCGAGACATGGGTGCTGAAGCTCGACCCGGAGTGCCGCTACCTCATTAATCCAGGCTCCGCCGGCCAGCCCCGCGACGGCGACTGGCGCGTCGCCTGCGCCATCTACGACACCGACGAGGCCACCATCACCTTCCATCGCCTGCCCTACGACATCATCAAAGCCCAGGGCAAAATCCTGATGGCCGGACTGCCCGATCGGCTGGCGATACGGCTCAGGGACGGTAAATAAAACGGTTGAATGGTTGAATAGTTGAATGGTGAAAGTAAACCAACAAGCTATTGAACAGCGGCTAGAGCAATTCTCCTAAAGGTGTAGAGCGAAGTGCTGGCTGTTCGCGCCGTTTTCCGCAAAGAAAACGGCATTCGCGGATCTATCCAACACCACAGTATTAGGAGAATTGCTCTAGGTAAGCCGAAATTACCAAACCGCGCAATGCAATTTGTGCACTATTCAACCATTCAACGATTCAACCATCCAACCCGCTCCTAAAAGGAGCGGCCGATCGTAAAGCTCAACTTCCTTCTACCTGCATCGCCAAGCGCCGGACCGAAGCTGATCACGCCTAATGGGGTCTCTGCCAGCACACCGAACATGACGTCCTGCCGCAGAAAACTTGAGACTGGCTGAGCATAGTCTGTACCGGTTACGCCGATCGATCGTGGGGCACGCATCTGTCCAGCCTCATACGCAATCGCGAGATAGATGTTCTGTCCCAGGGGATCGGGTAGCTTCGCAATCCTGCGTAAATACGCCTCGCGAAGGTAGAAGTAATCCGTTCCGCGATACTCCTCAAAGGCTGAAGCGGAGAGCCTCCCAGGCCCACCCAGCGTGAATCGGTACGGCTGGGCCACGTCGCGATTGAACAACGTGCCACCTTCTGCGGCAGCCAGGAAGCTGTTGCCTCCGATCGTATGAGAGAACTGGATCTTACCAACGATGCGCGGAGCCGCGGCCGCATGTTCGCCTGCCTTCAAATAGCCAGCGCCGACGTCGTAGTGAAACCCACGCTGCGCCACTTCGGCACGGTCCTGCGCGTCGTGGGCATAGCGTACATCGAAGAGATGTGCGACCTGCGATGAGTCGCCCTGGCCGTCGTTGCCCGTCTTGGTGACCCAGCGCTGGCTCCATGCCTGCCACCCCGCACGCACCTCGGTGCTATGGCTGAAAGTGTATCCGACATCGACACCGCCTCCTCCCTGTTGCCACAGCCGTTCCGACAAGCGATTCTGATCGTGATAGATGAAATATGGCCGCCGCGTGAACTCTCCATGCGGTGCGATAAAAATACCCCGTGCATTCAGCAGGCGGTAGTACTCCAGATCGAACTGCTGCAGCCAGCCCAGATGCACAGACCCGCGCAGCTCCGAGCCATACCGTCCGAAGTCCTGGTGCAGATATGTCAGATCGAGCGTGAAGCGCGGGGTCTGGCCCGACTGTGCCTGGCCATTGACGCCGATAAGAATGAACGGGGGCCCATTCTCCTTATCGGCCAGCTTCACCGCGATATCCGCATCGCGTACACCCCGTATCGGTCCGGAGGGATAGCTGACCTGATAGGTCACCTCATAACGTTCGTCCGCCCGCACCTCATCCAGCCGCTTGTCGATGACGGCAGCTTCGGCGGGCTGGCCTACCAGCTTCTGCAGCTTGTGCTCTACCGCCTCCTTCACCTCGTGGCTTTCGGTTTCCACTTTGATGGAGGAGATGTTGCGCGGCTTGTCCGCCGTCCGCGAAGTTCGGTTCACAAGATACGCCGCCCACCCCGTATCGGAGAGGGCATAGGCCATCAGCTTGTCCTTCTGCGCCTCCGTGGCGTCGTAGCCTAACTTCGCGAGGTCTTCGGCCCTGGCGTAATCCATGGTCGTCAGGTTGCCGGTCTGCGGCTCGATAACGACATCCGCCAGCCGGCGCGACTGCAGCTCATTGCCCCAGATCGCCACCGAGAACGACCTCTGCAATGTTCCCAGCAGGCTGGTGTTGTTCGGCGCCAGTTTGGCCAAAGGCATCGAGACGGCCAGAATCACATCATCATGCAGGTCTGACTTCAGAGTCTGTGTCGGCAGATTCTCAAGTACTCCCCCGTCCACATAGGTGTGTCCCTCTCTCTGCACCGGGGGAAAGATTCCCGGTAGCGCGATGGAGGCACGGATCGACTCCGGCAGTGATCCGCGTGCGAACACCACCGGCTTGCCCTCGGTAATATCCGTCGCCGTACAGCGGAACGGAACCGACAACTGGTCGAAGCTGGTCTTGTCGCCATACGAGAGAAACTGCGCCGAAAGAAAGGCATTCAGCCCGGCATCGACCAGCAGGCCATTGCGAACGCTGATGCCGTGCTTCAGACCGATGGTCATGTAGTTGGGTGCGCCGCGGCGATCCTCGCGCCGGCGATAGTTCAAGATGCTGAAGTCGTTGGAGAGACGAAAGACCTTCGTGAGCACCTCATCGCTGGTCAACTGCTGAATCTCATCCGGCGTATGCCCGGTGGCATAGAGTGCCCCGACCAGCGCTCCCATGCTGGCGCCCGCGATGCCGTCGACCGGAATGTGATGCTCCTCCAGCCAGCGCAGTACACCGATCTCTGTAAGGCCAAGCGCGCCACCGCCGCCGAGGGCCAGACCAATCTTCTTGCGCGCGGGTTGGGGTGTAGACACCGCGGTCTGCGAGGACAGAGAGGTGGAACACAATGCGGCAGCCAGCAAAGCCGCTACCGTCGAACGTTTCCGCATATCTTATGGGATGCCCTTCTCTCACCTGCGGTCCAGCAAAAACTACGCGAGGGAAACGGAATGGCTAACGTGGGGCGATACATTGTGTGCCCCATCCATTGCGCAGTAATGGGTGGGTTGTTCGAGCGCAGCTGGGCACCCAGTGTATGGGTTGGTTCAACAAGAAGGCCCGGCTTTCGCCGGGCCTTCTTGTTGTTCAATCCTTATACGGATCGAACTCGTTGGCTCCCGCCATGGCCACGCCCAGCGGAGTGAGCGTATGCAGCACACGCACCGTGTCGCCATGTTCCGCGATCACCTCGTGCAGACGCTTGTAGCAGTGCGGGCTCTCATCCAGCCCACCGCCACGCAGCACTACACCTGATGCCTGCAGCCACTCCTGCATCATCTGCAGCGTCACCAGCCCGGGACGCTTACACTCCCCGGTCTTGCGGTCGTACACACCTGCCGCCTGCTTACGGCCCATCACTCGGCCCGCGCCGTGCACCGTGGAGTACAGCGCAGTCTTAGAGTCTGGAGAGTCCACACCCTCCAGAATCACCGACCGCTCTCCCATCGTGCCGCCGACAAAGCCCTTCTGCCCCGGAAACGCAGGCGTGGCGCCCTTACGGCAGACCCACATCTGCTTGCCCCCGTGCTCTTCCAGCCAGGCGAAGTTATGGTGGTTATGCACCTCTTCCACCACACTCGCACCCAGCAGACGCGCCACACGATCGCACACCCAGTCACGCCCCGCGTAGGCATAGGCTCCGCCCAACTGCATGGCGGCGACATACTGCGCTCCCAGGTCGCTGGTCACGTCCAGGAAGACAGGATCAACCATCATGCCGTCCTTCGCGCCTGCGGCCTTCAGGAACCACGTCGCAATGCCGTGGCCCAGGCCACGCGAGCCGAAGTGCACACCAACCCAAGCGCGGTCCTGCTCGTCGACAAACAGATCGACGTAGTGGTTGCCGCTGCCGATGGTACCCAACTGCGCCTGGGCCTTACGCTTCAGAGGCTTCGCGGCATCGGTATCCCAGCCGGGATGGCCGTCCTTCGCGAAGATCGCATGGTCCACGTCTTCGTTGTTCCTGCGACCGACACCGAAGGAGAGCGTATTCCACACGTCGTCCATGATGCGCGTGATGTTCTGCCGCACTTCACTGCCCGGAATATCCAGGCGCACGGCCTTGTTTCCGCACGCGATATCGAACCCGACAGCCGTAGGGCTGATGCGACCCTCGCTTGCGATCACTCCGCCAATTGGCACGCCGTAACCAAGATGTCCATCGGCCATCAGGGCCATATAGTCCGCGTGGCGGGCACAGACCTTTGCCTGCTCCAGCGTGTTCTCTTCATGCTTTCCCCATACCGGGATGTTGTCTACCAACTGCATTGCTGCTCTCCTTTCTGTCTGATCTCCGCGCCGAGCAAGCGCGGGAACAAGGCTGAGTCACCACCTCCGCGCGAATCGCGTTGGCGGCAAAGTAAAAGGCCCGGCTGTCGCCGGGCCTCGTCTGGTGCAGAGTTGAAGCGCAGACTTATGCCTGTGCTTCCTCTGTCGAAGCGGCGAGCTTGGTGGTCGCGACGGTCCAGTTGGACTCGCCGATCTTGAAGCGGGCAAAGCGGCGAACCGAGATATTCTCGCCAAGCTTGCCGATCTTCTGCGCGATAAGCTGCGCGATAGTCAGCGACTGTTCCTTGATGAAGGGCTGCTCCAGCAGGCAGACCTCCTCGTAGAATTTGGACATCTTGCCCTCGAGCATCTTCTCGATGATGTTGGCCGGCTTGCCGCTGGCGGCAGCCTGAGCGCGGTAGACTTCCTTCTCACGCTCGATGTCCTCAGCCGTAACCTCTTCCTTGCCGACGTAGCGAGGATCGGTTGCAGCGATGTGCATCGCGATGTCCTTCAGCAGTTCCTGGAAGTCGGTGGTAAGGGCAACGAAGTCGGACTCGCAGTTCAGCTCCAGCAGAACGCCGATCTTTCCGCCGGCGTGGATGTAGCTGCCCACCAGGCCCTCGTTGGTCGAGCGCGAAGCCTTCTTGGCCGCGGAAGCCATGCCGCGCTTACGCAGCACGACAAATGCCTCTTCCATATCGCCCTTGGCCTCCTGCAGCGCCTTCAGGCAGTCGCCCATGGGAGCGCCGCTCTTCTCGCGGAGTTCCTTTACCAGCTTTGCGTCGATCTTTGCAGTCTCAGTCGCCATGTTCCATTTCCCTTCTTTTCCGTTCAAATCTTCGTTGATCTGCCATCCCGCGCACATCAATATCCGGTTACGCGGCAGGCATACAAAAAGAGCGTGGTTGCCAATGAACCGGCAGCCACGCTCCCTTGTGAAAGTTCGTGATCTGCTTAGGCGCCGGCTTCGGCGGTAACCTCGGTCTCGCTCTCCGTCTTGCGGATGCCGCCACCCAGGGCAGCTTCCAGATCGACGGTCTCTTCTTCTTCAGCCGCAGCTTCCGGAGCAGCAACTACGACATCGCCCTCTTCGCCGTCGTCAGGGAGGAAGTGCGACTCGGTCTGAACCGGGGTCACATCCTGGTACTCGTCGGCAAACGCCTTGTCGCCAACCATCTGCACGCCCTCGTGGGCTGCGTCGGCGATCTTGGTGGTAAACAGACGGATGGCGCGCAGAGCGTCATCGTTGCCGGGGATGACGTAGTCAACCACGGTGGGGTCGCAGTTCGTGTCGACAACGGCTACTACCGGGATGCCCAGCTTGCGGGCCTCAGAGACGGCAATAGCTTCGTTGTTCGAGTCGACGATGAAGATCGCATCCGGCAGGCGACGCATGTTCTTGATGCCACGGAGATTGGCATGCAGGTGCTTGCGCTCGCGCTCCAGGCGGATGACTTCCTTCTTCGTCATCAGCTCATAACGGCCATCGGTCGACATCTCGTCCAGCTCCTGCAGACGCTTGACCGACTTCTGCACCGTAACCCAGTTCGTCAGCAGACCGCCAAGCCAGCGGTTGTTGATGAACGGCATACCGGCGCGCTCGGCTTCCTCAGCGATGGCGTCCTGCGCCTGGCGCTTGGTGCCGACGAACAGAACGGTCTTGCCCGAAGACGTCATGTCTGTGACAAACTTCGCAGCTTCCTTGAACATCTTCAAGGTCTTCTGCAGGTCAATGATGTAAATGCCGTTACGCTCGCCAAAGATGTACTCCTTCATCTTCGGGTTCCAACGCTTGGTCTGGTGCCCGAAGTGTACACCTGCTTCGAGCAGCTCCTTCATCGTAATCGTTGCCATTGAGGCTCCTTCATCAGGTCATCGAGCCGGTACAACAGAGCGGCCGATTGATCCCGTTCGTGGGAAATTTAACTACTTGCCGGCGGCAGCCGAAGCCGCCGCCGGGTCGAACCAAAACCAGAAGCCAGCGACTAGCGCTTGCTGAACTGGAAGCGCTTGCGGGCGCCCTTCTGACCGTACTTCTTACGCTCCTTGGCGCGGGCGTCACGGGTCAGCAGGCCGTCGGCCTTCAGGGTCTTACGCAGCTCGGGATTCACCTCGAGCAGGGCGCGGGCAATGCCCATCTTCACGGCATCGGCCTGAGCGGCAACGCCGCCGCCGGCAACCGTCGTCACCACGTCGAACTGACCCTCGACCTGAGCGGTCTGCAAGGTACGCTTCGCCGAAGCACGCTGCTGCTCGGTCACAAAGTAGACCTCACGGGGCTTGCCGTTGACCGTGAACTCGCCCGATCCCGGGCGCAAAAACACACGCGCGATCGCCGACTTGCGGCGACCCGTGCCATAGTACTGAACCAAATCCGCCATAATCCTCTCGAATCCTCTACCGTTATGCAGTCAGCTCAACAGCCTCAGGCTGCTGGGCCAGATGCGGATGCTTATCTCCGCGGTAAACCTTCAGCTTGGTCGCCATCTGACGGCCCAGCTTCGACTTGGGCAGCATGCCCTTGATCGCCTCTTCGACGATCGCCTCGGGCTTGCGCGCCAACAGCTTGTCGAACGCTTCCTCACGCAGACCGCCGGGGAACCCAGTGTAGCGGCGATAGATCTTCTGCTGGCTCTTCAGACCGGTCAGCTTAATCTTCTCCGCGTTGATCACGATGACGTGATCACCCGTATCGATGTACGGGGTGTACTTCGGGCTGTTCTTGCCGGTAAGAATGTTCGCCGCGCTGCTGGCAAGACGTCCAAGGGTCTTGTCGGTCGCGTCCACCACGAACCACTTGCGATTGATGTCCTTTGCGCCGGGCACAAACGTCGACATTGCTGCTTCTCCTGAAACCAAAATCCTACGAAAACGACTAAAATTTCGCTTCCACACGGCCAAAACGGGGCAAGAAAAATGCGCCCGGACCTGCCAGGTGGACTTGCGCTCAATGCAGTGGGTGCTTTCGGGGTCCTTGTCCGTCAAGCGGACGCTACCAGGAGTCGGGCCTCATCGCCGATCAAACGGCTCTTTCTGCCCATTCACCCCAGGCTGCCCCAGGTGGATCCACGGCGGAGTTCTCGCCTCAAAAAGGCGCAGAACTGCGCGAGATTTAACAGTAGCTCACTTTCAGGGAGGAGTCAACGGAGGTACTCCTCACAGAGCCAACTTCAGTCTAGAGCAATTTCCCTGTTACGGAATAGCCGGTGCAGGGTGTTTTCATTGCGGAAAATGCCCATAGCTGCAGAGACCCTACTCAACACCTACAGGGAAATGCACAAGCCTGAAAAAATCCCCTCCAAAACCCTCCATACCGGAAGCCTCCACCCGGAAGCATTGTTCCGCCCATCGCTATCCGGTACCCTTGCCCCCATGCGGCGCTTTTTCTCCCTCTCCCTCGCTCTGCTTGCCTGGTTCTCCCTGTCGGTCTCCTCCGCCCTGGGCCAGTCCACCGAGGCCGCCCTCACAAAGCGCCTCGCCGGCCGGCAGTTCCTGCTGCGCGGCTGCTGGCAGGGCGCGAACCTCTGGTTCACCGCCGACGGTCGCCCGCTGAACGACTACCCGGAGCTCCCCTTCGCCCTCGCCGGAGTCAAGGTAGATCGCATCAAGCTGCTCAAAAACGGTCTCCAGATCGAAGCGCACCGCATGGGGTTGGAGATCGACGCCAAAGCCCGCGGAGCCGTCCGCTGGGTGCCCATTACCCTGGCTGACACACCGAACGATCACGCAGCAGCCGAACCCCTTCAGTTCCACATCAGTCCGCCATCGTCCGGCGACTACACCGCCGCCCTCGACGCCATCTTCGCCGACAGCGTCAACGACCTCGCTCCCCGCCTGCCCGTCTACTGGCAGACAGCGGCCACGCAGTTCTTCGGCCAGAACGAGCCTCCCCTGCCGGAAGCCTCTCGCCTGCGCGGCCCCGACCTGAAGCACTATGTCTCCCTGGGCACCTTCTCCGGACAAGATCAGAACCAGACAGCCTCCGGCAGCAGCACTCAACCGACCCTGCTCTCCGGCGCCAACCCCGACTTCACGCCCGCCGCCCGGAGGCTGAAATATGCCGCCGTCGTCATCGTCCGCTTCACCGTCAATGCCGACGGCTCGGTCAGCAAACCGCAGGTCGCCCAGCCCGCTGGTCTCGGCCTGGACGAAGCCGCTGTCGCTGCGGTGCTTCAGTACCGCTTCCGTCCTGGCATGGTCAACGGCAAGCCGCAGTCCACGGAGATTGGAACGGCCATCCGGTTCCAGATGCACTAGAGCATTTTTCCCTGTTGCTGGGTATCCCGGAAGAGGTGTGCAGCGGCGTTTTCATTGCGGAAAACGCCCATAGATACGAAAGCCCTACTCTACTTCCACAGGGAAAATGCTCCAGGGAATTGAAGAATTTGATGATTGAAGAATGGAATAAATCTGCCGCGGTAACTGGGTGGGATATAGAGCGCGCTCCCAACGACAAATGAGGCATGGAATGTAATCAATTCCGTTTGCTTCGCAACAAAAACAGGTACAGCGGGTCACGCATTCTAAAGCGCGAATCCTGCCAGGACCTGAAGCATGAGCGATTTTGCTGTCCAACTCGATTTGCAACAAACATCAAACGCCGTTGAACTTGCGGTGATTCTGCCGACTTACAACGAGCGCGCCAATATCGTCGAAGCGATCCGCCGCACGCAGACAGTCCTGGGCAACATGCCGCACGAGATCATCGTCGTGGACGACAACTCGCCGGACGGCACTGCGGATGTGGTTCGCCAACTTGCTCGTCAGGACAGCCGTATCCGCCTTATCCATCGCATCGGCCGTCGCGGTCTCTCCTCGGCCGTGATCGAAGGCATGATGGCATCCACCGCACCAATGCTTGCGGTAATGGACGCGGACATGCAGCACGATGAATCTGCCCTCCCCCGCATGATCGAGAAGATGCAGCGCGAGCATCTTGACCTGGTCGTCGGAACACGTAACGCCCACGGCGGCAGCATGGGAAACTTCGCACGCGTCCGTGTCCGCGTCAGCCAGCTAAGCGCACAGCTTTCGCGCTCCGTCTGCCAATGTGAGGTCTCCGATCCGATGAGCGGTTTCTTCCTGGTGCGGGACGACTTCTTCCGCTCCGCCGCTCCCCGTTTACAGACCGGCGGCTTCAAGATACTGCTTGATCTGCTGGCCTCCAGCGATTGCAAGCCGCGCATCGGCGAAATTGGCTATCGCTTCCGCACGCGCATGCATGGCCAGTCCAAGCTCTCGTTCCACGTCGCCATCGAGTATCTATTCCTCATTGTGAACAAACTCACCGGCGGACATCTCTGCCCGCGCTTAACGCTCTTCGCGCTCACCGGCGCCAGCGGCCTGCTGGTTCACTTTGCCCTTCTATCAGCTATGTATCTCGGTCTGCACGCGAGCTTTCTCACCTCACAGGCAGTTGCCGCCATCGCCGCGATGAGCACCAACTTCGCAGTCAATAACGCGCTGCAGCAGAGCCGCCTGCGCGGACACCGCGCCTGGACCGGCTACCTGCGCTTCCTTATGCTCTGCGGTCTGGGCGCAATCTTCTCTGTCTCCTACGCCAACCGCCTCCACCTCTCGCAAACACCATGGGCGTTAGCTGCACTCGCCGGCATCGCTATCGGTTCTGTGTGGAACTACGCTATGACCCAGATATTTACCTGGGAGACACCACAAACGCGCCGCGCGGTAAGCCTCTCCAGCTACACTCCGTAAGGATGCAGCGTTCTCACAAGCAGCTTCTCGCAGCAGTTCTGGTTGCCGCTTACACCGCGTTTGTTCCGGTGATGCGTTCCGGTATGCAGCTTGAAGTGGGATACAACGAGGGCTGGAATCTCTATAACGCCCGTACCGTCCTGCTACATCAGCCGCTCTATGCTGAGCGCTTCGGATGGCACACGGTTAACTATCCCGCGCTGTCGTTTTATATCTCTGCGTGGCTCTCGCACCTGACCGGCGATCTGCTCTATACAGGCCGTGCCTTGTCCATCGTCGGCCTGGTCTGCTCCGCGCTTCTTCTGGGCGCTATGGTGAGGCATCTCGCGGGATCGCGCTATGCCGCCGCCTTCACCGCGCTGCTCACCATCAGCGTTGTCTGCGCCTCCGCCCCCAGCTATATCGGACAATACGACCCGCAGCTCTTTGCCACACCTTTCTTTCTCGCGGCACTCTATCTCTATCTGCGCTTTCGCGAACGTCCAGCGGCGATTGTCTTCATGGCGTTGCTCTTTGTCTTAGCCGGAAACATCAAGCACAATCTCATCGACATTCCTCTGGCGGTCACGCTGGATCTTCTGCTGGCGCGCCGCTGGCGTGGATTAACTCTCTTCCTCGGCACGGCAATACCAGCTACTGTGTTTTCGCTGTGGATCAACCAGCACTTCGCAGGCTCGGCATTTCTCACTAACCTGCTCGCGGGCCGCGGATACTCCCTGCATCATGCCTTTGACAACGGCATCGGCACCCTTGGTCCGCTGATTCCTCTCGTCGTCCTCGCCGGTATAACGGCATGGCGTTCGCGCCGATACCCTGCACTCCGCATCACCGGAATCTGGTTCACATGTGCACTGGCGTTGAATCTCTTCTTTGCCGGCGGAGTCGGTGTCGCTACCAATTCCCTCTTCGACACGGTGCTGGCCATGGTGTTGTTGATTGGCATCTTCCTCGATGAAGTGCGCGAGGCTGCGCCGCCATTGACCTATCTCCCGATGGCCATCGCTCTCTGGCCACTGCTGCCGCTCTTCATTACCAACGAAACCAGTCTTCCGATTCGGGATCTTAGGCATCTTCGACAGCAACAACAGACATATCGCGAATCGCTCACTCTGTTGCAGCAAACACCTGGCCCTGCCATCTGTGAATCGCTGCTGCTCTGCGCCGAAGCGGGCAAGCCCTATCTCTACGACCCGTTCAATGCGACACGCTTCATTCAGCTGAGCAAACTCGATCCGTCACCGCTCTACAGGCAGCTCGAAAGCCGGCAATTCGCCGCCGTGCAACTGAACAAATCGATCGATCTCACCAAAGCCGATACCGATGCCAATCGGTTCACTCCGGAGATGCTTGAGATCATTCGCAAGCACTACACACCGGTTATGCAACGTGACGGTGTCCTCATTCTCGTCCCGCTTCGCTAGAGTCGAACGCGATGCGTTTCTCGTGGCTCGCCGGGGCCATCCTGGCCGAGGTCTGAACCATGCGACAGATTGTCGGCCTATTCAACGATTCAACCATTCAACTACCTTCCACGTAGAATCAAAGCTGCATGTCCAGCCGTTTTGTAAGAGCCTGCCTCCGTCAGTCCGTTGATCGCACACCCGTCTGGTTCCTTCGCCAGGCCGGCCGCTATATGCCGGAGTACATGGCCGTACGCAAGCATCACTCGTTGCTTGAGATCTGCCGCACGCCCGAGATTGCCGCAGAGGTCACCATCACCGCGGCCGAGCGCCTGGGTGTCGATGCCGCCATCATCTTCGCGGACCTGCTTCTGCCGCTCACCCCGATGGGCCTGGACTTCGAGTTCGTCAACGGCGAGGGCCCGGTCGTACACACGCCCATTCGCTCCGCCGAGCAGATCGCAGCCCTGCGCACCGACCGCGCCGAAGATCTCCAATATGTCGCCCGCGCGATCGAGAAGGTCTGCGCCCACTTCGCCGCTCCGCGTCCGGATGGCGATGAGCTCGGCATCATCGGCTTTATCGGCGCTCCCTTTACGCTGGCCAGCTACATGATCGAAGGCGGCGGCTCGCGCAACTACATCGAGGCCAAGAAGCTGATGTACAGCGATCGCGGCGCATGGGACCTGCTGATGGACAAGCTCGTCACTATCCTGATGCCCTATGCGAAGCAGCAGGTGGAAGCCGGCGCGGATGTCATCCAGATCTTCGACTCCTGGGCAGGAGCACTCTCCGTCTCCGACTATTGCGAGTACGTACTCCCGTCCACAACGCGCCTGGTACAGGCAGTCCAGGCCATGGGCGTTCCCGTTATCTACTTCGGCGTCGACTCGGCCACGCTGCTGCCACACATGAAACAGACCGGAGCTGATGTCCTCGGTCTCGACTGGCGCATTCCCGTTGACGAAGCCCGTACGCTCTTAGGCAACAACGTTGCTTTGCAGGGAAACCTCGATCCCATCACGCTGTTTGCGCCGCAGGATATTCTCAAGCAGCGCACCGAAGAGATTCTTCGCCGCAATGCCGGCCAACCCGGCCACATCTTCAACCTCGGACACGGCATCGTCCCCGGTACACCAGTCGAAAACGTCATCGCTGTCGCCGAGTGGGTCAAGCAGTTCCAGCTCTAGGGCGCGGGCGCACTAAAATAAAAAGCGATGCACGCGATTCTTCTGCTCGCTCACGGCACGCCGGACACTCTCGGCGAGATGAAAGCCTACCTCGACCTCGTTACCTCTGGTCGCGGTGTTCCCGACCACGTCGTCGAAGAGCTGCAGCACCGCTACGCCGAGATCGGCCTTCGCGAAGAACCCGGCCCTGAACCGCCGCACCTCACCCGCTGGACCATGAAACAGGCAGAGCTGCTGCGCACAAAGATCAGCGAGCCAGTTTACTTTGCCATGCGCAACTGGAAGCCGCTGATCGCTCCTGTGATCGAACAGATGAAGATGGACGGCGTCACTTCGGCACGCGTCCTCTGCCTGGCCCCACAGAACTCGCGTACCTCCATCGGTCTCTACAAACGCGACCTGATGAAGGCTTTGGGCGAGAATCCCGCGATCCAGATCGATTTCGTCGAAGGCTGGCACAACCGCCCGAAGCTGATTGATGCCTTCGCCGATCGCCTGCTGCATACGCGTGTTCCTCAGGTATCGATCGACGCTAACAGCAAGCGGGCAGTCCTGTTTACAGCGCACTCCGTCCCATGCCGAACGGTACAGGGTGAAAATCCGGATCCCTATTCCGATGAAGCGAAGAACACCGCTGCTCTGGTTGCAGAAAAGACCGGCACCGAAGACTGGTACTTCGCTTTCCAATCGCAGGGTGTCAGCGGAGGCCCATGGCTCGGACCCACGGTGGAAGATTCCCTCCGCGCCTTGAAAGACATGGGCTACGGCGAGGTCGTGCTGCACCCCATTGGCTTTGTCTGCGATCACGTCGAGGTGCTCTACGACATCGACATCAACTTCCAGCAGTTCGCGAAAGAGATCGGCATCGCACTGTCACGTCCGGAGTCGTTGAACGATCATCCACTGCTGATCGAAGCTCTGGCCGAGTTGGCTGGCTCGCGCCGTTAGGTCGCGAGTGCCAGGAAGTTACGGGACGGCCTGAGCCATCCCGTACTGCAATCCTCTCCATGGCGAAGTCGAAGGTCGAGCAAGGGTTTGAAGTGTTGTGTCCAGACTGTGGTGCGATCCTGAAGATCGATCCCGTCACGCAGCAGATCATCAGCCATACCTCTGCGCCGAAGAAACGCACCTTTGAGAGCCTGTCCCAGGCCTCAGCCGCCTTGAAAGAACAGGACGACCGCCGGGACTCGCTCTTCCGCCAGTCAGTGGAAGCAGAGAAGAACAAGGAAGATCTTCTCGCCAAGAAGTTCGCCGAGGCCGTGAAGAAGGCCAAAGAGACTCCACTGACGGAGAAGCCGCTGCGGGACTTCGATCTGGACTGATGCCGATACGCCGCAGTTAGAGCACTTTCCCTGTTGCTGGGTATCCCGGAAAGGGCGTGCAGCGGCGTTTTCATTGCGGAAAACGCCCATGGATGCGAAAGCCCCACGCCAGACCCACAGGGAACCTGCTCTACTGTGGCAGCTCTTCGACAACCTCATCCACAAAGCACCATGCCCAACTCTCGCCGGGTTCGACCGAGCGCATGATGGGATGCTTGGTGTCGTGAAAGTGCTTGGTGGCATGCTTGTTCGGGGAAGAATCGCAGCAGCCCACATGCCCGCAGATCAGGCACATTCTCAGGTGCACCCAGGAGCTGCCCATCTTCAGGCACTCTTCACAGCCTTTTGCGGAAGGCGTTACCGGATGCAGATGCGCAAAGTGTTTGCAGGCATGCTGAGCCACAGAGAAATCTCCTTGGGGGATATGGCAGGTGCTGAAAAGATCTCAGATCTGCTTCGCCTGTGGGTATTCTTTCACGCGGGAAGTGGTGAGGTGAACTCTTTTAGAGTCAAACTTTCGCGATGACGAATCTGTACCATGGAGCATCTCCCTGCAGGTGAAGAGTAGGGCTTGCGCATCCATGGGCGTTTTCCGCAATGAAAACGCCGCCGCACTCCTTTCGGGATACCCGGCAACAGGGAAGATGCTCTAAGTGGTAAGTATCGACAGGATTTCAGAAGAGTGTCCTATGAAGGCCGTCCGTTTTCTTCTCTATCCCCTGCCTCTGCTATTCGCATGCACGCTGCTTGCATCAGCGAAGCTTGAAGCACAGCTCTCGTTCGCCTCTGCGATCGACCTGGCGCTTCGCAATAGCCCGCGGGTTAAGATGGCCGAAGCGGATGCAGCCAAGGCAACGGCTGTTCTTTCGGAATCGCGCGTGGTCTTCATTCCGGTGTTGAACGCCGGTTCAGGGCTGGGTTATTCCTACGGCTTCCCTGTCGGTCAACCGACACTCTATAACTTCAACCTGCAATCGCTGGTCTTTGATCTCGCCCAGAAAAAGTACATCGACGCAGCGCGAATGGGGTTGGAGGCGGCCAATCTTGCATTAGCAGATGCGCGCCAGGCCGTAGCGGAAGATGCTGCCCGCACATGCGTCGTGCTAGATCACGACCTGCAGCGGCTTGAGGCATTGAAACAGGAACAGGGATTTGCAGTGCATCTTGTGGAGATTGTGCGTTCGCGTATGGATGCCGGTCAGGACAATCGGATGGAGCTGACAAAGTCCCGACTGGCCCAGGCTCAAATCACCCTCGCCACGCTGCACTCTGAAGCGGATATCGCCTTTCAGCGTACACACCTTGCGAATCTGACAGGACTGCCGGCTGAAGGCCTCTCCATCGTTTCCGGTAGCATTCCGTCACCTCCGGCTCCGAAACTAAGGAGCGATAGTGAATACATGCCGGCAATTCAGGCGGCGTACGTCAACGCGCGGTCAAAATTCCAGGTTGCATTTGGAGATGCAAGAAAGCTATATCGTCCACGTGTCAGTTTTAATTTTCAATACGACCGCTACGCGACGTTCAATAACTATCAGGACTATTACAAACCCGGTTCGTTCCGCACAGATAACTTCACCGTGGGAACGGTGGTGGACCTCCCTATCTTCCAACTTCAGCTACGTGCCAAGGCAAAGGAATCACTGGCCGACGCATTACACGCGCAGTCCGACGCGGATCGTGTGAAGCTTGATTTCCTGGAAGGACGCGTGAAGACAATTAACACACTCGCGGAGCTGAACGCAAAAAGCGAGATCGCTGCGCTGGAGCGTGAGATTGCCGGACAACAGCTTGACGCGCTACGGATTCAATTGAATAACGGATCCGGCAATGGCGCCGCTCCGCCATCTCCGAAAGATGAGCAAAATGCGCTCATTCAGGAACGGCAGAAATACCTTGATCTTCTGGATGCCGACCGGCAGCTTCGCGAAGCACAGATCAGCGCACTGCGCCTGACCGGGCAACTGGAAGAGTGGCTGAAAACGCCGACCGGTAGGTAAACAGCGGAGCGCCCGCATCACCCAAGCTGCCACACCGATCAAGAGAATATCTCACAATTGTTGAACATAGAGGATTGCCGCTTTTTGCTCGCCTGTACCTTCATGCCAATCAAGATTAACGAGCCCTTGGGATTAGTGCTTTGGTGTGAGAAAAAGTCTTCCTGCTTCCTTGCATACTCGTTCAAAACTATCCCAGTCTCTAGCGTCACAGCTCTTCCGTGAAGGTAAGGGTGACTCTTCACACAGGCGAAAAGCACCATTGGTACCCACGACAGCAATTATGTTTTTACGCTTGTGGTTTCCTAGGGTTCGCTCAATCGTTGGCAACGCTTTAATGAAAGCTGCGCCACGAACATTTGATTTGTAATGGTTGTTGGTGAAGGCAACCACGCTGGTTTGTGCGATTGTGATCGCAGCCATGTGGGGGAACGACTTCCTAAACTCAATGTCGCTCGTTATGACGACCAAACCTTTGATCCCGCATTCGTAGAAAATCCAGGGGTCCCGCTCTGTAGGCCCATAGATGTCATCGTGCACGACCAAATCTATCCCCGCCTTACGTAGCTGTTCGGGGAAGAAGTACGAACCAAGATTCCGGTCTGTGAAATATCGGTATCTAGGCTGCTTTACGCTGCGGGAAATGTTTGACCGCTTCTTGGACGGCACGCAGTGGTATGCGGTAATCCTTGGCTAGGCGTGCCTCCGATTCGCCGCTTCCCTTTCTCTTAGCAATGATCTCTGCAGGAATACCAGTACCTTTGATCGTGGGTCGCCCATAGGCAAGCTCAGGATCCACAACGATGTAAGACTTCCCGCGCTCACGATGTGTGCGGAGTGGGCTGAACCTGACAGGCATAAGGTTAGCGTCAAGCTCGATACGTGCCAGAAATTTGTCCATCACGGCTTTAATCCCAAGTTGTCTGCTTTTGGAGAGGTTCAGACGTTCGGCGACATTCTTAAGCACGACATCGCGACCGAACAAGGAGAACTCTCGCCCGAGCAAGGGATATGCGGCATTTGGATATTCGCGGCGAAGTCCATCTACGATTTCACGGATGTCCGATTGAGGCACCCCTTTTGACTTGAAGGCCATAAGGACGTGTGCCGACGCGATGTCATAGAAGGAAAGTCGTTCTTTGCCTGCTGGATGAAGGATCGGACTGAACATCTTTCGAGAGTTCTTGGTGCCATACGGCATGCCGACAAACCAAGCTCTAATGGTCGATTCCGGAAGTCCCAGAATCGACGCAGCTTCACCGAACGAATACCGAGGCATCGCTCGGGAGTCTAGGCTAGCGATGAACTGGGCAGCAGTGGTGCGGCGCATGTGGCTTACAATCTTACGTTAAAGTACCGACAGAGGCGACAAATTTTCACCAGTGCACTACCCTCCTTCCACGGAAGGAGGTACCGTTCTCACACCCAAATTCTCACTTTAGGAAGCACATGAAGCGTCTGCACCTCTTTTCTACCTGCCTGCTCGGAATCTCTCCGATCACTATGCCAGCCTGGGCCCGCGGCTCTCGCGGATCTTATAGCTCATCCCACAGTTCCCGTCCTTACTATGGTGGCGGCCAATAGAGGCTTTTCATGACAACTACTCCCGTAGATGCCATACGTATTTCTGCGCACCGGTTCAACATTCCAGTCAACGAATGTGATGTCGTCGATAAGCCAAACCTTTATTCCTTCCGCGAACTGTGGAGCAAGTGGATGAAGTGGTACGAATCCGCACCGGAGGAACCTCATAGTGTCCAGCATCAAATTCACTTAATGCTCTTCAACGACTTGGTGTATCGCACGGTGGCTAGCGCTAGAACGGACCAAAGAATTCCATTGGCATCTCAAAATGGAGCTCTTTCGTTTCTCCTAGATAGCGGCTTCATTGCAACTCAAATACTCGCAATCCTCCGTCTCCTCGATAAAGGCAACAATGTAATTTCACTATTTCGCTTACTGAAAGATGTGAGGCACCATCGCAAGAAAATAACCCGTGAAGTATACGTTTCTGGAGATGGTACTCCCTACGATCCGGCTGCTTGGGTCAAGCACGCAGATCAGGACGACCCTATGACAACAATCTTCGGCCTGCATGCCCCGGGTAATGGCAAATGGATCATGGCTCTTCACCTTCATGAGACGTTCGATAGATTGTCTGGCGTATCTGCTGACAAGCGCAGCCGTAGCGACGTGATTTCTGAAAGTTTCTTCAAGGAACTCGAACATTGGCTCTCTTCGCCATCGATTCGTGACTTCAACGACTTGCGCAACAAATTCATCGCACATGCGGCTGATAGCTTTGAGCGTGATGGGACTGTATGGAAAGGGATCAATCTCTCTCAGCTTGATGAAGTGCAAAAGACGATCGTTAAAGTGGAACGAATACTCATCGATGAGGTTTTATCATTCCGCGTCGGAAGGGAGAATACTCCTCGTCCCCCATTGGGGATGTATCAAAACTTAGCTAGCCCGTTTGCTACGTTGTCATCTGTAGAGAACATGTATAGACGGTGGGATGAACTTGCCGAAGAACGAAACCGGTGGGGCTCGGACGCGTTAACGGAACTCTTGCAATCATGTGGGGCTTCCCGTGTCAATTGAGTGGAAGAAGACAACGATCTTCGGTGCGACCTTCGGGATTGCGGCGGCTATAACGATGTTCCTTGCAGGAGGAGTCATTTCTTGGCTGTCAAATAGGCCAAAACAGCTGGATACGACCGCAATCAAAGCGGTCGATTCGAGGGCAACGCAAACGTTTACTATCGACGATGCACGAAGGGAAATAACACCGTCTGGATTCACCTTAGGTTTCGTACTGGCAAATACGACAGGGCGCGACCTTACCGTTCCAGAAGATGTGAAACTGTTCAAGCGAGATACCAAGACACAGGCTCTCTCAGAGCTAAACGGAAAGCTTGACCACGCCTTCTTTATCCCCGCAAAAGATAAGGCAGAGGTCGAGATCCGGCTGGAATATTCTTGCGCAGACTTAGACATGAAGACCGGAATCACTACGCAAAGAGATCCTCAAATTTGCTATAACGACGCAATTGGATCAGTTAGCGGCTTTCTGGCTCTCGATTATGGCAATCACATTCGCATTGAGTTGCCAAAGCCTACTCTCGCATCTGCCCCGGGAAAGTAGCACTTCCTGAAAGTGTACTTGGCCTACTGGGGAGGAGGGCGGAAGGGCGTCGTGGTAGGCGAGGCAGGGATCGAACCTGCAACCCCGAGCTTAGAAGGCTCGTGCTCTATCCAATTGAGCTACTCGCCCGCCTGCTTTGATTGTATGCGAGCAGGGTGCCCTTCTATACACAGGAATACAAGAGAAAACCCACCCACGCATCGCCTCATAGTCGGCGTGGATGGGTTTTGCGTTACGACTTCAGGGCAGCGATGGCTTCTTCGCGGGCGGTCTTCAGGGTCTTGACCCAGTCGCCGGTGGCGCGGAATTCCATGCAGATGACGCGGTTGTACTTCAGCTCCGCCAGCTTGCGGTAGATGTTGGTGTAGTTCATCTCGCCGGTGCCGGGCTCGTGGCGTCCGGGGACATCGGCTACGTGCACCAGACCGACCAGGTCGATGTTGCCGTCGAGCTTCTCAATCAAGTTACCGGCCTGCCGCTGCTCGTGGTAGAAGTCGTACAACACCTTGATGCGCGGACTGTTGACCTCACGGCAGATGGCGAAGGCTTCGCTCACGCTGACCACCGCTTCTTCCTTGTGCTCCAGCAGGTCGATGGGTTCGAGCACGATCTCGATCTGGTCCTTTTCGAGGACGTCGGCAGCGTACTTCAGCGTGTCGACGATGGCGGCGCGCTGCTGCTCCGGTGTCTGGCCGGGGACACGCTTGAAGGCTGTATAGATGAACTGTTTGCAACCCAGCTCTTTTGCGCCGGGGATGGCTTTGACCAGGTCATCGTGCAGGAAGGTGCGCTTGCTCTGATCGGCCAGGGAGTTGCGGCCAGGGACAGCAGAGTCGACGCCGAGCTTGTACTTCTTCAGAGCCGCAAGATTGGTCTTCCACTCTTCAGGGGTCCACTTCTCGTACTCATTGCCGACCTCGACAGAGCTATAGCCGGCGGAGGCCACCAGTTCGAGCTTCTGTTCGAAGCTCAGTTTGTTGTCCAGCGTCCACAGCATGACGGAGAAGGTATTGGATGGGGCCGGGGCGGCGACAGCAGCTTCAAGGCCACCGAGGAACGGCATTGCGGCCGCACTCAGGGAAAGCTTGTGGAAGTGACGACGATTCATCATGGGTCTGTGGTCTCCAGAGGGTTCAGCGCAGCGAAAGGCGTGGCTGGGTTTGCCAGAAAAGTATAACGGGGGAGTGGTGAGACCACGTCGGGGATTCGTCTCACGGGGTGAGATTCAGCAGTGCGCCCATGGTGCCATTTTTGTTGAATAGTTGAATGGTGGCGGCTCTACCAATAGAGCTTAGCTCTGGTGGGAGCAGTGGGTTTTCAGCCCCGATTTACGGGATCGCGTCTTTGCTGCGCATCAGAACTACGACGTCGCTCAATGCGTCCGCCCAGTGCAGATAAGCATCGTTCGCATCCTGGCCAACAGCCTTTACATAGAGAGAAACGGCATAGCCTTCCTGAACCATGCCGAAGTCGGTGACGGCGGGGCGCAGGATGAACTCGAGCTTGGCCGTCGGGTGCTCCAGCTTGCCGGCAAGACGTGTCAGGCGGTCGAGCAGCGGCGTGAGCTTGTGCGGCGAGAGGAAGGCGTTACGGTCGCGCCAGAGGACGTCGATGTAGCTGGCGAAGCCCTGCGGCGCGTCTTCCGGTGAGTCGATCAACAACTCCATCCGCAGCCCATCGAGCTCAGCTTCGTCCATCTCCCAGGCATCGCATTTGGCGGTGTAGACGGGCGAGCGGGAGACGTTGAGCGAGCGCAACGCGTGCAGCAAAGCGGCGTGGTCGTCGGCCTCGGGAATCGAGTCCAGCGCATCCGGATCGTCCCGCAGATCTACAAAGGCATGAGCCGAACCCTCGGCCTGCCAGGGAAGGACGAGTACCGGATCGTGCTGCCCGGTCTCGGTCGACCACTCAGCGAGCATGTGCCTCCTGCGGGATGTGCACGTGCTGTTGCAGAAAGGCAAGTGCTGTGTGCTCGGCCCAGTAGCCATCGTAACTTTCACCAGGCTCGGCAAGAAAGGCGCAGTGACCGCCGTGCGCCGTCTCGAGAAAGGTGACGTTCGGGTTTGCAGCCATGACGGCGCGGGTCTCCGATGTAATGCGGACGAAAGGGTCGTCAGCGGCGTGCAGGATCAGCGCGGGTACAGCGATGCGATCAAGTACGCGAGCTGCTGCGGCGCGATGATAGTAGTCGTCCGCGCCAGTGAAGCCACAGTAGGGCGTCATCACGCGCTCATCGAAGTCGCGGATCGAGCGAACGTTGTTTGCGCGTGAAGGATCGTAGATCTGCGGAAAGAGCTCACACTTCCGCTGATAGCGCACCAGCAGGCCACGCAGGAACTTCCACTCATAGACCCGGTTGCGGCCCCGGTGAAGACGATCAGCCGAGGGACCAAGATCGATGGCCGGCGAGACGCCGACGACCGACTGCAGCTCAGGCATGGAACTACCAAGCTCGCCGGCGAGCTTAAGTACGATGTTGCCGCCCATCGAGTAGCCGATCAGGCTGATACGTTGCGCGCCATACGTGCGGATAGCCCAGCGCATGACCTCCAACACATCGACGGAGAGGCCGGAGTGATAGAGCGTCGGTGTCAGGTGCTCCGTACCGCCGCAGTTGCGCATGTTCATGCGGATGACGGACCAGCCAGCGGCCCATAGCTTGGAGGCATTGCCACGCATGTACTGCGAAGCAGAGGAGCCTTCCAGGCCATGCAGCAGAATCGCCAGCGGCGCATCGGAAGAGGGCTGCCAGTTGCAGTGGCACAGGATCTGAGTCTCGGGCTCGGTCTGAATGTAGACGGCCTCGGACGAAGGCAGGTGCGGATCACGCTTGAGGAAGTTGCCGACTAGCGTCTGCAGATCGCCGTGCCGCACCCAGCGGCGCGGTTTGAAGTGCCTGCTGTGACTCACCGGGGTGCCGCCTGTTCCAGCAGCGAGGCGGCTGCCAGCACGCCTGCCGGTTCATCCTCGTGCTTGAAGTAGGCAAAGACATCGCGCGTCTGCGTCAGCTCTGTGAAGTGAGCCTTGTAACGCGGCAGATCGTCGGCGGTGAAGTGTGCCGGGTTGCGCAGGCGGAAGAAGGTGAAATCGGCCGCGGTATGCACCTCTGGTGTGACCAGGTCTTCGCTCTCGGCGACACAGAGCGCCGCGTTATGGTTGCGCAGGGCATCGTAGGTGGCGTCGGTAAACCAGCTCTCGTGACGGAACTCAAACGCAACGCGACAGTCGCGCAACGTCGGCAGATCGAGAAAAGCGTTGAGGCGGTCGAGATCTGCCTTGAAGTTCGGAGGAAGCTGAAAGAGCAAAACGCCGAGTTTTTTGGCGGCATAGGCGTGCGCGAGGGAGCCGGTGAAGGCATCGACCAACGGACCGCAGTCGCGCAGACGCTTGATATGGGTGATGGTCTGCGGTGCCTTGAAGCTGAAACGGAACTTCTCCGGCACGGCGGCGACCCAACCAGCAACCATGGCGTTGGTGGGTAGCGCGCGAAAGGTATAGTTCACTTCCACGGAGTTGCAACGGGTCCCGTAGTAGGGGAGGAACTGTTTTGCGGGAGTCTTGGCGGGATAGAAGCCTGGTTTCCAGGTGGGATAGGCCCAGCCCGAGCTACCTGTGTAAAGCGTATGCGGAAGAATGGGCGATTCGCTCAAGACGCGCAACGAAAAGGTGTGTTTGGGGCGGCTAGAGGGATTTGAACCCTCGACATCGGGTGCCACAGACCCGCGTTCTAACCCCTGAACTATAGCCGCCGTACCTCTGCAATTGTAGCAAAGGACGGCGGCTGGTGCCTGTGGGAGCCAAGACGCGCCCTAGTAATACAGATACTTGCGCCAGTTGGCATCACTGGAGCCGATCATGCGCATGATGTGCCGGCTGGTGTGCAGGCTGAAGGGGCGGGGCTCACGTGCTAGCTTCATGTCCGTAAGCTCATGCAGCAGCGAGTTTCCCTTCCTCCGGTTGCAGGTGTGGCAGCATGCGACCAGGTTCTCCCAGGTGGAGGCTCCGCCGCGAGAACGCGGAACGACGTGATCGAGCGTGAGTTCGCCTGCCGTAAGCACGATGCCGCAGTACTGACAGGTATTGCGATCGCGCAGAAGGATGTTCTTGCGCGAGAGGGCTCGGGTCTGGTGCGGGATGCGGCGGTACTCCAGAAGGCGGATGACCGAGGGCATCTCCACCTTCACGCGAGCGGAGTGCAGCTCAGTTCCCTGCGCCTCTTCGGTGCGGGCGACTCCCTTGAGCACCAGCACCAGAGCCCGGCGAGCACCGCAGATGTTGATCGGCTCATACGAAGCGTTGAGCACCAGCACAGGGGTCTGCAGCGGCGAGGATCCCCGTGTGCGTTCCGGGGCATGTGCAGGCCCCAGACCGTGTTGCATGGTGTGACACTTCGCCAGTGACTTCTGCTTGCGCGCCTTGCCGTGCATTTGTGTGTTTCCTCCGCTGCGTTAGATCAAACCCTGATTCTGTTGCAAACTCCCTGTCCCCGCGATCGATTGCGTGGGTCTTACCAATCCTGTCCATGGCACGGCTACATCGCGCTGCGTACGCGCCAAAGTGGCGATGCGTACGCTGGCTGCACCTTCCCGCAGCAGAATGCGTGCGCACTCCCGCGCGGTCGCGCCAGTGGTGTAAATGTCGTCGATCAGAAGAATGTCCTTTTCCGCGATAGCCGCTTTATCCTTGACCGCAAAGGCGCCGCGAAGGTTCTGCCGGCGTTGGCGCGGCGTGAGGAGGTACTGGTTCTCAGTCGACTTCACGCGGTGCAGCGCATCGGCGATGCGCAGGCGGAAGTTATAGCGGCGATTCAGCACACGAACGACCTGCTCGGCCAGAAGCAGCGACTGATTGAAACCGCGCTCCGTCAAACGGTTGCGGAAGAGCGGCACCGGCACGACGATAGCGTTGCGGGAGAGGCCAGGCATCTGCCGAACCTCTTCGGCGAGCTTTTCACCCAGCAGGCGTGACAGCACCGCCACGCGTTCGAACTTGAAGAGCCCGACCATTTCACGCAGCGCCCCGGTGTACTCTCCGAAGGCCACGGCCTGAGCGAAGGGCGGTGGAGAGAAGCGGCAGACGCGGCACAAGGGAGCGTCTTCGAGCCGGATGGACTCAAAGCCCAGGGCTTCTCCGCACAGGGCGCACATGGAAATTGTCTGGGGAACCAGGAGTCCGCGACAGGCATCGCAGACCGGCACGCGGGAGGCGCGCAGCAGGGGTTCGCGGCACACGCGGCAATCGGAGGGAAACAGGACAGTGGAAAGGCTGTCGGCCAGGTTTCGACCGGGCGGCGCATCACTTCGCCCAAGCACGTGACTTCGCAGGTAGCGGACGCGTGCGCGCCACCGTTCCACACCGAGCTTCATGTCTGCAGCCTGACTGAAGACGCACCTCGATTGGCCGGCGCAGGTTGAAAGAGGTTACATCTTGCGCCAGTTGGTCGCAGTATACCCATAGGTTGTGCGGTAACGCCAGTCAATATCTTGAGAAAGATAGGAACCATCAGGGATGCAGGCAGTGATGACGCGGGTGATGCTATTGAAACGAAGGAAGTAAGGACTACAAGCTCTATCGGATAGACCGAATTGATCCATCGACTTCGCTGATACACTCCTGCTCAACATAAGGATTGCTCATCGATGGCTCTCGACAACTTCCGTCCCTTTGTTCCTGCAAACGAAACCCGTCCTGAACTCACTCTGCGCGCCCTGTTGATCGGCGCGCTTTTTGGTGTGCTCTTCGGCGCGGTCACAGTCTATGTCGGCTTAAAAGCAGGACTCACGGTGGCGGCTTCGATCCCCATCTCGGTGCTCTCGATCTCGATTCTGCGAGCTTTCGGACGGTCGTCGATCCTCGAGAACAATATCGTGCAGGCGACGGGAAACGCTGGGCAGTCGATTGCTTCGGGTGTGATCTTTACCTTGCCCGCGCTGATCTTTCTTGGCTTCGATCTGGAGGCGGCGCGCATCTTTGCCCTGGCGCTCTTCGGCGGTTGGATCGGTGTGCTGTTCATGATTCCGCTGCGGCGGCAATTGATTGTGGAAGAACACGGCACGCTGACCTATCCCGAAGGAACGGCGTGCGCCGATGTGCTGATCGCGGGGGAGAAAGGCGGGAGCTTCGCTTCGCGTATCTTCCTTGGCCTGGGCCTCGGCGGTGTCTACACGCTCTTCCAGAATGAGAACCTCTTCGGTTTGTTTCCGGGAACGCCGAACTATCAGCCGGACTATGGGCCGCAGCATCTGCTGCGCGGATCGGCAATTCGCGCCGATGTAACCCCGGAGTACCTCGGAGTCGGCTACATCATCGGCATTCGCGTCGCGGCCATCATGTTGGCCGGCGGTGTCTTTTCGTGGCTGGTGCTGATGCCGGCGATCGTCTTCTTCGGTGGACATCTGCAGGGGCCGCTCTATCCCGGCACGGTGCCGATCATGCAGATGTCTCCTTCGGACCTGTGGCGAACCTATGTTCGTCCGATGGGCGCCGGGGCGGTGGCATGCAGCGGTCTGATTACGCTGCTGCGGACGGCTCCAACCATTGTCAACGCTCTGACCGCAGGCTTCCGGAAGAAAGGAGGGTCGGCGACGATCTCGGCCGAGGAGAAGGCCAGCCGTGTCGAACATGACATTCCGATGAAGTGGGTCGGGCTGGGATCGGTGGCGCTGGTGGTGCTGATGGTGTTGTTCCTGCAGATGAAGCCGGTGCCGGGGGCGCAGGTGGGTCTGCTGGCGAATATCGCAGCCGCGGTGCTGGTCGTCATCTTCGGATTTCTTTTCGTAACGGTGAGTTCGCGCATCGTGGGTATCGTCGGCTCGTCGGCGAGTCCGGTGAGCGGAATGACCATTGCAACCCTGATGGCGACGGCGGCGATCTTCCTGGTGAAGGGATGGACAGCGCCCGCCTTCGGAGCCCTGGCGATTACGGTCGGCGGCATCGTCTGTATCGCAGCGTCGAATGCGGGCGATACCTCGCAGGATCTGAAGACCGGCTTCCTGATTGGAGCGACTCCGTGGAAGCAGCAGGTGGCGATCATGGTCGGCGTCGTCGTCTCAGTCTTCTCCATCGGAGCGACGCTGAATGCGATGAACACCGGCCTGGAAACCTTTCAGAAGATGCCGACGCCGCGTGTGCTGGATCTTGGTGCGCTGCCGCAGGGAGTTTCCAGCAACGGCAACTTCACCCGTACGCATATCGAGGTGATGAGTCACGATGCCGCGGGGCATCAATCGAAGCAGCCGATGGAAGGAATGCGCAGCTACATTCTGCTGAACGCCATCGGATCGTCGGTGCTGGAGGATGGCAAGTATCTCTATAACCCCGCGACAGGGCAGGCGGAGATCCAGTGGGTACAGGGCATCGGCAGCGAGAAGGCGGCAGCGCCGCAGGGACGCTTGATGGCAACCGTCATCAATGGCATTCTGACACGCAAGTTGGCCTGGGGACTGGTCATGCTTGGCGTGGCGCTGGTGATTGTGGTGGAGCTGCTCGGCGTCCGCTCCCTGACCTTTGCCGTGGGTGCCTATCTGTCGATCGGAACGACGCTGGCGATCTTTGTCGGCGGCGTAATGCGATGGATGGTGGAACGTGCGCTGGAGAAGCACCGCGAAACCCATCCGATTGCTGCCGATGAGCTGGCCTCCGAAGAGATCTCGCCGGGATCCCTGTATGCGTCAGGATTGATTGCTGCCGGCGGTATCGTGGGTCTGCTGGGCGTGTGCGTCAAACTGTACGAGAATCTAAAGGAGACGACGATCTGGCGTTTCCCGGAGTCCAACCCGCTTCACAACGACTGGGTTTCGGTGATTGGATTCGCACTCCTGGCCTTCTCGCTCTACTACTTTGCCCGTAAACCGCTGGAACAGAAAAAGGAGCAGTAACCCATGACGCGACAGATGATGCGAAAGATGACGCGAAAGATTCTCATCGCAACTGCAGCCATGCTGCTCGCGCTTCCCCTTTCCGCGAGAGCCGACGAGGCCAGCAAGCGGGCCAAGATCGAACAGATGCTGACCGTGCTGAAGATGGAAGACAACTTCAATCTCCTGATGAAGCAGGTCGAGCAGCAGGGCCGGCAGATGGGGATGTCGATGACTAACCCGTCGCAGTTGACCGATGCCGACAAGAAGATTCTGGACAACTTCATGACCAAGCTGATGGCCGCGATGCAGGAGACGATGGGCTGGCAGAAGCTGAAGTCAGAGTTCATTGATCTTTATGCCAAGGCCTACACCGAGGAGGAGGTCGATGGCATTCTGACCTTCTATAAATCTCCCGTGGGTCAATCCATGCTCACCAAGACGCCGCAGTTGGTGCAGCAGTCGATGGCGATCAGCCAGGCACACATGAAAGAGATTCAGCCTAAGCTGGAACAGCTCACTGAAGATTTGAAGAAGGATCTGGATGCCGCGCACGCGGCGAAGCCGAAGCCCTAAGGGGCAGTTGCTGGTTCCTGGTTGCTGATTCCTGGTTGCTGGATGAGGGCCTCGCGTAAGCGAGGCCCTTCTCTATTCCGATAGAGCATCTATGGACGTTTCCGCAATGAAAACGCCGCTGCACTCCCCTTCCGCATCAGGAAAAATGCTCTAAAAGACATGCTCCCCGGCTTACGACTTTTGTAGAGCTTACGGGTGAGTGTGTGGTCGGACCTTCCATTAAAGGGATCGCGCTCGTCCAAAAATTCTTCGCAAACCTGGTTTTCAATCTCCTCGAGCGCATACCGTAAGTTGTTGAATTTTCGTTGCCGTGAAGCGTCTCAAATTATTTCCGAGAAATTAGTTGACAATCATGGCCGATATATCTCATAGTGGTTTTGGCAACTAACAACCTTTTGCCAGGAGATAGACACATGAAGAAGCTTATTGCTGCCAGCATCGCCCTTGTATCCGTAGCCGCCAACGCCCAGTTGATGCCGATCACGGACGGGTTCCTGGCCCGTGCTATCGCTCCTGCCGCGATTGCCAGTGCGACGGGCGTGGCCAAGCCGGTCAACGCCGCCATCGCCCTGGTTCCTCCGGTTCGTCAGAGCCAGCTTGATGCTTCCAAGATCGCAGCAGGCGCTGCCGGTCTGGTAACGGTGCACTTCACGGTCGACACCAACGGTATTCCGCAGGACATCACGCTGGACCGCTCGATCAGCTCTTCGGTCGATGCCCGCATCATCCAGGCCGTCTCTGCTCTGCGCTATACGCCCGGCTCGCTGCACGGCGAAAAGATTGCTTACCCCGTTGCTCTCTCGCTGGACCTCAAGTAACGCGAGTTTCTGCCACCCACTCACTCTCTGAACTCATAACCCTGTCAAAGGAGACAATGATGCGCAAACTGATCGCAGCAAGCTTGTTCGTTCTTCCCACCCTGATGCACGCCCAGCAGAGCCCGGTTCGTGCCGAGGCGCCGAAGATGATGGCCGCTGCCGCGGCTGTGGCTCCGAAGGTCTCGACCTTCACCGGAATCATCGCCCCCAAGCGCATCACTGACATCGACCGCGCGGTCTTCGTCGGCCTGACCTCCTCCCAGCCAGTGGTTGCTAAGTTCGACGTCGACCCTTCGGGCGTACCGCAGAACATCGTTGTTGAGGGCGCAAACGAGGCCGCTGCGGCGAAGATCTCTGACGCCGTTTCCAAGCTGCGCTACCAGGCCGGCAAGCTGAACGGCCAGAGCTACGAGTTCCCGATGGTTCTGAAGTTCGACCTCCGCTAAATCGGAGCCCTTCCCCTACGAGGCTGCCCATTGGGCAGCCTCATTTGCTTGGCGCACCAGATCAGGCAGACCGACGCCGTGATACGCATTCCCCAGCAGCCGTAATCCGCTCAGAGAGGCGACCTGCGCTTCCAGGGCAGTGACGCGTTCGCGATGCCCGACCTCATACTGCGGCAGCGATGCGGGCCAGCGCCGAACCAGGCTGATGACCGGCTCCGGCAGCGAATGTCCGAGGATATTGGTGAGCTCATTCATCCCCAGACGGACGAGGACAGAGTCGGGCAGATCCATCAGGTCTTCGTCGGCGAAGAAGGCGCGCAACACGCGACCCTGATCCGGCGCACGATGGGCAAACTTCTGATCGACAAAGGTGGCTGCAAGCAAGCGGCTTTCGCAGGAACCCTCAGGCACCAGGAAACCGAAGCCCGAAGGCAGCGGGAAGTGCTCGCGGAAGGCGAGCGCAATGATGATGGCCGAGCTGGCGTCACGAGGGAGAAGCTCCGCGGCGCCGGGCAATAGCGGTGTCAGCAGAGCAGAGGTCTGCTGCGGCGGAGTCGCGAGCATCACGATGTCAAAAGACGCCTGGCCTCGCCCGGTCTGCACCTTCCACCCATTCCCGGTGCGTATCAGAGCTGTCACTGCCTCTTGTAAGCGAACCGATGCGGGCGGCAGAACAGCTGCCATGCGTTCGATCAGTCCGGCAAGTCCGCTGCGCAACGAGGCGAAGAGTGACGCGCCGGTACGTTGGCGCGATGCCAGCCCGGTGATCAAAGAACCGTACTCGCGTTCAAGAGCGACGAAAGGAGCCATGACGGCGTGGACGGAAAGCTTATGAATGCTGCCTCCGAAAACTCCGGAAAGGAGGGGCGCGGCAAGCTTTTCGGCAACCTCCTGACCGAAGTGACGCGCGACGAAAGAAGCAACAGATTCGTCATCGCCGTCATGGGCCGCAGCATACTCCTTCAGTTCCCTGGCTCGTGAGGGCTCCTGCAGGTAAGCGCGTTTCGCTTCTTCAGAGAAGAGCGTTGAGGCCAGCAACGAGTCCATGCCCGCCTGCCCCTGCGGCACCATCATGCGCATGTGTTCGGGCATGGGAACGAGTGTTTCCTGCTGCAAGACATAGGTGCGCCGGTTGTGGTCGTTGGAGGGAATAATCTCGGCGCCGAGACCGAGCTCGATGGCAAGTTCGCGTGCCCACGGCTTCTCAGCAACCCAGGAATCAGGGCCGCATTCCATGACGAAGCCGTTTTCACGATGAGTCTCGACGATACCGCCGAGACGCGATCCGGCCTCGAAGAGAGTACAGTCCATGCCGAGACGACGCAGGCGGTAGGCAGCGGTAAGGCCGGAGATGCCTCCGCCGATGATGGCAATCTTCTTCACTCAGGCTGATTGTAGAAGGGCAAAGGGCTGTCTGGTATGCCGGCGATCACATGCAATCTTCGGCAGGTTATTCTGTCGCAGGCGATCGGCATGAAAAGACGGATTGCCCGTATGGTCTGGGAGCGGCATGTTGCGAGCAACTGGTTGTCTGATTCTGAGCTTGGTTTTTGCTGTGCCTGTTTTTGCGCAGTCCACACCTTCGGCCCAGGGCGTCGAGAACGCACGACTAGTGGAGACATTGCCTCTCGATGGCACGCTCTTCCATGTGCAAGGCGTCGATCTCGATGCGGAGCACATCTGGGTGACCTCGGTCGACATCACGCAGAAGAAGGGATATCTGCATCAGTTCAACCGCAAGACCGGCCGCTTTGAACGGCAGGTGGAGGTGACCGATGGCCCCCGGTTTCATCCGGGAGGATTTTCCATCGCGGGCGACTCCATCTGGGTGCCGGTTGCGGAGTACAAGCCGCGCAGCACAGCGACTCTGGTGGAGTTAGACAAGCGCACGCTTGCGGTGAAGCGAAAGCTCTCTGTCGCCGATCACATCGGTTGCGTCGCCGTAACCGGTGACAGCCTGATCGCGGGCAACTGGGGAAGCCGTCAGCTGTATGTTCTCGCCATGGACGGCCGGCAGCTTCGCGTGATCGATGTTGCCTCGAACAACCAATACCAGGACATCAAGTTTGTGGATGGCAAGCTGGTCGGTGGCGGGAACCTGACCAAGACCACCGGAGCCGTGGACTGGTACGCATGGCCCTCGATGCAACTACTGCGCAGTGTGGCGACAGGCACGACCGATCGAGGCAGACCGTACTCCGGCGAGGGTATGGCGCTGAAGGGGAAAGATCTCTATCTCGTGCCTGAAGACGGGCCGAGTCGGATCTTCCATTTCCTGCTGGGCACGGCCAGCAACTAGGGCGTATCGACAAATTCGATTTAAGTTTTCGAATAGGAATTTAGGGTATTCCGAACCCACCCTAGCGTTGCGAGGGTGGGGCACCCGGGCAATATAAACGATAAGCGCTTCATGATTTATGTCGCGAACTTTAGGGACAAGGACACTAGAGGAAAATTGCCTTGTGGCCGCTACATTCCTGCCCGGCGTGGCTGACGATTTCCGCCGGGAAGTCGTCGCCCGTGCGGGCGAGGAACCAGGTACCGGCGACARCGCGCTCCTGCACGTGACCTTCCGGGAAGAGATTCAGCGTCACGGCATCCGCATGCTTGCGCAGCGAAGCGTTCTTTTCCTGCTCAAAGCGTGCAGCCATGCGGCGCAGCCGATTCATCTGGTAGCGCATCTTCGAAGCGGAGACCTCGCCAGACCTTGCCAATTCACCATCGACTGACTGCATCCATCCCAGCAGCGCATCCAGCTCGCGGTCCAGCGCATTGCCTGCGGCCTGCAGCCTTCTCTTGCCTTCGACCGGCATAGCTCGCGCACCCAGGCGAAGCGCCAGATCGTCTGCCGACGAGAACGCTTCCTTCAACCCGAGCTCATGCTGATCCATCACCTTAGCAATCGCCGGCTCCACCAGCGTGGCGGACATACGCGGCAGGACCGTCGTGCGACGCCCCAGGATGGTGTCATACAACACGCCTGACTGTGCAAAGTAGGCGATCTCCGCCGGCCCGCCAATATAGGCTGACGTCGGCAGAATCTGGTCCTGAAAGACAGGGCGCAGCAACGCATTCGGGCTGAACCGCTCCGGAGATGCCGCCAGCAACGCCTTCAATTCTCCGGTCGTATACGTGACATGACCCGCCTTCCATGCGCCGTCCTTATGGCGCAAGGCATGGCGTTCGCCCGTCTGCTCATCAAAGAGGAAGAGCAAACTGCCCTGTTCGGGCAACAAGACCTGTGCATGGTAGCCGGCGTCGACCAGTGCCTGGGAACGCGCGCGAACCGCAGCCTCAAGCTCCTCAGCCTGCTCGATCGCAGCCAGAAGCACGGGAGAGCCCAGCTCATGATAGCCGCGCTCGGCGGCATCGATCGTCAGCAAGCCCTCAGCCGCAAAGATCTCGCGCAGCAGCCCGGTAAATGCCTCGGCCAATGTCTTGCCAGGGGCGTAGTGACGCTTCAATGTCTCCGTGATCGGAGCCCAGGCGAGCAGTTCCGTCGCCTGCTCCACCAACGTCGTAATCTCTTCGGGCAGCACCACGCCGCCCACAGCGGTGTTGCGATGTACCAGGCTCTTCAGCCGCAATGTCTCGGCTGAATTCTTCGTTAGCAGCAGGACCTGATTGACTTCGTCGAGGTCGTGATCCTCGGTCGCCGGCCAGAAGATCGGTACATGCGGGACTCCGGCTTCGGTCGCTTCCTTTGCCCTGCGAACCGCGGTCGCCGCCTTGAAGAGGGTGTACAGCGGTCCACCGAGGATGCCGACCTGCTGCCCGCTCACGACCACACCAGCGCCGTCACGCAGCATCTCCAGGTGCCTGCGGGCTGCCGGCGAAGGATCGGGGTTCTGGGCCTCCAGCAGGGAGACCAGGCGGGCGCGGTGCTGCGGTGTCAGATCGGGTGCTTTGTCGCGCCACGCCGCATCGGACGGATGGCCGCCGAAGCTCTCAGCAAGAATGGGATTGTCCCAATAGGCAAGATACTCACGAAACAGACGCGAGACGCCGGGCAGCACCGTGATGGGGTAACACTCAGAACGCATGGAGATTACTCGTGCAGAGGCACACAGATGAGTCTCGCATACCGACACAATCCGTTTTCCAAATTTTCACAGTAAGGAAGAGACGTTTGCCGTACGAGTTTTGTCAGCCGGTGCATCATAAATTCGCGTTGCACGGTTAGATTCATCAGCCCGCCCCGGCGATGCAGAGTGTTAGGTTTAGTTTTATGGCGACCAAAACATCCGCGAAACGAACACCCGCGAAAAAGGCTCCGGCGCGACGTTCCGGCAAGGCGAAACTCCTCGAACAGAAGCTTGCCTACGACGGCCCGCTCTTCAAGGTATGGTCTGAAACCGTGAAGGAGCCGGGCGGCATCGTCTCCAACCGGGAGATCATCCGTCACAACGGATCGGTCGTCATTCTCGCCGTCGACGACCGCCAATCAAAGCGTGATCCCTACATCATCATGGAGCGGCAGTATCGCCAGGCGGCGCAGCAGTTCCTGCTGGAGCTCCCTGCCGGCCGGCGTGAAGCTGACGAGAAGCCTCTGGCCGCCGCGAAACGCGAGATGATCGAAGAGACCGGCTACCGCGCCCGCAGCTGGAAAAAGCTGGTCCGCTACTACGCCAGTCCCGGTTTCCTGGGTGAGTGGATGGAAGTCTACCTCGCCACCGATCTGACGGAAGGCGAGGCCCAGCCTGAAGACGATGAAAAGATCGAGATTCTTCGTATCCGCCTCTCTGAATTGCTGAAGATGCGCAATGAAGGCCAAATTCACGACGGAAAGACCATCATCGGCATCTCCATCTACGAAGCTCTGCGGCGCACCGGCAAAGCCTAGAACATCAATCCACTTTCAGGCGGGAAGACCACTTCCCGCCCGTTGCGTTCCTTCAGAAAACCTTCCTGCCCCTCATCCGCGTCATACCGATCACGCGCGGGTTCATTCGTTCCCGAGCAGACTTCCCTCCCGCGAGGTTCGACGAACGTGGCACATTACAAGGGCAAAGTGAAGTGGTTCAATAACGCGAAGGGCTACGGGTTTCTGGGCCGGGACGATGGCCCGGACGTGTTTGTCCACTACAGCTCGATTCAGCTCGAAGGTTATAAGAGCCTCAAAGAGGGCGACGAAGTCGAGTTCGACATCATTGAAGGCCAGAAGGGCCCGCAGGCCGACCAGGTCACACGGCTAAAAGAAGCATCCTAGAGCATTTCCCTGCGGGATGCGGAAGCCCTACTCTACACCTGCAGGGAAAATGCTCTAGCCCGCGAGCCGCAGAGTTTTCTCATAGCTGTACCGCACGGTGCATACTAGCGGACAGGGCTTTGTTCAAGCCTTGTCCGCTTTTGATTCATGGAAAACGTCACAATCGCCCGCCTGCTGGATGAGACCGCCGATCTGCTCGAGATCGACGCCGCCGACCCATTCCGCATTCGCAGCTATCGCCGCGCCGCCGAAGCCGTCGAGCAGCAGACCACCCAGCTCACCACCCTCGTTGACGAACCGAAACAACTACTCGCCATCGCCGGCATCGGCAAAAGTATGGCGGCGAACATTGTCGACCTGGTCAAGTCCGGCTCCATGCCTCTGCGCGAGGAGCTGCTGGCCAAGTACCGGCCCACCATGCTCGAGCTGCTGAAGCTCCCCGGTATGGGACCGAAGACCGTCGCCCTCATCTGGAGCGCCCTTGGCGTTGCGGATATCGATAGCCTGGAGACCGCCGCCAAAGAAGGTAAGCTGAACGATCTGCCGCGTTTCGGCCAGAAGCAGGTCGACAAAATCCTCAAAGGCATCGAGGACTTCCGCAAGAACACCGGCCGCTATCGCATTGACGATGCCACCGCCATTGCCGAGCGCATCGCTGCGCTCATCCGCGAATTTCCGGGCATCGACACCGTTACCCCGGCCGGCTCATTGCGCCGCGGCCGCGAGACCGTCGGCGATCTTGACCTCCTTGTTACCGGACCCGCCTGTGAACCCGACTGTGTCGCTGCGGTTGTCGATCACGTCGCCGGCCTTCCCCTGATCGCCAATCTCATTGCGAAGGGTCAGAACAAGGTGAGCTTCAACATGCGCAATGGCCTGCAGGTCGATGTGCGCATACTTCCAAAGAGCAGCTACGGCGCCGCACTGCAGTACTTCACCGGCTCCAAGATGCACAACGTCGCACTTCGCCAGAGGGCCATCAAGATGGGCTACACCCTCAGCGAATACGCCCTGGCGCGCATGGACGACAGTTCGATCGTTGCCTCGGCCACCGAGCAGGAGATCTACAAGGCCCTCGGCCTCGACTACATCCCCCCTGAGCTGCGCGAGAACAATGGCGAGATCGAAGCCGCCCAGGCCCACACCCTTCCCCGCCTGATCGAACTCGCCGACATTCGCGGCGACGTACACTCCCATACCGTCGCCAGTGACGGCCGGCAGACCATCCGCGAGATGGCCGAAGGCGCCCTCGCCAGGGGCTACAAATTTCTTGCCATCACCGACCACACCAAGAACCTCGCCATGACCAATGGCCTTGACGATGCACGGGCGCTGGAACACATCGCCGCCATCCGCCAGGTCGACCGCGAGATGGAGGGTCGCATCCGCGTCTTCGCCGGCATCGAGGTCGATATTCTCGGCGATGGCAAGCTCGACCTCGAAGACAGCACCATGGCACAAATGGACGTCGTCATCGGCTCTGTCCACACGCTCTTCAATCAGCCGTACGAAGAGATGACCGCCCGCATCCTGCGTGCCGTAGAGAACCCCTATCTGCGCATTCTCGGACACCCGACCGGACGGAAGGTGATGGCGCGCGAAGCCTATACCTTCGATCTTGAACGCGTACTGCGGCGTTGCGCCGAGCTCGGCGTCGTAGTGGAACACAACGCCGGCATGCCCCGTCTCGATCTCAGCGACCGCAATCTGCGCCTGGCTAAGGAACTTGGCTGCCGCGTCTCCGTCAATACAGATGCGCACGCTGTCTCTGATTTCGAACAGATGCCCTTTGGCATCACTCAACTGCGCCGCGCCTGGCTTACACCGGCCGACGTAATCAACACTTACTCGCCGGAGGAGTTTCTTGCGGCGTTACGACCCAGGCCGTGAGGAACATGCACGAGATCAAGTTTCACCAGACCCACCGACCCCTCCGCCACTTTCTGTGGCCCATCGCCATTGCCTTCGTGGTTCTTGCCGCGGTCGGCATCGGGATCTATCTCCGCAGCCCGCATACTCCGGCAAAGGTGAGCGTTACACACGTCGCCGCGGTGCCTACGACGGTTACCTACTCCAACGACGTGGGAACGCTGAAGCTACTCGGCAAGACCGACTCTAACGAAAATACCCTTTATGTTCTGGCGACGGTGAAGGTGCACAACAACCTCAAAACTCCGGTCTTTCTGAAGGACCTCACCGGAGCACTCACCATGCCTGATGGATCGGAACTGCTGACCAGCGCCGTCGAAAAGGATGATGTGCCGGCCACCTTCACGGCCTTCCCGAAGGTGAAAGAAGCCGCCGACGGCAAGCCTCTACTGCTGCGCGAAACCGAAGTCCCCGGCATGAGCGATATGGAGGGCCTGGTCCTCCTCGGCTTCCGCGACGCCACGCAGCAGACCTGGGACCAGAGCAAGCACGCGGCCGTCAAGATCGCGCCCTACCACTACGACCCCATCGTGGCCGAGCTGAAGTAGCATCCCGGCCACCAACCGGGTGCCCCATGTCCCAAGGGGACTTGGGTATTCGAGCCGCAGCTCGAACCGCTCTTTGTTTTGCCAATCATCGAGCAGAAACAAAGCAGGGCTGAGATTTCTCTCAGCCCTGCTTCATTTCCAACAAATCCATCTAGCTCTTCGGCGTCGACAGATACCCGCTGATCTGGTTCTTCGCCACACTGTTCACCACAATCTCGAACAGGGCCGGACTCTTGCCGGAGTAGAACTGCACCGGCTCCATGATCGTCTTGTCCTTCTTTTCGATATTGCGATCGTCGGACGAGATCACCATCGTGTACTTGCCCTTCTTCTGGTCAACCTTCTTCAACTGCACCTTGATGGTCGAAAGCAGCGTCGGTTGCCCGCCCTTCTGCAGCGTGAATTCGACGTAGTTGCGGTCGCCTTTGTGTTTCAGAATCTCCAGCTCGTCGTGGTTCTTCGCAATCAGTCCGCTCATAACGCCGGCATCCCCAACAACGCGCTGCAGCTGGGTCTTGGTGGTGTCCAGATCGGCCTTGGTGCTGGCCACGTCGGTCTTCACGCCGCCTACGTCCGTCTTCACGGTACTGACTTCGCTCGATACGGCGCTTACCTGTTTGTTCGTCGCCTCCTGTGCGGCGATCAGTTTCGCGTCGGCGGCCTTCTGCGCCGCCAGAATGCTCTGCGCGCGCTGCTCGAGCTGGCGCTGCGTCAAACCGACGCTGGCTCCCAGGGTCTCCGTGGCGGCCTTCAGGCGCGCATTTGTCGCCGTAAGCTTGTCGTTCAGATCGGCGTTCGCTGCTTTGGCGGCGGCCAGATTCTTCTCTGCCTCTCCAAGGTGATTCTGCAGCCCATAGCACCAGATCAGCGAGGCGATCCCCAGCGCCAAGGCGATGAAGACCACCGCAATAAAAGCTCCGGACATCTGTCTCTGTTCAATTTCTTCACTCATATGCGTCCCATGTTCTCCTTAGCCTTGGGGCAAAGTATAGCCTTGCCCCGCCCGCTGAGATAGACGAGTTTCTACAATGACCGTATGCAGCAGGTAGATGTAGCCGTCGTAGGAGCAGGAGTCATTGGGCTGGCCGTTGCGCTGGAGCTTCGCAGCCGCGGGCTTTCGGTCGCTATCGCCGACAAAAACGATCCGGTCAGGGAAGCAAGCTGGGCCGCCGGGGGTATGCTCGCCGTCGACGATCCCGAAAATCCCGCCCCCCTGCGGCCGCTCTCCGCCTGGTCGCGCGATCTCTATCCTGAGTTCCTTGCGCGCATCGAACAGCAAAGTGGTCTGAGTGTTCCCATCCGCACCCATCGTGCGCTGCAGGGCTCCCATGAAGGCAACTCCTCCCCTGAGGCCCTCAATACCCTGAAAGAGATCGGTTTGTCTCCCGAGGGATACGCCTGGGCACTCCAACAAGAAGATTCACTCGATCCGCGCGACCTCGGCGCAGCCCTCCATGCCGCATGTGCTAATACAGACGTCTCAATACGATCCCATTGCGCTGTCGACACGCTCGCGCGCGAAGGCGCAGGATGGCGGTTGCACATCGGTGGTGGCGACATCGTTGCCGGCCGTGTCGTCCTCTGCACCGGAAGCTGGGCCGGTCCCCGTAACCTCCCCGTCTTCCCCCGCAAAGGCCAGATGATGGCCGTCGAGACGGATGCGCCGCTCGATATCGTGGTGCGCACACCGGAGATCTATCTGATTCCACGAGGCGGCGGACGTGTCGTCATCGGCGCCACCATCGAAGATGCGGGCTATGACAAGACCGTGCACAGCGCCGACATCGCTGCCCTGAAAGCGCGCGCCCTGAAACTGTTTCCATCTGTAGCGCAGGCGCCCATCGTCGAAACATGGGCCGGTCTTCGGCCAGCAACCCACGATGGCCTGCCGCTGATTGGAGCCGTTGAAGAAGGTCTCTACGCCGCCACAGGCCACTATCGCAATGGGATCCAGCTCGCCGCCGCGACCGCTCGCGCCATCAGCCTGAAATTGGCCGGAGAGGCCATGCCGATCGACATGCAAGCCTACGCCGTAAATCGCACATTTGAGCCGGTATTCGCACAACCATCATGACAATCCTCGCGGCGCTGCGCTATAACCGTTAGTACTAAATTTACGTTTTCTCACGGGAGTAGAGTTCAGCATGACCACGATGACCGCCGCACCCAAAGGCCTGGAAGGCATTATTGCCGCGAACTCTGGTATCTGCTGGATCGACGGCGACGCGGGCGTCCTGTCCTACCGGGGAATCGATATTCATGAGCTGGCTCCGAAGTCTACCTTCGAAGAGGTCACCTATCTTCTCTGGTTTGGCAAGCTGCCCTCGAAGAGCGAGCTGACTGACTTTACGAAGAGTCTTGCCGAGGCACGCAGCCTTCCTCCGGCTGTCATCGAGTTCCTGAAGACCGTTCCGAAGGATGCAACTCCGATGGAGGTGCTGCGCACCGCCGTGAGCCTGCTCTCCATGTATCCCGAAGGCAACGACCCCGATGAGAAGAGCGTGACGCACGACGCTAACGTCACCAAGGCCTTCCGTCTCACCGCGCAGATCGCGATGATTGTTGCGGCTTTCGATTGCATTCGAAAAGGAAAACCTGTGATCGAGGCCGATAAATCGCTCTCGCACGCCGCAAACTTTCTGTGGATGCTGAATGGCGAGAAACCGACCGAGACCGCAACCCGCACGTTCGACGTAGCCCTCATCCTTCACGCCGACCACGAGCTCAACGCCTCCACCTTCGCCGCCCGCGTCATCGCCGCCACTCTCGCTGACATGCACTCTGCCATCACCGGGGCCATCGGCGCCCTGAAGGGTCCTCTGCACGGCGGAGCCAACGAGGCGACCATGCGCCTGCTCTATGCCATCGACAAGGCCGGCGCAGATCCCGTCCAGTACGTCAAAGACATGCTCGCGCGCAAGGAGAAGATCTCCGGCTTCGGTCACCGCGTCTACAAGACCGAAGATCCCCGCGCCACCCATCTGCGCAAAATGAGCGAGGAGCTCTCCAAGTCCACCGGCAGCAAGTGGTACGGCATGTCTCGCGAGATCGAGCTCTTCATTAAGAACGAGAAGAAGCTCAACGCCAACGTCGACTTCTACTCCGCTTCCACCTACACCATGCTGGGCATCGATATCGATCTGTTCACGCCGATCTTTGCCATCTCCCGCATCTCCGGATGGGCCGCGCATGTTATTGAGCAACATGACGATAACCGCCTGATCCGGCCGCGTGCCGACTACATCGGGCCGGAATATCCCGCGACTTATATACCGATTGACCAGCGGTAACCGTCATCGGACCGGAGTATCGAGCGCTCACACCGATCAAACAGCGCTAAAGCATTTCCCTGTCGGTGTAGCGTGGGGCTTCCGCATCTAGGGGCGTTTCCGAGATGAAGGCGCCTCTGCCCCTCTTCCGGGATACCCAGTAACAGGGAAAATGTTCTAACCAGACGGAGAAAATCTCCTCCGCGATTTTCGTTGCCATTCGCCGCAGCCCCGGCGTAGCCTTCCTCTAGGTCCCCCTGGAGTGTCTCTTTGCACGTCGTTCGAACGATTGCGGGTCTTTGCCTGTTGCCCATCTGGCTTGTCTCTGCCGCAGGCGCCCAGAGCCAATCGGCGCAGGTCCCTGCCTCAACGGCTGTCAGCTCTTCGGTCACTGATTCCCGCTCTACGGCAGACGACGCTCTTGATGATGCAGTCGCCGCTGAACTGGCGATGGCGGTCGCCCGGGAAGGCTATGATCCGGAGCGGTTTCAACCCCAGGATCGCAACGTTCTGAGCTTCAGCCTCATCTCCTCCTCGATCCATAACTCTGTCCTCGGATGGACCCAGATGACGACCCCGGTCGTGGCATATCGCTTCAATCGTCACTGGTCGGTAGACCTTTCGGTTCCGGCGTTCTTCAGCATCCACAGCTACGTCGCCAGCACAGCCCCCACCAGCTCCACTACGACCTACAAACTGGAGACGCTGCGTCACCTCGTTGGAGACACCTCGCTCGCGACGCGTTACACCACCGACTTCGGCCGCGCGTTCACCTATACAGGTTCGGCTACCATGTCACTTCCTACGGGAGCCGACAGCTACGGCCTCGGCAATGGTCAGGTCACGTACAACTTGAACCACCGGGTGGACTACAGTGCCCATTGGGTCGCTCCCTTTGTCGAGACCGGCATCGGCGACACTTCCAGTCTGATCGATCGCGAGATTCAGCGGACCTACACTACCATCGGCCACATTGCCCACTTCCAGGCCGGCTCTCAGTTTCTTTTGCCGTTCCGCAGTGCCTTCACGGCCTCGGCCTACGAAAATCTCCCGATCGGCGACCAGAAGATCTACCGTCCCGTGCGGGTGAATCATGCATGGGTAGAGCGCGCAGTTGGTGTCAGTCTCGCAGAAGATAATGGCGTTGATACCATCCTCGAGATTCCCTTGAATCGCAATGTCATCGTCTCCGGCTTCTACAGTCGCAGCGTGAGGCTGAAGTACGACACCACCGGCGTATCTGTGACGGTCTCCATGCGCAATCCGTTCAAGCACAGTTCCTACTAGCCCCCTCAACGACCCATACTCTGGGTGCCCCATGTCCCTCGGGGACATGGGCATTGGAGCGAAGCTCGAATCCCTTAAGCAAAGAGGGCACGGCGGTCGCCGTGCCCTCTTCACATACCTCTCGACAATTTACTTATTCGCTGGATTCGCCGGTGGACGTCCGCTGCTTGCCGGAGGAGCTACGCCAACCATACGCGCCCACACGACCATCTGGCCGTACTCGTCACGAATATGGCTCACGCCACCCGCAAGGCTGATCAATTTCGTGGACGCCGCACCGCGGCCCGCTCCCTCAAAGGCATTGGCAGCCGTAATCGAAGCAGCAGCCTTATGGCCGTATTCCAGCGACTCCTTCGCCGCCTTCACGATGGCATCCTTCTCGGTCAGCTTGCCGATCGTGGCAACCTTCTCCGGATCGGGCTTTTCGCCCAGCACCGGAGCCCAGTAGAAGTAGTTTGCCTGGATGGTATGCGTCACCAGCTGAGCAAACGTCCGTACTCCTTTGAAATCAACTGACTCGGGTGACTTGAAGAGGCTGGACGAGGGGGCAAAACTGTACTTGTCCGCGGGCATGGCTTCGATCAGGCTGATGAAATCCTTCTCCGCACCGGAGACCATGAAGTCCGCCGCCTTCGCCGGTTCTACAGGGCCTTGAGGTGCGGGCGGTGGCGCCTGCCCGAACATGGTTGAGGAACACAACGCAGCCAATGCGATTGCAAGAATCTTACTTTTCATTGCCTCTCCTTTTAGGTGTAGCGCGCAATCAGCCTAGCACCCGTATGGAAGGGCGTCATCTCTTAGAATGGAGTGATGCGCCGGATTTATCTGGATGCCAACGCGACCACGCAAGTGCTGCCGGAAGTACTCGAGGCCATGCTCCCCTTCTACACGCAGCGCTTTGGCAATGCCTCGTCGATCCATCAACCGGGGCAGCAGGCCCGGGCTGCGGTGGAACACGCGCGAGCGTCCGTGGCGGCACTGCTGCACTGCCGCCCGGCGGAGGTGGTCTTCACCAGCGGAGGAACGGAGAGCGACAACCTTGCTCTCTTTGGTGCGCTGCAGCCCGCCAGTGAGATCGCGCGCGGCGACCATCTGATCACCAGCGCCGTCGAACACCATGCCATCCTGAACGCTGCCGAAGAGCTGGAACGGCGCGGCGTTGAGCTCACCGTCCTTCGCCCTGACCGCGCCGGGATCATCTCCCCTGAGAGCCTGCGCTCCGCCATGCGGCAGAATACGCGCCTGGTCTCCATCATGCTGGCGAACAACGAGACTGGTGTCGTCCAACCGATCAAAGAGCTCGCGGCCATCGCTCACGAAGGTGGGGCGCTCTTCCACACCGATGCCGTCCAGGCTGCCGGCAAGCTTGAGATCGATGCCAAAGATCTCGGCGTCGACCTGCTCTCCATCTCCGGGCATAAGATGTACGCTCCCCAGGGAACAGGCGCGCTGTATGTGCGGCGAGGCCTCCACCTGCGCCCGTTGCTTTACGGCGGAAGCCATGAGCGCCAGCGTCGCGCCGGGACAGAAAACCTGCCAGGAATCGTTGGGCTGGGACGAGCCGCTGAATTTGCACAGGAATATCTTCAAACGGGAGGCCCCCGGCAGCTCGCAAGTCTGCGCGACCGGCTTGAAGCAGGCATTCTCTCCGGGGTTCCACAGACTGAGATCAATGGGGAAGGTGCGGACCGGGTCGCCAATACGACCAACCTCTACTTCGCCCATCTTGAGGCCGAAGCCCTGGTCATCGCTCTCGATCTAAAGGGCGTCGCCGTAAGCGGCGGCTCTGCCTGCCAGTCCGGCGCCACCGACCCCTCGCATGTCCTTCTGGCGATGGGACTTTCCCCCGAACGTTCGCGCGCCAGCATCCGCTTCTCACTCTCGCGGACGACCACCGAAGACGAGATCGATGCCGTTCTGGCAACCATCCCTGAGGTCGTCTCCCGTCTTCGCGCACTCTCTCCGGCATGGAAGTTGGCTGTCACGGTCTAGCGTATCGACCAATTCGTTATTAGGAATTTGAGGTATTCCTAACCCACCCTCACGGAGCGAGGTGGGTCGATGGCTATACCGCCTAACTCACCACGGACCCGCTTCACCACAAATTTCCTCGAAAATGGGCGAAAATAGAGAAGTATGAGTCAGCAGGAGACCATCGCCGTCGCCATGTCTGGAGGAGTTGATTCCTCCACTGTCGCGGCGATGCTGTGCGCCGAAGGGCACACCGTCATCGGCCTTACCCTGCAGTTATGGAACCAGCGCCGCCTCTCAGGGCATGAAGGTATGCCGGAGGCTGTTCAGGGCCGCTGCTGTTCGATCGATGATGTCTACGACGCTCGTCGTGTGGCCGAGCAGATTGGTATCCCGTACTACGTCGTCAACCAGGAGGCGCGCTTCGAGCGCGATGTGGTGCAGCCCTTCGTCCGCGAGTATCTGCATGGACGCACGCCTATTCCCTGCACCCTGTGCAACAACCACCTGAAGTTCGACCAGTTGCTTCTCACCGCCCGCTCCATCGGCGCCGAGCGTATTGCCACCGGTCATTACGCGCGGAACGAGTACGATCCGGCGCGTGATCGCTGGATTCTCAAGCGGCCTGCGGATAAGGCCAAGGATCAGACCTACTTCCTCTTCGGCCTTACCCAGGAGCAGCTCTCGCGCACGCTCTTCCCCCTGGGCCACATGACGAAGCCCGAAGTCCGTGAGCTCGCGGAAGGTTATTCCCTCGCTCTCGCAAAGAAGCCGGACTCGCAGGAGATCTGCTTCATCCCCGGCGGCGACTACAAGCTCTTTATGGAAGCCTATCTGGAAGAGCAGGAGCAGCCCCTTCCTGATACTTCAGGGGAGTTGATCACCAGCACCGGAGAGGTTGTCGGCGCGCACGAGGGCGTACATCACTTCACCGTCGGCCAGCGCAAGGGCATCCAGCAGCGGCTGAAGGGGCATCAGCCGAATCCGTTCTACGTTCTGCAGATCGACCCAAACTCACACCGCGTCACCGTCGGCACGGAAGAGGAACTGCTGACACGCGCCATGCGTGTAGGCGATTTGAACTGGATCTCCATCGCCTCACTCGGAGAGCCGATGCGTGTGCAGGCAAAGATCCGCCATCGCCACGAACCCGCATGGGCGACTCTGCAGAGAGTTAGCGATGACGAAGTGGAAGCCATCTTCGACGAACCGCAGCGCGCCGTCACTCCAGGCCAGGCCGCAGTCTTCTATCAGGAAGACGAAGTCATAGGTGGCGGCTGGATTCGCTGATGTAGCGCTCCAACGGGAGCCGTGTGCTTCAGAGGGTGCTGCTCCCACCATACTGTCGGCCATACTCTAGGCCTTGCTGGTACGATCCTAATCTTCGGTATCGCCCACGCCCGTCGCAACCGACGCGGCAGCATCTCTCCACGTCTTGGCGCGGCCGATCAACGTCTCTAATCCCGCCTTGATCCCATGAATCACACCGGAGATATGACGTACCGGCACCATAACGGCATGGTGCACCTCAGCGGTTACGCGACCGGCGGTATTGAGCGTATCGGTCATCGCAGTATCAACGCGAACTACCTGGGCGCGTGCACGTGTGGCAGCCTCGGAGACAACGATGTCCAACTCGTGCGCCTTGTCGCGCAGAATGTTTGTCGTCTCCACCAGATTGTCGGTAATCCGGTCCACCTTCGGCGCTGTCTTCTCCACGGCGCGCGTGACGCTATCCATGATCGGGGAGGCCTTTGCCTGCAGCTCCTGCGCGATTGCAAGTATTTGCTTCTGCGTCTTGGCAGCGCCTATCGCCATAGTGGCCAGCACAACGAGCTGCAACACGACCGCAACGGAAACCACCGCGATGAAGGTGATGAGCAGGTTGGAATGATCCTGTGCCAGTTGACTTTGCCAAAGGATGGCTGCTGTAAGCATGGGTAGGCCGCGCTTTCTTTCCGGAAATAGTAACAGGGCTCCGCGTCGAGACGCGGAGCCCCATTCAAGCTGAGTTTACGCTGAGTGCTCGCTGGAAGGGTCTTCCACAGCAGTCCTGCTATAAGCCTCTTTCCCAGCCTCTACGGCTGCGGACACCTTGTCCTGCTGCTCGTGCAGAAAATCCTTCCCTTTTTCTACATACTCGGTCCACTGGCTGCGTCCGCGCTCATAGTACTGGCGGCTGCGGTCAACGTATTCATCCAACTGTTCCTTACCGCGCTCCACATATTGATTGGCCTTGTCGCGGGCTTCCTTGGCGGAGAGCACCAGCTCCTCACGCGTTTCTTTCCCGGACTTTGGAGCGTACAGCACACCAATCAGCGCGCCGATGCCAAGTCCTGCAAGAAACCAGCCAATTCCGTTCGAGCCATTGTCATTCTCTGCCATTTGTTTCCCTCTTTCCTGAGCGAGATTGGTGTATATAACCTTCGAATTGCGGAGAATCGGATGGTAGCAAATCCCCTTCCGGGCGGCAAACCTCGCCTGTCATCGCGCACAAAACCGCTGCTTAATGAGGATGCTACTCGCGCGAGCCAGGTTTACCCAGAACATTCCCTTTCTTATGACAGAAACATCGGAGATAAACTTGACGTCTAAGATGAGTGACGACACACACTCCCCCGGAGCTCGCCGGGAAATCGCAGATCAGGACGCACATCCCGCGTAAGGAGAGGGATTTCCATGAATCTTGAACATATGCACAACACTCTTCGCACCACCGGCCTGGCGCTTGCTCTGGCCCTCGCTGTAACTGGATGCAAGAAGGCCGATGCTCCGGCCCCTCCGGATGACAACGGCCTGGCCTCCTCCATCCAGAGCAAGATCACCTCGGACTCAGCTCTGAGCGCGGAACAGATTCAGGTAGGCGTCTCGGGCGGCGTTGCCACGCTGAGCGGAAATGTCAGCAATGCGGCGGCCAAAACACTGGCCTCCAACGACGCGGCAGCGATTCCCGGCGTCAAGACCGTCATCAACAACCTGAACGTCCAGGCTCCGACTGCGGCCCCGGCCCCTGTTGCTGCCGCTCCCGAGCCCACTCCAATACGGCCCGAGCGTGAGAAGAGGCCCAAGCCCGTCATCGTCGAGCGTCAGCCGGCTCCGGCCCCAGCTCCTGCACCAGCCCCTGTAAGACAAGCCGCGGCCCCTGTTGTTCAGGCTCCTCCGCCACCGCCGCCGGCGCCCACGACAAAGAATGTGACGGTGGCTGCCGGAACTTTCCTCCCGGTACGTATCACGCAGGGTCTGGACTCCGCGACCACACAGACGGGTGACTCCTTCACGGGCGTCATCTCCAACGACATCATCGTCGATGGATGGGTTGCTCTTCGTCAGGGAACCCCGGTCAGCGGGCGCGTTGTGGAAGCGAAAGATGCTGCCCACTTCAAGGGAAGCTCGCTGCTCTCCATTGAGTTGACCAGCATCTCCCGCCGCGGTGAGCGCATCGCGGTCTCCACCGAAGCCTTCAGTAAGGAAGGTGCCGGACGCGGTAAGAACACCGCCACCAAGGCTGGTGTCGGCGCAGCCGCTGGAGCCATTCTGGGCGGTATCTTCGGCGGCGGTAAGGGCGCTGCCATCGGCGCAGCCGCCGGCGGCGCAAGCGGCGCGGGCATCAACGCTGTCACCAGAGGTGAGCAGGTACAGATCCCCACCGAGTCGCTCATCCGCTTCCGCCTGACCAATGCGTTCACGGTGCAGGCAACACCCGCGGGAGCGTCGAACAACGATGACTCTACACGTCACCCGATGCAATAAACGGTTCTAAGACGTTTCAATAAAAGGGCTCCGGATTCCTTCGTGGATCCGGAGCTTTTTTCATGTCGGCGTTTGTCGGCGACCGCGCAGGTTACAACGCCGCTTCATCAACCTGCGTCTACTCAAACAACCACGAAGGTGCGATTTTCGTGTAGTAGACTCGGAGCAACGCTGCCCCGGAGGGATGCGTCGTTCCTTCCCGAGATACAAACGAACCACCTGCAATCAAGACTGTACGAGGTCTACCGCCTTGGCATCGACGAAGAAGCCTGCAGGATTTCTGACATTTACGCTGCACTCTCATCTACCTTACGTGGTCAACCACGGTACATGGCCACATGGTATGGAGTGGTTACATGAGGCAACGGCCGAAACTTATCTCCCGCTGTTGCGCGTCCTTGGACGTCTTGAAAAAGACGGGTTAGCACTCAAGGCGAATATTAATCTTTCGCCAATCCTTCTGGAGCAGCTCGCGCATCCCGTCTTCCGGGCTGAGTTCCCGAAGTATCTCGATCGCAAGATCACCGCCGCTACGGAAGACGAAGCCTTCTTCATTCAGGGCGGCGAAACGCACTTCGCGGAAACCGCCCGCTTCTGGCACGCGTTCTTCCAGGAAGCACTGGATGACTTCAACGCCCTCGAAGGCGACATCATCAAGGGCTTCCGCCACTTCAACGACAAAGGTCTCATTGAGATCATCACCTGCGGCGCAACGCATGGGTACATGCCTCTGCTGGGTACCGATGAAAGCGTACGCGCACAGGTCCGGACTGCCGTCGCTACTCATAAGCGGCACATCGGCAAACATCCTCGCGGCATCTGGGTGCCAGAGTGTGGCTATCGACCAGCCGGCTTCTGGAACTACCCTGTCCCCGACGACGATGGGGCCACGCATCCGGGCTACGATCGTATCGGGGTTGAACAGGCTCTCAGCGAATCGCAGATCGAGTACTTCTACGTCGATACTCATCTGGTCGAGGAGTCCGAACGTATCCCTTCCCCCTACGAGCTGCTCAACGGACAGGTGCCGCGAGATGAAGCCACCATCCAGATGACTTTCAACAACCATCGCGGGCTCTACCAGCCTTATTACGTCGATGGTCCTTACGACAAGCGTTACGCCACGACTATCTTCCCGCGCGATCCGCGCACCGGCCTGCAGGTCTGGTCGGGCGAAACCGGCTATCCAGGCGATGCCAACTATCTCGACTTCCACAAGAAGCGCTGGCCCGGTGGCCATCGTTACTGGCAGGTCACCGGCCCCAAGCTCGATATGGCCTTCAAGATGCCATACTGGCCGCAGGAAGCCGCCGAAAAGGTCAAGGAACACGCCAGCCACTTCGTGCACCTGGTCTATGAAGCGCTGAAAGACGGCTTCAACGACTCCATCCCGCCGGTTCTGTGTGCGCCCTTTGACGCCGAGCTCTTCGGCCACTGGTGGTTCGAAGGTCCGCTCTGGCTCGAAGCCATCGCCCGCACTCTAGCCGAATACCCCATCGGACTCGAGCTCATCACCTGCTCCGAATATCTCGACAAGTACCCACGTGCCGGCTTCATCTCGATGCACGAAGGTTCATGGGGGTCCGAAGGCACTAACCGCGTGTGGATGAACCCGGAGACCTCCTGGACCTACAACCACATCTATCCCGCTGAACTGTACACCCGCGACATCGCAACCGCCGGCAAGTGGAAAGACGGTGGTCTCGGCGAGCGCATCATGAAACAGCTCTGCCGTGAGTTGCTGCTACTTGAGTCTTCTGACTGGCAGTTCCTCATCACCACCGGAGCCGCACGCGACTACGCCGAGAAGCGCTTCAATGTGCACAAAGATCAGTTCCTGGAGATGAAAGGCATCTGGCAGGCCTTCGAACAGAACGGCGCCCTCAACGAAGTCCAGGACCGCCGCCTCTCCGAACTCGAAATCAGAGACTCCGTCTTTCCCGACATCGATCCCAGCTTCTGGGCCGCAGGCGCTAAGGCGAGTTAAAAGTTGCAAGTTAAAAGTTAAAGAGGGACGGCATCGGCTGCCGTCCCTCTTTGCTTTGTCCCGAAAAGGGTTGACCTTGATTTGTGCCTCGACAGCCTCGGTTCCCACAGGGGTACCGCTTCAACTTTTAACTCGCCAACTTCTGCTTTTTGCCGCAGACAGATCCAATGGCAGCGGCCATCTTCCATTTGCTTTACCCTTAAAAGATGGGGCAAACAGCTCCATCCAATAATCGGTGTGCCTCAATGATTTCCGTCACCACAAAGGCACCGCTTCAGCTTTTAACTTTCAACTTTTAACTCTTCCAATGGCTGTCGCACTTCCCACACTCCCGACGCACCGTTACAGCGTCCTTCACCGCTGGCATCTGCTTTCGCTCGATGCTCCGACGGTCGCTGTCGTGTGGACTCTTGCGGCGGCGCGCATCACCCACCACACGCTTTCCTGGTATGTACCCGGAGCCATGTTCGTCGCGGTATGGCTGGTCTATGTTGCCGATCGCCTGCTCGATTACAAACAAGGTGAAGAGCTCGAAGCCAGGCACCGCTTCCATGGCCGCTTTCGCCGCCGCTTCGTGATCGCCGCCATGATTGCCCTGCCTGCGCTTCTGGCTCTGATGTGGAAGATGCCCGCGGGCGCCTTGCTCGCCTACATTCTGCTGTGCGCTCCACTCGCCCTCTACTTTGCCGCCATCCATAAGACCCGCCTTCGCCAGAAGGCTCCTAAGGAGGCGGTCGTCGGCATTTTCTTCGCAGCAGCGGTCTTTCTACCTGAGTTCTTCACGCCGCGCGTGGCTATTGCCACCACCTTCTTTGCGCTGCTTTGCTGGCTGAACTGTGTCGCTATCCATCGCTGGGAGAATCCGCGATCGTCTAACTGGAGCGCACGCAACTTCCGCCCGCTCATCCTTATCCTGGCCGCCGTCTGCGCTCTTACGCCGTTCTCTCCCGCACCCCACCCCTTCGCCATCCTGAACCTGTGCACCGCCAGCTCTGCGCTTCTGTTGCTGGCACTGGACTGCACCCGCCGGCCTATCTCCTCGGTCACACTGCGCGCCGCGGCTGACGCGGCGCTACTCACCCCGCTTATCCTCTTCTTTCTGCGGTGAACGCTACTCCCAACTTCGATCGCATCGCTCGGCTCTACCGCTGGATGGAATGGTTCAGCTTTGGCCCACTGCTCCATCGCACGCGCACAGCATGGCTGCCTGAACTTCTCGAGGCCCGCAGCGGTCTTGTTCTCGGCGATGGCGACGGCCGCTTCACACGTGACCTACTCAGCGCGAACCCGCAGCTTCACGTTCACGCCGTAGACTTCAGCGCGGCCATGCTGCAGGAACTGCGCCGCCGTTGCGCACCGTATGCAGATCGCCTTGTCACCACCCAGGCCAATGCGCTGAACTTCGTTCCCGACGCCGCATACGATCTTGTTGCCACACACTTCTTCCTGGATTGCCTCTCTACGACAGAGGTAGAGCAGCTCGTGCAGACCCTGCTGCCTTCCCTGACAGACAATGCCATATGGTTGGTCAGCGACTTCCAGGTTCCTCAGCAAGGCGCCATCCGTCCCATCGCGGCGCTTCTAACCCGCACCCTCTACGTGGCCTTTCGTCTTCTGACCGGTCTCCGCGCCAATCGCCTTCCCGACTATGCCCCCGTCTTGCAGCGTGCAGGCATGATCTGCATCCGAAGACGTGATTTCCTTGGTGGCATCCTGATCTCAGAGCTATGGCAACGGCCCTGAAACGCATACAATTCTCGGCATGAGAAAGACCCTCTTCCTTGCTCTGCTTTCTCTTGCCACTGCGCTCGGTGCACAGACATCCATCGCGACCAACTCACCCACGCCCTTATCCGAACGCGTGGTGCAGTACGCGATCGATGCGCAGATCGATCCGGTAAAACACACCGTTGACGCCATCGAGACCCTCGCGTACCGCAACCTCACTGGCCGGCGGCTGACGAGCTTCCCCTTTCATCTCTACCTCAATGCGTTTCAGCCGCAGTCCACGTTCGCACGCGAGACTGCGGAGAGCGGCGGCTTCCGCGAAGTAGAGCGTGAGTATCCTGAACATCGCCGCGGCGAGATCCGTATCGCCTCCATCACGGCCGACGGCTTCGGAGACCTGACCTCGGCACAGCGCTTCATCGCGCCCGACGACGGCAACGCCGCCGATCACACTGTGATGGAGATTACGCTGCCGCATCCTCTCGAACCTGGCGAAACCATCACCTTCCACATTGCGTTTCACGACAGGTTTCCGGAATCCATTGCACGCAACGGCTACAAGCGTGACTTCATGATGGGCGGCCAGTGGTTCCCAAAAATCGGTGCCTTCTGGCATGGCGCATGGAACTGCCATCAGTACCACGCGACCACCGAGTTCTTCTCTGACTTCGGCGCCTACAACGTCAAGCTCACCTTACCCGAGAACTACATCGTCGGCACCACAGGCGTCTCCACCGGTATCACCCACAGCGGCGGAAGAAAGACCATGTCGTTCTACGCGGAAGACGTCCACGACTTCGCGTGGGCTGCCTCACCGCACTTTACTGAGACCACAGAGACGTATCTCTCAGCCATGGGCCCGGTCCGCATCCGTGTCCTTGCCCTCAAATCGCATCCCCAGGCCGGACCACGATATGCCGCCATCCTCCGCCAGACGATGGCGAAGTTTGAGCAGTGGTACGGTCCTTATCCGTACAAACAGATCACAGTGATCGACCCTGAACCGGGCTCCGCCATGGAAGGCATGGAGTACCCCACTCTCATCACCGGAGGAACCAACTGGTGGGAGCCCTCATGGATTCATATCCTTGAGGTCACGGCAGAACACGAGTTCGGCCATCAGTACTGGTACGGCATGGTCGCTACCAATGAGTTCGAAGAAGCCTGGCTCGATGAAGGCATCAACTCCTACACCGAGGTCAAGGTCATCGAATCGCTCTTCGGTAAAGACAAAGGCATTCTCGGCGGAACCTATGCCAGTGGCGGCGAACGCGATCTACAACGCTACGAATACACCCTCGTCCCTGACTACGACCCAATGACCCGCTTCGCCTACAAGTTCCGCGACGAGCGCTCGTACGGCGGCGTCACTTACGGTAAGACTGCTACAGCCTTGCTCACGCTCGAAGGCATGATTGGCGAAGACACCATGCGCGAAGCCGTGCATCAGTACTTCACCAAGTATCGCTTCAAGCATCCCACCGCCACGGACTTCCTGCAGGAGATAGAAAACACAGCCATTGCAAAGAACCGCGTGTACCACGTTGCGCAACCTTCTGGTTCGCTTTGCGGTACCTGTGCTCAAGCGGCAGCCATCGAGGTTGCTCCGGCTCTGCACTCTTACTTCCAGCAGGCCATCTACGGCACCACCGTTCTCGATTACGCTGTCGATTCAGTCACCACACAACCGTTCGAATGGTGGAAGCCAGAACCTGAAGATCCCAAACAGACCGACTATCTGAGCACTGTTGTCCTTCATCGCAAAGGTGACTTTATTCTTCCTGTCAGCGCGGAAGTGATCTTCGACAACGGCCTGCATTCACAACTCTGGTGGGATGGATCCGACCGCTGGCAGAAGTTCACCTTCAAACAACGGGGCGCCAAGGTGGTCTCCGTGGAGATTGATCCTAACCACACCGTTCTACTCGACAACGACCGGTTCAACAACAGCTATCAGCTCAAACCGCACGGCACAGCAACACGCAAGCTGACAGCCATCATCCTCTTCCTCGAACAGTGCCTCAGCCAGGTGACGACGTGGATCGTGTGAGCATAGCAACCAATCGCCGCCCTCTGCTTCTGCCCGGTCTCCATATGGCGCTACACCACTGGAGGGCCATTGCCTGGATCTACGGGCTGCAACTGCTACTCACCGCGCTCTTCACACTCGGAGTGCATCACCAGATCGCTGCGCTGCTATCGCACTCGCTGGTGTCAACGCGGCTCACTTCCGGCTTTGACGTGGCCCTCCTTGCCGAGGTCTCCCGAAGCCTCAGACAACCTCCTTACGCAGGCCCGCAACAGTGGTACCTCTCCAGCTTTGTCTTTGCCATCGTCAACCTCATCCTTACCCCCGGTGTGCTCTACGCCTATGTGACCGGAGAACGAGCATGCCTTCGTCGCCTGCAGTACGAGGGATTCCGATACTTCTGGCGATTCGTACGCATCGCTCTCGTAGCAGTCATCCTCTTCATCGCTGTGCTCAGCCCATTGGCGACCCTGCGTTCCTTTGTCAGCGATCGTCTTGACGCCGCGGGCGTTCTCGGCAAACCGCACTTCCTGGCCGTACTGCCAATGACACTGCTCCTGCTTCTGGTCGCCTGCGTTATTCGCCTCTACTTCGACCTGGTGGAGGTCTATGCCATTCGGCTTGGTCTCAATAACGAGTGCCGTGTGTACAAAGCCTATGCTCCAGCATGGGACGCTCTGCGTTCCCGCTTCACCGCGCCGTATCTTGCATTTTCTCTTCTGACCTTCGCAGGTATCGCCTGTATCGCGGCCGCCGCCTGGCTCGCCGTCCACCGTCTCGCTGCTCCCGGCTCACTCGGCATCTTTCTTCTGCTGCAGAGCGGCATCCTGCTCGATCTTGTCACCCGCTTCTGGCAGCGAGCGGTAGAAGTCCGCCTGGCGGAAGATGAGCCTGAGAACAATCCAGCGCGCAACGAAGATCCGCTAGCTCAGGTTCCCATCTTGCCCTGGCCCAGGCCGAATCCCTCGCTCTCACATCCAGAGCCGGAGGTTCCTGAGAGCTAGAGAGCGCCGCTCGAACCTTTTTGTTTGTCGTTTCGCAACGCAGCTTCAAGTCAGCGAACGTGTTCGCCGGCAATTCGAGCAAAGCTCGAATTTGTAGTGCTTAAGGGCACCGGCTTTAGCGTGCCGCACCGAGCGCGGGAAATGAGCGGCTGAAGCCGCGGAGGGCGATGCGTCAGAGAACGACAAACCGAGAATTCAGCGGCAAAATGTCGTACCTCGTAGCGGATAGATTGACCTCAGCGGCTAAAGCCGCGTCTCGTCGAAGCTCCGTACGGGACGGCTGAAGCCGCCCCCTTAAGCAAAGCATTCGCACCTTCGGTGCGAAACGGGATGAACCTGTAAAGGATCTCTGGAGACAGCCTGTAAACCATGACAACGTTGACCTCCCAGCGTCAGGCACGCGACACCCAACGCCGGGAGCGATAATCCCATACCATCAAGGCCCCACTCTCTGGCATCTTTAATAAGAGATGAATCTTTACGTCCTCCGTCACGCCAGCGCCGGCACCCGCCGCGTCAACCCGCTGCTCGATACCCGCCGCCCTCTCGACAAAGAGGGGAAGAAGCAGTGTCTGCAACTCGGCCACGTGCTCAACAGCATGCGGCTACACTTTGACCTCATCGTCTCCAGCCCGCTGAAGCGCAGCCTGCAGACTGCCTCGCTCGTTGGCATGGAGACCGGTTATGAGGCCTCTATCCTGCTCTCGAATGCTTTGGCTCCGGGAGCCGTTTTCGCCGACTTCCAGAAGCTGCTCAGCGAGTGCGGAGAGGCCGAGAATCTGCTGGTCGTTGGGCACAACCCCAACATCACCACCTTTCTCGGCTCGCTGATCGCATTGCCCAAGCCAGCCCGGATCAGGCTGCGCAAAGGCTCCATCGCCCGTGTGAGCTACGACCGGGGCGCCGGCACCCTGCAGTGGCTGCTTGATCCTCGCACCGTACGCACCCTTTATACGGCCTCGACGGCCAGCTCGCGGCGGAAGACCTCGCGGAAGTAGTCGGCTTCTTTGCGCAGCGACCACACCTCCAGCTCCGCGCTTCCGCGCGCTGCCGACAGGTCGAGCAGGACACGCTTCGGATAGACCTTGATACGTAATTTCACGGCAGCCGAAGCGCGGTCCTGATTCAGACCAACCGCAAGCCTCAGCAGGCCGATCGCACGCGCCACCGCTGTATGTTCCTCCACAGGAACCGCACGCATCACCCGGTCCATGGCATCTGGTCTGCTCTTGCCTAAGTAGCGCGCAATGGCGCTGACAATGGCTCGCTGTTCCGGCGAGAAGCCATAGATTTCGGAGTTCGCCAGGATATATTGCGTGTGCCGATGATGACCCTGGTGGTTCATGTACTTGCCCACGTCCTGCATCATGGCTGCTGCCTCCAGCCATAACCGGTACTCCGGGGGAAGCTCATGCACCACATGCAACGCGTCGAAGAGCTGCGCCACATGTGCCCGGACGGGCTCATTTCTCCTGGGATCCACTCCGTAGCGGCGGCAGAGCTCACGGATGCCGTTCCAGCGCTCGAGCTCCATCTGCTGGTGCACGTCGGCGCGGATGTCCGTTTCCGCCAGCATTTGAGCCAGGACACCGTCACGAAGACCCAGCGGCGAGTAACGGAAGCCCTTCAGCCCCAACCGTTCCAACAACTGGGCATACACATAGGCTCCGCCGATGATGATCTCGCTGCGCTTCGGTCCAATGCCGGGCACCTGCACCCGCTCCGCATTGGTCATCTTCGCCAGCATGTGCGCCACCTTGCGGACGCTTACTGTGTCGGCTTCCAGAGTTTTTGTCTTCGCGCGTGAAGCTCGCTTCTTGAACAGTGCCGCGGAAGCCTCTGCCAGTGCCGCTGCCGTGCCGCTGGTCGCAATCACGAGAGGTACACGCACCGGGCCAAGCTTCTTTTCCGCGCGGAGCAGCTCGCGATGGATAAAGCGTTCCAGTTGCGCCAGGTCTTCCTTGCTGGTCGGATCGCTGTGCAGAAACTCCTGCTGCAGCCGCACCGCTCCCAGAGGAGTGCTCACCATCGACTTGATGCGGCCGTGCTCGCTGTGGGTAATCTCGCAGCTTCCGCCGCCAAGATCGATCATCAGGCACCTGCCCCGCGCCCCCGGCTCCAGCGTAGCCACTCCAAGATGGATCAAACGGCCTTCTTCCAGGCCGGAAATCACCTCCAGGCTCCACCCTGTGGCTGATTTAACCCAGGCCGCAAAGGCGGCTGCATTGCGGGCATCGCGCGTAGCCGAGGTGGCCACGACCCGCACCTTATCCACAACGTGGGCCTGCACCGCCTTATGAAAGCGCTTCAGGGCCCGGATAGTAGTGGCCATCGCCTCCGGAGAGATCACGCCCGTCTCGAAGACGCTTTCGCCAAGACGTGTCACCTCGCGGTCCTCATACAGCGTCTTGAGCTTATGCACCTGTACGGCGGCGATCTTTAGCCGGCAAGAGTTGGACCCTATATCGATAGCTGCAAATGTCGGCATCTTTCCTCGCGTCAGGATACACGGTTCGCGCATCGAATCTTCTGGGTGTTTTCCGTGTCTAACAGAGGGAACACACATTTTTCAGCAAGTAGAGTTGTAGCCGGATGGTAACTACGTACGCTCCGAAGCCTGTCGCGGCACCTTCGCGCCTCACCAGCACACGCAAGCGCCGGATCTGGATCCTGTCGCTCGTCTGGGTAGCAGTATATTTTGCAAGCCTGTTCTCTCCGCCATTGCTTGACGATGCTGACGCGACCCACGCCCAGGCCGCCGCCGCCATGGCTCGCACCGGCGACTTCGTCACCCTTTACGTCAATGGCATCCGCTATCTGGAAAAGGCTGCCCTGCCCTATTGGCTGGTCGCGGTCGATTATCGAATCTTCGGCCTCAACGCATTTGCCACACACCTTCCCCTTGCCCTTGGCGTAGCGATGCTAGCTGCTCTCGCCTATCGCTGGGGGAAGCACGCGATCTCGCAGACAGCGGGCTTTTATGCCTCTCTGGCGACGCTCACCACGGCCGGCATCTTTCTCTTCACGCGCATCTTCATTCCAGAGGTGCTGCTCTCATTCTTCCTCTGCGCCTCACTCTACTGCCTGCTGCGAGGCCTTGAGAAAGCACGTGTCGGCTACTTCTACGGCATGTGGATTGGTCTCTCACTCGCCGTTATGACCAAAGGCCTCATCGGTCTGGTCTTCCCGATGGGAGCAACGGCAATCTATCTGGCCGTCACTGGCGAGTGGCGCCGCTGGCGCGAACTCCGTCTTGTGACCGGCGGCCTTCTGTTCCTCGCCATCGCCGCCCCCTGGCACATCCTGGCCGGTCTGCGAAATACCGGCGGCATGAACGGACACGGCTTCTTCTGGTTCTACTTCATCAATGAACACGTGCTCCGTTTCCTCGGCGAGCGCTATCCGAAGGACTACAACAAGCTGCCCGGCTACCTCTTCTGGCTGCTGCATCTGGTCTGGCTCTTCCCCTGGTCACTCTTCCTTCCCGTCACCCTACGGGATCTGTGGACCAACCGATCCAAATATCTGCGCCCGTACAGCTTCCATCAGCGCTCCGTTCTTCTGCTAGGCATCTACGCCGCCATCATCCTGGTCTTCTTCTCCATCTCCACCAACCAGGAGTACTACACCTTCCCGGCCTATCTGCCGATCCTTCTTCTCATCGCATTCTCGCTTGCCCGGCGCGAAGATAACGCCCTGCGGGGGCACCTGGTCACCGCAGCGTACGTCGTCTTTGCCGTACTCGGCTTCCTGATCGCCGGAGCTCTCTTCTACGGTCTGTGGAGCTCACGTAACCTCCCCTTCGAGCCCAGCATCGGAGACCTTCTGGCCCATCGCGCCGTCGGAGACTACACGCTCTCCATGTCGCACTTCTTCGACCTGACCGGAGCCTCCTTTGCCGCGCTCCGCCTGCCCGCCGCCCTGGCCATGCTGGCCTTCGCCTTCGGTCCGGCTGTTGCCTGGAACCTCCGCCTGCACAAGCGGAACACGGCCGCCTTCTCCACCATGGCATTCACCACGGCGTTCTTCCTCGTCGCTGCGCATATCGCTCTCATGCGCTTCGGCTCCATGCTGAGCTGCAAACAACTGGCAGACACCGCCAATGATCTCGTCGCTTCCCGGCGCATCGAAAGCAACTATCAGTTGATGCTGTACGGCGATCAGTCCTACGGCTCTTCGGTCATCTTCTATACCAGCCGCCAGGCACTGCTGGTCGAAGGCCGCTCCAGCTCGCTGATCTTCGGCAGCACCTTCCCCGATGCACCACATATCTTCCTCTCCTCACAGGATCTGCTGCAGACGTGGGGACAGGGAGTGCGTCATCTCCTCTTCGTTCCTGAAGAACACCACAACGACGTAGAGCAACTTCTCAAGGGACGCTACATCCTGTTGAAAGAGACCTCCGGCAATACGTTGCTGACTGACCGCCCGCTCGATTGACGTAACCATAGAAAAACCAGCACGATGGATAGAAGAACCTCGTGAGCCTGCCGACCTCATCCGCCGTGACGGACCCCGCCGCCTCGCCCGCCCCAGCACGCCGCAGATCCATCGTCATTCTTCTGATCATCTGGGGGGTGCTGCAGCTTGGTGGCATCTTTTCCCCTGGTCTGCTCGACGATGTCGACTCGGTCTATCTCGAGGTCGCGCGCGAGATGCTCGTCCGCCAAGACTATGTCACTCCGTACGTGGACGGCATCCGCTTCTTTGACAAGCCTCCGTTGATGTACTGGCTCGCCGCCGGCAGCATGAAAATCTTCGGACCGCACGACTGGGCAGGCCGGCTTCCGCTCACCCTGCTCGTCCTTGGGCTCATCTTCTCCGTCTACGCTCTCGGCAGACGGTTCTTCGGCGAACGTGGGGGCTTCTACTCCGGCCTGGCCATCGCCACCTCCATCGGCCCTTATCTCTTCACCCGCTTTTACATTCCCGATGTGCCGCTGGCGCTGTGGATGACGCTCTCCATCCACCTTCTACTCATCGCCCTCGATCGCGTGCGAGCACACGAGTCCACGTTGAAACCGATGCTCGGTTTCGCCGCCGTGACCGCCTTCAACGTCCTCACCAAAGGTCTTATCGGTCTTGTCTTTCCGGTCGGCTTCGCTCTCATCTTCCTTCTGTTGATCGGCCAGCTCCGCGCACTGCTCCGCTTGCGCCTCATCACATCGACGGCGCTCTTCCTGCTGATCGCGCTTCCCTGGCATATACTCGCCGCGCTGCGAAACCCGGCGATCGACGCCAATGCCCGCGGCTGGTTCTGGTTCTACGTCATCAATGAGCACTTCATGCGCTTCGTCGGCAAGCGCATTCCGCATGATTACGGCCAGGTGCCTGTACTGCTCTTCTGGGGCATGATCCTGGCATGGCTTCTACCCTGGGCTGTTTTCCTTCCACGCGCGATCCGCTGGGGCGCCGCCAAGTTGCGCGCCCAGGGATTGAAGGCACCCGCCTCCGAAGCTCCGCTGACCCTCTTCCTGTGGGCTTTCATCGTCATCGGTTTCTTCTCGCTCGGCAGCCGGCAGGAGTACTACGCCCTGCCGGCACTGCCCGCTCTCGCCATCCTCGCCGGCGGGCAACTTGCGCGCGCCGAAGATCCACTTCACCCGGGGTCACGCGATGCGGCTTACTTCTGGACACGCTGGCTGCTTCTGCCCATCACCACACTCGCGGCAGTTGTCTGCACCTGGTTTGCGATCACCGCACCTACGCCGCCGGCGGGCGTCGATATCTCAGACCTGCTCACCACCAATCCTGAGCGCTATACCCTCGCGCTCGGCCATCTCTACGACCTCACCGGCAAGGCGATGGGCTTCTTCCGCTTCCCGCTGATCCTTGTCGCCGTATCCATGTACGCTGCCGGCCTGACAGCATGGCTGCTACGACGCAAAGGCAAGTGCTATGCGGCCAACGTCACTCTCGCCATCGCCATGATGGGCAATCTCTGGGGCATGCATGAAGGCCTGGCGCGCTTCTATCCCATCCTCGGATCGAAGGGGCTGGCCGATGCCATCAACTCCGTCTTCCAGCCCGGCGACCAGATCATGCTGGACGGCGAGTTGACCTCTGGGTCCTCCATCGCCTTCTACACCCGCAAACCGCTGCACCTGGTCAACGGACGCGTGAACGGCCCCTGGTACGGCAGCTTCTGGCCTGACGCCGCCAGGGTCTTCGAAACCGAAGACTCCCTGCACCAGGCCTGGGCAGGCCATGACCGCGTCTTCCTCATGACCTATGAACCCCAGCGCCGCCTCACTGACCTGCGGCCCTTTGGCGGAGTCTACGAGCTCAAATCCGAAGGCGGCAAAACCGTCCTCACGAATCACCCCTGAGCAGTAGAGCATTTTCCCTGTAGGTGTAGTGTAGGGATTCCACACCTATGGGCGTTTTCCGCAATGAAAATGCCGCTGCACGCCTTGTCCGGGATACCCAGCAACAGGGAAAATGCTCCTAAAAATCATATAAATCGCGCGACTCCCGCAATACGGGATTGTTACTCTTCTAACGATCCCTATGACCCCTGTAACGCGTCTCTCCCTCGTTGCGCTGTTGGCTGCTGCCCCGGTCTTTGGCCAGTCGCCGATCAATCTGCCCAGCAGTAAACAACTTCTCCCCGGCATTCCCGGAGACCCGCAACGCATCAACAGCCTTCCACTGGCGATGGCCTGGTCCCCCGATCATCGCTACCTCGCCGTGGTGAACGCCGGCTACGGAACCGCCGAGTCGAACTACCAGCAGTCCATCTCCGTGCTCGACACACAGACCGGCTCCGTCAAAGACTTTCCTGAGTCGCGCACGACACTCTCTTCCGCGCAGACACTCTTCTCCGGCCTGCTCTTCTCTGCTGACGGACAGCATCTTTACGCCTCGCTCGACTCACTCTCTGCCCCTGAAGGCGGCGAGCCTGACAAAGACGGCCTCATCAAGACCGGCAACGCCATCGCCGTCTACAGCTTCCACGACGGTTCCATCGCAACGGACCGTCTCATCCCTATCCCGCTGCAACAGCTTGCTCCTGGCCGCTCGCAGAACGAGATCGGCAAACCCATACCTATGGGCAAGGCCATCCCGGTTCCCACCGGACTGGCACTGCTGAAGACAGCCGATGGCGCCGAACAACTTCTGGTCGCCGATAACTTCTCTGACGACGTGCTGCAGGTCGATGCCGCCAGCGGCAAAATCCTTCGCCGCTTCGATCTCGCCACCAGGCCCATCGTCCCAGCGAATTACCCGATCGCTATTGCTGTCGATCCAGCCCAGCGCTTCGCTTATGTCGCCCTCTGGAACGGCTCCGGGCTGGCCCAGCTCGATCTGAAGTCCGGCAAGGCCATCTCCACGCTTCCGCTGCTTCCGCCTGATCCGGCCACCGGCCCCGGCTCGCATCCCTGTGCTCTTGCCTTCTCGAAGGATGGACAGACACTCTACGTCGCTCTCGCGAATCGCGATGCCGTCGCCGCTGTCTCACTCGCAAAAGGGAAACCGAAGCTGACCGGCACCCTCGACACACGCCTGCCCGGCCAGAGCTACTTTGGCGCGATCCCCACAGCGCTTGCTCTAAKCACCGATGGCAGCCGTCTCTTCGTTGCCAACTCCGGCTCCAATGCGGTTGCTGTCTTCGATACAGCACAGAAGCTCTCTGCCGCGGCGCCCGTACACGCCACCGGCTTCCTTCCAACCGAGTGGTTCCCAACAGCCGTAGCCGTGCAGGACAACAAGCTCTATACCGCCACCGGCAAGGGCAAAGGCACTGGACCTAACTCGCCCAAGCCGCTCATGGCTACCGATCCCGGCCAGATGCCCGCAAAGTTCAGGACGCGGCCACACGCCTACATCGCCACGCTGCTGCATGGCTCACTGGCCTCCATCGATCTGAGCTCTGCTCTGCCCAAACTGGATGAGCTCTCACGTGCCGTTGTTCTCTCCAATCGCATGAACGCCGAGCAGCAGCATGTCTTCGCCGATGGGCACAACCCCATCAAGCACGTGATCTACATCATCAAAGAGAACCGCACCTACGATCAGATCCTCGGCGATCTCGGAGTCGGTGATGGCGATTCTTCTCTGACGATGTATGGCAAAGACATCACGCCCAACCTGCACAAGCTCGCGCTACAGTTCGGTGTCCTTGATAACTTCTACGACTCCGGCGAGGTCTCCGGCGATGGACACGTCTGGTCCACCGCCGCCATCACCTCCGACTACAACGAGAAGAACTGGCAGCAGAGCTATCGCGGCAAAGAACGCACCTATGACTACGAGGGCGTCGTCGCGGAGGGCTATCCGCTGCTCGAAGGCATCTCCGACATCGACGAACCGCAGAGCGGCTACATCTGGACGAATCTCGCTAAGCACGGCAAGTCGCTCCACCACTTCGGCGAGTTCGTCGCCACCAAGTTCTGCGACGACTCCGGCGAGGCCCCGAAAGATCGTTCTCCGCTGAACGGCACACCCGAACCCGCGCCTCAGCGCTGCGCCGGCAAAGGCTCCATCCTCCCTGGCCAGGAGATTCCTTCCAACTACGGCGGCGGCGTGAGCGAGTACCAGTGGCACATTCCGCTCATCTTCAAGAACACCGCCACCAAGCCCGAGCTTGATGGCCACTTCGATACCGCCTACCCGGACTTCAATCTCAAGTTCCCTGACCAGCTCCGCGTCAGCGAATTCATTACCCAGTTCGATAAATGGGTCACCGAGCGCAATGCCGGTAAGGACAACATGCCGCAGTTCGTGATGTTACGCATGGGCAATGATCACACTGCCGGCACTGCCGTCGGCTCGCCCACACCGCGCTCCTCCGTCGCCGATAACGACCTCGCAGTCGGCCGCGCCGTGGAAGCCCTGTCACACTCGCCCTACTGGGACGACACCGCCTTCTTCATCCTTGAAGACGACGCGCAGGACGGCGCCGACCACGTTGACGGCCACCGGTCGATTTCGCTGATTGTGAGCAAGTACTCGCCGCGTAATCCAGAGCCCTTCATCGACCACAGCTTCTACACCACGGTCTCAGTCCTGCACACCATGGAAGACCTTCTTGGTGTTCCGCCGATGAACAACAACGACGCCTTTGCTCCACTCATCGCGCCAATCTTCGCAGGCAAAGGCGATCAGCCGGCCTTCACCGCGGACTACACCAATCGCGACAACAAACTCATCTACCAGGCCAACACGCCAAAGGCTCCGGGAGCGAAGCAGTCCTCAAAGATGGACTTCACTCACGAAGACCGCGCCGATGCCCGCCTGTTGAATATCATCCTTTGGCGTGACGCCATGGGCGACAAACCCGTCCCGCAGATGGTGCTTCATCCCCACGGCCAGAAGAAGGACGATGACGACGACTAGGAGCTAAACCGTCTCTTATCTTCGCCACAGAAAGGAAGATCGAATACAGTTCGATCTTCCTTTTTTGTTTGTCATTTCGCAGCGACCAATGGGAGCGGAAAAATCTGCTCCTCTACCACCCCCACTCGATACTCAGCTCCCAGCGAACTTTGTTCGCTGACAATTCGAGCAAAGCTCGAATTCGTAGTGCTTAAGGGCACCGCTTCAGCCGTGCCGTACAAAGCCCCAGGAACAGCGGCTAAAGCCGCATCTTTTACCCGCGCTGTACTGGCACGGCTGAAGCCGTGCCCTTAAGCAAAACATTCGCACCTACGGCGCGAAGTGGTTGCGCCACGCGCAACGGTGCTCTGCTTTTAGTCAGCGGGACAATGCAGCGAAGCTTTCCTGCTTTGTCCTTTCGTAGCCCCGCGGAGAAATCTGTTTCTCTATCAACTCCTCTTCTTTTATTCATCCTCAAGCACTGGTGGAAACACCGGAAGAAGCATCTACTAGAGAGGACCGCAGGGAGAGGGAGAGCATGGTACAGATCAAACGGAGTTGGGTCATCATTGCAGGCATCGTGCTTCTGGCACTCGTCGGCTTCTTCGCCGTGGGCCACCTTCTTGATGCCGACACCTATCGCGGACGCATCGAAAAAGCGCTCTCGGACTCCCTCGGACGTCCCGTGCAGTTAGGACACCTCGACTTCTCACTCTTCTCCGGAAGCCTGAATGCTGAATCGCCCTCCATCGCTGACGATCCGGCGTTCAGCAATCAGCCTTTCCTTACCGCGAAGAGCGTTCACATCGGCGTTGAGGTACTTCCGCTGCTGCTGAACCGCCAGGTCCACATCAACGGCTTCACGATCGATCAACCGAAGATCGTCCTGATACGCGCCGAGAACGGTACCTGGAACTACTCCAGCATCGGCAGCGAAGGCAAGCGCAAGGCCCCCACGGCGGAGACCAACGACCTTATTCCCAACCTGACCGTCGGCAAGATCGATATCAAGGATGGCAGCGTCACCATGGGAACGCTGCCGCAACAGGGTCAGCCGCACGTCTACAGCGATCTCAACGTCAGCGTGCAGAACTTCTCGTTCGCCAACGCATTCCCCTTCACCGTGAACGGTAAACTGCCTGAAGGTGGAAGCATCGCGATCACCGGCAATGCCGGCCCGATCAATCAGCACGATGCTTCGCTGACCCCACTCACTGCGCAGATCGCGCTGAAACATGCCGACCTGGTCTCAGCCGGACTCGTCCAGCCCAGCCAGGGAATCTCAGGCATCGCCGATCTCGATACCAAGGTCACTTCGAATGGCCAGACGGCACAGGCCGATGGCAAGCTTCATCTCGCGCAACTGAAGCTGGCGAAGAACGGCACGCCGTCCTCACAGCCTGTCGATCTGCAGTTCAACGTTAATCAGGACCTGCAATCGCTCTCCGGCAAGATCAACAGCGCAACCATGCAGGTAAGCAAGGCCGCGCTCGGCCTCGCCGGAACCTACACAACCCGCGGCAACACCACCTCGACACAGATGAACGTCGATGGCAAGAACATGCCTATCGATGACCTGGTCGCCTTCCTTCCCTCGCTCGGTGTACAGTTGCCCTCCGGCTCGCGACTGCAAGGCGGTACCCTTACCCTCTCGCTCGATGTCGCAGGGCCAACAACAGCCCCCGTCATCAGCGGGCCTATCCGTATTGCAAATACGCAGCTCGCAGGTTTTGATCTGGGACAGAAGCTCGCCAGCATTCAGGCGTTTACCGGAGCGAAGACCGGATCGAACACCACCATCCAGGCCTTGAGCACCAACCTGCGTTACAGCACCGAAGGTGTCCAGACGAATAACCTTGCAGCCATCGTGGCCGGACTCGGCTCAGCCTCCGGCAACGGCTCCATCAGCGCCAATAATGCGCTCAACTACCGCCTGCTGATCAAGCTCGACTCCACCGGCATCGGCGGACTCGCCACACAGGCCGCCAGCCTGTTGCCCGGTGTCTTTGGGTCGACGGTGAGCCAGGCCACAGCGAATGGAATTCCGGTGACCATCGGCGGCACAACCGCCAACCCCACGTTCACACCTGACATAAGCAAGCTGGTTGGCGGAAGCACACAACAACAAAAGCAGAACCTGCAGTCCAATCCGTTAGGAAAAGCTCTCAGCGGGTTGTTTCATCGCTAGCACTACTCCCTCGAACAAGCCTCTGCCTCCAGAGACGCCGCTTCGATGCATACGGTCAAGGACCTTGTCTTCGCTATACTTTGCACTGAAACAGATACAACAACACATCAACTCTGGAGAACGCCTGTGTCCCCGCTCAGGACCTCTTGGCGCGGCATCTCTGCCTCGCTGCTTTTTCTGTCGACAGTTCTAGTCAATGGTTGCGGTTCGGATGGAAGCGATTCTTCCATCGGCAAGCCTTTTGCAAATGTCGTCTTCCTTGGTGACTCCCTCACTGCCGGCTATCAAAACGGCTCACTCCTCGATAGCCAGCAGAAGAATGGTTACGCCGCACTTATCGCCACGCAGGCAAACTTCTCCCTCACGCTTCCGCTGATCACACCTCCCGGAGCGCCTGCCGTGCTGCAGCTCGTCAAGACAGGTCCGCCACCGGTCATCGTCACCGCGTCCGGAACTACCACCGGGCGAGATAATCCCACCGAGCAGCCAAACGATCTCGCCGTTCCCGGCCATCTGCTCCATGACATCCTCAACACCACACCATCGGCCATAGCCGCGACAGGCCAGCAGTTGATGACCAATCTCGTTCTCGCCTTCCCCGCGGGCAACACGAAGTCGCAGATCGATGAAGCTATCACGCTCAAGCCAAGCACCGTGATTGTATGGGCGGGCAACAACGACGCTCTCATCGCCGATGAAGAGGGCACACCCTCCGTCATGACATCGCTATCGAGCTTCACCACCGACTTCATCCAGTTGATGACCACGCTGAAGTCGAAGACATCGGCCAACCTGGTCGTCGCCAACATTCCAGACGTCACCGCCGTTCCTTACATGGTGCCGGCCAATACTGTCATCGCGCAGGTCTCTGCGCTTACCAGTATTCCTGCCTCCACTGTGGCTGCGATCCTCGGTATTCAAAACGGAGACCTGGTGAATCTCGACGGAGTGCAGGCGCTGCAGGCATCTGCCGCCGGTGGAAAGCTGACAAAGCTGGCCGATAACTACGTCCTTACCGCATCCGAGGTAGCGGCCGTGCAAGCCACGGTCAACAGCTACAACCAGGTGATCCAGCAGCAGGCACAAGCCGTGGGAGCAACCGTCGTCGACATGCATGCCTACTTCGCTTCCATGCAGGCGGGCGTCACGGTCAATGGCAAAACCGCAACCACGACATTTCTCGGCGGCCTCTTCGGCCTGGACGGTATCCACCCTTCCAACACCGGCTACGCTCTGTTGGCCAACCGGTTCCTCACCGCGCTCAATGCCAAACTCTCGCTGACCATTCCCATGGTCAACGTAGACGCAATTGCAATCAAAGACCCTCTTGTCGGCCTGAACATCTCGGCCGTGAAACAAGCAGTCCCCGCAACACACTTACCGCTCAGATAGGGCATGTCGAAAATGCGGAAATGCCATAAGTATGGGGCCACATCCATCCCAACAGGGATGGATGTGAAATTCGAGCGAAGCCCGAACCAAGCTCTGTGCTATGACCCGGCACGACAAAAGGCGCGGATCAGATCCGCGCCTTTTGCTGCTCTCTGCTGTCACTTGCTACTGCACGGTGACGCTCAAGCTATTCGAGGCTGCCGCCCCAGGGTTGGTCGCTATCAGCGATCCCGAGCCGGTTGCCGCTAGATCGCTTGCCGGAATGGCGACAGTGACGTGCGTGGAATCGACAATCTTGGTCGTGCGGTATGCACCGTTCCAGCTCACCGCTACACCCGGCGCGAAGTTCGCCCCGGTCAGGGTCAGCAATACATTTCCTGACCCCTTTGTGAGTGTTGTTGACGAGGCAGACGCCAGCGATGCAGCAGCCGCTCCCGAAGTCATGAGCCCGGGAACGATCGCAGCACCTCGTAGCAGGTAGATATGACCGGTGGAGGTCAGAACAGCAATGCCATCCTGCCCCCAGCGAATGATATCGACTGGTGAGTAACTAGTGGAGCCTTCGATAGTCGCCATATTGAGTGGCAACGTAGCGACGGACTGATAGGTATTCAGATCGAACACCGCGATGCCGGTCACTGTGCTCGAGTTCGAAGAGCTTGTTGCTGGATAGAAAGCACGATGCAGTGGCGCGTCCGGTTCCAACGCCTGTGAATTGGAGAAGCCGCCTCCGCTCACCCCAGCCAGAGTGGCGATCTGGGTTGCCGGCTTGGTTGACGGATCTGCGATGCCACCACCGTTGGCAAACGCAAGCCCGCCACTCAGCTTGAAGCATCCGAAGTGATTGAGCGTCGATTCGCTATATTGCGAATAGTTGTAATAGACGAAGCCGCTTGAGGTAACCGTGTAGTGATCGAGAGAAAAGCCGCTAGTGTCCGTATCGAACGCCAACATATTCGCTGCGTCCAGGAACGAGAGGCAAGATCCGCTATATGGTCCGGAGGCCTGGCCACGAATCGCCGCCGTCTTGTGCACTGGATCAAAGTCATAAATTGCATTTCCAGTAAACGATGCGATATCGAGTGCGATTGTGTTTTCCGTTCCGGGCTGCACAGCCACACCGCGCAGCGCGATACCGCCTGAGAAGTTGGAGTTCGGCACGGTGTATGTGAAGTCCGGCTGCCCCGTGAGCATGTTATAGCGCGCAATGCTCTGGCTGCCGGAGAGAATCGTGTAAAGAATCTGTCCATCAGAGCTGAGCGCCATGTTGGTGGGCTGGCTCCCAATTGAGACCGGGGTCCCAATAGACGCCGTATCCGGCTGAATCGCCGCGATCGAGTTACCTGCGACGCTGCTTGATCCCGAACCTACGCTCGCCATGAGTTGCCGCGAATACGGATCATAGAGGATGTGATTCGCGCCGATCGTAAGGACGCTGAAGTATGTCAACGGCAGAGCTGAAGAGATGCCGCCTCCCGGAGCAGGAGTGGAGACCGTAACCGGCGCCCAACCCATCGATGCGAAGCTGGAAGCAGGCACCGTCGCCGTCAGTTGGGAAGAACTGACAAATGTTGTAGCGAGCGCAGTAGAACCCAACATGACCGTTGAGCCGCTGCTGAACCCGGCGCCATTCACCGTCAGCTTCGTATCCGCCGTTCCGGTTTGGATCGCCGCCGGGCTAATGGAACTCAATACGGGAGCAACGTTGTAATCATTGCCGGTGATCGTCGCGGTGGCCGTTGCCGTATTGTTGGTGCTATCGGGATCGGTGTTTCCTGAGACCTGAACCGCCATGGTCGAGCTTCCGGCTGTGGTTTGGAGCACGGTAAAGGTTACCGTCACGGTGCTTCCACTCGCCATGCTCCCCAGAGAGCATGTAATACCGTTGGACGTGCTGCACGTACCGGCAGTCGAAGTCGCAGAAACCAAGGTGCCGATCGCAGGAGCCTGGCCAGCCAGGACGACATCCGTCGCCGTGGATGGACCGTTGTTCTTCACCCGCGCCGTGAAGGTGGTGTTGCTTCCGGTCGCGGTAGAGCCACCTGTCGAGAGGACGACATTCAGGTCTGCAGTTACTGAGCTCAGATCAGCAACCGCATTCGAAGATAAGCTATAGATCCCGACGGGAGTACGGAATACAAGGCCGTTTCCTCCCCATCGCGCGAGACGGGTCGGATAGATCGAAGTGCTTGAGATCAGCGATGGCACGTTCACCGGAATCGTGGTCCCGGTGGAGCTATAGTCGCTAAGTTTAAATATCTGGATCTGGTTAGCACCGCCACTACTGTTGCCCGTCCCGGATGCATAGTCAACCATAAAGATCTTTCCAAGCGTGGCGTCAGCAAGCGTCGCACCTTGTGCAACGGTTTGACCGGTCACGTAAAGAGAACCCAGCAGAGCTCCGGCCTCGGCGTCATAGACTCTGCCGAAGTTTGTGAACATCTTGCCCGAGAGAAGCTGCATCTCGTCCTGGGAGCCGCTCGCCGGCGTGATGCTGCTCAAGACCAGCTTCGCGGTCAATCCATTGCTGTTGTACGTGAAGGTGTTGTACGCGCTACCGCCACCAGCGTAGATCTCGTTTTTTGAACCATCGGTCTGGATGGCAAAGATGGAGTTATCGTAGATCGTGTTCGTCGCGGTGTTGGTACGCATCACGCCGCTGTCGAAGATGGCAAGTCCGACCCTGGTGGTCAAATCAGAATTACTCAGGGCAACAACCACCGAATCTGTCGCTCCAGGCAATGCAGCCAGAGCCTGAGCATTCGCGGGCGAGTTGTAAATGCCGGAATTTACCAGCGGCAGTGAAAACTTCAGACCCGCCGTCTTCGCAACCAGATCCACTTTACGAACCGCCGAAGATCCATCAAGGCCGACCCACAGATAATGGCCATCCGCCGTCAGGGCAAGCTTGTTTGGCTCACTGCCAACAAAGATCGGCGTTCCTATCGCTCCTGTCGCAGGGTTGACCGAAACGACCGAATTACCCAGCGGCGCAGCCACCGAGCCTGGAATCGAAGCATAGATCAGACCATCGGCAGGGTTATACACCATGCTGTTATTGACGAGAGGGATATAGGCGGAGAAAGCTAATGAGCTACTGGTGCCACCTCCCGGCGCAGGCGTCGCAACACTAAAGGAGTAATTCCCCGGCAATGAGAGAGATGACGCCGGAACCGTGACGGAAAGCGACGTCGAGCTGTTATAGGTCGTCGTCAGCTGCGTGCCGTTCAGACTTACGGTTGAAGCAGTCGAAAAACCAGTTCCCGTAAGCGTTATCTTGGTCGCAGTGTTCATCGGACCGTAATTTGGTGAAAGAGCAGTAAGCGTCGGCACCGGCGGATTACCGATCGTTACCGTCAGCGAGTTGGAGAGCGGTACAAGTGCTGTCAGACAGTTGACCGTAATCGCAGCGGTTCCAATGGACGCAAGCAAACTCGCGGGTACGATTGCGGAGATGCTTGACGAGGTTAGAATACCGGTCGTGAGCGCGGCGTCGTTCCATTGAACGGAGCAGTTGGTATTGAAGCCCGACCCCGTTACCGTGATGGTGCTGTCCGGCGACCCGACGATCATGGCCGACGGCGCCAGGGCAGTCAGCACAGGAGTAGCCGTTGGGGTGCTGACAAGAATGCTGCCAGGGTTTGAGCTGCCGCCACCCGGCGCCGAATTAACCGCCGTGACCTGAAGCCTGCCAACTATTGACTGTTCTGCGACCGAAAGTGGGAACGTGAGTTGCCTGCCGCTGACGATAGTGGGCGTATGCGCTGTCGTGCCGACCTGCACCGTCGTCCCGGAAATAAAGTTGTTTCCGGTAACCGTAACTATCGTGGCGGTAGTTTTGCCGGCAGGTACGGCAGCAGGAGAAAGCGATGAAATCGTTGGAAGCGGATTATTCACCGACAACGACGACGCGGCGGAGTTTCCGCCTCCCGGCGCTCCATTGACGGCCGTCAAGGTAAGCGTGCCAGCGCCTGCTAGATCTGCAGTGCTAAGAACGATATTGACCTGCGTTCCGCTGACGTAGGTGGTGCTGCGATTATCACCATTCACCTGGATGATTGTCGTGGGAACGAACCCCGTGCCAATGACTGAGACGACCGACGACACCGTTCCCGTCAGAAAGGTGGACGGCGTAAAGCTCGTAATCACAGGTGAAGGATTATCCACCTCCAGATTCACAGCAGTGCCGCCGGCGCTGGCAGCGCCGCCATTCACCACGATGATCGCCAGGTTTGCGCCTGACACCAACAAGCTCGCCGGTACCGCCGCCGTCAACTGCGTAGCGCTTACATAGGTCGTCGGTACAACAACGTTTCCTACCTGTACGGATGAGGTCGACGTAAAGTTAGTTCCATTCACCGTCAGCGTAACCGCCGCATTGCCGGCAGCGAGCTTGGTGGGTGAGATAGAAGTTACCGATGGCGTGGCAACCGTATTCCCACCGCCATTGCTGGAGCTATTACTTCCCCCGCCCCCTGAACATGCTGTTAGAAACCAGACACAAAAAGACGCAGAAAGGGCTACAACTGCTCGGCGGAAGATGGAAGTTTTCATGGAGGTCTCAGCATACACTGAGACAACAATCTAAGAAACCGTCACGTAGTAAATCGTTTGATTCCGATGCCTAAAAGGAACGGCAGCAATAACAGATCGAATCAGATCTCGCGATCTGTCCCAAATTCGGACACCTTCCGCCAGTCCCATAAGTCTGCCGGTCGTTCTATTTATGCCTTGGCATCTAGGCATAGCCAGGCGCATCATCCGTGTTCTATTCCTGCTTCCCATGGAGAACCTCGCCCGTCTTCTGAACGCTCTTCTTCACAGCCTTCCAGACGTTCCTGGAAGAAGTCTTCAGAGCCTTCCCCGTCTTGCCAGCCGTTGTATCCAGCGCGGAAGACGTGCTGCTGTTCGCAACGTCCAGAGCCGTATCCGTGGCTCTTATGCCCGTCGCTGCTCCACCAATCCCCGCATTCGCGCCAAGGATGGTGGCCTGCGCCGGACGCTTCGCCGGATTCGCCCAGACGATATCTGTCTCCGGCAGCCGTTCGACCCTCGCCACGCGCATCTCCGGGAAGTCGCTTCGACTGAGTTTGCTGCTCAGCGACCATTCGATGGAGTTAAGCCAGACCATGCCGTTCATCGGAGCATCCACTTCGCCCAGGTTGATAATCTGTTTGGTCTTCAAGGGTTTCATCCGCGCACATCGGTCTCCGCCGCAGCCATGAGTGCACATGGCCTCCGACAAAAAGGAAGCATGCTTTCCCTCTGAGATCCAGATCGTGCCACCATGCTCTTCCGCATGCAGCGTGGCCGCACGGGCAAGGTGGCTTGCGTCACAGATCGTGTCCTCGTGCGCTGCGGCATACCAATACAGAGCCTTTGCGTCTGCGATGCTCGCTCCAGTTCTCACCAGGACCGATACGTGTTCTGCATCGAGACGATGTCCCATTTCGCCGCAATCTCTCCGCCATAGATGGTAGTAGTGCAGCTCCACCTCGCTGGGCCGTCCCTTGCGAGGAAATGCCTGACCATAGATCGTTCCATCGTCTTCCACGACAGTTGGACTTCGGGCGCCCTCAAGAAACTGTGCCGGCCGGTCGGAGCAGTCGTCGCGGCTGATCATAAAGAGCGGAGCAAACCTCTCCAGCAGGTCACTTTCCTCTCGATCGCTCAAACCGTCCCGGTCCGTGTCGAGCACCCCTGTCTTCCCTGTTCCGGGCAGTCCATACGACTCAGGAAGGGGCAACAACAAGAACCCAAGAACGATCGCGGCCCTCAGCCTTTCTAAGATCATCGATCTTCTCCCTTCAAGAGAGCGAACGGTGGCCGAGTGCCCTTATCGTCACGCAATCGCAGCCGGGGCGCCTTATACCTGGCAGCTTCTTCTGGAGTTTCAAGGGCGCCATCCACCTCAGGCGCACCGAGAGCATCCAGTAGAAATGCCGCGGGAATCTCAACAATATCAGCATGAGATAAGACGTTCGTTGCATCACCTTCAGTTGCCGCAGCCATAAGCCATATCTCAGCTCCCGTTCTGGACCTGTCCGCTCGCATCTCTGGAGGCTGTGCGGCGGCGGAAACTCATGGTCCCGCGGGTGAGTCGCAACTTGAATAGTCAGAACGCCTTTGGCAGACTTTTTGGGGAAATTGACATCTAAACCCGTTGGAGGGGCGGTATGGGTAAGCTTCCATCGAGCGAGGGACCCCGGATATCGGGAGTCCTTTCCTCTAACAACAATCAGTCTGCGAACAAAGAAATCAGACTCCTGACGGGTCTTGCTGGCCTGGATGACATCCTGAACGGTGGCCTCCCCAAAGGCCACCTCTACCTTGTGGAGGGGGATCCAGGGACCGGCAAAACGACACTCGCGTTGCAGTTCCTGCTTGAAGGTGTGAGGCAAGGCGACGGAGGAATGTACGTCACCTTGTCCGAATCCAAGCTTGAGCTGGAGCAGGTGGCGGCATCCCATGGCTGGTCCGTGGAACCGATCACCATCTACGAGATGATTCATTCCGACGAGGATCTCGGCCCGGACGCGCAGTACACCGTCTTTCACCCCTCCGATGTCGAACTGGCAGACACCATGACTTCCATCCTGAGGCAGGTGGAGGAGATCAACCCGCAACGAGTTGTCTTCGACTCTCTTTCAGAGTTCCGCATGCTCGCCCGCGATCCGCTCAAATACCGTCGCCAAATTCTCGCATTGAAGCGGTATTTCGCGGGCCGGAGCTGCACTGTCCTTCTGCTCGATGACAGAACCGCCGAAGGAGATGTGAACGACCTCCAGCTCCAGAGCATCGCGCACGGCGTCATCAAAATGCAGAGCCTGGAACGGGACTATGGCATCAAAAGACGCCGGATGGAGATCCACAAGCTTCGCGGCTCTCAGTTCCGCGAAGGCTACCACGACTACACCATCAAGACCGGTGGAATCAAGATCTACCCGCGCCTGATCGCCGCCGAGCACAAGCCCGGTTTTAAACGAGCCCCTATCGTGAGCGGCCTGCGAGAGCTGGATGACCTCTTTTGCGGAGGAATTGATACGGGGACAAGTACTCTCCTCATCGGGCCGGCTGGTTGCGGTAAATCAACCATCGCGCTTCGCTATGCCGTCTCCTCGGCCCAACGCGGCGAGAAGGCGGTCATCCTGACGTTTGATGAGGCGCTTGCAACGCTGGTTGAGCGCGGACAGGGCCTGGGTATGGATCCTACCGGGCTAATGGAAAGCGGCATGCTTGAGATTCACCAGATCGATCCCGCCGAGCTCTCTCCCGGAGAGTTCGTCTCCCGCATCAGGGGCCTCGTCGACGAACAAGATCTCCGAATGGTTGTCATCGACAGCATGAACGGATTGCTCAACGCCATGCCGCATGAACAGTTTCTCGCCATGCAACTGCACGAATTGTTAGCCTACCTCGGGCAGCAGGGCATCGTAACGTTGCTCACGCTGGCACAGCATGGCTTCATCGGGATCACCAACTCTCCCGTTGACGTCAGCTATCTGGCAGACACGGTTCTTCTTTTCCGTTATTTTGAGCGCGCAGGAGCAATCCGCCAGGCACTCTCAGTCGTTAAAAAACGCAGTGGACCACATGAACGCACCATCCGCGAGCTAATCTTTCGCAACGGTGGCATCAGGGTCGGGCCTCCACTGCAGGAGTTCGAAGGCATCCTTACCGGGAACCCGACGTTCACGGGTTCTACGAGCCAGGAGGATTCTTCTGATCGCCGCAAATGAAACGACGTCTCGTGAAACACGCACCCTCGTTCTGGCTCCTACAGGACGCGATGCGTCGTTGATCGCCAGTCTTCTGGAGAAAATGGGCAAGCCTTGCCATATCGTGAACTCCGTCTCGGAATTGGCAGAGAACATACGCCTCGGCACCGGCGCGGCCATCGTCACCGAGGAAGCACTGACAGGCGCCGCAATCCAACAACTGGAATCAGCGCTGAAGGAACAACCGGCATGGTCAGACTTTCCGGTCATCCTTATGGTCTCCGGCGGCCGGGTTACGGCCGAGAGTGAACGGCTTCGCAAGCTGCGGATGCCGCTCGGCAACGTGCTTCTTCTGGAGCGCCCGCTTCGTCCGGAAACCCTGTTCAGCACGCTCGAAGTCGCCCTGCGTGGAAGGCAGCGCCAATATCAGGTACGGGACCAGATGGAGCAGATGGTGCGAGCTCAGGATGCTCTCCGCCGCGCGGAGAAACTGGCCGTTACCGGCCGCCTGGCGGCAAGCATTGCCCACGAGATCAACAATCCGTTGGAATCCGTGACCAACCTGCTTTATCTGTTGCGCTCGGAAACATCTTCGGAGAACGCGCAGATCTATCTCGGCCAGGCCGAGCAGGAGCTCGCGCGAGTGACCGAGATCGCCAAACACACGTTGCGCTATTACCGCGAACCCAATAAGCCGGTACTGGTCGACGTCAGCGCCGTACTGGACTCCATGCTGACGCTGTATCACTCGCGTCTGATATCGGCGCGGGTCGACGTGCATAAAGAAGCACGTTCCGCTCTAGTTTCTGTTTATGCCAATCCAGGAGAGTTGCGGCAGGTTATCGCCAATCTCATCAGTAATTCACTCGATGCGATGCGCACCGGGGGAAAGCTAAGACTGAGAATTGGTTCCTGGCACAGCTCGAAGATGCCAGACAGACGGTACCTGAGCTTGACCATCGCAGACACCGGCTCGGGGATCGATCCCCGGTTGCTGCCGACTGTGTTCGAACCCTTCGTCACCACGAAAGGAGAAACCGGCACAGGCCTCGGCCTGTGGGTTACGCAAGAGCTCGTCAGAAAAAATGGCTGGGCCGTTCGCGTTCGCAGCTCCATAAACGCTGACCATCGCGGAACCGTCTTCTCAATCCTCATTCCGGCCGAGCAGGCCGACACCTCAAGCGCTTCCGTCGCCGCCTGAAGCCCGCCGGAACCTCTGTTGAAGCGCCAACGGCGCGCTCCATACCAGCCCGGGGTGCCGCCCCAGGTTTCGGACTTACAATGAATCCGAACCGAAAGGAGGCTGCTCCTGTTCACTCTCACCGGAATCCGCAAGTTGCATCGCTGGACGTATTCCAGCCTCACTCTTCTGCTCGATCATCTCTCGACGATCCCCGAAGAAGAGTACGTGAAAGAACTTCCAGGCTTCGGTCTCCCAACGCTTCGCGCTCAGGTCATTCATATCTTCAACTGCGAAGCGTTTTGGATCCATACCCTCCAGGCAACTCCGTTCCAGGATGAGGATCCCGCCGACTGGTCTACCATTCCCGATGCCAGGCGCCTGCAACACTGCGTCGGCGCAAACACGCTTGCCTACCTGTCAGACCTGACAGACGAGCAACTCAACACAAATGCAGAACTGCATTTCCCGGACGGGGACACGGCCATTCGCACCCCGGCACTGATCCTTCATCACGTCTTGACTCACGCCTTCCATCACAAGGGTCAGATCGTCTCTATGTGCCGTACGTTAGGCTACCCCGCGCCCGACACCGATCTCAGCAGGATTGAATAGAGGCTTCGGCCTGGACTCACGTTTTAGGATGTATTGAGAAATTCGGTAGAGCCCATGCAAACGGAGTTATTCGCATTTACGATAAGCCGACATATCGTTACTAATGCGGTGTCGGTGAGCGCATTGGCGATTTATCACTCGTCGAACGGCCCGCCTCTACGTGCTTGCCAGTCATAGGCCGGTGAGCAGAACAGTTCGCTCTGGACCTCTACCGTGACAGAAGTGCTTTTAATCATAACCCATTGAAAACATGGGCACTGATGGCTAACAAAAGCACTGTAAGTCACTGAAAAAAACCTCAGGCAAGCTTTCAGCACCCTCGCCAGCACCCTCATCGACCTCTGCTTTCTGGTTACAGACCTCTGCTTTCGGAGGCAAAAATGGACCGGTGCCGTTGCACGGTAGAGGCCTAGAGTCGATTTGACTGCTGCCCTTGTTCAGCAGAGGTTTGAAGCAGAAGAAGAGGCTAATTCTGCTGGAGCAGAGGTCTGTTCACGAGATTTCGAGCGGCCATGGTCTCGCTATCGACAGAGATCAATAGTCGTTTGTGTGAACATCGTAAAATCTCTAAAGTCATCACTCGCTGCCCGCCGCTCCTTCGCGCGAGGCCTTACTTCTTGCCTGGCCAACGCTCACGCCGATAGCTGTCAAACTTGTCCGTATCCAGCTCTTCGAGCAAGTCATCCTCTGCCGTCCGATGTTTAAGCGGACGTTTCGCCCACAGCAACACAAGCGAGCCTCGATAAGTGGGCATACTTACACACCCTTGGAGAAGCGTGGATACCTTGTCTTCGGAGAAAGCGGGAATCCACTCCGAGGCTCTGACCTCAACCATCTCTTGTAGCGGTGCATTACAGTCCAGAAGACCGGCATCTACCTCTTCTCGGACCTTGATCCAGTGCGGAAAACTTGGGGATGGTGAAAACCAACCGATACGCGAGTCTTGTACCCAAACTCCAGCGCAGCTTTGCGTTGCAACGTCGCAATACTTCCTGATCGTGGCCGTTAAGGTGGTTTCAAACTCCTCAGCAAGGTCGCTAACGAGTTTGAGTGAAGGCCACTGCGTTCCAATCAAAGCCTGTATCTCAGTGCTTGGAAGCAAGAGCTCCGAGGCAAACTCGTCCGCCTCGTGCTCAGGATTGACTTCGATATTGGTCCAGTTCGCAATCTCCTTCGCGCCGCACGACATGCTGTCCGAGTCTTTGTGGAGGAGGTAGTGCCCAATCTCGTGGGCCGTAGTGAAACGCTTCCTGCCCGACTCTCGAATGTTTCGGTTCACCAGAATTCGACCGCCCACGCCCGAGGATCGACGCACCAGCGCTCCATCGAAACCATCCGAACCCACTTCTTTTATCGACAGGTGCAGTGGCTTAGTGATGTCTTCGAAACGGAGAGCTCCCTTTATCTGCAGTCTGCGCCGCAGTTCTACCGCAACCTCTCTGTTCATCGAGCGTCTCCCTTCATCATCCTTCGGAAGAATCGACGTCCTCTTGCTCGCTCTCTAGGAGGGCCTTGTCCGCCGCCGATAGTTCCTTTTTGTTACGAAAGGCAAACTGAGGTTGGCGAGCCTGGGTCGGCAAGACGTTGCGCACAAGTTCCGAAGACTTAGCCTTTGCCGTATCGAGAAAACTACCAACCAGATCCTCTGCCGATCTAATTACGGCCTTTGCCTTATCCGTCGCGTTCGGAGGCCGGAGCGCTCGTAATGTCTTCTCTAGATCTTCTGGAACGGCTTTGTCCAACGTTCGGTAATGATGATTCGCGTAATCGAAGAGCTGTTTATGGACGTCGGCCTGCAACTTCGCGGGATCGATTCCGCAGGCAGCCAGCTCTTCGTCAAGCTCAGCATCTGTGAGGTCTGCCTCGCGTCCGAATAGCGCTTCTAAACTTTCCTCCAACGATTTCGCGGACTGATTCTCCTCGTTCTTTTTCTTCATACTTGGCTCCTGCGGCGCGATTCAGTAAAGCCATGCTTTCCAAGTCGCCGGGCTAACTTTTTCCTGCGGTTGTATATGTCGGTCACCGGGACATCCAATAGCGAGGCGATATCGCCAGCAGCCGGGATGCCGTCTTCGAACATCTCGATCGCATCGACGTAGTCTTTCAAATCCTTGTCGTCCGCCGTGGATTGATCGAGCGCCTTACGGAAGGTGTCGTCTCGCAGAAGCGATCGGATGTCGAACAGGTTCTCCGCCTTTGATTGGAGCGATGGGTCTCCGGGAAATTCGTCGGGGGGGAGCATTTTGCCGGCCCGGTTCGCCTTCACTTCACTTTTCCGCAGGGCGCTGATGATCGCGTTCGTCATGACCTTTGTCAGGAAGGCATCCAGTTTCTCCGTCGTCCCCGTGAACTGAAGCTGGTTCGTGCCCCAACGGATGAGCGTCTCTGCGGCATAGTCGGCTGGCGACTTGCCTGCCGCGAGAATCCAGTCCTCACCTTTCGATGCGGCGATCTTGAGGACGCGGCAGGCACGCACCGTGAGCATTTTGAGCAGCCTTCGGTATTCCGCATCGTTCATGGACGGCCTCGTTCACCCCTCTCTATCTATTAAAGCGCCGGCACCGGATTTTTTTTCCATGCCGTGGCGAAAAAAGAGGGGAGGTGCGCTTAACCCAGTGAGAGCGGCTGCGACCGGCACCGAAAGCCCGCAAGCCGCATAGACGGAGAAAACATACATGAACCGTGAAGAACTGAACCAGGAGCTGGGTGTAGTTGAACAGGCAGTCGCCATTGAGGCGGTGGAATTGGCTGCGATTGAAGTTGAACTTGCGGATATTGAGCATTGCTGCCACTATGGCCAGCCGGTGCCCCCTGCCCGCGCTTACCGCATCAAGGTGGACGACAAATACCACGAGTGGCCCAAGGCCCACATCACCGGCAACCAGTTGCTCCACTTGGCCGGGCGCGACGGACAGCTCGTATTCGAGGTCTTCGAGAACTTCCGCCATGGAGAGCCAGAGCTGATTTCCCCCCATGCCGAAGCGAACCTTCGCAAGCACGGCGTCGAGAAGTTCACCACGTCTCCCAAGATTGTGCAGGTGACCATCGACGGCAAGCACAAGCCGATTCAGGCCGGGACGTACACCGTTGCTGAGCTGAAGCGAGTTCTTGGGGTCGATCCGTCCCGCGTTCTGGACGAGGTCATCTGCGGCGAATTCAAGGAACTCCCCGAGAGCGGCACAGTCCACATTAAGGGCGGTGAGGTGTTTGTCAGCCATGTGCGCCAGGGGCAGTCGTCCTAATGGTTGCCACCGAGCATCTCGACGAACTGCGGGCTGTCTTTGGTGACGTGACGGAGAAGGCGGAAGGCGGAGTGGATTTCGTCTTCCTTCCTCGCCTCGTACTCCCCGAAGGCTGCACACCACGCGAAATGAGGGCTGTCCTTTGCCTTGGCCAGCATGGAGGCTACACCACCCGTCTTTTCCTTCAGCAGGCCGTGGTCGGTCGGGGTGCGAACTGGAGCTCCCACGTTGTGCTAGGCAGCCAGTGGTGGACATGGTCATGGAACCAGGTGCCCGCCAACCTGCGCCCAGCGGAGATCCTCGCCGAGCACCTCCGGGGGCTCCGATGAGAGCGATCCTAAAGGTGACTTCGACTCTCTACAATGATCTGGTACGGCGCCTGCGAGAGCCGCACGACTTCGCAGCGGAGCGGGTCGCCTTCCTGAAGTGCCGCCCGGCGTTATCGGCCACGTCACTGCTCCTGCTCGCGGGAGGAGTCCATCATGTGGAAGATGGGGACTACGTGGACGATCCATCTGCGGGTGCGACCATCGGTCGCTCGGCTCTTCGCAAAGCGTTGCAGACCGCCTATATGGAGACCGTCTCGATGGTCCACGTTCATCTCCACGAGCATCGTGGCCGGCCAGGATTCAGCAGAACGGACCTCCGGGAGAACGCCCTGTTCGTGCCGGATTTCTGGAATGTTCAGCCCAGCCTTCCTCATGGGGCGGTTGTATTCAGCTTTGATTCAGCAGTCGGTCAATGCTGGATTCCCGGCTTCTCTTCGCCGTCCGGCGTCGAGGTTGCCATTGTGGGAAGCCCAATTCGCTGCACATGGAAGGTGACGGATGACTACTAGATTGAATCTGCAGCGCCAGTCGTTCCTCGGGGCGCACTCTGATACCGTGTTGGCTCGCTCCAGGGCTGCGCTCATAGGTTTGGGCGGCGGCGGTTCTCACATTGCGCAGCAGCTGGCCCATATAGGACTGGGTCACTTCTTGGTGATAGACCCCGACTTCATCGAAGATACGAACCTCAACCGGCTCGTTGGCGGCACTCAGGAGGACGTGAGACTGGGTACTGCTAAGGTCGACATCGCGGAACGTGTCATCAAATCCGTCAATCCCGTCGCCGAAGTCGTCAAGCGGTTGGCGAGTTGGGCCGAGGTCACGGCGGAGCTTCGCGACGTCGATGTCATTTTCTCGTGCGTCGACTCGATCGGCTGCCGCAGTGAACTGGAGAGCTTTGCGCGACGATTTCTCATCCCTCTGATCGACATCGGGATGGACGTCCACGAATCGAACGGAGAGTTTTCAATTAGCGGCCAGGCGATGTTGTCGATGCCGACTAAACCTTGCATGCGTTGCATGGGCTTGGTCACCGATAACGGGCTGACAAAGGAGGCAGCACAGTACGGCGCGGCAGGGGGAAAGCCGCAAGTAGTGTGGCCGAACGGCACCCTTGCCTCCGTCGCCGTTGGCTTCTTCATGAAACTCATGACGCCGTGGGAGACGCAGAAGACGACGCCATTACTACTGGAATATGATGGTGACCTGCAGACAGTAATGCCCAGCAACAAGCTCGCGTACCTGCCCGCCCACTGTAAGCACTTTGACTCTGCGCATGGGCTCGGAGACCCATTTTGGACCGCCAACGTCCTTGTGACTGTCGAATAGCGGTTTCGTAACAAGGCGCCTTTCCCCTTCCTGTGTACACTTCCTTCTCGCAGCCTGCGGCTCATTCAGACGACGAGATACGTGTTTACCGGAGCAATCGCTCGGAAGAGGAGTTGCAGAGGAGCCGTTTAGAATGAGTGAGATATCCTCTGAGATGCGACGCGGGTTCTGGTGAATTCCGCTGTCACGATAGGCTGTTGACAGACACGGTATCGAGGAATTGCGATGAACTGGACAACTTTGCTCAATCCGAACCGCCGCCGCCAAACAACGAGTGGCGGAGATCACAGAACACAGTTTGAGCGCGATTTTGATCGTTCAATATTCTCAACACCCGTAAAGCGACTGCAGGATAAGGCACAGGTGTTTCCACTTGAACCGCACGACGCCGTCCGTACGCGCCTTACTCATTCGCTCGAAGTATCTTGCGTCGCACGGGGGTTGGCGACTGCGATGTCCGAGTGGCTCATACAGCAGGGGGAAATTGAAAAGGGTGCTGATAGATATATCGAGGCAATCGCTGCGACATGTGGGCTTATCCATGATCTCGGAAACCCGCCTTTCGGTCATTCAGGTGAGGATGCCATCCGTTCATGGTTTCAGCGGGAAGACCACGCAAACGATCTCAAGAAAGGCCTCAGCAGTGAGCAACAGATCCAAGACTTTCTAAGATTTGAAGGAAACGCACAGTCCCTTAGACTCGTTGCAACGTTGYAGGTGCTAGCTGACCGTACGGGATTGAATCTTACATTCGGAACCCTGTCGGCTTTGAGGAAGTACGTTTCGCCGTCTAATGAAGCTGATAAAGATAATCCGAATCGAGCATGGAGAAAACCCGGCTATTTCACCTCAGAAAATGACATAGTCGATCAGATCAGGGAAGCTACGGGCACTGGTACCGCGCGAAATCCAATCTGCTTTCTTGTGGAGGCCGCTGACGACATCGTGTATCTTGCTGCAGATGTCGAGGATGCAGTGAAAAAAGGCATTCTCTCCTGGACTGACGTCGAGGAGAAGCTTGAATCAAAAAGCGATTCGGTTCAGCGTGCGATTAAGGGAAAGGAAGCGATCCTTAAAGCTGGCCGGTCAGAAGTACCGAAGGACCTCGATGACGATGCTCATGCAGCAGCGTTTCGGACCGCGGCCATCGGGGTGATGACTGATGCCGTGGTCGATACGTTCAAGAAGCTTTACCAAGCGATCATGGACGGTAAACATGAAGGCGACCTTCTTGATGAAAGTGAGGCGAAAGACCTCGCAGGATGCTTAAGGACAATCGGGCAGACATGCGTGTATCCGACGCGCTCTACGTTAACCCTCGAACTGATGGGCCGGCATGTCATTCATGACCTCATGGATATCTTTTGGGAGGGAGCTAGGGCATTGCCTATCGGCGGTGAACCAAAGACTTCCAAGTTCGAGGGGAAGGCTGCGGCCCTGATCTCCGCAAACTACCGTCGTATTTTTCGCGACTTTGCGACAGAGAAGAAGGATTTACCTGAGACTTACCATCGATTCCAATTGGTGACTGACTACATCTGTGGAATGACAGATTCATTTGCAAAGAGACTCCACAGTGAGCTGTTCAATGGAAGCTAACATCGCTGTACTCGACTTAAAGCGAAAACTTCTTGCGGAAGTGGGGACGCTTTTCCGGCCAAACGGCTCTGCATGGAAGGCCCCAATCCTTCAAGTACTGCAGGATCTGAAGCAAACTGACGTTCGGGCTGTATTGTTCGGGGGGACACTCCGATCGCTTCTCGTCTCACGGCTTTTTGAAGGACGGTTCGGTCGACCAAGGGATATCGATGTGGTTGTCCTCGGAGCTCCACTTTCAGAACTGGAGAGGCGGTTCAATGGCATCGTTGCGCGTCATACACGGTTTGGCGGACTGAAGTTGCGAAACGGCTACTGGCACTTTGATGTTTGGCCCTTGGAGGAGACATGGGCGTTCAGGAAAGATAAAGCGGTTGCTCGATTTGAAGACCTTCCATCAACGACCACTTTCAACCTTGAGGCAATAGCTGTTGAAGTTTGGTCAAAGGATGGTATGCCTCGCGCACTGTTTTCGGGACATGACCAATTTTTTCACGGGATTCTGTCTAAGACACTGGAACTCAATAGGACAGACAGCCCATTTCCTGAACTGACGGTTGTCCGAGCAGTGATAATGGCCAGCGAGTTGGGATTCAGAATTGGACCTCGTCTTGGCGCATATATCGCCGAAATTGCCACAACTTTGAATGAAACAGCGATCGACGAGATTCAAGCACATCATTACGGGTACTCCCGAATGACCGGCCAAACTTTGAAAGAAATAGTACAAGAGATTTCTCGACGGTCCTTGCTGCAAAAAGACATTGAGCTGCCTCGAATGGGACAGCTATCCCTCTGGGAAGCTGAAACGGATACCTTGCCACACATCAATCTTCATTCCTTAGGGGCATGACGTTCGATCCAGTCTCAGCTACAAACGTCCGAGTGTCGAGTGATATCCAATTAGCTCAGGTGCAGAAACGCCGCTCGGACCACACGAGACCTGACGCGCTTCGTGTCCGCGAAGAGTTTCCGGAATACAGGCGAAATGCGCATTTTAGGCCGCGCGATGAGGGCAAGCACATAAGCAGTCGCGATTGTCTCGAAGTGAATCCAAGCCACGTGGTCGAAGGCGGATTTCACGTAGATTGGCCCGTTGCTCTCTCGAAAATGAGAGTCGTTGTAGTTGGGTCTCGAATGAGCAAACTCGGACAAGCCACTAAAGATACGGCGTACATAGCCACCTTGCATGGCAATCCCTCTCGTCGTCGAGTTCTTGTGTGCGAATAGGCTATCGTTCACCGTTGATTTCAGGTGGGATTCGAGGGATACCGCGCCGGCAATTAGCCCATCGCAGGCCGTACCGAGACCGAGTTGCACTTTGCCTTTGCGCCAATCCCGAAACTCCTTCTTCTTGCCGCACACTTCCGCCCAACATCCAATGGCGACCAACTCCAGCACATTTCTCATTCCGCCCACCGAAAAGCGGTAATACCCAGTGAGGCAGTTGTACAGCGCCGCCTGTATTTCGTCGTTCGCATCCAGCATGACGGGAGACATGCTCTCCCGGTAGGGTGGGAGTAGGGTCGAAAAGGTCCATGCCGAATTTAGCTCGTTCAGTTGGGCGAGAGTTTTTCCGTGATGATTTGACGTGCGAATGGCGACGTCATCCGGCAGCGTCACGATGCTGCGCCAGACCTTTTCCTCAATTGGGTCGGACGGGGGCGGTTGACGATTCTCGGCTAGTCCGAAGTCACGGCGGACAAGAACCTTTCGCCGGGCACGAAAATCGGTGATGGGAAGATATCGTGACATCGCTTGAAATCGAAAAGTGAATTCTCTGTCGACGATAACAGGCCGAATCATTCATCGGCCATGATGGCTGCAAGAAGAGAAGGGGAAGTCCTCCTGGGCACGCTCCTGTTGCTCAAACAGTGACAGTTCAGCACCCTCCTCGGCTCCCAACATCGACGAAAGACTGTAGCTTTTCGCAAATACCTTTGCCGCGCATGAGCAAAGGTCAGGCATCCGAGTGACTCATGGATTATCTCAGCACTGCTGAGACAATCCGCTTCCAAATGGGCCCGAGGTTATTTCAGCACCCTTATGAGCACCCAGGTTCAAGAAATTCCCTCGAATTGAGGCCAAAGCCTCTGCCGTGTACAGGCAAAGGCCGCCGACACCTATCGATCTGGCGTTGATTGCAAATTTCTGATGGCTAACTTTTTCAAGAACCTCGGCTGATGATTACAGGCCAATGCGCTCACCGAGTACTCGCCCAAGTGTTGTAGACGGGATTAGTAACGGGAAACGCGCTTCTCATCACTAGACTAGTTGATGCAAGCAAAGGCGCGGACCGAAGTCCGCGCCTTTGCATTTCATTCCTACAAAAGGTTAGTGGCTCGCCTTACCCTCAGCCGAAGCGATCTTCTCTTCAGCCACGCGGATCTCAGCATTGGCATCGTCGTATGCCTGCGCTTCATCTCCGGCATTGGCCCAGTCCTTCTCACCCTGCAGAAGGTCAGCCTTGGCCTGCTCCACGTTGATCTCGCTTGGACGCATTGCCTGTTCGGCCAGGATAGTCACACGCTCCGGCAGTACCTCGGCAAAGCCCCAGGCTACGAAGAACTTCTCGTTGCCCGAAGCGCCGCCGTGCAGGCGAACCTCGCCGGCGCCCAGTTCGGCCAGCAGCGGAGAGGCGCCGTACAGCGTCTCCAGGTAGCCGGACATCGACGGCAGCTCCACCGCCTCAGCGGTGGTGTCGACCACCACGCGCTGCGGCGTGACCAACCGCACCGAGAGAAGTCCCGTATTGTGTGTTGTCTCGGCCATGGCTTACTTCTTCATCTTCTCCGCGGCTTCGAGCACTTCCTCGATCGAGCCCTTCATGTAGAAGGCCTGTTCCGGAATGCTGTCGTGCTTGCCTTCGATGATCTCCTTGAAGGAGCGGACCGTGTCGGCGACCTTGACGTACTTGCCCGGGTTGCCGGTGAAGATCTCGGCCACGTGGAAGGGCTGCGACAGGAAGCGCTGCACCTTACGCGCGCGGGCCACGGTGATCTTGTCCTCTTCCGAGAGCTCGTCGATACCGAGAATCGCGATGATGTCCTGCAGATCCTTATAACGCTGCAGAATTCCCTTCACGGCCTGGGCGACACGATAGTGCTCGTCACCGACTACGCGCGGAATCAGAATGCGCGAGTTCGAAGCCAGCGGATCGACGGCGGGATAAATACCGATTTCCGTCAGCGCACGCGAGAGCACGGTGGTGGCGTCAAGGTGAGCAAAGGTGGTCGCCGGAGCCGGGTCAGTAAGATCGTCAGCCGGAACATACACAGCCTGCACCGACGTAACCGAACCCTTCTTGGTCGAGGTAATACGCTCCTGCAGCTGACCCATCTCGGTCGCCAGGTTCGGCTGGTAACCTACGGCCGAAGGCATACGGCCCAGCAGCGTGGATACCTCGGAACCCGCCTGCGTGAAGCGGAAGATGTTGTCGATGAACAGCAGCGTGTCCGCGCCTTCTTCATCACGGAAGTGCTCCGCGATGGTCAGACCGGTCAGAGCTACGCGCAGACGCGCGCCCGGCGGCTCGGTCATCTGGCCATAGATGAGTGAGGCTTTGGACTTGGTCCAGTCGTGGGGATCGATAACGCCCGACTCCTGGAACTCGTGCCAGAGGTCGTTTCCTTCACGGGTACGCTCGCCTACACCGGCGAAGACGGAGAAGCCGCCGTGCTTCATGGCGACGTTGTTGATCAGCTCCTGAATCAGAACCGTCTTGCCTACACCGGCGCCGCCGAAGAGACCGATCTTACCGCCCTTCAAGAAGGGCTGGATCAGGTCGACGACCTTGATGCCGGTTTCGAACATCTCTTCCGAGGTCGACTGCTCGTCGAAGGCCGGGGCCTGACGGTGAATCGACCTGAAGGTCTTCGCCTGAACCGGTCCCAGCTCGTCCACGGGCTGCCCCAGAACGTTGAGCACACGGCCCAGGGTCTCACGGCCCACGGGAACGGTGATGGGGCCGCCGGTGTCCTGCGCCTTCATGCCGCGGACCATGCCTTCGGTCGCCGTCATGGCGACGGTACGCACACGGCCCTCGCCCAGATGCTGCTGCACCTCGACGATGACGTCGATGGGATAGGGCGTGGTGAAGCCCTCGCTGGTGATACGCAGCGCCTGGTAGATAGGCGGCATATTCGACTCTTCGAACTGCACGTCAACGGCCGGGCCGCTGATGGAAACTACGTGTCCAATGTTCTCTGCCATAAATCCTTCTCTCTTACAGAGCGGCCGCGCCGCTCACAATCTCGATCAGTTCCTTCGTGATGGCCGCCTGGCGTGCGCGGTTCATCGTCAAGCTCAGCGCGTCAATCATGTCACCCGCGTTGCTCGTGGCGTTATCCATCGCTGTCATACGAGCGGCATGTTCCGCAGCCGCCGACTCCAGCATCGCGTGCAGGATCTGGGTCTCAATGTACTTCGGCATCAGGTGCTTGAAGATGCGTGCCGGGCTCTGGTCGAAGATGTAGTCCACATCAGCGGTGCCGAACTTCTTGGCCTCGCGCTCGATCGCGGTCTCTTCCGGCTCCAGCGTGCTGACACCGGCGGAACGCGCCGCATGTCCGGCGGCTTCCTTCTGCTCAACCGACATCTCTTCGGCAGCAGTGATCTCCGGAGCTCCCAGCTTGGCGATCGGCAGCAGCTTCTCGACAACAACGCGCTGCGCAATCACGCTCTTGAACTCGTTGAAGACCACATAGACGGAGTCGATCTCGGCCCGCTCAAACCGGGCGACAATATCGCGCACCATCGCGTGCACCGTGTTGAAGTCCAGACGAGCCAGCATCAGCTCATGCTCACCGGTCAGCTCCACCTTTTGGGCACGATGACGAATGATCTCGTGATGCTCCGAGAGATCGTTGTCGTACTTCTCCGTCTTGCGCTCATACACGGCCCGGGGATACAGACGGCGGAAGGCATCCCTCGCCTTGCGGCCCACCGGCTCCACGTCCACATTCTGACCGCGGGTTTCACGCTCGCGCACAAAGGTCGAAGCGGCGCGCACGATGTTGGAGTTGAACGCTCCGGCAAAGCCCTTGTCGCCCGCAACCACCACCACGAGGACGTTCTTCTCCTCGCGCTGCACCAGCAGCGGATGGAGAGCTTCGCCCGTATTGTGATCGTAGATATCGGCGCGGCGCTGCAGCGATTCCAGCACGGACGTGATCATCTGCGCGTAAGGACGCGCCTGCAGCGCGGCCTCCTGCGCACGGCGCAGCTTGGCCGCCGAAACCATCTTCATCGCCTTGGTGATCTGCCGCGTGTTTTTCACGCTGCGGATACGGCGTCGTAGATCGAGAACGCTTGCCATAGTCGGTTAGGCCTTGGCGGCCGCAACCTCCTTCGGCTTACGCTCCGCGAGGAATGTCTTTTTGTACTCGGTGATGCCGTCGGTCAGCTTCTTCTTGACCTCGTCGTCGAGCTGCTTCTTCGTCGCGATGTCGTTCAGCACGCCATTGCCGTTGGCTTCGAGGAACGGGAACAGACCATCCTCGAACGCACGGAGCTGCTTCACTTCGACATCGTCCAGCAGGCCCTGGGTTCCGGCGAACAGAATCGCAACCTGCTTCTCGGCCGGCAGCGGCTGAAACTGCGGCTGCTTCAGCAGCTCCGTCAGACGCTGACCGCGGGCGAGCTGGCGCTGCGTGGCCGGATCGAGATCCGAACCGAACTGCGCGAAGGCCGCGAGCTCACGATATTGCGCCAGGTCAAGCTTCAGCGTCGAACCCACCTGCTTGGTCGCCTTGATGGCGGCGGCGAATCCTACACGGCTTACCGACAGACCTACGTTCACGGCTGGGCGGATACCCGAGTTGAACAGATCGGTCTCGAGGAAGATCTGACCATCGGTGATCGAGATGACGTTCGTCGGAATGTACGCCGCAACGTCGCCGGCCTGGGTCTCGATGATCGGAAGAGCCGTCAGCGAACCGCCGCCCTTCTCCTTGCTCATCTTGGCCGAACGCTCCAGCAGACGCGAGTGCAGATAGAAGACGTCGCCGGGGTAAGCTTCACGGCCCGGAGGACGGCGCAGCAGCAGCGAGATCTCGCGGTAGGCCACGGCGTGCTTCGACAGATCGTCATAGATCACCAGCGCGTGCTTGCCGTTGTCGCGGAAGTACTCACCGATAGCGGTAGCAGTGTAGGGAGCCAGATAAGACATCGGCGCCGGCTCGGAGGCCGTTGCGGCGACGACGACCGTATAGGCCATCGCGCCCTTCTCTTCCAGCGTCTGCACCACCTGGGCTACCGACGAACGCTTCTGACCGATCGCGCAGTAGATGCAGATCAGGTCGTTCTTCGCCGAGTTGATGATGGTGTCCAGAGCAACGGCGGTTTTACCGGTCTGGCGGTCGCCGATCAGCAACTCACGCTGTCCACGGCCAATCGGAATCATCGAGTCAATGGCCTTGATACCGGTCGCCATCGGCTCGGTAACCGACTGACGGTCGATAACGCCCGGAGCGATACGCTCGATAGGCAGTGAATGCGGTGTATTGATCGGTCCCTTGTCGTCGATCGGCTGGCCAAGCGCGTTGACCACGCGGCCCACCATCGCCTCGCCTACCGGAACCGACATAATCGTGCCCGTACGCTTGACCTGGTCGCCTTCGCTGATCTGGGTGTAATCGCCCAGAACCACGGCGCCCACCTGGCCCTCGTCCAGGTTCATGGCCAGACCGGCAATGCCCTTGGGGAACTCGATCAGCTCACCGGCCATGACCTTGTCCAGGCCGTGGATACGGGCGATACCGTCGCCCAGCGAGATCACGGTGCCGACCTCGTCGACCTGTACACGCTGCTCGTAGTTCTCAATCTGCTGCCGCAGAAGTTCGGTTATCTCATCTGCCTTGATCTGAGCCATTCCGTCGTTTCCTCTTCAATCCCTTGATACTTCTTCAATCTTGATGCTTCGTTTGTCGCGGTGTGTCTTGTACGTTTCCGCCGCGGCTTACGCGTTGACCAGCTTCTGTTTCAACTGGGCCAACTGCGCCTTGACCGAGCCGTCATACAACGTCGATCCAATCCTGATAATTGCTCCACCCAGCAGAGAGGCGTCCTGCTTATAGCTGGCGCGAACCTTTCCACCGGCCAGAGCTCCGGCCTTCCGTTCCAGCAGCGCCTTATCCTCGTCGGTCAAAGGATGGGCGCTGATGATCTCAGCCTCCGAAATTCCAGCTTGTCTGTCAGCGATGGCATTGTACTGATCCAGCACATCGCCCAGCATCTCCATGCGGCCGTGTGCGGTCAGCACCGCCAGAAAGTTCCGTACCGGCCGGTCGAAACCAATCCGTCCACCCACCGCGTCCAGCACCTTTACCTTGGTGGCCTGGTCGATCGACGGGTTCTCGAGAAGTTCCCGCAGCTCGCGGCTGCCGGCCAGCGTTCCTGCAAAATCCTCAAGCTGCTGGCGAATCTGCTCGCGGTTGAGCTGCGAAGCGGCTACCACATCCGCAAAGGCGTGCGCGTAACGAACAGCGACATCTGCCATTAGTTCTGGCCTCCGTTTCCGCCCAGACGGTCCGCAAAGCTGCGGATCAACAGGCGGTCAGTCTCAGCCGTAACCTGCAGCTTCTGCGCTGCCTGCGAGATCGCCAGGTCGGCGGCGTACTCTTTGATGGCGCGCTGTGCGTGGGCACTGGCTGCGCCAATCTCCTGTTCGGCGGCGGCGACAATCCGGTTCTTCTCGTCCTCGAGCTGCGCCTTCATCCGTGTCTCTTCCGCGGCGGCATCGGCGGCGGCCTGCGACTTCAGCGCAGCAATCTCACCATCCAGCTTCGCCAGGCGAGCCTCGACGGCGGACATGCGGGCATTGGCGGCCTCGGTCGCCGAGCGGGCTTCATTGATCTGCTTGCCGATCGTGGCGGAACGGTTACGGAAGGCCTTGGGCAGCGACTTCATCAGGCCATAGAGAACGGCAATCGCGAGGATCGCAAAGTTCAGCACCTGGAAGGCGGTGGCAGCGGTGTCTGGCTGCATGCCCAGGGCATGGCCGATCTTTACTACCATCGGGCTCTTCAGGAAGGCCTCGTTGGACTCTTCGTCCTTCTTCTCGGACTTCTGCTCTTCAGGAGCGGTCAGCTCCGCCTTATCCTGCTTGGCTGCAGGCGCGGGGACGGGAGCAGTTTCCTGCGCAAAGGTCAGCGGCGCGGGCACAGCAAGAACACCGGCGAGCATCGCCGCAAACAAAATCTTCTTCAACTTCACTGGGCTCCTCCCGCCAGAACTCCCGCAGAAAGAATGGCCTTAACCACCTGAGCTGAAAGCTGCTCGCTGGCCACCTCAATCTGCCTCTTCGCCTCGGTCACGCTTTGCTCGACCTGCTGGCGGGCAGCGGTGATACGCGTTTGCGCCTGCTCACGCGCTTCGGCCAGGATGGCTTCGCGCTCGGCGTTGAACTGCTGCACACGCTTCTGGCGGGCCTCGAAGATCTCGGCACGCGCAACGCGCAACCGCTCTTCATACTCCGACGTCTTGCTTTCAGCGGAGGCTACAGCAGACTTAGCCTGCTCCATGGCGCCCGATGTACGCGCCCGGCGCTCGGCCAGCGTCTTCTCAAGAGGACGGCGCACCAGTACGGTATAGGCGATTACCACGAGCGGAAACAACACAATCGTCGGCACGGAGCCGAGCACAAGTTCGCTGAGTTTAGCTAGGATCTCATTCATGAAATGACTTGTCAGGAAAGCTGCCGTAACCGCGGGAACGGATCTTCAGGGCAGCGAAAGAGGCTTTCTTTTCTTCCCTTCGACATCTTATTTGTAACAAGGCATTTTGGGGCATGTCAATGTGGATTCGTGCGATAACAGAACCCACGCATCGCTATTCGCACAATTTGACATCCCTGAAATATCCCCGAAAAGTACTTGACTCCCTTGGGAACCGGAGTACCCTTTAAGTCACCACCTGGACCCAATTCAGGGTCAATCAGGCCGCCTCGCCGGGGACACTCTCCGCTCCCCCTCTTTGAGGCGGCCTGGTCATTTAAACGCTCAACTCCGGATGCCCATACACCGGGTGCCCGATGTCCCGGGGTCCCCAACGAACTTGTTTCGTTGGGGTGGTGTCCCGATTCTGGGACGTGGGTATTCGAGCGAAGCTCGAACCGTTTTTTGTTTGTCATTTCGTAGCACTCGGGGTCCCGGCCGGCTACCGGAGAAATCTGCTTTTCTACCTATTTTTTCTGGGCAGCATCGGGAAAAGCAGATTCCTACGGGATGCATCGCGTAAAGCGGGTCCTTCGCGTTCGCCCAGGATGACAAACAAAAACTACGTTCCTGCCACCTACGACGCCGACTCCAACTGAAACCGCCGATACCGCCCCAACAGACTCGCCGGGCCCCGCGCGCGCAGATAGACCAGGTTCCCCTCAAACCGCTTCTTCTCAATAAACGCCCCGGCCTCAATCGCCGCCAGCGCCGCGCCCTGCTTCTGAGGAATGCGGAACTCGGCCGTCTCCGTAGGATCAGCCGCTCCTTCGCCGCCGATACGTTCATCGATCAGCGTGATTAACCGTTCCAGGCCCTCGCCGGTCTTCGCGCTCACCGTGACCAGATCGCTTTTACCAGCGTGATGCCAGAGGTCTTTCCGCTGCGCCTCGCTTAACAGATCGGCCTTGTTCAGCACCTCAATCACCGGCTTGCGTCCGGCATCGAGCTCTCCCAGCACCTTTTCCACCTGTGTCTTCTGCTCATCCAGCATCGGCGACGAAACATCGCGCACATGCAGCAGAATCTCCGCGCGTTCCACCTCTTCCAGAGTGGCGCGGAAGCTGGTGACCAGCGTGTGCGGCAGATTGCGGATAAAGCCGACCGTATCGCTGAGCAACACCTTGCGCCGTGAAGGCAGCGCAAGCTGACGCAGCTTCGGGTCGAGCGTTGCGAACATGCGACTCGACTCCAGCACGCCCGCCTCTGTCAGCGCATTGAACAACGTGCTCTTGCCTGCGTTGGTATAGCCCACCAGCGCCACCACCGGTACCGGGACACCTTCGCGCCGCTGCCGCTGCTGGCGGCGGATGCGCCGCACCTGCTCGAGCTGTGCTTTTACATGATCGATGCGGACATGGATGCGCCGACGGTCGGTTTCGAGCTTCGTTTCGCCGGGGCCACGGGTGCCGATACCGCCGCCAAGCTGGCTCATTGCCTTGCCTCGTCCGGCAAGCCGCGGCAACTGGTACTCGAGCTGCGCCAGTTCTACCTGCAAATGGCCCTCACGGGTCCGCGCGTGACGGGCAAAGATGTCGAGGATAAGCTGCGTGCGATCAATCACACGGCATGGCAACAGCTTTTCAAGATTGCGAAGCTGCGAGGGAGAGAGATCGTGGTCGAACAGCACCAGCTCTGCGCCCGTGCTCTCAGCCATGGCGGCAATCTCTTCCGCCTTACCCTGACCCACCAGCAACGCGGGGTCAGGCTTCTGCCGGCGCTGGATCATGACCGAAGCGATCTCCGCGCCGGCCGAACGCGCCAACTCACGGAACTCCTCCAGCGCGGCCTCAAAGTCGAGGTCGGCCACAGGAACCGCCGGCGGCGTGGGAACGTCGGGCACTGCAGCGTCAATAGCCGCAGAGGCGCGCGCCTGTGCGGCGACATGCGGAACCCGCCGCCGCTCGCCGGTAAACTCTACCGCGACCAGGACAGCTCGCTCCGCGTGCGCGCTCAGACTGCGCTCGCGCAGTTCGTCAGCCTGCCGCAGCCTCTCTACGAGAAGCCGCGGCTTCTGTATGTCTGCCAATGCTAGGCGCCTGCGGGCTCATGCGCGGCGACAGCAGCCGACGAAGGAGCGCCATGTGACATGGCGGATCCATGCGGCCGGTCGCCGTGTCCCGTAGCGGAACGCCCACTGACCACGGTGGAGATAGCGTGCTTGAAGATCAACTGCTCCTGACTATTGTTCTCGAGCAGCACGGAATACTTGTCGAAGGAGCGAATACGGCCCGTCAGCTTCACGCCGCTTACGAGGTAGATCGTGATGGGGCTCTTGTCTTTGCGGACGGTGTTGAGAAAAGTGTCCTGAATGTTCTGCGCCGGCTTCGAATCCATAAGGCCGATCTCCTTTTAGATTTCTGGTTCAAAATGCGTTGCTGGAAACAGTGAAGCTGCACCGCTTCCCCCGGGTTATGTGAGAGAAACTGCAGCGGCGTCCAGACTCAAAAGTCTTGAGCGAGTTCACAATACGAGCATTGTGGCGATTTTTCAACACTTGCTGCCCTAATAGACGCGCAGGGTAGCCCTTAGGCTGCTCAAAATTTGATTGTTTCTTCGCACAATGCATTTTCCCTGTTGCCGGGTATCCCGAAAGAAGGGGCGTGCAGCGGCGTTTTCATTACGGAAAACGCCCATAGATACAGAAGCCCGACATCACACCCGCAGGGAAAATGCTCCAAGCCGTCACTTTCTTTCGTCTGCCGGGAAGCTTAAGATCAACCTCGTGCCGAACGCCGTTCCTCTGCTCGATTTTTCCCGTGAATACCAGCTCCGCCGCGAAGAGATTCTCGCTGCCCTGGAACTGGTCGCCGACTCCCAGAAGTTCATCCTTGGACCCGAAGTCGAACAATTTGAGGCCGCCGCCGCCAGTGCTCTGCAGGTAAAACATGCCATCGGCTGCGCCTCCGGCACAGACGCCCTCTGGCTTGCCCTGGCAGCCGCCGGCATAGGCCCGGGTGATGAGGTCATCACTACCCCGTTCAGCTTCTTCGCCTCCACCTCGGCCATCCTGCGTGCGGGTGCTACCCCGGTCTTCGCCGATATTGACCCCGTCACTTTCAATCTCTCTCCGGCCGCTGCCGAGGCCGCGATTACCCCGCGCACCAAGGCCATTCTCCCGGTTCACCTCTACGGTCAACCCATCGACTGGGACCACTTCCAACAGCTCACAGACCGCCATAAGCTGCTGCTGGTCGAAGACGCCGCCCAGGCCTGGGGAGCACGCTGGAAAGATACTCCGGCCGGCAGCCTCGGCGCCTCCGCGGCCTTCAGCTTCTACCCCACCAAGAACCTCGCCGCCATGGGCGATGCCGGCATGGTCACCACCAACGACGACAGCGTCGCCGACCATGCACGCGCCCTGCGCACCCACGGCATGCGCCAGCGCTACTTCCACGATGAGATCGGATGGAACGCCCGCCTCGACAGCTTCCAGGCCGCGGTGCTGAACGTCCGCCTGAAGTATGTCATCGGCGGCAACGAAGAGCGCGCCCGGATCGCGGAAAACTACCTGCATCTCTTCCAGCAGGCCGGCCTGGTCGGCGCCATCACGCTGCCGGAGATGCTGACCAACGCCCACTCCGCCTGGCACCAGTACGTCATCCGCGCCCCGCGCCGCAACGACCTGCGTACCCACCTCACCGCCCATAGGATCGGCACCGAGATCTATTACCCGTTGCCTATCCATCTGCAGCCATCACTCGCCCATCTTGGCTATAAGGCGGGTACGTTCCCCCACTCCGAACAGGCAGCGCATGAGGTTCTGGCACTGCCGATCTTCCCGGGACTGCGGCTCGACGAGCAGGAGTTAGTTGTCCAGCGGATCGCGGAGTTCTATAGCTAAAGCTAAAAGGCGGTTGAATAGTTGAATGGTTGGATCGTTGAATGGTGCTTCGCGTGAGATGTTTAGGCGATTGTGGCGGATGAAGCAGGTCCTTCGCTTTGTCACCCCAGCCAGCAAAGCTGTCTGGGGACCCCGTTCGCTCAGGATGACAAACCAGAAAAGCGGTTCGCGCGTAGCGCGAATGCCCACATAGGCTTCGCGTATGTGGGGCACCCGATTTGTACTCATATCCGGTTTGTACTCATATCCGGTCTGTCATCCTGATCCGGTCTGTCATCCTGAGCAAAGCGAAGGACCTGCTTTACCGGGGTACCACCACCATCCGGCTACCCGCAAGTCACCATTCAACGATTCAACAATTCAACCATTCAACTATTCAACTATTCCGGTAAATCGGCAGCAGATCATCCGCCACCGGCTTCCGCAGCTCCTCCATCAACCCGTGCTGCGGACTATACGTACACACCGGATCGATCGCTTCCATATCGCCCGTCAACAGAAAGGCCTGACACCGGCAGCCGCCGAAGTCGCGGTCTTTCCGGTCGCAGCTCCGGCAGGTCTCCGACATCCAGGCATCGCCGCGAAACCGCTCAAATGCAGGCGACTGTTCCCAGATCCACGACAGGCTCTTCTCCCGCACATTGTCGAAACAGAACCCCGGCAGAATACCCGCCGAGTGGCACGGTAGCGCCCGCCCTGCGGGATCGATGAGGATCATCTGCCGTCCCCATCCGCCAACACATGCCTTGGGGAAGTTGGCATAGTAGTCCGGCAGCACGGCGTCCAGATGAATTCTTCCCCGCAGACGCGTCTTCGCTGCTTCCACCACAGGTAAGGCATATCGGACCTGTTCCTCGGTCGGCATCAGCAGGCTGCGGTTCTTCAGCGCCCAGCCGTAGTACTGCACGTGCGCGATCTCGATGCGGTTGGGCTCCAGCGACTCTGCCAGAGTAATCATCTCTTCCAACCGGTCAAGGTTCTGCCGGTGCACCACCAGGTTCACCGTAAAGGCCAGGCGCTGCCGCTTGATCAGCGGAACCAGCCCCAGCTTCCACGCATGCGCCTTTGTTCCTGCAATGTAGTTCGCCCGTGCTTCATCTGCATCCTGAAAGCTCAGTTGCAAATGCTCCAGCCCGGCCTGAACCAGCCCTGCAAGCCGCTCTTCCGTCAGCCCAACACCGGAGGTCACCATGTTCACGTATAGYCCCGCGTCATGGCCTGCCTGGATCAGCTCCGTCAGATCCTTGCGGGCGAGCGGCTCGCCGCCGGTGAGATGCAGATGCAGGATACCCAGTGCAGCAGCCTCCTGAAAGACATGCCGCCACACCTCGGCCGTGAGTTCTGTCTCCGTCTTCTGCATCTCGATCGGGTTCGAGCAGTAGAGACAGTGCAGCGGGCACCGGTGAGTCACCTCACAGATAAGCGATTGTGGCCGTGTCGTTGCGGGCATTGGTCTACATCACCCCTGCAGCACGCCGCGTTCGGCCAGGCGGCCGAGCAGCGCTACTACATCGTCGAGCATCTCGTTCTCATCGGCTCCTTCATATTTCGCCGCCAGATGATGGACGATCTCACGCACGGTGCGTTTGCCATCCACCTCCAGCAAAATATCGCGCGAGGGCCCGCTCAGCTCCAACACACCCTCGGGAATCAATACAACGTCCTGCGTGGGATGCAGCCGGTACCCGGGTGTCATCTGGGGAATCGAGTCACATGTCATGCTTCCCCCTTCGGCAGAAAACATCCCGGGGGCGGTAGCCCGGGAACCACATAGGCATGCTCAATGGCATCGAGCTGTGCCCACAGGATCTCGCATTTGCGTTCCAGCGCGCGGATCACCTGCTCCTGCTCTTCGCGGTTGCGGGCATGCTTCGTCACGTAGTCCAGAGCAAACGCCGCGTCTTCCGGAGCCTGCGTCAGCCGGCCAACGAAATAGGCCAGCCCCGGCTCCAGATATGGATAGTGAAGCTTCATCCGGTCCATCCGCAGGCTGATCAACTGCCGCGAGAACAGCTCCGTCAGACTTGACGCTACAGCGACCAGCAGTGAGCTGTCACGCACCAGGGCGAGATACGCATCCACCGCGAAGATGACGGCGGGCAGCACGCCCTTGTAGGCAATCGTGTCTTCACGCGAAACACCTGCGGCCTCCGCCAACTGGATCCACTTCTCTACACCGCCGTATCCACTCTCATCACCATCGTGATCGACGATGCGCTTCCGCCAGGCGCGGCGAAAGGCCGGATCGTCGCTCTTGGCCAGCACCAGAGCGTCCTTGATAGGAATGCGGCTTTGATAGTAGTACCGGTTCAGCGCCCACGCCTGCAGTTGCCCGCGCGTCAGCTCGCCCCGGTGCATCCGCTCATGAAACGGATGCCGATGGTGATACTTCGCCTCTCCTACCGCCTGCAGCCGCGCACGCAGCTCGTCTGGGCTCAACATCTCCCATGCGGTCAACATGGTTACAGCTCCCATCCATCCTCCGCGATCTCCCAACCTCCGGCGAGCACGGCCTTACGCTCATCGCTCTGACGGTCAAGGATGGGATTGGTATTGTTCAGGTGCACGAAGACCTTGCGCGCTCCTTGGAGTTCCGCAAGCTGTGCCATCATGCCATCCTCGCCACTCATCGGGAGGTGACCGATCTCACGCGCCAGCGGCGTCCCGGGCTGCGCCCGTTGCAGCTCATCATCGCTCCAGAAGGTACCGTCGACCGCGATCACATCCGCCGCCGCAAACTCCCGGTACAGGGCTTCCGAAACGTGTCCAACCGCCGGCGTATAAACGACCTTCCGTTCCGGACTCGCCAAAGCCAGCCCGACTACGGCCTGTCCGGGCTCAGCGTTCGCTGCGAAACTCTTCGCGTAATACGGCAGATCGTCCGACATCGGGATCGCCGTACATGTGACTCCCGGCAGCAACTCAAACGGCTCGCCGGGAAGCATCGTGATCCAGGTCAACTGCTGCGGCACCCGTTCCAGCATCCGAAAAAAGCTATTAGCTTCCAGTACCCGCCGGACCAGCGGCGTGGCGTAGACCCGTAGCGGCTGAAACTCACGCATCAGCAACAGGCCCAGCACCTGGTCCAGATCCGCCGAGGTCAGCACGATGCCCCCAATCGGCGTATTCCGCCGACCATTCTCCGGCCTGGGCTGCAGCGTGGGTGTTGCTTCAATCTGCACACGCAGGTCTGGACCTGCATTCAACAGAACATTTCGACCCTGTGAACGCACCACGGCCTGTAGCTGCAGCCGAGGCGTACAGCGCACGGGATCCCTGCGGCTGAAATTGCACAGAGCACAGGCACAGTTCCACTGCGGAAAACCGCCGCCAGCGGCGGTTCCCAGCAATTGCAATGTAAACAAGGTTTAGATTTCGGCGGGGGAGTAGCTGTTGATCTCACAGCCGAGGCTTACTTCTTTGAAATCAGGACGGGTCCAGGTCTTCATGTGTCGCTTCTTCCTCTCAAGGTACTGAATGAGTTCTGCGTCTGAGAGCGCACAGTGGAGCAAATCTCCTAAAGGTGTAGAGCGGAGTTTTGGCTGTTTGCGCCGTTTTCCTTCGAGGAAAACGGCATTCGCAGATTTATCCAAAACTACAGATCAGGAGAATTGCTCTAAGTACGCCTCAGTGGAGAGAGAATGCCTGATCCGGGCAACGTCTGTAAAGTCGGCTGGCGGCATCCTCAAAGAATCCGCAGACAAACCTTTGTCTCACAATTACTTGCGTTTTTTGACAGGCTTCTTCGCAGCGGCCCTGGTCGCCTCGTCTTCGCTGGCCTTGGCCTCCGCCTGCGGAGTCTCGCCCGGACGCAGCACCCGGCGCGTGATATTTCCCTCCAGCCGGTAGGTCTTCTGCACCAGCTTTGAGGGCTTCGAGATTCCGGTCACAGGATCGGGGACCACCGGCCCGTTGTCCGCCGCCAACACCCGATAAACAAACGACGGCGCCGGTACCGTATTCGCACTCTGCCGCGGAGCATTCGGCTGGCCCGGATCGGTCTTGACCTCCACCGGCAGAAAACCCTGGATATTGCGATCACGGAACGCCGTCTCGTACCGGTGCTTGGCCCGGTTCCAGGTAAAGACGCGTACCTGGTCGAAGTCATACGGCAGCCCGGCCTTCCAGCTATTCATCAGCGTGACGAAGATGGGCACCATCTTGTCCGTGCCTTCAACCTCATCGTCTTCAACCTTCGTCAGCACGTAGTTGCCCACGATGCGCTGCCCTTCGGCATACCGCGCCACCGAATCAGGCACGTCGACGTCCATCATGCGCGAGAGCAACCAGCCCGACCGGTCCCCCGAGCGCACCAGCCACCAGTCCTCCATCGGCGGAGGCGCAGGCGGCTCACCTTCCTTCGCTTGCTGCTGCGGAACTCCACCTGGCACAGGTTTGGGCAGCGTAGCCCGGGCAATGAGCCCCAGCTTCTCTCCTTCATTCAGCCGGTAGAAACGGTCTGTATCGCGGCCTGGCTTCAGGTGCAGGTACACATCGTCCCGCACCACACCGCTGGCCACCGCCGGCTGCCGGGCATACTCTTTCTTCAAGGCGTCGAACTGATCGACGATATCCTGCGTCACAACCGCCCGCTCGTTGATCCAGCCGGTCTCGCCCTTGTCGGTCACCACACGGAAGTAGTGACGCTGGCGCTCAAGAATCTTCAGCTTCTGCCCGTTGTCGACATTCCCCGTGCGGTTTGACACGGCCGCCAGGCGGTCCCGCAAATACGTCCCCTTGGCCGTGACATAGACGAATTCGTCCTTGGGTTTAGGGCGCAGGCGGCTGCATCCCGACAGCAGCACAAGGACAGCGGCGAGGGTGAACAACCTACGTTGGAATGACGGGAAAATCACGCCGGGACAGCTCCGAGGATACTATCTGCAGATGATCCTGCGTGAATCACGGTTCGCAACATGCACCTAGTGCGTCACCTGTAAGGGCTTCCATTGGGCGTTCCACGTCAGTGCGTCCACGTCAGTGCGTCACTGCCACGGCTACCGGACCATACGCCGTCGTCGTTGAGCTGACGGTATAAATCCGCCCCGCTGTAGAAGAGTCAAAAGCATACATCCCCACGTCAGGCGAGCCTCCATTGGCTGCCGCCAGAATGTACTTCCCCGTGGAGTCCGCCGCCAGCGCGGTCATGGTCTTGCCGGCCGAGTACGGCGATCCGCTGAGCGCCGTCAACGCTCCTCCTGTACCGATGGTGAAACCCGAGATCGTACCGTCACCCTGGTTCCCCACATAGACGTACGTTGCCGTGTTATCGACCACTACCGAAGTCGACTGGCCGCTGGTCGCAAAGGGCGATCCGCTCACAATTGTCAGCGCCCCTCCAGTGCCGATGGTATAAACCCCCAGCCCCGCCGAGTTTCCGCTGCGGGCGATGAACAGATATGCCGTGTTTTTGTCCATCGCTATGGCATTATCGCTGGTCGACCCCGGAGCGGACAGCCGCTGGCTCTCGCTCATTGCGCCCGTCGACGTATTGAAGCCGTAGACGATCTCGCCCGCGGTTCCCAGAGCCACTATGACGTAGTTGCCATTAGGAGCGACCTTGATCGCCTTGGGTATCGGCGTCGTTCCCGAACCGAAGGTATATAGCGCTCCGCTGGCCGCCGTCAGTATGCCAGTCGAGGTGTTGATGGAGTACTCCTCAATCGTGGTCCCGTCGGCATCCAACGTAAAAAGCCACTTCCCGTCCGGCGAGATATCCATCGACACCACATTGCCGTTGGCCACCGCTGCGCCGTTGTTCGCCGCTGTCAGCACACCGCCGGTACCGATGGAATACGCATACACCACGCCACTACCCGCGACATACACAAACGTATTTGCCGGAGTCACCGCGATCGCCGTCGGCGTAAAACTCAGCGTGTACGGCGATCCGCTTACGGCCACCAGCGCTCCCGTCGACATGGCATACGCCGTCACCGAGGTCGAACTGGCATTCGCAACGTACACGATGTCCGACCCCGAACTGCTTCCGCCACCTTTGATCGGCGGAAAGAAGTCACCGCAACCCGCCAGTAGAACGATTGGCAGAACCACAAAGAAGCGCAATGCTCGACACAGCCTCAACACGCTCACCATTGTCGCAGGAATTGGGTCTGAACCGTGGCTTTGCCTATAATCCGGCCATGTTCAAACGCTCTTGCATGACCTTTGGCGCCGCCGCGCTGCTGACCCTGACGACCTGCCTGTTGGACGCGCAAAGCCCTCAATCCGTTCTGGAACAGCAGGTCCGCGCCGACATGAATTTTCTCGCATCCGATGCACTGCAGGGCCGCGGATCGGCCACACGGGATGAACATATTGCTGCCCAGTACGCCGCAGCCGTCTTCCAGGAGATCGGCCTGCAACCCGGCTATAACGGCAGCTACCTTCAAAAAGCCCCGGTCGAGCTCTCCGACCGCGCCAAACAGCGCATCGAACAACGCTATGCTCCCGCCGATCGCTTCGAGACCTGGAACGCCGTCGCCATCCTCCCGGGGACCGATCCAAAGCTAAAGTCCGAAGTTATTCTGCTCACCGCCCATCTCGATCATCTGGGCATCGCCAAACAGCCCGTGAATGGAGACGCGATTTATAACGGAGCGGATGACGACGCCTCCGGCACTACCGCCGTGCTCAACCTCGCCCGCTATCTCGCCCATGCCAAACCGCCCAAGCGCACTGTCGTCTTCGCCCTGTTCGGTGCCGAGGAGTTCGGCGGTCTGGGATCCCAGGCCTTCCTCGCCCATCCTCCCATTCCGCTCACCAGCATCGTTGCCAACCTGGAGTTTGAGATGATCGGCCGCTCCGACTCAGCCGTCCCCGAGGGTACCCTCTGGCTTACCGGCTTTGAACGCAGCACCCTTGGACCGGAGCTCGCGAAGCACGGCGCCCACCTCGTACAGGACCCGCATCCGAAGGAAAACTTCTTCATGCGCAGCGACAACTACGGCCTGGCGCTCGAAGGCATCATCGCGCACACCGTCTCCAGCTTCGGCCTCCACACCGACTACCACCAGGTCACCGACGAGATCACCACCATCGACTTCAAACACATGACCACCGCTATCGCCTCCATGGAAGCGCCCGTAGAGTGGCTCATTAATACCAACTGGCAGCCTATGTGGAATCCGGGTGGGAAACCGGAGAAGAAGGACTAGTTGCTGGTTGCTGGTTCCTAGTTGACCCCAAAAAGCAAAAGCCCCATTCAAGCTCTTCGCTTGACGGGGCTTTTATTTTTCAACTAGGAACTAGCAACCAGCAACTGCCTACGCCTGCGGCGTAGGCGAAGCCTTCTCCCCATCCAGCACTACACCGATGGCGTGAATCACTGAGGTTACGCGGATGGCGGCGTTCACCACCTCTTCCGTCATTCCCTTCTGGCGAACCACGTTCTCGTGCGAGCTGACGCACTTGCCGCAGGCGTTCACTGCCGAAACCGCCAGGCACCACAGCTCAAAGTCGACGTGGTCTACGTTATGCGTACGCAGCACGTTCATGCGCAGGCGCGCCGGCAGCGTGGCGTACTTCTCGTTGTCCGTGAGGTGATGGAAACGGTAGTAGATGTTGTTCATGCCCATGATCGCTGCAGCTGCCTTCGCGGCATCCAGGGCGAGTGGGGTCAGCACCTTGGCTGCCTCTTCAATCGTCGCCGCCGTCAGCTCAGGATTACGGGTCGCGATTGCGGTGCTCACCACCGTACCCCAAAGCTGCTGGGGGCTCAGCTCCGTATTCTGCCGCACCAGCGAGCTGAAGTTCAGCTTCAGGTCCTTTGCATAGGCAGGCAGGCTGCCGATCAAATCATCAAGTGCCATGAAATCTCCTCTCACTGCGCCATTCGAGCGCAAGAAAAGGCGGCCACTCCAGCAGCGGCCACCTCTTCGGTTGAACTTGGTTTTAGACGGCCAGGGTCTCTTCGCCCTTCTGCCAGTTGCAGGGGCAGAGCTCGTCGGTCTGCAGAGCGTCCAGAACACGCAGCACTTCCTGCGGATTGCGGCCGACCGAACCGGCGGTGACGTACACAAACTGGATCACGTTGTTCGGATCCACCAGGAAGGTCGCACGCTGGCAGACGCCGCCATCCGGATCCAGAATGCCGAGCTGACCCGACAGGTCACGCTTGATATCGGCAAGCATCGGGAAAGGCAGGTCGCGCAGGTCCTCGTGATTATTGCGCCATGCCAGGTGCACGAACTCTGAGTCGGTCGAGCCGCCCAGTATCTGGCAGTCACGATCCTCAAACTCCTGGTTCAGCTTGCCGAAGCCTGCAATCTCGGTCGGACAAACGAATGTGAAATCCTTCGGCCAGAAGAAGTAAAGCTTCCACTTGCCGGGATAGGACTCCTCGGTGATCGTCTCAAAGGCCTTGTCCTTATCGCGGCTGACCGTGGCTACCACGGAATAATTCGGGAACTTCTCGCCAATCTGAAGCATGTGTCTCTCCTCGGGGTGTAGTTATCGTGTACAGACCGGCACACCGGTCCGCGAAACTCGGAACTTCAAAACTTTCGTAGTCGACTGCGGCAAATACGGCTGCTAGTTGATCTTCTTTGCCTGGCACTCCGGGCAGATGCCAATGACATCCACCGCGTACCGCTCGACGAGGAACCCGCCTGGCAGTTTCTGATGAGAAGGCAATAGGCCAAGATCGGCTTCATCGATATCCGAAATCGACTTGCACATGGAGCACACCATGTGATGATGCGGCCGGCTGTTCATCTCCACGCGCAGCGTGCCATGGTGCATGCTGACCTCGCGAAAGATACCGCTCTCCACAAACAGATGAATGTTTTTGTAGACGGTCGCCAAACTGATGGCAGGAATCTTCTTCTTCACACGCGCGTAAACCTCTTCCGGAGAGGGGTGCCCGTGCATGCCCTGCATGATCTCAAACAGAACCTGGCGCTGATGCGTCACCGCGATGCCATGTTGCTGGCACAGTTCGCGGAAGGTTGTTGCAGAGAATTCCATCAAGACTTAGTAAACGATAATTCTTATCGTCTGTCAAACGCTATTCCTGGAAAACGGCTGGCCCTCCGGTAAACGGACGTCGGAGCGTGCAGGAACTAGATATCTCTATGGGAATAAAGGAAACTACTGCAGCTTTTCGCCGCGCGTAAACCGCTCGTCCAGCGGCTTTCGTCCGGCGAATCCATCTTCCATGGTGTGCCAGTGCGTGATTGCGGTCTCGCCCTGCTTCCAGCAGAGAAGTACGACGCGGTCCTCAAGCTGGAAGGGAAAATCCAACAGACCGGTGTCCAGATCCTTCACCTGAACCCCAATGGCATCGATCTCCGCCAGCGTGTCCTTGGCTTCCTGTATGGCCTTCTCGCGCTGTCCGCGGCGGCGGGCCACAGCAGCGATATCGACATGCATGCCGCCATACAGGAAGATCCGCTGCGAGAGGTCCTGCAACTCCCCCTCCACCTGTGCCGCCAGGCGCGCTGCTGTTTGCGCCCGCTTCAGCAGGCTCTCCAGCACCGGCAACATGGTCTGCGCCTCGGAAAGGGTAAAAGTCCGCATACGACACCATCTTATCGCTGAACCGGCGACACCGCAGCGGCTTTCCTGATATCTCACCGGCGGTATGGTCGCTACCGCACCAAAGAAAATCGGGCGAGGCAACACACTCGTTGCCCCACCCTTCGCGAAGCGAAGGGTGGGCAACGAGAGCTTCGGCACATCTAGCAACCAGGAACCAACCAGGAACTGGTTTAAGCTTTGATTTCGAGCATCCGGTCCAGCGCGACGCGGGCCCAGTGCTTCACGTCATCGTCCACCTTGATGCGGTTGACGACGTTGCCTTCCACCAGGTTCTCCAGCGCCCACGCCAGGTGCTGTGGGCTGATGCGATACATCGTCGTGCAAAGGCAGCCTGAATCATCGAGCGTGATGACCTTCTTGCGGCCCTCGAAGAGCTTCGCCATGCGATTTACCAGGTGGATCTCCGTTCCCACGGCGAACATGGCGCCCTCTGGAGCCCGCTCGATCACTTCAATCAGCTTCTCGGTCGATCCGGTAGCGTCTGCCTTCTGGCAGACCTCCCACCGGCACTCCGGATGCACTATCACCTGAATCCCCGGATAGTTCGCCCGCACCTGGTCCACATGCTGCGGCAGGAAGCGCTGGTGCACTGAGCAGTGGCCCTTCCACAGGATCACCTTGGCGGCCTTCAGCTTCGCCGGCGAGACACCACCGCCGATCACCCACGGATCCCACACCACCATCTCGTCCAGCCCAATGCCCATCGCATAGGCCGTATTGCGGCCAAGATGCTGGTCGGGCAGGAACAAAATCTTTTTCTTACGGTCGAAGGCCCAGGTAAAGGCTCCCGGAGCATTTGATGAGGTACACACCAGGCCGCCCCGCTCGCCGCAGAATGCCTTGATCGCCGCCGAAGAGTTCATATAGGTCAGCGGCATGACCTCCGCCGCAACGCCAGCCCGTTCCAGCTGTTCCCAGCAGTCCTCTACTTGGCCGATCTCCGCCATGTCCGCCATGGAACATCCGGCGTTCAGGTCCGGCAGAATCACCTGCTGGCCGCCCTTGCCCAGAACATCGGCACTCTCGGCCATGAAGTGCACGCCGCAGAAGATCAAATACTTCGCGTCAGTCTCAGCCGCCACCTTCGAAAGCTTGTAGCTGTCGCCGGTGTAATCGGCAAAACGAATCACCTCGTCGCGCTGGTAGTGGTGCCCCAGGATGATGGTGGTTTTGCCCAGAATCTTGCGTGCGGCCGCGATACGGGCATCCATGGTGTGGTCGGGTTGGGATAGATAGTTGTCCAGCGAGCAGACGTCGGCCTGCGGCGCTTCCAGTACTTCTTCCAGAACACTCACTTCTCTTCCTGCCTTCAGTCACGCTCAAGGCGCAACGGGGATGTTGAAAGCATTACTTCGATGGCTGCAGTGGACTCGCTGCCCTTCGGCCCAGCCCACGGGGATGTTGCAACCACTGCCTGCATCGATAAGACGCCCCAGGGCGGCCCTACGATGCAAGCTTCTTTACGGGGCGGTGAACGCCCCGTAACAACCTCAGTCTACAGCATCGGGTCCGCTCCGCTATGATGGCTGGTAGCGATGCCCAGCTTTGCCGACAGCGTCTTTCTTTTCTTCCTGGCCCTGCTCCTCTTCGGGCCCAAGAAGCTGCCGGAGCTTGCCCGCCAGCTAGGAAAGCTGATGGGCGAGTTCCGCCGCGCCTCCAATGAATTTAAGTACCAGATGGAAGAGGAGTTACGCCTCTCCGAGCAGGCCGAGGAACGCAAGAAACTCGCCGAGCAGGCCAAGGAAGCAGGCCCCGAAGCCGTCAAGCCCATCGCGACCGAGGGCGAGGTGAGCATCATGCCTCCCTCCACCGGCCTGCCGACTCCGGCCGGCTCCGCCGAAACGGAAGCCTCTACCGCAGCCGACCCGGCTACCCAGACCGAAGCCGATGCTGTCAGCGCCCTGGTAGATTCTGTTCCGGTCGAGACCGTTGGGTCCGAGACCGTCAGGTCCGAGACCATTCCGTCCGAGCCCATCCCCAACCTCCCGTCCGAGCTGGACCAACACCTGGACCCGGCCCACACGCACACCACGCAGGAGACCCATGGCTGACGTCATCGATCGCGCCCGGGCGGCAGTAACGGACCGCGCCGAGCTGCCAGGCATGAGCCTGATGGAGCACCTCGACGAGCTCCGCAAGCGCCTTATCCGCGCCGTCATCTTCCTGGTCGTCGGCATGGCCGTGGCCTATGCCTTCCACGAGCGTCTTTACGACATCGTGCAGAAGCCACTGACCGACCTGCACCTGAAGCTCAACTTCACCCACCCGACCGATGGCCTGAACCTGTCGCTCAAGACGGCGCTCTACGGCGGAGCCATCCTCGCTTCTCCATTCATCCTCTACCAGGTTTGGCTCTTCATCGCCCCCGGTCTCTACCAGACCGAAAAGAAGTACGTCACGCCTTTCATGGCGTCAACTGTCGGTCTCTTCCTCGCCGGCGCATGGTTCGGCTATCGCTGGGTGCTGCCGGAGGGACTACGCGTCCTCATCCTTGGCTTCGGCAAGCAATTCAATCCCATCATTACCATCGAGGACTACACCAACTTCTTTCTCGCCGTGATCCTTGGCCTGGGCGCCTGTTTTGAGCTGCCCGTGCTGATCTTCTTCCTGGCGCTCTTCGGCATTGTCGATGCGAAGTTCCTCTGGAAGAACGTGCGCTACGCCGTCATGATCATCTTCGTCATCGCGGCGGTTATCTGCCCGACACCCGATCCCTTCGGCATGTGCCTCTTCGCTTCGCCAATGCTGGCGCTGTACTTCCTCTCGATTCTGGTTGCTTACATGGTCCACCCGAAGCGCCGCGAGGCCAAGGCACAGAAGGCATGAAGCTCCGTCTCGTAGCCCGTGCACTCCTCTCTATTGCAGTTCTCGGCGCCGTTGCGCAGGGACAAAAGTTCAGTGGCGCACGCGCCATGGACCTGACACGGCAGTACGTCAACACCAGCGGACCGCGCTGGCTGGGCTCGCCAGGTCACACCAAAGCCGAGGCCTTCATCAAGAAGTTTTTCGCTCCTGAGATTGCCAAGGGGCAGTTCGAAGAGGACGCCTTCACCGCCAGCACTCCGGCGGGCTACCTTCCCGGCAAGAACTTCATTGTGAAGTTCCCAGGCAAGAAGGACGGCATCATCGTCCTCGCCTCGCACTACGAGACCAACTATCCGCTGCGCAACATCGACTTCGTCGGAGCCAATGACGGCGGAGCCACCACCGCCCTCCTCATGGAGATGGCTAACGTCCTCCGCACTCATCCGCCCGAGGGCTACTCCGTATGGCTGCTCTTCGACGATGCGGAAGAGGCGGTCGGTGACCACTGGGATACGCAGCGCGATGCCCTTTACGGCACCAAACACGTCGCCGCGAAGTGGGCCGCCAGCGGCACCCTGCCGAAGATCAAGGCCTTCCTGCTCGCCGATATGTGCGCCGATAAGGACCTGAACATCAACCGCGAGACCAACAGTACTCCCTGGCTCACGGATCTGCTCAAGCAGGCGGCGAAGAATACTGGTCACTCGAACTCCATCTTCAAACTCGAGTCGGCCGTCGAGGATGATCACCTGCCCTTCAAACAGCGTGGCGTGCCTGTCCTCGACATCATCGACATCAACTACGGACCCTCCAGCTTCATGCATCCCGACGGATACCACCACACCGCCGACGACACGCTGGACAAGATTTCGGCTGCGAGCCTGCAGATCTCCGGAGACCTGTTTGTGGAGATGATCCGGCTCATCAACCAGAGCAATCACTAGGCCCGATGAACGAGATCCCTCTCTACGACTGGATCGGCTTCCACGTCTTCCTGCTGCTGCTCTTTGTCGGCGAGTTTCTCATGCTCCGCCGCAAACAGACGCCTGCGCGCGCCATCTGGGCGACATGCATGTGGGTCGGAGCGGCTCTCGCGTTCGCCGGGTATGTTTGGTACACCCTGGGCGGCCCTTACGACATCGAGTTCATCTCCGGCTATGCAATCGAGGAGTCGCTGTCGGTCGATAACCTCTTCGTCTTCCTTCTGCTCTTCCGCGAGTTCCACATCGAAGGTCCGCACCAGCGCCGCGTTCTCTTCTGGGGAATCCTCGGAGCAGTCGTCATGCGCGCAGGCTTTATCGGCCTCGGCATCGAGCTGCTGGAACACTTTGCCTGGGTCACCTACATCTTCGGAGCCTTCCTGCTCTTCGCCGCCGTGCGCCTGCTAATGCCACATGGGGAAAAGAAGCCCGGCAAGCCCGCGTGGACAAAGTGGGTCGAACGCATCGTTCCCGTCTCCAGCAATCAGTCAAGCTTCTTCCTGCGTGAACAGGGCAAGCTGCACCTGACCATGCTCTCGCTGGCGCTCATCGCTATCGCCTTCACAGACTTCGTCTTCGCGCTCGACTCTATCCCCGCGGTGCTCTCCATCACGCGGCACCCGTTCATCGCCTACAGCTCCAACGTCATGGCGGTGATGGGTCTGCGCTCCCTTTACTTCTTGCTGGCGCACCTTCTCGAGAAGCTCGCCTACCTACACTACGGTCTCGCCGCAGTGCTCGGCTTCGCCGCTTTCAAGATGCTCGCGGCAAGTTGGATCGAGGTCTCCGCTCTGGTTTCGCTCGCCATCATCCTCGGCCTGCTTGGCATCACCGTCGTGATCTCACTGCTGTTACCAAAGAAGCACGCGACAGCCTGAGGAGTACCGACCAAGTCGAAATAAGGTACGACAGGGTGCCCCACATACGCGAAGCTTATGTGGGTGTATCAAGCGGAGCTTGATCCGCGTTGTGAGTTGAGTTCTGCAAATAGCAAAAAGACGATTCGCGCTATGCACGAATGCCCACATAAGCTTGCACCCCAGCCAGCAAGCTGGCCGGGGACCCCGCGGCGCGTATGTGGGGCACCCGATGTATCTCAACTACTTAAAATCAACCACACCATCGCGAAGCACCGAGTGCTTCCCAAACTTCACATCATCCCGTTGCGGAAAATCATTCCGGAAATGCGCCCCACGGCTTTCCTCTCGCGCCAGCGCCGCGATCACAATCATCACGGCAATCGCATGCAGGTTCCGAGCCTCAACACTTCGGCGCGCATTCCCTGCCGGCAACACCATCGCTGCAAGCTCAGCCTTCGCCTCGCGCAATCGCTCCGCGTCCCGCAGCAAGCCGGCCTTCTCCCACATCAACGCACGCAGATGCGCAATCCAGGCCTCGACATCTCCCGCATCGCTACCAGCCTGAACCGCCGTCGGAACAATCGCCTTTGAAGCCTGGGGACCACCACACTCTTCGACCATCGCCTCGGCCGCCAGGGCTCCAAAGACCAACCCCTCCAGCAGCGAATTACTCGCCAAACGGTTCGCTCCATGCACCCCAGTGCAGGCACACTCACCCGCCGCATATAGACCCGGAAGCGATGTTCGCCCATGGGTATCCGTACGCACACCACCCATCAGGTAGTGCGCTGCCGGTCGTACGGGAATCAGATCCCGTCCCAGCTCAAACCCATACCTACTCAGAAACGTTGATATGCCCGGGAAACGCGCCTTCAGGTCCTTCTGTACATGACGCATATCGAGATAGACCTCGCCGGTCATGCCCTCGCGCGTAATCGCGCGCGCCACTACATCGCGGGGCGCAAGCTCTGCCAGCTTGTGATACCGCGACATGAAACGCTCGCCCGCAGTATTGCGCAGATAGGCTCCCTCACCACGTAGCGCCTCTGACAACAGAAAGCGCGGCGCATCCACCTGCGAAAAGGCGGTGGGATGAAACTGGTAGAACTCCATATCGCTGATCGCCGCACCCGCGCGCCACGCCATCGCAATGCCATCGCCCGTCGCCACGGCGGGATTCGTCGTATCGCTGTAAACCTGTCCCGCGCCGCCGGAGGCCAGCAGCACCGCACACTCCTCCACTACGCGCGTCTCACCCTGCGCATCTTCCAGCACGACACCGCAGACGCGGCCCGTATCTGCGCGCAACAGGTCGATCGTCGTGACAAACTCACGCACTTCAATGCGTGGATTGGCTGTCACCATTCGCAGCAGAGAACGGGCAATCTCCCAACCTGTGGCGTCGCCATGGGCATGCAGAATGCGCGATCGAGAGTGCGCCCCTTCGCGCGTCCGCATCAGATCGCCCTGTTCGCGATCGAACTCGGTGCCCCATGCCAGCAGCTCTTCCACGCGCGCCGGTCCTTGCTCCACCAGCACCTGAGCGGCCTCGCGGTTCACCAGGCCGTCGCCTGCCATCACCGTGTCGTCCAGATGCTCGGCGACGTCCTCGGCACCGCCCATGGCCACGGCGATGCCGCCTTGCGCATAGGCCGTGTTCGACTCGGCCATCTTCTCCTTCGTCACCACCAGCACGCTGCCAGCCTTTGCCAGCGTCATTGCTGCCCGAAGCCCGGCGATTCCAGCGCCCACCACAACAAAATCAAAACGTTCCGCGGCACTCACCCTCACAGGGTACGCTTCTGATCGCGATACCATAAAGCTGTGCCAGTTATCGCAGTAAATACGCCTACAGCGAACTACAACGTCGTCATCGGCCGCGGCCTTCTGCCAACACTCTCCCGCCGCATCGCCAAACTCACCGGTTCTCCGGCTACCCGGCTCTTCGTCGTCACCACTCCCGAGATCTGGAAGCTGTGGCAGCGCAAGTTCCTCGCCTCCTTCCCCAAGGACGCGAAGCCGGTCGTGCTGCTGCATCCCTCCGGCGAATCCCACAAGCGCTTCGCCGCGGTCGAGAGCCTTCTTGAGCAGCTCGCCGAGAACAAGGCCGACCGCGACTCCGTGCTCATCGCCCTCGGCGGCGGTGTGATCGGAGACATCACCGGTTTCCTCGCGGCTATCTACATGCGCGGCATCCGCTTCATCCAGGTGCCCACCACGCTGCTCGCACAGGTGGACTCCTCGGTCGGCGGCAAGACCGGCGTCAATCTGCGCGCCGGCAAAAACCTCGTCGGCAGCTTCCATCAGCCGCTCGGTGTCTTCATCGATATCGACATCCTCAAAACCCTGCCACCCGCCGAGCTGCGTGCCGGCCTGCAGGAGTCCGTCAAGGCCGGCGTCATTCGAACACCGCGCCTCTTCCGCTACATGGAGTCGGAGTCGAAGGCCATTCTCAAAGCTGATCCTAAAGCCCTTGAAAAGGTCGTCACTGCTTCTGTGAAGATGAAGGCAGAGGTTGTCGGCATCGACGAGCGCGAGAACGGCCTGCGCATGATCCTCAACTTCGGCCACACCCTGGGCCACGCGATCGAAGCCGCTACGAAATACAAGCAGCTTCTGCACGGACAGGCCATTGCCTGGGGCATGATCGCCGCCACCCTGATCGCCGTGGAACGCGGCATGCTTGGTGAGGCCGAGGCGATACGCATCGTCAATACCGTGCTTGCCTACGGCCCGATCCCGAAGTTCCGCGCACCGGCACAGCAGATCGTCGATCTCACCGGTTCAGACAAGAAGAACCGCTCCGGCCAGCGCCGCTTCATCCTTCCGGTCTCCGTCGGCAAGGTACAGATCGTCACCGACGTCACCGAAGCGGAGATGCTGCACGCCACCGAGCAGACACTCAAACTGATGCAGGAGCGCGGAGCATGAGCGCAACCGGAGCGCAACCCGGGGAGAACATGACCGAGCAGCAGGCCGCCGCGGCCGTGCAGCAGATGTTCGACTCCATCGCGCCGAAGTACGACCTGCTCAATCATGTACTCTCCGCCGGCATCGATCGCCGCTGGTGGCGCCGCTGCGCCACGACCTTCCGCGATACGCTCGCAAAGCCTGAGGCCGTCGTCCTCGATCTCTGCTGTGGCACCGGCGACATGACCTCCGCCTTACTGGCGCTTCGCCCTTCGCCCGCCGAGCAGATGGTGGCCATCGACTTCTCGCACGAGATGATCACGCGCGGCATCGAGAAGCATCGCGAACACAACGTCTGCTTCATCGAAGCCGATGCTCTCAACTTGCCGATGCCTGACAACTCCTTTGACCTCGTCGTCTCCGCATTCGGCTTCCGCAATCTCGCCAACTACGACGCCGGCCTGCGCGAGATCGCACGCGTGCTCAAGCCCGGCGGGCAGATCGGCATTCTCGACTTCAACCAGCCCGGTGGACCGATTGGCAAGCTCTATGCTTTTTACTTCCGCCGTGTGCTGCCGGCGATCGGCGCCGCCATCTCCCGCAGCGCATCGGCCTACGCCTACCTTCCTGCATCCGTAGGCCGCTTTCCCAAGCCGCCCGAGATGCTCCGCAAGATGGAAGCCGCCGGATACGCCCACACCACCTGGACGCCCTATACCTTCGGCATCGCCGGCCTCTATCGCGGAACCAGACTGGGATAAGCTAGAGTTCCTCATGCCTGCAGCGGTCCAACCAGTCGCACCCACTGCCCAGCAGGCCGAAAAACGCCGCGCTGCGCTCAGCTCCGTCCTGGCGGCAGCGGGCATCACGGCACTAAAGCTCATCGCAGGCATCGCAACTCACTCACTCGGCATGCTGAGCGAAGCCGCGCACTCCGGCCTGGACCTCGCCGCCGCCGGCATCACTCTCTTCTCCGTGCAGGTCTCCGACAAACCCGCTGACGAAGATCACAACTTCGGTCACGGCAAGATCGAGAATCTCTCATCCTTCGTCGAGACCTTCCTCATGGGGGCATCCTGCCTCTGGATCGTCCTCGAGGCTGTCCGTCGCCTGCTGCATCCGGTCGAGGTTCACAGCAGTATCTGGCCCGTCCTGGTGTTGATTCTCTCCATCGCCGTCGACTACGGCCGCTCCCGGCATCTCTTTCGTGTCGCCAAAGAGTCCGGCTCGCAGGCCCTTGAGGCCGACGCGCTGCATTTCAGCACCGACATCTGGTCCTCCGTCGCCGTGCTGGCTGGTCTCGCAGTAACCTGGGCCGGCAGCTACTTCCACATCCCCTGGCTGCATCGCGCTGATCCAGTCGCAGCGCTCCTCGTCTCCGTTATCATTCTGCAGGTCAGCTACCGCCTCGCCCGCCGCACACTCGACGACCTGATGGACGCGACTCCCACGGAGACCCGCCGCGAGCTGCTGCGCGCCCTCACGCAAGTCCCCGACGTTCTCTCTGTCGACCAGGTGCGCGTGCGTCGTGCGGGCTCCGAACACTTTGTCGATCTCACCCTGGCACTTCCCCGCAACCTCACCTTCCAGCGCGCCGAGCAGGTCACCAAAGGCGCACGCGCCGCCGTACTGCGCATCGTTCCAGGCGCCGACATCGACATCAATACCGTGCCGACAGCCTCTGACTCCGAATCGGTCTTCGATCGCGTCAAAGCCGTAGCCGCGCGGCGCAATCTGAGCATTCATGATCTCAGCGTCCGCGAGATCAAAGACAAGCTCTACATCGAGCTCCACCTCGAAGTCCCCGAGATCATGCACCTCCGTGCCGCGCACGATCTGGTCACCAGGCTCGAGGCCGAGATGCGCCGTGAAGAACCCCGTATCGCCAGCATCCTGACCCACATTGAAAGTGAACCTGCGACCATCGAGCATACGGACGCCATCGCGCGAGACACGCTGCTCGAACGCGGCCTGCGCCGCGCTGCACAAGAGTTCCCGCAGATCCTCGACATCCACGACGTCCTGATCACCCGCACTGGCGACCACCTGCAGATAAACTGCCATTGCACTCTCCCGGACGATCTGCCCATGTCGGAGGTACATGCCATCATCACCGAGGTGGAAAGCCGCATGAAGCGCCAGCACCCTGAGGTCTCACGCGTCCTCATTCACCCAGAACCGGCAACCGACAACCGCCGTTGATCCTGCATCCCTTAATAGCTGTATCCTGAGCTGCATACCGTGAAACTGCGAACCACCATGATCCGCTTCTTCCGCATCCTGCTGGGTGCGGTCGCCATGATGACCGTAGCGCTGCTTTCGGCCTTCATCACCATGCGCCTCGCCATTCACGGCCGCGAGGTACAGATCCCGAACTTCGCGGGCTTGACCTATGAGGAAGCCGCAGCCAAGGCACGCGGCACCGGCCTGAATATGACGCTCGAAAACCGCTATTACTCTGCGGTGGTTCCCGCCGGACGCGTCCTGCAGCAGTACCCCGTAGCGGGAGTACGTGTACGGCGCTCCTGGCAGGTGCGGGTCACCCAGTCACTCGGACCGCAGCGCGTCACCATCCCCAACGCAGTCGGCATGCCGCTGCGGGAGGCCTCGGTCACGCTTCGCCGCGGCAGTCTCGAACTCGGCTCGCTCGCTCACCTCCCCATCGCTGGTCAGGCAGACTATGTCCTGGCCCAGTCGCCGCCACCCAATGCGGAAGGTGTCGACAAACCCGCGGTCAGTCTGCTGCTCTCAGAAGAGGAAGACGCAGAGCCGAAGGCGTGGGTCATGCCCAACCTCTCCGGCCTCACGCTGGCCGAGGCCGGCGCGCGCGTCTCCGCCATGGGCCTGCACATCGCCTACGCCCAGGAAGCCGCCACAGCCATCCCCCCAATTCCCTCCGTCGGCGCCACACCTGCACCACAGCCGGTCAAAGTCATGGGCACCGTCATCGCCCAGTCCCCCGCACCGGGCTCGCGCGTCACCGCCGCTGACCCGGTAAAGCTCACCATCGTCCACTAAGATCACGGGCGCAGGTAATCGCTCTTTATTTGTCATCCTGAACGCGAGCGAAGGACCTGTTTACGCTGCACGCAGTGCAGCCAGTTCGCACCACAGGTGCGAATGCCTCACCTGGGGCCCCTATCAACCTCTGAAGGCAACTAGAGGAAAGCCCGCTCCCTTATTCAATCCTTCAATTCTTCAATTCCCGCGCTGCAGCGGGAACTCATACCGCACCATCAACCCGCCCATCGGCGACTTATGGGCGGAGATCGTTCCTCCGTTCGCCAGCACAGTCTGCCTCGCAATCGCCAGTCCCAGGCCAGCGCCCTTTGTTTCGGCAGAACCATCAGAATCCGACACACGCTGAAAGGGTTCAAAGATCGTCTCTTCCATCCCCTCTGGAATGCCCGGGCCATCGTCATAGATCTTCACCAGGCCCACATCACGGACATCATCCACATGGCTTTCGACCGTAATCACTCGTGCGAATCGAAGAGCATTGCGAAGCACATTGTCGAAGGCACGCTGCAACAGATCGGGATAGCCTTCGATCGCAAATGGTTCCTCCCGGGAAAATGTGACTATCTTTCCCTGATGCTCGCCCTCAAACCGCGCGTTCTCCACGGCGGCCGTCAGAACCCTTGAAACGAAAAACCTGCTCCGGTTCTGATCCATCTCATTGCCACTCTCCAGACGAGCAAAGAGCAGCAGCTGCTGTACCAGGGCATTGAGCTGTTCCGACTCATCCTCAATCCGCTCCAGCTCCGGAGCCTTCGTCGCATCCAACCTGCGCTTGCAGAGCGCAAGGGCAATATTCAAGCGCGTCAATGGCGAACCAAGCTCATGCGCCGCATGCGCCAGAAATGTCTTCTGTTGCAGTACAAGCGATTCGATCCTCTCAGCCATCTCATTGAAGCCGCGGCTTACCCTGCCGATCTCATCGCGCCGTTTTGTCAGTGCGGGCTTGAGGCGTACGCGAAGATCTCCGGTGCCGAACGCCTGGGTCGCCTCAGAGAGCAGCGTAATCGGCCGCGTAAAGTAGAGACTCAATACCAGCGCAGCGATCGCAGAAAACGCGATAAAGCGCAGCAGCATAGCAAATCCGAACTTAGTCTTCGCGCGCCTTGTACCCGGATAAGGCAGCCTGGCGACAAATAAGGGCGATGTGCTCACGGCAGGGTCGGTCCGTACCGCAACCACCGTCTCGTCGATCGTTGCCATCACCATCGGGCTGATCCGGTTTCTCGCCCACTCCAGCAATTCAGACTCGCCGTACGGAAGCCTCACACCCCCCATCGCGGCACCGGAGCCGTTCGATGTCAGGAGATATCCGTTGAAACACTCTGGCCCCAGGCCTCCATGAAAGCCCTGCGCACTCTTCTGAATAGCGAGAGCCGCACACTCCTGTATCTTCGCGATCGGTAACTCTCGCGGCCGCTCGAACAACACCATCCTCGGCTCTCTACTGATGGGCAATACCAGCATGATCAGCAGACTGCCCAGCAGGATCAAAAACCAGAAGGTGCGGAAGATACGGAAGAAGACACTCACAGGCCAGTTCCATCCTGTGGAAGCACATAACTGTAGCCAAGGTTGCGGACACACTTGAAGCGATCTGTGCCGTCCGGATGAATTCCCAATCGCTTCCTGAGATTGTTCACCAGGTTATCGATGGAGCGGTCGACACCATGCGGTTCGCGTCCGAAGATGCGCCGGATCAAATCCTCACGCGGACGTGCTTCACCAGGACACTCCAGCAGAAGCCGCAGCAACTCATATTGACCTCCGGTCAGCTCTACCGGCCTGCCGCTGCACGACACCGTACGAGAGCCCTCATCCAGGAGGAGATCGCCCACAAGCCTGGTTGACACTTCCACAGCAGCAGGTTGTGTCCGGCGCAGAATACTGCCGATTCTCGCGACCAGCTCTTCCGGTTGAAATGGCTTCGTCAGGTAATCGTCGGCGCCATCGTTCAAACCATGGACACGATCGCGCGTCGCTCCTCGCGTGGTTAGCATCAGCACCGGAGTTCGCGTGATCTCCCGAAGCCGCCGCAGAGTCTCAAAGCCATCGATGCCCGGCAGCATCACATCCAGCACGATGAACTGAAACGGGCGCTCTGTCACGTGCTGGATCCCCTCTTCTCCACTGCGCGCGCACGTCACACTGAAGCCGGAAGGTTCGCAATACTCCGCCAGCAGCGCCCCCAGCGAACGGTCATCGTCAATCAGCAGAAGCGAAACACGGGCCTTCGGCGCTTGCACGTTTGCTGTCACGATCGATTGTCACCTGTTCTGATCGCGCGTCTCCACAGAGGTTGTCGTGTGGTCTGCGGCGTGAGATCTGTGGTGATGCTCGTGCACCTCGCGCGGCGATCGAACTGCAATCCACTGTGCTCCACGATCAGTGGTCCCGCGCAGGACCCCACCGACATAGTCCCCTCTTACCGTGCCTGCGCTGCCCCCGACAAAGGACACGCTCATCCCATCCACATGCACTGGAATCGTCCGGCGTGAGCCCTGCAGAGGGAGAAAATCATTCATATCCGCAGCGGTGACGGCACTCAATTGCTGACCTGCGGAGACGATGCGGAAAGTGCTGCGGTGTTTGTCGGTCGGTGACGTGCCCCATACCACGGTCCAGGCGCCTTCCAGCAGGTCCGGTTGCAGCACCTGCGCCTTGGCTTCCTCCGGTTGCACCATACTTTGAGACGTTGCAGGCGCGACAGGCTCATTTGGCCCGTTAAAGCCAAGCAACGCGACAATCGCGGGAACACAGCACGCCACGGCAATCCGTAATCCATACGGATGCTCTTTTTGTAGAAATCTGGTCATCTCAACAGAAGATCGGAGGGGAGGAACGCACTTCAGAGGGAACGAGCCTCCTATACACACTGATCGCTGTGTAATAGGACGCTCGCTGTCCGAATTCGATCCCTTTTCTTTTCAAGCGTCGACACTTCACGACATTCGATAGGCTGCCCGTGAATTCGTTTGTCGTGAATCGTCGTCTACACCTTTCATTTCCCGGGATCGGCCGTCATAGACGCAGGTGCCCATCCCCTCGTCTTCCCTTGCGTGCAAAACGTCCGGAGGATGACAAAGCACCTGGCAAACCATCACAGATCGGACTTTGATTCATGTTGAAATGTGCCGCTTCGGCCTTCCTTCTCGTCTCGACGACTGCGTTATCTGCACAACAGGCCGGCATCGCGACTGCTTCTCTTGAGCTTCCGGACGCGCCTACTCCCCAGTTCCAGACATCATCGCCCCAGACATCGCCACTCCGGACATCGCCACTCCAGGCGTCCTCTGCGCAAGCATTCGCAGCCCTGCCTGCAGGCTCGGCACAGATTTCGGGATCCGTCCTCGATAGCACGGGCGCCATCGTCCCCGGCGCACAGGTCACATTGCTTAATGAAACAGGCACGCCGGTGCGATCCACATCGGTCGATGCCAGAGGAGGATTCCTGTTCGCTCGACTACCTGCCGGGCGCTACCTGCTCCGTGTTACCTGCAATGGCTTTGCTCCCTATGCCTCACCGACCTTCGATCTCTCCGGGGAGCAGACTTACGTCCTACCTGACATCTCGCTTTCCATCGCATCGACCAACACGGAGATCACCGTCCTTCCCACGGAGGTCATCGCCGAGGCCCAGATCAAAGCCCAGGAGCAACAGCGCGTCTTCGGCGTCATTCCGAACTTCTACACGAGCTTCGAACCTCATCCCGTTCCGATGACGACGAAGCAAAAGTTCCAACTCGCAACCCGTGACACGCTCGACTGGACATCGTTCATCGGTGTCACCGTCAGCGCCGGGGTCGAGCAGGCCAACAACTCCTACGCCGGTTACGGCCAGGGAGCCGCTGGATACGGTAAACGTTGGGCGGCACGCTTTGGAGACGGCCGCATCAGCGACTACTTCGACCACGCCATCTACGCTTCACTCTTTCACCAGGATCCCCGTTACTTCTACCAGGGCACCGGCACTACTAAATCCCGTGTCTACCATGCCATCGCCAGCGCATTCGTCGCCCGCAGCGACAGCGGCAACATGATGCCGAACTACTCCTACCTTCTCGGAGCCATGACCTCGGGCGCGCTCTCTAACCTCTACTATCCCCACGCCGACCGCGGCTGGGACCTGGTCTTCACCAACGCAGCCATCGGCATCGGAGGCAGAGCCGCGGGCGCGGTCGCGCGAGAACTACTCGGACGAAAAATCACCAAACACGTCCCCGGCAAAGACGTCCCCTACACTGATCCTGCCAACACGCCATCAGCAGCGACGCACTAGGCGTATCGAACAGATTCCGCGAGCGAATTTGTCGATGCACCCCAATAAATTTTGTTCACCACTTCCCTAAGACTTGTCATCCTGAGCGGACGGGGTCCCCGGCCAGCTTCGCTGGCGGGGGTGGGTCAGCGAAGGACCTGCTTTAGTGCTTCTTCTTCGCGGCTTCGCCGCGAAGAAGAGGTATCGCTCTACGCACGATTGTCCTGCTTAAGCGCACGGCTTCAGCCGTGCGATCTGATGCTGTGTAAGTAAGCGGCTTTAGCCGCTGAGGGCAATGCGGCGGAGAAGCAGATTTTCTCCGCTCCCTTCGGTCACTACGAAATGACAGACAGAAATGTGCGGCAAGATGTAGTACTTCGAGGGGAATGAATCTGACCTCAGCGGCTAAAGCCGCTATCTCTGTAGCTTCCGTATGGGACGGCTGAAGCCGTCCCCTTAAGCAAGGCATTCGCATCTACCGATGCGAACTGGCTACGCGTAACCTGACGCGCTCATGCCAGACGCACTCAGGCAACAAACAGAAACCAGGTCCGAAAAGCCCTATTCAATCCTTCGATCATTCAATTCCAACAAGCGCTTGTCCCAGATCCGCAAGGATATCCTCGACATCTTCACACCCCACCGACAAACGGATCAGTCCATCCGTAATCCCCAGCGCATCGCGCTGTTCCTGGGTCATCGCCGCATGGGTCATCGAAGCCGAGTGCGAGACCAGGGTCTCCACTCCGCCCAGAGACTCCGCCAGATAGCAAAGCTTCAACGACCGCACAAACGCATTCGCTGCTTCCTTGCTTCCGAGCTCGAACGACATCATCGAGCCGAACCCCTTCTGTTGACGCGCCGCAATCGCATGTCCCGGATGTGACGGCAAACCGGGATAAAACACCTGCTTCACCTTCGGATGCTTCGACAGGAACTCCGCTACCACGCGGCCATTCGCATCGTGCTGCCGCATCCGCAGCGCCAGCGTCTTGATACCCCGCAGCACCAGGTAGCAGTCGAACGGTGCCAGGATGCCGCCGGTACACTTCTGCACAAACTCGAACCGCTCCTTGTGCTCCGGCTTTGTCCCGATCAGTACACCGCCCAGCCCATCCGAATGTCCATTCAGGAATTTGGTCGTCGAGTGCATCACGATATCCGCCCCCAGCTCGATCGGGCGCTGGAGATACGGCGATAGAAATGTATTGTCGATCGAGAGCTCTACGCCATGGCGATGCGCCACCCCCGCCACCGCGGCAATGTCCACAATCGACATCATCGGATTCGTTGGGCTTTCGATATGCACCAGCTTGGTCGCAGGCGTAATCGCAGCCTCCACCTTCGCCGGATCGCCGGCGTCTACATAGGTAAACGTCAGTCCATAGTGAACAAAAATTTTGTCGAAGAGCCGTACTGTTCCGCCATAGATGTTCTCGCTGCAGACCACATGATCGCCGGCCTTCATCATCGTGCACAGAGCCGCAATCGCAGCCATACCGCTGCCGAAGACATGACCGCTGGTTCCGCCTTCGAGCTCCGCCAGGCTCTCTTCGAGCGCTGAACGCGTCGGATTGTCCAGCCTGGCATACTCCCAGCCCTTGTTCTTGCCGATCTCCTGCTGCTGATAGGTGGAAGTGAGATACACCGGCACATTGACAGCGCCGGTCAGCTCATCCGGCTCCTGGCCGGCATGAATTGCCTTCGTGGAAAACCCCTGATAGGCCATCGTCGCGTGCACGCCTTACTTGGATTTATCTGCTGGCGCTGCTGCTCCCGAGACCTTCGGGTAGTAGCCGGTACGGGTACGCACCGTCAGCTTATTGAAGCCTTTGTACTTGGCATCGACATGCACCTGACGGTAACCGCCGAGCGCAGGCGACTTCGTCGAGTGGTAGGTAATCGTGTACTGCTCGCGGATGTCCTTCGCCACCTGATCGGCGACCGAGTCTACTTCCTGCAGATTGCGCGGGAAGAAGGCTATGCCGCCTGTCTGCTCCGCCAGGTTCTCCAGCACGCGCTTTGCGTGGCGGCTCTCGCGCTTATCCGTATCCTTGCCGAAGAGCAGGCCCACAGCATAGATCACCGGACCGTCCAGCTCCTGGATACGCGCAATCGCATCCTCCAGCGAGGTGGCCGACGCGTTATCCTCACCGTCCGTAACCACCAGCAACACCTGCTTCGGCTGCTTGGCATTCTTTGCCAGATAGTCCGCCGAGGCCAGCAGCGCGTCATACATCGCCGTTCCGCCGGAAGACTTCACATAGTTCAAGCCCTGCTCCAGCTTAGAAACATCGCTGGTAAAGTCCGTATCGATGTACGGCTCGAACGAAAAATCCACCAGGAATGCTTCATCCTTGGGGTTCGAAAGCTTGATCAGTCGCACCGCCGCCTTGTTCACGGCGTCCCGCTTGTCGTACATCGACCCCGAGCTGTCGATCAGGATTCCCATCGAGACCGGAAGATCCTCCTGCCGGAACGAGTTAACCGTCTGCGGAGTTCCATCCTCGAAGACATGGAAGGCATCCTGGGGCAGTGTCAGGATCGTGCGTCCATTGCCGTCCAGCACGGTCGCGTTCAGGCGGACCTCGTAGGCATCGCGGCGCAGTACATAGCCGCCCTTGCCGCCGGAAATCTTATCTGTCGGCGCGCCTCCAGGCCCCACCGGCGCGGTCGATTGCGCGGGAGCCGTATCCGGATCCGGCGATGCGATCGGATCCCGGTCCACAGTCAAAGAAGGCTGCTGTTGTGCCCAGCCCGCCGTGAAACTACCCACTACCAGGATGGCGCCAAAAACCTTAGTCCGCAGGTGCATAGTACCCCTGTCGATTATGCACGGTCAGAGGGGGTAGTCCGGGCGGTGGGTTGAGTTTCACCTTCAATTTGCGCCAAGTGCCGTCATGCTTCAGGTCGCCCGGGCGGAAGCCGACAACGTACTCGTTGCGCAGCTCCTGCGAGATACGGGCCGCGATATCGCCCAGCTCGGCGACGTCGGTGACGCGGAACATACGGCCGCCGGTCATCTCGCAGATATCGTTCAGCATGATGGGACCGGCGATCTCCTCCGGAGTCGAGGCGTACGTATCGAAGATGCCGATGGAATAAATCTGCACGTCGCTCTCACGTACTGCGCGGCGCAGCTCCCCTTCCGTATAGCGGCTGCGGTTGTCGCCGCCGTCCGAAATAATCAGCAGCGCTTTGCGGTCATACTTCGCATCTTTCAGCTTGTTCAGACCCAGGTAGACGGCATCAATCAGCGCTGTCCTGCTCTCCGGTTTCATCATCGCCATGCGGGCTTCGACGTCATCCACATTCGAGGTGTTGTCTACCACCACGGCAGGACGGTCATTGAATGCGACCACAAAGAACTCATCCTCCGGATTCGAGGTCCGCATAAATGCGCTCAACGCCTTGCGCGCGCGCTGAAACTTCGACCCCATGCTTCCGCTCATATCGAAGATGATCCCGATAGTCACCGGAGCATCATCCAGCGAGAAAGTGCGGATCTCCTGTGGCTGGTTGTTCTCATAGACCCAAAAGTTCTCCCGCTCCAGGCCGGTCACCAGGCGGTTCATCGGGTCGGTTACCGTCATCGGTACCAGTACAAGGTTGACCGAGACACGGATGCTGGCGCCCCGCGGCGCGGAAGCCGCCTCACGGGCGACGTTCTCCCCACCCTCAATCACTTTTTTCGGCTCAACCGGCGGCTTTGGCGGCGGAGGCACCGCGGTATTCACGTCTCCCAGGGGATTCTCCTGTGCCCACACACTCCCGCACAGCGCTATACCCATCACGAGCAGCACTGCCAGGCGGCGCCATACGCGCTGCCCACGCTTCAGCCGACCCTTGAGCCCCAGACCCGCCACCGTTAGCCTCGTTCCGAAGATCATCTCCGGGAAGTACGAGTGTAATCCACCGTTTTCCTGTTTGACGCATCCCCCGATGAAATCGCAGCCTCTCATTCCATGATCGGGAAAACCGGCCCCCGCACTGTCAACAAAATGTCATTCCGAGAGAGCAGATTGGGGAAAACCGGCTCTCCATCGCAGCCTTGACTATTCAACTATTCAACAATTCAACCATTCCACCCCGGCCGCAGGCCCCAGCCTCCCCCAAGTACAATCTCTCCTAGAACCTAAAGATTGGAGTGTCGCCTTCCGCACGCATGGCTCGCATTTATCCGTTCCGCGCCTTCCGTTATAACCCCGCCAAGGTCAAGCTGGAGGATGTCGTCACCCAGCCTTATGACAAGATCACCCCGGAGATGCAGGACCGCTACTACGCGAGGAACCCGCTGAATCTCATCCGTGTGATCCTGGGTAAACACTTCCCCGGCGATACCGAAGAGGGAGAGAACGTCTACACCCGCGCCGCCGACACCCTCAACGCCTGGCGCAAGGACCAGGTGCTGGTCGAAGAGGCGGAACCGGCTATCTACGGTTACTCGCAGGTCTATACCGTCCCCGGCACCACCGAAACACGCGAGCGCCGCGGCTTTATCGCCCTCGGCCACCTCTACGACTACGCCGATCAGGTTGTCTATCGCCACGAACAGACCTTCCCAAAACACAAGTCTGATCGTCTGGCCTTGTTCAAAGCGACCCGTGCCTACTGCGAGCAGATCTACATGCTCTACAACGACCCCGGCTTCAGCGTGGAACGTCTTCTTTTTGAGAACGGTCCCGCGCCCGATCAGGCCGTCGTCGACGACTATGGGGTCCTCCACAAGCTCTGGAAGATCACTGACCCGTCCCTGATCCGCATCATCGTCGGCGCTATGCAGGACAAGAAGCTCATCATCGCCGACGGGCATCACCGTTACGAGACCTCGGTCGCCTATTCCAAGGAGCGCGCTGCCGAGCTAGGTCTGCCCTTCAATCCTGCTCCGGGCTCTGAGACCGCAGGCGCCGATGAGGCAGAAAAGCTGCATGTCACCGCCACCGACCTGCCCACGCCGGCCTACCCCGAAGCAGCCATGATGATGACCTTCGTCAATATGGCGGCGCCCGGAATCACCATTCTGCCGACGCACCGCGTGCTCAACGGCCTGCAGAACTTCTCGGCAGACGACTTGCTCGCCGAGGCCTCTCCGTACTTTGACGCCGCTCCGCTGAACGGCAGCAACCACGTCGCCCTCAAGGCTGCGCTCGATGCGACCGAAGGCGTAGCCTTCGTCGCGGTGACCGCCCGTGGAAGCTGGCTGCTCACTGCAAAATCTGACGCCATTGCTCCGAAGCTGCAGGAGTTTTCTCCGCGCCAGCGCCAGCTCGATGTCGTCCAGCTCCACGGCCTGCTTTTTGCGCAGATCCTCGGTCTTTCGCAGGAACAGGTGACGAAGCTGGGCAACGTAAAGTACCTTCGCGAAGCATCCGAGGCCGTGGACCTGGTGAATAAAGGAGAGGCGGACGTCGCCTTCCTTACCAAGCCGGTTACATTGCAACAGCTCCGGGATGTCGCCTTCGCGAACGAAGTCATGCCGCAGAAGTCCACGGACTTCTATCCGAAGTTGCTGAGCGGTCTTGCCATCTATGCCTTGGACTAGAGCATTTTTCCTGTTGCTGGGTATCCCGACAGAGGAGTGCAGCGGCGTTTTCATTGCGGAAAACGCCCATCGATGTGGAAGCCCTACTCTGCACCGGCAGAAAAAATGCTCCAAACCCGCGTTGTTCGCGGCGGCGGCTGTGGCAGCTCTCCTGCTGCCCGCCGCCCGCGCGCAAACCCCTGCACAACAGCCCCCCATTATTCTTCTCGACGCAGCTCACGGTGGTCCGGATACCGGTGCACGGCTCACGGAAAAGCTCCCCGAACGCGAAGTGACCATCGCCTTCGCTAACCGCCTGCAATCCCTGCTGATCGTCCGCGGCTTCAAAGTTGTTCTGACGCACACAACACCGGATGATGCGGCCAATCTCACCGGTGACGGCCGGGTTGAGCTCGCCAACCGCTCCGGGGCCATAGCCTGTCTCTCGCTGCATGCATCCGGCAATGCAGCTGGAGTCCACCTTTTCACCTCCGCGCTTCCGGAGACCGAACCGGCTCTCCAGGGCTCCAAGCCTGTCCTCTGGAATGAAGCCCAGGCGCCATGGGTCACACGTTCGCTTCGCCTCGCCTCAGAGCTGCAGGCAGCGATTTCCCGCTCCCGTACGCCCGTCACTAACAACCGCACCTGGCTGGCCGAACTCGATTCCTTCACCTGCCCCGCGGTTGCAATCGAGCTTGGCCCGCTCGATGACGCCACCGCCCAGGACCCCACCTACCAGCAGCGGGTCGCGGAGGCCGTCGCCGGAGCCCTGCTCTTCTGGCGAGGACATCCAAACGCCGTCACCGGCACCGGGGCCGTGCGATGATCCCCCGCTACCAGCGCATCCTGTTTCTGGCGCTGATGACGCTCTCGGTTCTCATGGCGGGCTATCTGTGGCGGGTCCACCAGCGCACAGCCACCCGGCTGAACTCCATCTCCAGCGCAGCCACCCCCATTGAGGCGCCAAGTGGCGCCACGACCCAGACAGAGGCCGTTACCTTCCTGCTGGCAGACGACGGTGCAGGTACCATTACTCCCAACGACCGCCAGATCGCACTGCCCACCGAGCCGACGATCCGCCTGCGCGCCATCCTTGAACGGCTTTTCAGCGAATACGGGCAGACAGACTCGCCCCACCCTCTCAAGTTCGATGGCACCGCTATTGCCGACGTCTTCTTCCTTCCGCTTCCGCTCACCCCCCCTAAACCACCCGAAGCCGCCGTCAAAAGCACCGAAGAGAAGACGACACCCTCTCCCACCGCCTTTACCGACATGGCTGCGCGAAACGGGTATATGGCCGTGATCAATCTCCGGCAGAGCTTCTCTGATGCACATCCCTCCGGGATCGAAGTCGAGACCCTGACCGTGCTCTCCGTACTGGGTACTGTCCACGCAAATTTTCCACAAGTCAGCCGGATCCGGTTCCTCGTGGATGGCAAAACAAGGCCCACATTGGCGGGTCATTTCTCTCTTGATCGGGTGTATCCTTCTAGCGACACCACCCTTCAATCAACGAAAGAGACACCATGACCGCCGTGCATGTTGGCGTCTTTGACTCCGGCTTCGGAGGCTTGACCGTATTGCGCGCACTCCTGCCGCTGATTCCAGGAGCCCGCTATACCTATCTGGGCGACACCGCCCGACTTCCCTATGGCGCCAAGTCCCGCCAGACCATTGCGCGCTATGCCGTCTCCTCCGCGAAGTTCCTCGAAGACCACGGTGCGGAGATGATTGTCATCGCCTGCAACACCGCCTCGGCTCTCGCGATGGAGGAACTCAGAGCATCCACCAGCCTTCCCATTCTTGGCGTGATCGAACCCGGGGCAGAGGCTGCGCGTGAAGCCGCTACCTCCGGTTCCACGCTGGTGCTGGCCACCCAGGCGACTGTTCAGTCAGACGCCTACCTCAAAGCACTGCAAGCAGTCGGCATCGAGGCTACACAGAAAGCCTGTCCGCTTCTGGTGCCACTCGTTGAAGAGGGATGGATCGACCACGACGTCACCGAACAAGTGGCGCGCATCTACCTCACCGAAGCTCTCGCGGATGCCGCCAAAGCCGGACTCTCACCCTCGACGGTGCTTCTGGGCTGCACGCACTATCCACTGCTGCGCCCGCTCATCACACGGCTTCTCGCAGAGCTGAGCCCGCAACCGATCACCGTCATCGACTCGGCAGAGACCACTGCCGGCAAAGTGGCAGAGTTGCTCCACGCCTTACCCGGCCAGCCATCGAGCAATCTGGCCTTCTACGCCACCGACTCGACAGAAAAGTTCCAGGCCCTCGGCTCCCGCTTCCTCGGCCAGCCACTGCCCGAAGTCAACTTACTCGACCTCGGTGGTTAGCCCAATCCACGAAGTCTTGGCGAGAAACTAGCAACCAGGAACCAGCAACCAGCAACTAGAATCTCCCCATGGCTGCCTACCTTCTCAAATCTGAACCCGACGCGTACTCCTTCGAAGACTTGCAGCGTGACGGTGAAACCGTATGGGATGGCATCAAGAATCCCCAGGCCCTGATCACGCTGCGTGGCATGAAACCAGGCGAAGACCTGGTCATCTATCACTCCAACGTCGGCAAAGCCGCCGTCGGCCATGCCAAAGTCGTATCGGTCGATGCCTCTGACCCGAAGAATCCTGCCGTCCGCATCAAGCCGGTCAAAGCGATCGCGCGCCCAAAGCCTCTCGCCGAGATTCGGGACAATCCTCTCTTCGCGGACTCCATCATGTTCCGTCAGTTCCGCCTATCCGTAGTGCCATTGACCAAAGAGCAGTTCACCTGGCTGGTCCAGGGGAAGTAAGATCAGTTGCCAGTTAACAGTTTCCAGTTGACGAGGTACCGTATTGGCTCGAAGAAGCCTATCAACTCACTGCAACTGGTAACTGGTAACGCCATTCTCCCGCGACGCATCTGACCCAGTAGCCATCGATACTCTCTTCCACCGAACGACCATGACCCTTCCCTTCTGGTTCCTCGTCCTTTCCCTCTTTCTCCCCCGCATCTGTCTCGCCATTGCCTGGCTGCAGGGCAATCTCACGCCATTCCATCTCTTCGGCTGGGTGCCGCTGCTCGCTGCCATCCTCGTGCCGCGCATTCTGATCCTGGTGCTCATCTACCAGAGCCAGGGCCTCTCAGTCTGGTTTCTCATCCACGCCGTTGCGATGGTCTGTGTCTTCGCCGGAGCTGGTTCACAACCCGCCCGCAGACGACGCCGCTCCGAAGACCTCTGAAGAGACCAGACTTTCAACGGGCCTCAAAGAGGCTCACACGGCCCTCTTCCAAAGCCGACACACTCCTTACCCAGCGCTGCGCCGCAATCTCCGAAGTACAGGGGCCGAGCGAAGCAATCCGCATCGGCCGCCTGCGGCTCTCCTCCTCTAAGCGCCGCAACACCTCCGCCAGCATCGAGCCTCGGAACGGCGTGTACAGATAGAAGATTGTTCCCCAGCCCAGATCAGCATCTCTCACATCCTGCGCGACAAAACGTGCCCGTTCCAACCCGAGGTCCGCCGCACACCGTCGCGCGGCTGCCACATAGGCAGCCTGCACCTCCACCCCGACACTCTGGCATCCGGAGAGCATTGATGCCAGCAAAGACACATGTCCCATCCCGGCACCGAAGTCAATCAGACGGTCCGTCTCCTGCAAGCCAAGTTGCTCGATCAGATTGAGAATGTGTCGCGCCGGCGTCGGCTGATATAACACCATCTCCTCTGCCAGTTCCGGCAACTCCATCTCTGGCACGTGAAGCCGCAACAGGCCGCTGACAATCTCATCCAGCGAGTCATACGAGAGCCCTGGACGCGGCAGCTCCGTCTCACGTTGACTCCGCAACCATTGCCAGACGTCCGCAACGGAACCCTGCCGTATCTCATCGCGAACCGCGTCATACACGGCTGCATTAGCCGCATCAAGTCGCGCACGCATCGCCACGGCGCGTCGCACACCCACACCGCTCCGCGGCCCAGCGCTTCCCAGAAAGAAATCCAACCGGTCCAGCGCATCGATGCGCTTCCGCAGCCCCTCTCTGCCGAAGAGATTCGAATCGACCTCTAGTTCCGCGAGAAAACCGTCAAGCATGTCTCTCCTTAACTACAGTTGAAAGCTAAAAGTTGAAAGTTGAAGCGGTACTGCATGGGCACGTGAAACCCATCAACACACCTATGCGAGGTAACCCGCAGCAGCATCGCCAGTCCAACTGGCAACTCCAGCTACACTGTTGGCCGTGCCCTCTACCATCGCCAATCCGGCCGATCTTGAGAAGCTGAAATCCCGTATCGCCTCTCTCACCCCGGACGCGCCTCCGCAGTGGGGTGATATGACGGCAGCTCAGGCAGTCTGTCACATGACGGACTCTCTGCTCTACGGGCTGAACCGGCGCACGATCCATACCCGCATCAAATCCCCCCTCCCGGTCGGCGTCTACAAGTGGCTTGCCCTGAACTTTCCTACCAAATGGCCGAAAGGCGTTCCAACCACTCCAGAGATGAAACAGGGGGTTGGCGGCACCCCACCGGCGGAATTCCAGTGCGATCGCGAGGCTCTGCTGCAGGCCCTCGACGCCTTCGCCGCCAACCGGGAGAACTGGCCGCCCCACCCCATCTTCGCTGGTATGACCACCCGGGAATGGCACCGCTGGGCCTGGCTCCATACCGACCATCACCTGCGTCAGTTTGGCCGCTAAACGGACGATCCTTGGTATCCTAGACAAATCACGCTTTCAGTCAAAGACGCGCAGTAACTATGCGCAAGGACAGTATGGAACGACGTAAAGTAGGTATCCTTGGCGCCACCGGCATGGTGGGCCAGCGCTTTATCCAACTTCTCGCCAACCACCCATGGTTCGAGATTACGTGGCTCGCGGCATCGGACCGCTCCGCCGGTAAACCGTACGGTGATGCCACCAACTGGAAGCTCGACACGCCGCTGCCGGCGCAGATCGCCAAAATGATCGTGCAGCCCAACACCGTTCCCACGGCGGAGCAGCTCGCGTCCGGCGAAGTGCCGCGCATTATCTTTTCGTCCGTCGATTCGCCGATCGCCAAGGAACTGGAGCCCGCCTACGCCAATGCAGGGTGCGCCGTCATCTCCAACTCGTCGGCCTTCCGCATGACTCCGGATGTTCCTCTGGTCGTACCGGAGGTTAACTCCGATCACTTCGGGCTGCTCGAAACTCAGGTTTCGCGCAAGCAGAACGGCGGCTTCCTGGTCACCAATCCCAACTGCTGCGCCATCGGCCTGGTGCTCGCACTAGCTCCACTGGAACAGAAGTTCGGCATCGAGAGCCTTTTTGTGACCACCATGCAGGCTGTCTCCGGCGCCGGCTATCCCGGCGTTCCGTCGCTCGACATCCTCGGTAACGTCGTCCCCTTCATCAAGAACGAGGAAGAGAAGCTGGAAGAAGAAGTCGGAAAGCTGCTCGGCGCCTTCAAGGCCGATGAGACTGCCGGCACCGGCTCCATCGACCTGCTCGACGCAAAAGTCTCCGCGCACTGCAACCGTGTTCCCGTTATCGACGGCCACACCGAGTGCGTCAGCATCAAGCTGAAGACCCCGGCCAGCTACGAACAGATGGTCGCCGCATGGCGCGAGTTCCAGCCTCTGCGCGCGCATCATCTGCCCTCGGCCCCGCTGCACCCGGTCGAGTATGACGAAGCGGAAAACCGCCCGCAGCCTCGCCTGGACATCGCTCGCGGTAACGGCATGGCCACTACCGTCGGTCGTCTGCGCCCGTGCTCGCTGCTGGATTGGAAGTTTGTCCTGCTCTCGCACAACACGGTTCGTGGCGCTGCAGGCGCGGCCATCCTCAATGCTGAGATCCTGGCGGTAATGGGTAAGTTCAAGTTCGCCGGCGCGCGGCAGGAAGCGCTGGTAAACGCATGAGCACACCCCGCAATCACATCGTCGTTATGAAGTTCGGTGGCACCTCGGTCGAAGACGCCAAGGCGATTGACCGTACCGCCGCCATCGTCCGTACCCGTACGGAGAAGGGCCTCTCTCCGGTCGTTGTTGTCTCTGCCATGGCAAAGGTGACGGACCAGCTTCTGGCGGCCGCTGCTGCTGCCGGTAAAGGCGACAAGATGGGCGCGCTCGCGATCTCTGCGCGTTTGCGCAATCGCCACGTCGACACCGCCGCTGAGCTGCTGGACAACGAACGCTTCACCGCACTGCAGCCTGTCATCGGGCATGAGTTTGACTCGCTAGATGATCTGCTGCGCGGCATTGCGGCAGTTGGTGAACTCACACCACGCACGACGGACAATGTCGTCAGCTACGGTGAGCGTCTCTCGTCGCGGATGGTTGCTGCTGCCTTCGATCAGCGCGGCCTGAACGGCATTCATCATGATGCGCGCGAGTCCATCATCACGGATTCGGCCTTCGGCAAAGCCAAGCCTCTTACCGACAAGATCGAAGAGAAGCTGGTCGCGAATGTCCTGCCGCTGATCGATGCCGGAAAGACGCCGGTCATGGGCGGCTTCATCGCTTCCAACGAGCAGGGCATTACGACTACTCTGGGCCGCGGCGGTTCTGACTACACGGGCGCTCTGATTGGTGGCGGTCTGCACGCTGGAGCGATCGAGATCTGGACCGACGTCAACGGCATCATGACCACGGATCCTCGCATTACCTCCGATGCGCTTCGTGTGAAGACCATCAGCTTCGAAGAGGCGGCTGAGCTCGCTTACTTCGGCGCGAAGGTGCTGCATCCGGCGACCATCCTCCCGGCCGTGCAGAAGAACATCCCCGTCTGGGTGCTCAACTCGCGTAACGCGGCGAACGAAGGCACTAAGATCATCGCGGCCGCTCCACCCTGCAAATCGCCCTTCAAGTGCATTGCGGCGAAGCGCAAGCTGACCATCATCGACATCGTCAGCTCCGGCATGCTGATGTCGCATGGTTATATGAAGGCCGTCTTTGACATCTTCGACCGGCACAAGGTCGTGGTCGATATGGTCTCCACCTCCGAGGTCTCGATCTCGCTGACCGTCGATTCAAACATCGGTCTCGATGCAGTGATCGAAGATCTCAGCGCCATCGCCGACGTCAAACTAGATCCGAACAAAGCTCTTATCTGCCTGGTAGGTGAAGATATCCGCGGTCACGCGGGCATCTCCGGTCAGGTCTTTACGGCTGTAAGCCACGTCAATGTGCGCATGATCAGCCAGGGAGCCAGCGAAATCAATATGAGCTTTATGATCGAGGAGTCGGACGTGGAAGAGGCGGTGCGCTCGCTGCACAAGAAGTTCTTCGCCAACCCCGACCCTGACGTCTTCGATGTGGAAGCTCGCACTGCAGCACAGACCGAACCTGCAACCGCAAAAGCCTGATCAGAGAGATCTTTGATGCGTATCCTCGTCCTCGGACACGGTAAGACTGGCAAGCTTGTCGCCGACGTCGCGCATGAGCGCGGCCATGGCGTGCACGTTCTCGACGCGAAAGAGAACCCTAACGCCGCCGCGCTGACGCCTCCCTTCGTAATCGGCTTCGATGTGGTGATCGATTTCACCACTCCCGAAGCCGTCATCCCCAACCTGCGTGCTTGTCTCGCGACCGGCGCCCGCGTTGTGGTGGGCACCACTGGCTGGTACGAGAAGCTCGCCGACATGCGCGGCCTGGCCGAACGCAAAGAGGCCGGTCTGCTCTACGGCACCAATTTCTCCATCGGGACCCAGGTGATGTTCCAGGCCGCCGCGGTCCTGGCCAAGGGACTCGCAAAGGCCGGTTATACGTTCACGGTCGACGAGACCCATCACGTCACCAAGCTCGATGCCCCCAGCGGCACGGCTATCAGCCTGCAGCAGGCTCTTGGTGGTGTGGAGGCTCCCATCACCAGTCACCGCGAAGGCGATGCCGTAGGTCTCCACACGCTCACGGCAACCTCCAAAGGCGACAAGATCGTTCTGACTCACGAGGCATTCAGCCGCCGCGCCTTCGCGGACGGAGCTGTCCGCGCGGCCGAATGGCTTTCAACTCGCAAGGGCTGCTACGACTTCAAGGACATTTTCTCGGAACTGTAAAAGGGACGAGATAAAACCGCGGTCCTGGATAGAGACCGCGGTTTCGTTTTTAACCAGTAATGTTCAATTCTTCAATTTTTCAATCATTCCATTACTTCGCCTTCCCCCACAAAACCACAACTCCGGCAATATACGCTCGTCCAGGCATTGGTACTCCCACAAGCTCCTGGTACTGCGAGTCGCTTCCGTTCGTCATGCGGAAGTAAGGCTGCACCTGTCTTCCCTCCCATGACACCGATGCATCCCAGACTGGGTACACATCCCGCGCAAGTCGATGCACGGCACGCACTCTTTGCCGCAAGAGAACACCGTTTCTCCAGCGTCCGATCCACTCCACACCTGCATTCTGTGTGGGGAAGTTGAAGACATAGATGGACTGCAGYCCCTGCAACGCCTCACGTGCACCTGAGATCTGCGTGAAGGCGACACGCACCGTCTGTCCGCTCAGTGGCCGCCAGTCAATCGCTGCTTCTGCTCCGGTCAGTCGTACACCTGTCAGGTTCGCTGCACGCCACTTCTCAGAGGCATTGGCGCGTACATAGTCGATCGCATTGGTCTGTCGCGAATGGAAGCCTGTCACCGAAGCCGAGAACCTGTGCCCCTGATACCAGTCCAGCCCTCCATCGAAGCTCCAGGCCGACTCCGGCTTCAGCGCCGCATTTCCCACCGTTGTTGGATCGTTGTAGTACAAGTCTGTGTATGTTGGCAGCCGGTATCCACGGCCGACGGATGCTCTTGCCTTCAGATTCTGCCCCATCCAGAGACTTCCGGCGACCGATGGCACCAGCACGGCGTTGCCGCCGCTGAAGACTTCCTCACGCAATCCCACGGAGAGGGTTCCCTTCCCTCGTCCACGGACTTCCAGATCCAGATAACCTGCACCGCGATTGCGTCCATGACGCCCGAGGTTGGTGCTGTCGATCTGGTCGGTATTTGTTTCCAGCCCGTAGAAGACCTTCGCAGGCTTCCACGGCAAGGCGTCTTGACGACGCACAACACCCTGCCAACTTGTATCGATGTGTTGGTTCTTGTAGCCCAGCGGATTGCTCCGGGTCAGGAGAAAGATATCCGTGTGACGCCGGAATGCCACCGCTGCCTGAGTCTTTGGATCGATCTGCTGGCTCAGACCGGCAAACCATCCCTTCGTCCGCTCCCATGAGGTGTAGTTTCCGTAGAACCCGTTGGCGCCGAAGGCGCGATCGCTGCCTGCCAGCAGCACATCGGAGTCACCCAGCGGCGAGTGAAAGCGTGTCTCTGAACTCGCCTCCTCGGAGCGATAGTCACGGTCCGGCATAAACCCGGACGAAAAGTCGCGACCGGCTGCAAAAACCTGGCTCAGGGCCCCTTTGCCCCACGAGGCAAGCGCCGATTGTTCCTGGCCTCCGAAGCTCCCTCCACCTGCCTGCAGCCGTAACCGCAGTCCATCCTGCGCCGGTGCGGTAACAAAATTCACGACACCGCTGACAGCATCGGAGCCATAGAGCGTCGATCCCGCACCATGCAGTACATGTGCTGTTGCGAGGGCTGCCATGGGCACGGGAAGGTCCAGGTTGAAGTGCGAGGTTTCGGCATCGTTGATGCGCATACCGTTCAACAGCACCAACGTCTGCTCGTAGGAGCTTCCACGGATCGATAGATCCGCCTGCACTCCCGCGCCTCCGCGCTGCTGGATGTCCACCGCAGGGTCGCCGCGCAGCACATCATTGTTGTCGCTCAGTGCCAGACGCCGGTCTTCGATCCCCAGCACCCGGGTCGACCTTGCCGAGTCTTCTTCGGCCAGGGCATCCGGAGCACCCACCACAACAACGGTCGTTCTTACTTCGGGCGTATCCTGTGACTTCTGCGCCCAGGTCCATCCACTCACGCCGATCAGGCACGCAAGCAATACCAGAGTTTTCATGCACTTCTAGAATCTCATCTTCGGATCGCATCTTCCGGACTTGCGGAGTAGCAGATCGGCTCCTACCCTAGGAACACTATGTCTTCTGCAACCGTTCTTGCTCCCGTTGCCGCCAAAACCTTCGAAGAAAAGCTCGACGCCCTTGCACTGGTCACTGTCCGTGTCGGCCTTAACCTTCGCGCCGGACAGGAACTGGTCATCACCGCTCCCATGGAAGCTCTCCCCTTTGTTCGCCGCATTACGGAACACGCTTACAAAGCCGGAGCCACACTGGTGACCACTCTCTTCAATGATGATGAGCTCACACTGGCGCGGTACCAGTACGCCCCCGATGAAAGTTTCGATAAAACGGCGGTCTGGCTCTCTGAAGGCATTACCAATGCCTACCGTTCCGGTGCTGCTCGCCTCGGCATTACGGGCGCGAATCCCTCACTGCTTGCCGGACAGGACCCAGGCAAGGTCTCCCGCGCCAACGTCGCCGCCAGCAAAGCCGCCAAGCCGGCGATGGAGATCATCACCCGTCACGAGATCAACTGGACCATCGTCGCCTGCGCAACCCCGGCCTGGGCAAAGCTCGTCTTCCCAGACCTTTCAGAGGAAGAAGCCGTAGCGAAGCTATGGGATGCAATCTTCGCGGCCTCGCGTAGCGATCAGCCTGATCCAGTCGCGGCCTGGGAGGCGCACGGTGGCCGCCTGAAGGAACGTGTGGATTTCCTGAACAACAAACGCTACTACGCGCTTCGGTTCCACTCGAACGACGGCCTCACCGATGTGACTGTCGGCCTGGCGGATAACCATCTGTGGGCAGGCGGCGGGACAACCGCCGGCAACGGCGTCTACTGCCAGCCCAATATCCCGACGGAAGAGTGCTTCACGACGCCGCATAAAGATCGTGTGAACGGCCGCGTGAGGGCCTCAAAACCGCTCTCCCATCAGGGAACGTTGATCGAGAATATCTCGGTTCACTTTGAAAACGGCCGCATCGTCGACGCCTCCGCCTCCGCAGGAGAAGAAGCTCTGAAGAAGCTGATCTCCACCGATGAGGGCGCGGCACGGCTTGGTGAGGTAGCGCTGGTTCCGCATCATTCCCCGATTGCAGAGAGTGGCCTGCTGTTCTGGAACACTCTCTTCGACGAGAACGCGGCCAGCCACATTGCACTGGGACAGGCTTACTCCACCTGCCTCATCGGTGGAGAGAAGATGAGCGAAGAGGAGCTGACAAAACTCGGCGCCAACAGCTCACTCATCCACGTGGACTGGATGATCGGCAACGCCAATATGAATGTCGACGGCGTATATGCCGATGGTTCCAGTGAGCCACTGATGCGCAACGGAAACTGGGCTTAGGATCAGTCCACGCGGTGTCCATGCCCTTTGGGGCATGGACACCGCGTTCGTGTGACACCGCTCAGCGATCGGCGTCCACTAAAATCCAGCGAACCTTCGCGACGCGCCGTCGTCCTTCCTGACAAGCACCCGTCCGCAACGGTAAACTAGCATTTGTTATGGACCTACAAGGCTGCGGGACAGCGCTGATTACGCCCTTCCGACCAGACAACACACTCGACGAACCTGCGATTAGCTCTCTGGTTCACTGGCAGATCGACTCCGGCATCAGTTTTCTGGTCGCCGCCGGCTCTACTGGAGAAGCTTCCACGCTCACCGAGTACGAGACGGTCCGCCTGATCGAGACGGTTGTTGGCTCCGCGGCAGGACGGGTACCCGTGCTGGCGGGATGTACCCACAACAATACGGCTGAAGCTGTTGCTCGGGTTGAAAAGCTTTCCCGCATTCCCGGCCTCTCCGGCATTCTGACGGCAAATCCTTACTACAACAAGCCTTCCCAGGAAGGCCAGTATCTTCACTTCAAGGCAATTGCCGATGCCTCAACCCTGCCCGTGATGCTCTATAACATTCCGGGCCGGACGGCAGCGAACCTTGAGCCGGCTACGGTACTTCGCCTGGCCGAGCACAGCAACATCCTCGGCATCAAGGAAAGCTCCGGTAATATTGCCCAGATCTCCGAGATTATTGCTACAGCTCCTCGCAACTTCCGTGTCTTTGCCGGTGATGATGGCATTGCCCTGCCGGCGATTGCTCAGGGTGCATCGGGACTCATCTCTGTTGGTTCCAACGTCATTCCGCACCATATGGCGCAGATGATCGATGCCGCACTGAACAACGACTGGTCGACAGCTCGCCGCATTCAGAGGCACTACAGCAAATTCCTCAACGCGCTTTACTGGGAACCGAATCCCTCACCGACAAAGGCGATTCTGACCCTGATGGGCAAAATTCACGGTGGCCTACGTCTGCCCATGACGGAGGTCTCACCTGTCACCCGCAGGAAACTCGATATTCTCATCGGGGAGCTTGGCCTATTGGTCGATGCCTTACCGACGGGAGAGGATCTGCGCGTTTTTTAAACCTGTAATGAACGACTTGCAGGGCATGGGTCTTTCATGTCCTGCAAATGGGAAAACTTCCACAGCTCAATCAGCGTCAGAGTATCGGGTCCCGTACACAGGGGACCGGCCGGGCAATTTACAGCCGATTCACTTTACGCACGTTTTACCTGAGTACGAGAAGTTGCTGTCATGAATTCGCAGTTCCCTCATTGCACCATCCTGCTCGTCGACGATGACTCTGATATCCGGTCGCTCTACAAAGCGTTCCTGCGACATGCGGGTTACGCAGTGTTGAGTTGCCATGATGCACATCGTGCGGCGGAAGTCTTTGCCAGCCGGCCGGACGTCGATCTTTTGCTGACCGACATTAACATGCCAGAGAGTTCAGGCGTGGAACTGGCCCAGACACTCACGGCCGCAAAGCCTGAGATGCCGGTCATCCTCATCAGCGGCGAAGATTTGGGCCAGAGCCGGACCGCGGAGATTATTTCCCGATCCTGGCGTTTCGTACAAAAACCTGTCAGCCTGCCTTATCTGCTGGATCTCATCCATACACTGCTGACTCCATCGAGTCGGCGTGGATACAAGCCGGGGTTACCCATTCCGGCCTAGAGCATTTGCTCTAGGGCTAACGCAATATCCCGATTGTGTGAAGCCAGGTCGTGACCAGCGAAGGCCACTTCACAATCGGCAGCCCGTTTGCACGTAATCCGTAACCGTGCCCGCCTTCGGCATATACGTGTAGCTCGGCTTTGACCTTGGCCTCCTTCAGGGCCTGGAAGTACACGAGCACGTTCTCTTCGTGCACTGGGTCGTCTTCCGCCTGTAGCAGAAAGGTGGGCGGTGTCTCCGAAGTCGGCTTAACACCTTCGTCGACCTGTTTCAGACTCGCATCGGTCAGGTACGCCGGATAGATCAGAACCGTAAAGTCGGGCCTGGCGCTCACAGACGCCTCGTCGGCAGGCTCACCGGCACGCTTGAAGTCAGCATGATTACTAAGCACCGCGGCAAGATGACCACCCGCCGAAAAGCCCAAGACACCTACCTGCGAGGGATTAATGCCCCACTCAGCCGCATGCATCCTTGTAAGGCGAACCGCCTTCTGTGCATCCTCCAGGTCGATCGTACTGGCGGGGTAATGCTCTTTCAGAGGGACGCGATATTTCACGAGAACACATGCGGCACCCTCCGCGTTAAGCCACTGGCAGACCTCGGTTCCTTCAAGATCCTGAGCAAGGATGCGGTAACCTCCTCCAGGAAAAACAACGATTGCTGCACCCGTGCGCTTTTCTTTTGGCGGCTGGTAGAGAGCCAACGTTGGCTGTTCGATATTGCTCAATTTCGAGACGGAATGGCCGCCAACCAGCTTGTCCGTTGGCTTCATGGTCTCCACTTCTGCTCCTGGAGCCCAGGGTTCGGGTGTTCCGTGGGGCCACAGCGGCAGAGTCACAACCTGCGCCGGTGCGGACAATGCGACGAAAAGAAGAGAAGAGGAGAGAACCAGGAAGGATCGCACGAACGCATTTTACGCTGTGAATGGAATTCGCCTGTGGGACAGCCATCACCTACACTGAAGACATACCGCCTTTCAAGGAGATAGCTTTTGAGCACTACCCTCGAGCAGACCATTGAACATCACTTCGCCTCCGGAGCCGCAGCGATCGGTAATCCCGACGCTGAAAAGGCTTTCCTGGAGCTCCGCGGTCAGCTCGAAGCCGGTACGCTGCGCTCAGCCTCTCCCGATGCCGCCTCGTCCATCGGCTGGACAGTCAATGCATGGGTCAAACGCGGCATCCTGTTGGGTTTCCGTATCGGCCAGCTCGAAGATCAGTCCTGCGGCCGCCTGAGTTTTATCGATAAGGCCACCTATCCGGCACGCACCTTTACCCCCGAACAGGGCGTCCGGGTCGTACCCGGTGGTTCGTCGGTACGCAGCGGGGCCTATCTCGCCAAGGGCGTGGTGATGATGCCTCCCGCCTATGTGAACGTTGGCGCGTATGTGGATGAAGGCACGATGGTGGATTCGCACGCGCTGGTAGGCTCCTGCGCACAGGTCGGCAAGCGTGTCCACCTCTCAGCGGCGTGCCAGATCGGAGGCGTACTGGAACCCGTGAATGCTTCGCCTGTGATTATCGAAGATGACGTTCTGGTAGGTGGCAATACGGGTGTCTATGAGGGAACGATCGTCCGTTCAAAGGCGGTACTGGCCGCCGGTACCGTGTTGACGCGCGGAACGCCGGTCTATGACACGGTGCATGGAACGGTTCTGAAGGCGACGGCGGACCAACCGCTCATTATCCCGTCAGGCGCGGTTGTGGTCCCCGGCGCGCGCGCTGTCACTAAGGGAAAAGGAACAGAGTGGGGCCTTTCTGTCTACACCCCGGTCATTGTGAAGTACCGCGACGAGAAGACTGATCTCTCGACGGCACTGGAAGACTTGCTGCGTTAGAGCATTTTTCTGTAGGCGTAATGTAGGGTTTCCGCATCTATGGGCGTTTTCCGCAATGAAAACGCCGCTGCACTCACCTCCCGGGATACCCGGCAACAGGAAAAATGCTCTAGCATGAAGATTTGATGAGTCTCGACAAGCTGCAAATCATTCCGCTCGGCGGCCTTGGCGAATTTGGCATGAACTGCTGTGCCATTCGCTATGGCGACCACATTCTCGTTATCGATGCCGGACTTATGTTTCCGGACGAGGAACTCCTAGGTGTCGACATTGTCGTGCCCGATATCGGGTACCTGGTCGAGAACCGTGAGAAGGTCAAAGCCATTCTGCTCACACATGGTCACGAAGACCACATTGGCGGCCTTCCGTGGATTTTGACCGAACTGCGGGACGTCCCCGTCTACGGCACCGAGTTCACCCTCGCCTATGTCGAAGGCAAGCTGGAAGAGCACAAGCTGCTGGACGACACTGAGATGCTGGAAATGATTCCAGGCGAACAGTTTCAGGTCGGACCGTTCCGGATTCAGCCAATCCGGGTAACGCACTCCCTTGTGGACTGCGTTTCCCTGGCGATCCATACTCCGGTCGGGACAATCCTGCATACAGGAGACTTCAAAGTCGACCTGTCTTCGCCGGACGGCCATCCCTTCGACCTGCAGGCATTTGCCGAGCTGGGGCGGAACGGTGGTGTGCTCGCCCTCCTGCAGGATTCGACCAACGTCGACCGGCCCGGACACACCCCGAGCGAATTGGCGGTACGGCCACGGCTGGACGAAATCTTCGGACGGACGAAGAAGAGGCTCTTCTTCTCCTGCTTCTCCTCCTCGATCCACCGGCTGAAGCTGGCCTTCGAGCTGGCGGATAAACATGACCGCAAGGTCGCCGTCGTCGGACGGTCGCTGGACAACTCAACCGAGATTGCCACCGACCTTGGATATATCGATATACCGCCCGGCCTTTTGATCAATGGCGGTCAGATTAGAGACTATCCACCGGAGAAGGTCTGCGTCCTGATCTCCGGCACCCAGGGCGAGCCGATGTCGGCCCTTTCCCGTGCCGCGGTGGATAACCACAAGCACGCGCGGATTGAGCCCGGCGATACCGTTCTGCTCTCAAGCCGCATCATTCCCGGCAACGAAAAAGGGATCTTCCGCATGATCGATCACCTGGTCCGCCGGGATGCCAACGTGATCTTCGACGATGGCACCCAGGGAATCATCCATGTGAGCGGGCATGGCAGCCAGGAAGAGCTTCGCCTCATGATCAACCTGGTGAAGCCGAAGTACTTCATCCCTGTGCACGGTGACTATCGGCATCTGAAGCGCCACGCAGAGCTTGCCGCGTCGACCGGGATTCCGAAGCAGACCTTTCTGCTGGAAGACGGAGACGTCCTGGAGCTGACGCGCGACTCGGCCACCCGGAAGGACAAAGTACAGGCGGGCAGGATCCTCATCGACGACGGATCGACGGCAGATGTAGTGGACGATCTGGTGATCCGCGATCGCCGGCACCTTTCGGAGGCGGGTCTGCTGCTGCCGATCCTCGCCATCAACAAGCTGACCGGCCTGGTGGAAGGCGCGCCGGAGATCATTGCGCGCGGCTTTGCAGTGCCTGATCCGGCCATCCTGACCGAGGCGCGGCAGGTGATTGCGCGTACGCTGGATGCCTCCTCAAACGAGGAAAAAGGCGACTACGGCGTGATCAAGGAGAAGATCCGGACGGACCTGAAGCGCTACATCCAGAAGAATACGAGCCGGCGGCCACTGATCATGCCGGTAATTCTCGAGATTTAGAGATTCCAGAATGGTGCTCGCAGGGTAGCCAGCTAGGTTCCCCGGCTGCCGATTTCAGGCCCGGAAGCCGACCCGAAACGAGGACAATGAAAGGTACTTCCGCGCGCAAAGCGCGCGGAAGCGGTCCCCATTTGTTTCGAGGTGTCGATGAAGCCACTCCGTTTTGTTACAACGCCGACGCGTAATCGCCGCCTGAACGAGCTGATTGGCTTGGCTGTTCTGGTGGGGGGTGGGCTGCTGGCGCTGGCGCTGGTCAGTTATACGCCGACCGATCCCTCCTGGAACACCGTGGGGGGCTACGCCACGGGGCGTCCGGCACATAACTGGACTGGCATTGTCGGCGCCTTTATCAGCGACGCCACATTGCAGCTTCTCGGCATCGCGGCCTTCGCGGTTCCGCTCTCGCTCATGCGACTGGGTTACTGCTGGATGCGGTCGCGGCCTGCGGGGTCGCCTGTCGCCAAATTCGCAGGCCTGGCAATCTGGATCTTCTTCGGTCCGGCGATGTTCGCTCTGCTTCCGGGACATATGCTCTGGCGCAGCACGTTGCCCATTGAAGGCGTGGAAGGCCGCCTGATGGCTGACGCTATCATTGCGCTGCTGAACTTCCCCGGCGCGTGCATCGTCGTCGCCCTGATGGTGGTGATGGCCTCCTATCTCTCCACGACCTTCACCTTCAACACCGCTCGTGAATGGGCGACTGCCCGCTTCGCCTTCCTGCAAGCCATGCAGGACCGTTGGCGCAACTGGCGGGGCACCCGTGCCTCCCGGGCGGATCGGGCGATTGCGGAGTACGAGAGCAAGCGCGAACGCGCCATGGAGCGTGACCGCCGCAGCCAGGAAAAGGCCGACCGCAAGGCGCAGAAGGCCACTGCGGCCGAAAGCACCTCCCTGCTCAGCAGCCTGTTCGGCTGGTGGAGCCGGAAGAAGGCGCAGCCGCAGCCTCTGGGCGAGCGGGACAACGCCGATCCGGTCGAGACGGAAGCGTTACCGGCACCCTCTGTCTGGGCGAAAGTGCCGCGCACCATGGTCGATGCCCCAGCCGAGAGCGGAGACCCCGCGTTACCCGCAGCTTATGCCGCCGCGGCCGAGGAACGCCTTCACCAGGCGACTATCGAGGAGCCCACTCCTGAGTGGGCTCACCATCCGGCCCAGGCCGAGCCGGAGGCGCCGCGTAAGATCGTCAACTTCCCCGCCCCGGTTACTCCGGCCGCGCAGCAGCCCGAGACCGAGGAAAAAGGGATCTCTTTTGGCAAGCGTGCCGACGAGAAGCTGAAGACCGTTACCCTGACCGCCAAGAGCGTACATGGCTACAAGCTGCCGCCGTCGAGCCTGCTGCACCGCAGCGAGGAGCCGAGCATTGTGCGAGAAGAGGCTCTTCGCGAAGAGGCCCGCACGCTGGTCGAGAAGTGTGCTGAGTTCGATGTCCACGGTCAGGTCACCCAGATCAATCCCGGCCCAGTGGTGACGACCTTCGAGTTCCGCCCGGAAGCCGGCGTAAAGTATTCGCGCGTTACGGGCCTTGCCGATGACCTCTGTCTGGCGATGGCGGCCGAGAGCATCCTGATCGAACGCATGGCCGGCAAAAGCACAGTCGGCATCCAGGTGCCGAATAGCGAGCGCGAGACGATCTGGCTGCGCGATGTTGTCGAGAGCGAGCACTTCGCCAATACAAAGTCGCGGCTGGCGATTGCCATGGGCAAGGACATCAATGGCCGTATCGTCACGGCCGACCTGGCCTCCATGCCTCACGTCCTGATTGCCGGATCCACCGGTTCAGGTAAGTCAGTGGCGATCAACGCCATGATCATGAGCGTGCTCTTCAAGGCGACACCGGAACAGGTGCGCATGATCCTGGTCGATCCGAAGCGTGTGGAACTGGGAATGTACGAGGGCATTCCTCATCTCTTCACGCCGATCATCACCGAACCCAAGCTGGCCGCGAATGCACTTCGTAATGCGGTCCGCGAGATGGAACGCCGTTTGAAGCTGCTCGCCTCCAGGCATGTTCGCAATATCGACCAGTACAACAAGTTGTTTGAGAACGGCACGCCGTCAATGTTTGAAGACGATGAAGAGCAGCAGCCGCTGCCGTACATCATGATCATCATCGACGAGCTCGCTGACCTGATGATGCTGGATAAGGCCAACGTCGAAGAGGCGATTACCCGGCTGGCGCAGATGGCGCGCGCTGTTGGTATTCACCTGGTGCTGGCGACGCAACGTCCTTCGGTCGACGTAATCACCGGCCTGATCAAGGCAAACGTGCCTACGCGTATGAGCTTCCGTCTGGCTACCAAGGTGGACTCGCGTACGATCATCGATTCCAACGGCGCTGAGAGCCTGCTGGGAAGGGGCGACATGCTCTTTCTGCCACCGGGAACCTCGCGTCTGCAGCGGGTGCACGCTCCATTCGTGACCGAGAAGGAGATCGCCGCCGTTACCGACTTCTGGAAACAACAGGGTGAAGCCGAGTACGTCCAGGGCTTCCTGGAAGGTCCGAAGGACGACAAAGGCCGCGACCTCGATGCGATGGATGGCGACGATACGAACGATGAGCTCTTCGACGATGCCGTAAAACTGATCTTCGAGTTCGGTAAGGCATCGACGAGTCTGTTGCAGCGTCGTCTGCGTATCGGATACGGCCGAGCAGCGCATTTGATCGACATGATGGAGCGGGATGGTTTGGTAGGACCTGCTGAAGGATCCAAGCCACGGGAGATTCTCAAGAGCGCTGACTGGCTGCGTGAGTCAGATCCGGCAATGCGTTAATGCGTGACTTCCGACTGAGGTAGTTTTTTCTTTCAGATAGATAGGGAACGGCGAGCCGTTCCCTATCTATTTTTTGGGGCAAACCTCTCCGGATCAGAGGCATCCCACGGTGATACATGGCGCCGGTGAAATTATTTGCCGGCGGAGATGCAGAAGTGGCTGGCAGGGGAGTAGGATTTTCGCGATTTCTCCTGCTTGTCGCCGGCGGTGGAGAATCGCACAGCAGCCGGCGGACCCTGCACCGGCCACAACGTCTCTAAACACACGGAGGATACCCATGGCAATGAGCGATGCTGAAAAACAGAGCCGCATGAACGACACATTGCGCGAAGTCATCCAAACTCTGATCGACGGACAGGAGGGCTTCCAGACGCTTGGTGAACACCTGAAGGATGACATGCTACGGCGTTACTTTCTGGCGGAAAGTCTTAAGCGGGCGCGCTTCCGGGCTGACCTCGAAAACGAATTGCATCGTGCCGGCTTCCACGATGTGAAAGAGAGTGGAACGATTGCAGGTACGATGCGCCGGTCCTGGGGCGATCTGAAGGCCAAACTCGGCGGCGGTGATTACAGCCTGCTGGCCACAGCCGAGCAAGGCGAAGATAGCACCAAGAAGGTCTATTCCAAGGCTGTCGAGGAGGCACTGCCGCTGCCAGTGCATAAGATGCTGAGCGAGCAGTATGCACATATCCAGACAGCCCATGATTACGTCCGCAATGCACGTGATCGGCGTAAAGCGGCTTAGAAGATGCGGTTAAACATCAAACGGCCTATAGGGCCGTTTGGTGTTTAACAACGAAAGCGTGTGTTTGGCCAAAGGAACAGGTTGCATCGACCAGTTCGGCTTGAGCTCATGACCCTGGCCACTATCTACAAATATTTTGTATCGATCTTCTTTTTATTCCTCGTTGCGAGACGGAAATACGGTCGCGCGTAGCGCGATACCCACCCTTCGCGATAAAAAACCGCGAAGAATGGGGCAACGAGTGTTGTGGCTCATGGAATTTGTCGATGCACCCAGGAAACTTAGGCTCAGAAATTAGAGTCAGAGATCTTCTTTCGTAGCCGACTCGGGGGCGAGGCCGTGCTTTTCCATGCGGTAGATAAGGGTGCGGCGGCTGATATCGAGATAGCGGGCAGCCTGGGTCTGGTTGCCGTTGAACTTCTCCAGCGCGCGGCGAATGAGGTCTCGCTCGAGAGCTTCAAGGCTGATGCCCTGCTCTGGAAGGTCGAGCCAAAAGGGAGCGGGGCGCGGGGGAGCAGTAAGCTCCGGCGGAAGGTCTTCTGTGGAGATGACCTCAGAGGTCGAAAGCACCACCAGGCGCTCCATCACATTTTCAAGCTGACGGACATTCCCTGGCCAGTGATAGGCGATGAGATGCTGCAGCACCGTGGGTGAGAGACGCAGATGCTCGAAGGCGTGCCGTTTGCGAGCGCGTTCAAAGAGCACCTCAATCAGTTCCGGTAGATCTTCCCTCCGCTCACGTAACGGCGGAATGCGCAGCGGAACCACGGCAAGACGATAGTAGAGATCTTCACGAAAGGCTCCATCCTCGACCATTGCAGAGAGATCGCGGTGGGTGGCTGCAATAACACGAACATCTACCTTGATGGGATCGGTGGCGCCGAGCTTGGCAAGCTCGCCTTCCTGCAGGACTCGCAGCAGTTTCACCTGAGCTTCGAGTGGAAGCTCTCCGACTTCATCGAGAAAGAGCGTGCCGCCGTTGGTGGACTCGATCCGTCCTTCCTTGTTGGCGACAGCTCCGGTAAACGCGCCTTTGGTGTAGCCGAAGAGTTCGCTTTCGACGAGATCGCGCGGGATAGCGCCGCAGTTGATCGCGGCGAATGGGCGTTTGCCACGGCGGCTGTTGTGATGGATGGCGCGAGCGACGAGCTCCTTGCCGGTGCCGGTCTCTCCCTGGATGAGTACGGTTGCGTCACGCTGAGCGACCCGTGCAGCCTGATCGAGGACACGGAGAAGCCCTTTGGAGTGACCTACGATGGCTTCGAAGCCATAGCGCTGATCGAGGGCGGAACGGAGAGTCTGAACCTCTTCGATGAGGCTTTGACGTTCCATCGCACGATGAACAACAAGGACAAGCGCGTCAAAGTCCAGAGGCTTGGTGACATAGTCATAGGCGCCCAGCTTCATCGCCTCGACCGCGGTTTCGACTGTACCGAAAGCGGTAACAACGATGACCGTCGTGCGAAGACCTGCCTGAGTAATACGCGAGAGCAGCTCCAGCCCTGTTGTAGGCATACGCAGATCGGTAATGACAAGCTGCGGTTCGGACTCGCGGAGCATGCGCCATGCTTCTTCGCCATCGGAGGCGACGGAGACCTGGTAGCCCGCTTCCTCAAGCTGCAGCTTCATGACACGTCGGAGACTGACGTCGTCATCGACAACAAGAACGCGATTGCTCACGCCACCTCCACGGGCCGTTTTAGCGGCGCAGATGCGATGGGAAGCTCAACACGGAAGATAGCGCCGTGGCCGATGTTCGGGACGCAGGTAAGCGTTCCACCGTGCTGGCCGGCAATATTGGCCGCAATTGCAAGCCCGAGCCCTGTGCCATTTTCGCGCGTCGTGAAGAAGGGCTCGAAGATGCGTGCGCGGACTTCGGGACTGATGCCTTTCCCATGATCGCGCACCTCAATGCAGAGGTTGCCGCCGTGCACAAAGCTGCTGAGAGTAACGGCTCCTTCCCCCTCGGTAGCCTGGATAGCGTTCAGAACAAGATTCAGCAGGAGCTGCTTGATCTGCTCCGGATCGCATTCGACCGGCGACAGTACCGAGTCATGCAGGACCTCCAGAGTTACGTTCTGACGGCTGGCTGCGTGTTGAGCGAGGGCGGCGACAGAGGAGACCATCTCGGCGGGCTCCATCCATTGCATGCGTGGAAGCCGGGGCCGGGCAAAGTCGAGGAAGTTCGTGAGGAGCTTATTGAGGCGCTGGGACTCCTTGGTAAGGATCTCCAGGCACTCGGCGCGAGCCTCAGCGGATGCTTGTCCGCGCGCGAGGATACCGGCGGCGCCGCTAATGCTGGCCAGAGGATTGCGGATCTCATGGGCGAGGCTGGCGGAGAGCTGACCCGCGGCGCTGAGACGCTCCGATTTACGGAGCTGGTCAATGTTCTGACGCAGCTCGGTGTAGACATGTTCCAGCTCACGCTTAGTTGTTTCGACGCGACGGCGCTGCGTGCGCTCCCGATCTGCAAGCAGACCGGCAATGATGCCGGCAGCACCGAACGTGCTGAGCTCGACGACCTGATCCTGCGCATCAAGCGGGGCGCGGAACCAGTGACGGTAGATCAAAGGAAGGAACAGAAGAGCGGCAAAAAGGACAGTCCGTGTCGCGCCCCGCCAGCCAAAGAGGAGCCCGGCGAGCATAAAAGGCAGGATGTTGAGATGGTGCAGGATATTGTGCAACACCACATAGCGCGGTGGAACAGCCCAGGTAAAGATGGCCAGCAACACCACAAGGGTACCAACAAGCACCGCCTTGGCCTGCGACGAGCGCAGCGCAGATGGAAGCTGGACCATAGTGTCATTGTCCCACGCAGGCGGCGATGGCATGGGCCAGCGAAGCTGAGAGACAGCGGGCATCGTGAGTTGCATTGCAATTGGGGAGCCAATGTGGAGGAGCCAAAATAGCGCTCGCTGAATCTTTGGGTTTGAAGAGTATGAACTTGTTACACAATGACTAACGGATCGAACTCCGCTCGATACTCCCACATAAGCTTCGGGTATGTGGGGCACCCGGTGTATGGGCTGCCCGAGGTGCCGGATAGCGGACAGCGGTGTACCAAATGGGACATCGTGAAAGCCCAAATCCCTATGAAACTTGGGGATTTCTATTTGGCTAGCGAATTGCCATAGAAGCAATGTGACGCTAGGAAAGTTGCTCCTCCTCCCACTGTTGCCGGCGGCTTTGCTGGCAGCCCAGACGCCTGTGGATGCGCCGATGCCGGCAGAGCCTGCGCCGCAGCAGACGGCAGCGGCTCCTGCGTCCAGCGAACTGCGGCTGACACTCGATGACGCTCTGGCAATGGCTGGACGCAACAGCCCACGCTTGCAGGAGGCGCTGGCGGGAACACAGCGCGGCCAGGCAGCGGTACAGACGGCACGCGGCTACACGAACCCGAATATCGAGGTCTTTCAAGGCCGCCAGTATGCGCGACCGATCAAGACACCCGGGACTCCAGGCCTGCTGCAGCACTATGCGGGCTACCAAACCATCGAGATTCCATCGGAGCGCAGTGCCCGCCGAAAAGCAGCAGAGTCCATGGCCGCAAGCGCTCGAGCGGCGGAGCGCGGTGTGGGGCTGAATGTAATGGCCGATGCGCAGCGGGCGTTCTACGACGCACTGAAGCGGCAAGAGGAGATCAATCATGCTCGCGAGAATCTGGCGCTGGTGGAGGACCTTCGCCGCCGCGTCGAGGTGGAAGTCAATGTCGGCGAGAAAGGCAAGCTGGAGCTGACCCGGGCTGAAGCGGAACTGGCTCGCGCGCGGTTTGCGGTGAACAGTGCGCAGATCGAATACTCTTCGGCGATCGCAATCCTGCGCGCTGCCATCGCTGCGCCGGCCGATGCGAACCTGATTCCCGTCGGTTCAACCACAGCGCACATGACGCTACCGGCTTTGGATACGCTGCGCGACCAGGTGCTGACCGCGCACCCGGCGGTAGCGCAGTCTGAAGCAGAACTGAATGCGAGCCGATCGACGCTGGACCGCGAGAAAGCTCTCCGCATTCCGCAGCCGACCGCCTTTGCCGAGTTTGAGAACCAGCCCGATCTGCGCTACTGGCGCGCCGGCATCACCATTCCTATTCCGCTGTGGGACAGGCGGCGTGGACAGATTGCAGACGCAAAGGCAGCCATCTCACAGGCAAACGCGACACTGGACCAGCGGCGTCTGGAGCTGGTGAGCGCGCTGGAGCGGGCGTATGAACAGTATCAACTGGCCGACCAGCAGGTGACTTCGCTGGAGGCCGGATCACTGCGGGCGGCGGAGAGTGCGGTAGAGGCGGCGAAGTCCGCATACCGGTTCGGCGAGCGCGGCATTGTTGAGGTTCTGGACGCGCAACGCGTTTTGCAAAGCGTGCGTGGCGATTTGCTGGATGCGCAGTACGCGCGCCAGTCTGCATTGATCGATCTGGAAGAACTGGGCGCACTGACGCCGGGAGCGAGGCCGTGATGACACGATGGTTGGAGCATTTTTCCTGTTGCTGGGTATCCCTGGAGCAGCGTGCAGCGGCGCTTTCATTGAGGAAAACGCCCATAGATGCAAAGGCCCTGCACTACACCTACATGAAAAAGGCTCTAGCGGCCGCGGCGATGGCCGCGGTGTTGCTGGGGACAGGTTGCAAGTCGAAGCTGAAGGAAGAGAAGGCGGTTGCAGGCGCCAGCAATCCAAACATAGTTGCGGTGACGCCGGTGCTGGCCGAGAGCCTGAAGTTTGGAACACCGCAGATGGCCGATGTAACCGGAACACTGCAGGTAGCCGCGCGTGTCGAGACAGATGCGCAACGCATTGCCCGCGTCGGATCTCCGGTTGCCGGACGCATTCTGAATCTGCTGGTCTTTGAAGGCCAGTACGTTCGCGCGGGGGCCGTCCTGGCCACGCTGCACAGCACCAATCTTTCTGACACGCAGTTTGCATTGATCAAAGCAGTGTCACAGCGGGAGCTTGCCGCAGCAGCTGAAAAGCGCGCGGAACAACTAGTGGCCGCAGATGTGATTGGCCGAGCGGAACTGGAACGGAGACGCGCCGAACGGCTGCAGGCCACCACTGAGGAAGCAAGCTATCGCACGCAACTGCTCGGCCTGGGCATGACCGAGGCGCAGATACGGCAGCTGGAAACATCGCGCAAACTGAGTGCTGACTATCCGATCGTTGCGCCGAAAAGCGGCACAGTTTTGAAGCGCGAGATCACCATCGGACAAGTGGTACAGCCGGCGGACCCTGCATTCACCATCGCCGATCTGTCGAATGTATGGATCACAGCGGATGTCCCTGAGCAGGAGGCCGGAATCCTGAAGCCCGGGATGGACGTTGAAGTGCGCGTACCCGCACTGAAGGATATGCAGCTCAATGGACGGCTCTCATTCGTTTCTCCCATTGTCGATCCGGCCACTCGCACCATAGAGGTGCGTATGGATCTCCCGAATCCCGATGGCCGTCTGAAGCCGGATGAGCTTGCCAGTATGACCTTTACCGGCCGCAGCGATCGTAAGCTCACGATCCCGAATGCGGCAGTGGTGCGTGAAGACAACAAAGACAACATCTTCGTACAGATTGGGCCGCAGCGATACATTCTGCGTGAGGTAACACTGGGCGAAGAAGAGAACGACAGGCGCGTCGTGCTTGGCGGTGTCACGCTGGCGGAACGGATTGTGACCGAGGGAGCCTTTCACCTGAACAATCAGCGCAAGCAGGCTGCGATCAAAGGAGAGAAGTAAGCATGCTGCAGTCCATCATCGCGGCTGCTCTGCGGCAGCGCCTGATCCTCGTGGTGGTTGCGTGCGTGCTTATGGGCTTCGGCCTGAACGCGGCGCAGAAGCTCTCAGTCGACGCCTTTCCGGATGTAGCGAACGTACAGGTGCAGATTGCAACCGAAGCCGCGGGCAAGAGCCCGGAAGAGGTGGAGCGTTTCGTCACCATTCCGATTGAGATCGCCATGACCGGCCTGCCGGGCATGACGGATATGCGGTCACTGAATAAGCCGGGACTGTCTCTCATCACGCTGGTCTTCACGGACGAGAGCGACCTCTACCGCGAACGGCAGATGGTCTCTGAGAGACTGGCGGAGCTGCGCGACCACATGCCGGAAGGTGTCACGCCGGTGCTGGGGCCGATCACCAATGCGCTGGGCGAGGTGTACCAGTACACGCTGGAGCTTCCGGGCGAGGCTGAGCAGCATCACGTGCTGACGCGGGATGAATTGATCGAGCGGCGCACGCTGCAAGACTGGGTAGTTCGTCCCCTGCTGCGCGGTGTTTCAGGTGTTGCCGAGATCAACTCTACCGGTGGCTACGTCAAGCAGTACGAGACGCTGGTCGATCCGCAGAAGCTGCATTACTACAACCTGACGATCAACGATGTACGGGCGGCGCTGGCTCGCAATAACGCCAACGCCGGTGGAGGCGTGCTGCCGCAGCATGCAGAGCAGTACCTGATCCGCAGTGTGGGTTTGGTACGCGATGTAGCCGATATCGAGAACATCGTTCTGAAGGAGAACAAAAACACACCGGTCTACGTGCGCGATGTAGCGACGGTTCGCATCGGAACCGAGGTCCGCTACGGCGCGATGATGAAGAACGGATACACCGAAGCCGTAGGCGGCGTCGTGCTGATGACCAGCGGAGGCAACGCCAAGGAGATCGTAAGCCGCGTGAAGGAGCGTGTGGCGGAGATCAACGGCAAGCACATGATTCCCGGCGGCCTGCAACTGGTGCCCTACTATGACCGGTCGGAGCTGGTGGATGCAGCAATCCATACGGTAACCGAGGTGCTGGGCGAAGGCATTGTCTTCGTTGTCGTGATCCTCTTCTTGTTTCTGGGCGATCTACGGTCGAGCCTGATCGTCAGCGCGAACCTGATCCTGACACCGCTGCTGACCTTCCTGGTGATGAACAATATCCATCTCTCGGCGAACCTGATGTCGCTGGGCGGTCTGGCGATTGCCATCGGCCTGATGGTGGATGGATCGGTCGTCGTGGTGGAGAACGTCTTCGCCCGTCTGAGCCACAACCACGACCATGTGCACAGCGAGGAAAAACCTTCGAAGCTGCGCATCGTTCTAGATGCCACACAGGAGGTCGCAACTCCTACGCTCTTCGGGGTAACCATCATCATCCTGGTCTTTCTCCCCCTGATGACGCTGGAGGGAATGGAAGGCAAGATGTTTGCTCCACTGGCATATACCATTGCCATCGCGTTGGGTATCTCGCTGGTATTGAGTTTGACGCTGTCGCCGATTTTATCGTCGTATCTGCTGAAGGGTGGCTCAGAGGAAGACACCTGGCTGGTGCGATGGCTGCGCAAGCCATATACGAGCATTCTGAACTGGACACTGGGGCACCGCAAAGTACTGGTCGCCGGCGTTGTGCTCGCCTTCTTCGGATCGCTGTCGCTCGTTCCTCTCCTGGGGACCTCATTCATCCCGGAGATGCAGGAAGGCACACTGTCTCCCAATGCTGACCGCGTGCCGAATATCTCGCTGGAGGAGTCGCTGCGCATGGAAGGAAAGATGCAGCAGCTCATCATGAGCGTGAAGGGCGTGGAGAACGTGGTCTCGCGTGTAGGACGCGGTGAGTCACCTGCCGACCCGGCAGGGCCGAACGAGGCCGATGTGCTCGCATCGCTGACGCCGTTTGATGAGCGTCCGCGTGGCATGACACAGGACAAGATAGCAGAGGAGATTCGCGAGAACCTGGCAAAGCTTCCAGGCATCAACCTGGTGATGTCACAGCCGATCAGTGATCGCGTGGATGAGATGGTCTCGGGTGTGCGCGCGGATGTTGCGGTGATGCTTTACGGCGATGATCTTGACCTGCTGGTGGAAAAGGCAAACCAGATTGCAAAAGTAGCCACGGGCATCCAGGGGACGCAGGATACCCGCGTAGATCGCGTTGGCGGCCAGCAGTACCTGACCATCAGCATCGATCGTGGAGCGATTGCGCGGTATGGTCTGAATGCTGCCGATGTGAATGACGTGATCGAGACAGCGATTGCAGGTAAGTCAGCGACGGAAGTCTACGAGGGTGAGCGCCGTTTTGCCAGTGTTGTGCGCCTGCCTGCGAGTCTGCGCGATTCGGTGGACGACATTCGGCAGTTACAGGTTAGCTCGCCGGATGGACCGCGTGTCCCCCTCAAAGACCTGGCCAGCGTAAACGTCGTTGAGGGCCCCGCGCTCATCAACCGCAATATGGGCAAGCGCCGTATCGTGGTTGGCGTGAATGTGCAGGACCGTGATCTCGGCGGATATGTCGCCGAACTGCAGCAGAAGGTGAATCAACAGGTGCAGTTGCCCGCAGGCTACTACATCGAGTGGGGCGGGCAGTTCCACAATATGGAGCGGGCGCTGCATCACCTGATGATCATCGTGCCGATCACGATTGCGGCGATCTTCTTCCTGCTGTTCATTCTGTTCAAATCAGTTCGCTTTGCCGCGCTGATCATTACGGTGCTTCCGCTGGCCTCGATCGGAGGCATTCTGGGACTATTTATCTCCGGCGAGTATCTCTCAGTGCCGGCATCAGTCGGCTTTATCGCACTGTGGGGTATCGCGGTATTGAATGGCGTAGTGCTGGTGAGCTACATCCGCAAGCTACGCCAGGAAGGTCTGTCACAGGAGGATGCCATACGACAGGGGACGCGTCTGCGCTTCCGTCCGGTGATGATGACAGCGACAGTCGCGGCGCTGGGCCTGGTTCCTTTCCTGTTTGCTACGGGACCGGGATCTGAGATTCAACGGCCGCTTGCGATTGTCGTGATTGGAGGTCTGGTGAGTTCGACGGCGTTGACCTTGATTCTCTTACCCGTGGTGTATGCAGCGTTTGAGGGGAAGAATGCGCAGGTGGCGTTGGAGGAGACACCTGAGGTGTAGTTGTTGGTTGAATGGTTGAATAGTTGAATGGGAAAAGCGGTTCGAGCGTAGCTCGAATCTCCCACTCACGCTTCGCGTGAATGGGGCACCTGTAGGAGGTCAAGAGGTTGTTGACATCTGGAGCCTGCTGATGGGCGGGCGTAGGTTGAGGCTAGCATGAGGTCTTTGTTGGTTGTAGAAGTCTGTCCAAGGGGCGAGTTGGGTGTCTCTTTGTTCTGAGTTTTCCCAGT